>NZ_ANAC01000014.1 GCF_000341225.1 Nocardiopsis alba DSM 43377
GGCTGCTGGAGCCCACCGAGGGCACCGTGGAGTTCGAGGGCCAGGACATCACCCACCTGTCCGACCGCCGCATGCGTCCTCTGCGCAACGAGGTGCAGATGGTGTTCCAGAACCCCTACTCCTCGCTCAACCCGCGTCTGACCATCGGCCAGAGCATCGGCACCGCCCTGAAGGTCCAGGGCGAGCGCGATGGCAGGCGCAACCGGGTCCGGGTCCAGGAACTGTTGGAGCGGGTCGGGCTCGAACCCGATCACTACAACCGGTTCCCGCACGCGTTCTCGGGTGGTCAGCGGCAGCGGATCGCGATCGCCCGGGCGTTGATCCTCAAGCCGAAGCTGATCATCTGCGACGAGCCGGTCTCGGCGCTGGACGTGTCCACGCAGGACCAGGTGCTGCGGTTGCTGTCGGAGTTGCAGGACGACTTCGGTCTGACCTACATCTTCGTGGCCCACGACCTGGCGGTGGTGCGCCAGGTCAGCGACCGGGTCGCGGTGATGTGCAAGGGCGAGGTCGTCGAGATGGGCGACAGCGACGGCATCTACGAGAACCCGCGGAGCGACTACACTCGTCGACTCCTCACCGCGGCCCCGGTCCTGGACCCGGACGAGGCCCGCCGCCTGCGCGCGGAACGGGCCCGGGCCGGGAGCGAGGGCTGAAGGGGGACGTCAGGAGGTCGCCCCGCGAAGGAGCGCGCGCAGCCCGAAACGGAAACGGGACAGGGCCTCGTCCTCGCTCGGGGCGTCCTCACGGCCCGCGTGACGCACCTGATGTCCCACGGACCCCAGGCAATATCCCAAGAGCGCGTCCCGGGTCGCGGCCACGTCCCCTCCGGTCAGGCCCGCGTCGAGAAGGGCGCCGTCCAGGAGGGCGGCGGTCCTGCGTTCGGCGAGGGTGCGCGGGGCGCGGTGCATGAGCAGGGACAGCGCGCCCGAATAGGTCAGCAGCCGGGCGCGGTACCCCTCGGCCCACAGGGTGATCCTCTGTTCCCAGGGGAGTTCCTCGATCCTCTCGACGTCCTCCTCCGAGGTGCCCGCGGCCGGGAGCTCCTCGTCCTCGGGGCCCTCGTCCTCGGAGAGGCCGTTGACCACGCGCGCGGTGGTGACGTAGGCGGCGATGGCGTTGAAGAGCTGCTCCTTCCCCTTCGGGAAGTGGTGGTAGACGGCCATGGCCTCCACCTCCAGGGCGTCGCCCAGCCGCCGCATGGACAGGCCGCCCAGCCCACGCCCTTCGATGATGTGCAGGGCCTCCACGATGATGCGTTCACGGTTGAGTCCCGCGTTGTTCCTGCTTCGCATGGGTCCTTCCAAGGGGAGGGGCTGGATCTACTAAGTAAGGTGACAGTTCCACACGGAGAACACCACCATCGACCCGCCCCACCAAGGCTCGGATCTCCCTAAGGTGTCGATCTCGGCGGAGGGAGGAAAGTGATCCCCGTCATGTCTAGAGTGGCCCCACACGGCTGATGTGACGACCGAAGGAGAACGCGATGGGAGTCGCCAAGGAGACCAGGGCCCGGGCCGAGGAGAGGCTCGCGCACGACCGGGAGGCGGCCGACCGTCTTCCCGGGCTCCTCGCGGAGGTGGCGGCCGCCGAGGACGCCCTGGACACCGCCCGGGACGGAGGCGCCCCGGCGGAGGAACTCCACGAACTCGGGGTGGCTCTGGACACGCTGCTCACCGAGGCCATGCGCGCCGCCTACGCCCACGAGCGGGTCCTGGTCGGCCCGAAGGGCTACATGGACCGGATCCAGCGCCGTAAGCGCCTGGCCCACCCCCGGGTCAAGCAGGCGACCGGGGTCGCCGAGCGTCTGCTGACCGCGCGGGAGACCCACCGCCTGCACGGCATCCAGGGAGTGCCCCGTCCCGTGGCCTGATCACCGGTGACACGAGCCCCACGACCCGCGGTCGTGGGGCTCGTCCGTCGTGGACACGCCCTAGGGAGTGTTTTTGTGGATGCTTTCGTTGGGCATCGGCGGAGCCGATCCGTGGCGAGCGGCCGCCGGGCGATCTCTCGCCGGACGACGAGCGAGAGTTCCCCTACTGTGCCCTGCTACGCAGGCTCCGCAGAATCGCACAGCGGGGGCCCGCCCGGGTTCGGCTGTCCGAGCGACGTCGGCGCCGCGAGAGGAAGCCCGGCCCCGCGTGAAACACCGCGCGCGTCAGCGCGACCGTTGAGGGTGGTGGCGGGTGACGGCGCGGGAGGAATGATCCACAAAAGCGCGACCTAGGGTCGAACGGCGGACGATAGGTTGGTGAGGCGTCCGGATCGATTCCGGAGCGTAGACAGGCGAGCCACGTGGGGAGCGAAGAAGGGCATGGCGGAGTTCATCCGCATCGATCCAACGTCGAAGGTACCGCCCTACGAACAGATCAGGGCTCTGGTCGCGATCGCGGCGGCCAACGGCGAGCTGCCGGTCGGCTACCGGCTGCCGACCGTCCGGGCCCTGGCGGGCCGGCTCTCGGTGGCGGTGAACACCGTCGCCCGCGCCTACCGTGAGCTCGAACAGGCCGGGGTGGTGGAGACCCGAGGGCGCTCGGGGACCTTCATCGCCGCGGCGGGCGACGACCAACGCGCCGAGGCCCTGGCCTCGGCCAGAGAGTACGCCGAGGTCATCAACCGGGTGGGGTTGGACCACGAGGAGGCCGTCGAGATCCTGCGGGCCGCGCTGGAGGGATGACCCCGCCGGCCACGGGCCCCTTCCGCGGACGGACCCCCGGACGCGGGAGGGGCCTCGTCGGTTCCCTCCCACGTCGAAGTCGGCCTCAAGTGGCCGGCTGTGACTCCGGTGATCCGAGAGGTCGATCCGTCCCGTTATGGTCGGAGGGCCGTCTCCTCGGCGGCTTCGAACGACAACCCCAAGGAGGCTCCGATGAGTAGGAGATCCGGCGGAGGACGTTCGTCGGGCGGACGTTCCGGCGGAGGACGATCGGGTGGCGGGCGATCGGGTGGCGGCGCCTCCCGGAAGGGTGGAGGTTTCTCCTCGCGCGGTGGTGGGCGCGGTGGTTCCTCCCGGTCGGGCGGCTTCTCCTCCGGGGGCGGCGCGTCCCGCCCCGGTGGCGGTTTCAACTCGCGGAGCGGACGCCCCGCGCGGTCCTCCGGAAGGTCGAGGGGGACGGGGCGCTCGTACGTTCCCCCGTCCTCGTCGGGACGCCGGAACCGTTACCACCACCAGGAACACCGGCATCACTACCACGACGGTCCCCGCTTCTCCCCGCGCACCGGGGGAGTGGGCGCGGTCCTGGGCTGTGTCTTCGTCGCGGCGATCGTCGTCATCGCGGGAGTGTTCGGGCTTTTCGCCCTCTTCCTCCTCTGATCCCCCGTCCCCATCTTTCTTCCCCTTCCCCTCTCCGGCCCCAGGGCCGTCCCCCTGTAGAACCACGAGAAGGAACGAGCTTCACCCGTGTCCCACCCTCGAACCCCCGCCCGTGCCCTCGCCCTCACCGCGGGCGCGCTGGCGCTTCCCCTGCTGCTGACCGCCTGTTCCGGGAACAAGGCCGAGATCGAGGCGGCCTGCGCCGACATCCAGAGCAACATCAGCGCCGTCGACATGGCGGCCTCCAGCATCGAGCAGGACCTGCTGGTGGACGGCGTGCCCTACCAGGACCAGCACGCCGAGGAACTGGAGGCCCACCTGGCGGACGTGGAACGTCTGGAGGAGGCGGCCAGGGGGAGTCTGGAGGCCGACGCCGCCGAGCGCGCGGACGCCGTCTACGCGATCCTCGACGAGCTGGACCAAGGCGACGAGGCCGGTCTGGCCGACGCCCTGACCTGGACCGCCGACACCCATGACACGATCCTGGCGGCCTGCGGCTTCTGAGGACGACGAGCAGGCGGGGCGGGACCGACATCGGTCCCGCCCCGCCTTCTCGCGTGTGGCCGGGGGAGGGGCTCTCAGCGACGCAGCCCCGTGATCGAGACCAGGTAGAAGACGATCAGCCCCAGCCAGGTGACGAACACGCCGCCCACCCCGATCATCGCGGCGGACATGGCGGTCAGGGGGATGCTGACGCCCAGGCACACCAGTGACAGGACCATACGCACGTTGTTGGAGGGCAGCCCTCGACGGCCCCGATCCTCGCCCATACGGCGTTCCACATGGTGTCGGATGCGCTCGTCGATGGAATCGTCGACACGTTCGACGAGGGAGGCGGCGATCGCGTCGTCGTACTCGGGGCCCAGCTCACGGCCCGCGCGCAGGGCGGCGGCGATCTCGTCCCTGTTGGTACCGGGATCTTTGGTCATCGGACCATCATTCCACCGGAATCCGGGCAAGGGGGAGGCCTTCGGCGGAACCCGGGGGAAGATCGGGGGAACCCCGATACGGGAGGGCGCACGAGGGCGCTCCGAAGACGACGGAGCCGCCCTCCCGAGGGAGAGCGGCTCCGAACGCGTCGTACTCTTCTAGCTGGCGAAGTCCAGCAGCTGCTGGGCCCGGCTCGGGTGACGCAGCTTGGACAGCGACTGCTTCTCCAGCTGCCGGATCCGCTCGCGGGTCAGCCCCAGGTGCTTGCCGATCTCGTCCAGGGTGCGCGGACGCCCGTCCATCAGTCCGAACCGCAGCGACATGATGGTCGCCTCGCGCGGCTCCAGGTCGGACAGCGCGTTACGGAGCTGGTCCGCCATGAGCTGACGGTCGACCACCTCGGAGGCCTCCGAGGCGTCCACGTCCTCGATCAGGTCGCCGATACGGGTCTCGCCGTCCTCGCCGATCGTCGAGTCGAGGCTGATGGGCTGACGGGTGACCCGCAGCAGCTCCTCGATCTGGGCCGGGGTCTTGTCCAGCTCCAGCGCCAGCTCCTCCGGCGTGGGCTCACGGCCCAGCGCCTGGTGCATGTCGCGCTCCAGCCTGCTCACCTTGCTGAGCAGCTCCAGCACGTGCACGGGGAGACGGATGGTGCGCGCGGAGTCGGCGAACCCTCGCTGGATGGCCTGACGGATCCACCACATGGCGTATGTGGAGAACTTGAAGCCCTTGGTGTAGTCGAACTTCTCGACCGCGCGGATCAGCCCCAGGTTGCCCTCCTGGACCACGTCCAGCAGGGACATCCCCCGGTCGCTGTACTTCTTGGCCACGGACACGACCAGGCGGAGGTTGGCCTCCAGCATGTGGGACTTGGCCTTGCGACCGTCCTCGGCCACCCACTCGAGCTCCTCGCGCTCGACGTCGGCCATGGGGACGGACTCGTCGATCTCGCCGTGCAGACCCAGGCGGTACTCGGCGTAGAGTCCGGCCTCCACACGCTTGGCCAGGTCGACCTCCTGCTCGGCGGTGAGCAGCTGGCGACGTCCGATCGCCTTGAGGTAGGTGTGGACCGAGTCGCCCATGGCGGGTGACTGGTCGTCGAGGTCGGCCTCACCGGTCTCCGGGTCGGTGGTGGCCTGGGTGGTCTCGGTCTTCTTGGTGCGGCGCGTGGAGCGGGCCTTCCTCCGTGGGGAGGCGGTCTTCTTGCGCGTCGCGACCTTGCCGGATGCGGCCTTGGGTGCCTCGTCGGTGTCGGGCACCGTCGCGATGAGAGTGTTTTCCAGCACGTCGTCCTCGGCGTCAGGGTCGGCCACCTTCGCGGAATCCTCGCCCCCGTCGGCGAGTCGGACCCCGTTCTCGGTGAGTTCACGCAGGATGGAGCGGCCGTCACTGGAGGTGACTCCGGCCGCGGTGAGAGCGGTACGTAGTTCGGGGAGGGACAGATGTCCCTGAGCACGTCCCTGGGCGAGCAGGTCGGACAGGGCCGCGTGGGCCTCGGGGGCCGGGTTCTGAGCGGTTCCGTCGTCGGCCTCGACCGTTCGGCCGGAGGCCGCCAGGGTAGTGCTCGTCATCGGGGCACCTCCCTCCCTTCCAAGACGTGTGGCACGTGGCGGAGGGTCACCGCCGGCTGGACGCGCCAATATGTCCAACGTGTCGGCGAGTCAAATGTTCCCTGTCTCGATTGGATATCGGAGAGGGTGGCATAGATCACTGCTCCGTGAGTGGCGGTGAGCGGGGTCGTGCGGGTAAAGGAGACGACTCCGCGCCGGTGTTCCGAACGTTCGACCCGAGGCCGCCCGGGCGTTCGAGAGGCCGCGCGTACGTGGACGGGTGGAACCATGACTGTCGCCAACTGCGGACCTCCTCTGGGCGGGGGCCGAAGGAACCGGGTACTCGGGTAGACGTCAGGGAGCTTTGGGAAGTTCCCCGCCTTTTCGGACCGGTCCGGGAGCGACCGTGGTCGAAAGGAGGCCGGGGGCGTGTTCGGCCCCCGGACGGTCCCGTGTCGGCGGGTGTTCGCGCCATCGGGAACGACACCCGCCGCGGCCAGGGTCCCATGGGTTCGGTCCACACCGGTAACCCCGCTTCGTCCGGGCCGTTATCGAGAGCCCGGGAGAGGGGGGCGGCAGGCCCTTCCCCGAGGACGAACACGAGGTGGTGGAGGGACGGACCTCTCAGGAGGAGGCGCGAAGAGAGAGCAGATCCGGTTTTCCGGAGGCGAGCATCGGAAGCTCCGGACGCAGGTCCAACTCCCGCGGCGCCGCGTAGGAGGGCAGGTGCGCGCGCACCATGTCCCGAAGTTCGGTCAACACCGGCGGGTCGGCAGGGTCCACGGGGACCACGACGGCGCTGACCCGCTCGCCCCACTCCGGGTCGGGGCGACCCACGACCACGACCTCGGCCACCTTCGGATGCCCCGACAGGATCTCGGAGACCGGCCCCGGCACGACCTTGTGGCCGCCGGTGTTGATCACCTCGTCCATCCGGCCCAGGATCCGCAGCCGCCCCTCCTCGTCGAGCCGCCCCAGGTCGTTGGTGCGCAGAAGACGCGGACCGGAGGAACCGTCGCTCAGAGCGCCGGGATCCGGGGCCACGCCCGGAGGCAGGCGGTAGTCGGTGAGCAGGGTGGGGCCGCCGATCAGGACACGGCCGGGCTCACCGGGTGTCTCGGAGTCGACCTGGATCCGTACACCGTCCAAGGGGACGCCGTCGTAGACGCAACCACCACAGGTCTCGCTCATGCCGTAGGTGGTGAACACACGCCCGCCCGCCGAACGGGCCCGCTCCAACAGCTCCGGTTCGGCCGCCGCTCCGCCCAGCAGGATCGCCCCGAGACCGGACAGGTCGACACCGGCGGACAGAAGCCTGCGCAACTGGGTGGGGACCAGGGAGACATGGGTGGGGGAGGCCTCGACGAGGCCGGGGAAGGTGTCGGTGTCGAAACGCGCGTGCACCGCCTCCGTCCCCCCGACCAGGGCCCGGACCATGACCTGGATCCCGGAGATGTGACCGGCCGGAAGGACGCACAACCAGGTGTCCCCGTCCTTCGCGCCGATCCGGTCCAGGGAGGCGCGCGCCGAGGCGGTGAGGGCCCCGGCCGACAGCTCCACCCCCTTGGGCGTGCCGGTGGACCCGGAGGTGGTGACGACCAGCGCGGCGTCGTCGCCCACGGGAAGGGCGTCGGCGAGCGGGACCACACCGTCCGGAGTGCGCAGGGAGGAGGGACGCATCGCCTCCAGGAGCCCTCGGACCCGGGCGTCGGGGGTGCCGTCGGGGATCGGCAGCAGAGCCGGCCCCGTGCCCTCCAGAGCCTCGGCGAGCAGGCGGTTCAGAGCCTTCGGGGACATACCGCGTACCGCCTGAAGGGGACGCGCTCCTTCGAGGGAGGAAGAGGAAGGGGACCGGTGTTCACTCGCTGCTGCTGCCACGGTGCCCCAGGGTACGCCCGGTGGAAGGATGACGGATCCGCCGCGTGACGACGCGTCGCGCGTGACCGAGACCCTTCGGGTCGGGCCGCGCGACGTCCGAGGGTCGGGCGCGTGCCGTTGGTCCCGGCCCGCCTGGCAGAATGCGTAGGGTCGACACTTGGACGCGGAGGTCTTCGGGCCGTTTCGTGTCCGGGTCGTCCCCTGAAGTCCGCGTGAGGAGAAGTAGTAGCCGTGAGCAGCGTGATCGACTGGCAGCGGTCGGGCGAGTATTCCGACATCATCTACGAGACCGCGGAGGGCATCGCCAAGATCACGATCAATCGCCCTGAGCGGCACAACGCCTTCCGGCCGCAGACCCTGTTCGAACTCCAGCAGGCGTTCAACATCGCGCGCGATGACTCCGAGGTCGGTGTGATCATCTTCACCGGCGCCGGTGACCAGGCGTTCTGCTCCGGTGGCGACCAGAAGATCCGTGGCGACGACGGCTACATCGGCGACGACGCCGTGGCCCGCCAGGGCATCGGCCGCCTCAACGTCCTCGACCTCCAGGTGCAGATCCGTCGCCTGCCCAAGCCCGTGATCTGCATGGTCGCCGGCTGGTCCATCGGCGGCGGCAACGTCCTCCAGGTCTGCTGCGACCTGACGATCGCGGCCGACAACGCCAAGTTCGGCCAGACCGGCCCCAAGGTCGGCTCCTTCGACGGCGGCTACGGCTCCTGGCTGCTGGCCGAGACCGTCGGCCTGAAGAAGGCCCGCGAGATCTGGTACCTGTGCCGCCAGTACAGCGCTCAGGAGGCGCTGGACATGGGCATGATCAACACCGTGGTGCCCCTGGCCGACCTGGAGAAGGAGACCGTCCAGTGGGCGCGTGAGCTCCTGGAGAAGTCGCCGCTGGCGCTGCGCATGCTCAAGGGCGCGATCAACTCCGTCAGCGACGGGGCCGCCGGTATGCAGCAGTTCGCCGGTGACGCCACCATGCTCTACTACATGAGCGAGGAGGCCCAGGAGGGGCGGGACGCCTTCAAGGAGAAGCGTCGTCCGGAGTTCGACAAGTTCCCGCGTCGCCCGTGACCGCCGAGGAACGCCTCGACCCGGAGCGGGGGTCCGCCGAGGGGCGGGCCTTCGCGATCGGCCTGCGTAACCGCTTCCGCGGCATCACCGTGCGCGAGGGGCTGCTGGTGCGCGGTCCCGCCGGGTGGGGCGAGTTCTCGCCTTTCGCCGAGTACGGTCCGCGCGAGTCCTCCCGCTGGTGGACCGCCTGTCTTGAGGCGGCCCACCAGGGGTGGCCGGAACCGCTGCGCGAGCGGATCCCGGTCAACGTCACCGTGCCCGCCGTCGGCCCCGAACGGGCCACCGAGATCGTGGCCTCCGGGGGATGCGCCACGGCCAAGGTCAAGGTCGCCGAGAAGGGCCGGGACCGGCGTGAGGACGTCGACCGGGTCGAGGCCGTGCGTGCCGCGATCGGTCCCGGGGGCCGGATCCGGGTCGACGCCAACGGCGCCTGGGACGTGGACACCGCGGTGCGGATGATCCGCGAACTCGACCGGTTCGACCTGGAGTACGTCGAGCAGCCCTCCGCGACCCTGGAGGAACTGGGCGAGGTCCGCCGACGTGTGGACGTCCCGGTGGCCGCCGACGAGTCGATCCGGCGCGCCGAGGATCCGCTGAGGGTGCGCGCGGCCGAGGCCGCCGACATCGTCGTGCTCAAGGTGCAGCCTCTGGGCGGCGTACGCGCCGCCCTCCGGGTGGCCGAGGCCTGCGGACTCCCGGTCGTGGTCTCCAGCGCCGTGGAGAGCTCCGTGGGCCTGGCGGCGGGCGTGGCCCTGGCCGCCGCGCTGCCTGAGCTCCCCTACGCCTGCGGGCTCGCGACCATGCAGATGCTGACCGCCGACGTGGCGGCGGAACCGCTGACCCCGGTCGACGGATATCTGCCGGTCCGACGGGTCGAGGTCGACGAGCGTTCCCTGGAGGCGGTCGAGATCGACGCCGCCCCCTGGCTCGCGCGCGCCGCGGCCGCGGCGGAGGCCGCGAACGCCTGAGACGGCGCTCGGGGCGGCCCGCCCGAACCGTGACGACGATCATGGCCCGTGGCGGGATGAGACGGGATGGGCAAGAGATCACAACCCCGTTCGGTCGCCGATGACGACCGAACGGGGTTCACTGGAGGGGGGCTTCGGTGTCTCGCGCGCGTTCTGGAGCGCGGCCGCCGGAGCGAGGAGGCGTCGTGCGATGCGGTGGGGCCGCACGGCGATACTTGGTGAACACCGTGACGAACGAAAGACTCTGGATGAATCCGTCTACCGCCCTGGCGCGGGTCCTCGTCGACGAACTGGCCCGCTGCGGGCTGGCCGAGGCCGTCATCGCGCCCGGGTCGCGCTCGACCCCCCTGGCGCTGGCCCTGGTCGCACACCCCGGGATCCGGGTCCATGTGCGGGTGGACGAGCGATCCGCCTCCTTCCTCGCCCTGGGCATGGCCCGGGTCTCCCGCCGCCCGGTGGCGATCGTGTGCACCTCCGGCACCGCCGCCGCCAATTTCCATCCGGCCGTGATGGAGGCCGACGAGAGCGGGGTGCCCCTGCTGGTCCTGACCGCGGACCGGCCCCCGGAACTGCGCCGTACCGGCGCCAACCAGACCGTCGACCAGATCGGTCTCTACGGCGGGGCCGTGCGCATGTTCGCCGAGGTCGGCACCCCCGACCCCGCTCCGGGGATGGTCGCCTACTGGCGCTCCCTGGTCTGCCGCGCCTGGGGTTCGGCGCTGGGCGGGCGCCCCGGACCGGTCCATCTCAACGTGGCCTTCCGCGACCCCCTCACCCCCGACCAGTCCTCCGGCGACGGCCCCGAATGGACGGCGCCCCTGGACGGGCGGTCCGACGGCGGCCCGTGGATCGGACGCCCCGGACCCCGTTCCGAACCCGCCCCCTACCGCCTTCCCCTCGTGGAGCGCGGGGTCATCGTCTGCGGTGACGGCGACTACGACCCGGCGCCCTTCCTCGCCCTGTCCGAGCTGACCGGATGGCCCCTGCTGGCCGAGCCCACCTCCAACGCGCGACGCGGGGGAGCGATCTCCACCTACCGGCAGCTTCTGGCCGCGCCGGGCTTCGCCGAGGCGCACGTCCCCGAGCTCGTGGTGAGCGTGGGCCGCCCCAACCTCTCCCGGCAGATCCTGGCCTTCCTGCGCGGCGCCGAACGCCACGTGGTGGTCACGGCCGGTTCCGTCGGCGACCCCGATGCGAGCCTGGCCAACGCCTTCTCCGACCCCGCCCGCACCGCCACCGACGTGGTGTCCGCGGTGGCCCCGCCCACGGAGGCGGACTGGGAGAACCCGGTCCGCACCGACTGGTCGCGCTCCTGGGAGCGCGCCGAGGCCGCGGCGCGCCGGGCCGTGGACGGGGTGCTCGACTCCGAGGACGGGCTCTCCGAACCGCGACTGGCGCGGGACCTGGCCGCTCAACTGCCGACCGGTTCCCTGCTGTTCGCCGGGTCGAGCATGCCCATCCGAGACCTGGACGCCACCATGCGGGCCCGCTGCGGCGTGCGTCTGGTGGGCAACCGGGGTGTGAGCGGGATCGACGGGACCGTCTCCACGGCGATCGGCGCGGCCATGGCCCACCGGAGCGAGAGCGAGGGCCGCGCCTACGCCCTGCTCGGCGACCTGGCGATGCTGCACGACCAGAACGGGCTGATCATCGGCCCGGGCGAGCCCCGACCCGATCTGGCGATCGTGGTGGTCAACAACGACGGCGGCGGGATCTTCTCCGGTCTGGAACAGGCCGGCCACCCGGACTTCGAACGCGTCTTCGGCACCCCGCACGGGGTGTCGATGGAGCGGGTCGCCGCCGTGGCCGATCTGCCCTACACCCGGGTGGAATGGGCCACCGATCTACCCAAGGCCCTCCTGGGCGAGGGCCTGCGGATCGTCGAGGTGCGCACGACCAGGTCGGGCAGCGCCTCGTGGCGCAGGCGCCTCCAGGACGCCGTCGACGAGGCCGTCGCCTCCCTCGCCTGAGGCTCTCCCGCGGGGCCGTCCCCACGGCCCCGCGCCCCGTCACCGGGGTACCCCCGAGCGCCGTTCCGGTGATGGCGTTCGGTCAGCGGCGCAGGATGTTCGTGAGATCCACTTCCATCCTCACCGGGACCGAGGTCTTGAGCGTCTCGCGGTGGACGGTCGGCTTGCCGTAGTCACCGGAAGGACTGGCGGGATCCTTCTCGTACTCGTAGAGCACGGCGTCGTCCCCGTCCTGCTCCACCCTCCAGAAGAAACGGATACCCGCACGAGCGTAGAGCTGGGGTTTGCGCTCCCGGTCCCGGACCTCCGATTCCGGGGAGACGATCTCGACCGCCAACTCCACCGCCTCCGGGGCGAACCAGGTCTGGGCCAGTTCCCTGAAGGCGTCCGCATGGACGAGCATCAGGTCCGGTTCCGGCCGCTGCCGCGCGCCGAGCCTGATCGAGAACTCTCTCGCCACCCGAAGGCCCTCGGGGGCCTGGGCCTTCAGTGAGTCCCCCAAGAGTTCGAGGACGAGCATGTGGAAGAGTTTCTGCGGGCTCACCAGTACCAGGTTTCCGTCGATGAGTTCGGTGTGCGGCGGAAGATCCGGGATGCGGTCGAGGTCGTCGGCGGTGAAGCCGTCCTGCGGTGGCATGGGGAGGACCACGCGGTCGTCGAACTCTGACGCTTGCTGCTCGGCCACTGTCGGAGCGGACATGCGACTGCCTTCGGTCGACGGATCGTTCTCAGCGCTCAATCTAGTCATTTCCCTCGCTCCGCCGGGTGCTTTTCCGAGGATTCTCCCATCGGGGTCGGATTCGGTACCGGTGGATGTTCCCCGGCGAGGCCGTGAGGGAACCGGCGGAGCGCCGGAAGGGCGGGACGGCGGGATGAGCGATGTGCGCGAGGTACGGGACAAGGCGTTGTGCTACGTGGTGCGCGACGGACGGCTGCTGGTGTTCCGGCACGTGGACGCCTCCCCCGAGGAGGTGGGGCTCCAGGTTCCGGCGGGGAGCGTACGTCCCGGAGAGACGCCCGAGGCCGCAGCGCTGTGCGAGGGACGGGAGGAGACCGGGCTGACCGGGCTGCGCGTCGTACGCCCGCTCGGGGTGGTCGAGTACGACATCACCCCCTATCGATTCGAGGTCCAGCGGCGTCACGTCTTCCACATGGAGGTGGACGGCCCGGTCCCCGAGCGGTGGACCTCGTTCGAGGAGCACGACGGGGTGGGGGAGCCGACCCGCTTCGAATGCCTCTGGATCCCCCTGTCCGCCGGGCACGTGTTGCAGTCCGGACAGGGGGCTCTGCTGGGGCGGCTGTACGACCCTCCTCGAGATCGTGACGGACGAGCGCGAGGTCGGTGACGTCTTTCGGGACATCGGTCTCCGGAGGCGTTCGGGGCCCTACGGCACGGGGGCTCCGACCCTCTCCTCGAAAACACCCGGCCTCACCTGGGCGAGGCTTGTGGAAGTGCGCGGTGGGGTAGGCGAGGATCACCAAGAGGTCCGACGGTACGTGTTCGTGTGACCGCTCAGCGTGCGATCACCACAGTCGTGCGCGGGAGTTGAGGGTGAGTTCACCCCGGTTTCACCCGAGCGTGTGGAATCTCGGCCAAGGTCGAGATCGACCGGCAGGACCCCACTGCCCGCACTACTCCGTGCCCCCCCGAGCGGAGCCCCGCAGCCCCCTCGGGAAGGTGCGGAGCAGACACGATTCCCGAGGAGAACGCGTGCCCGAATCCGCGCCCCGTCGTCGGATGCTGCCCCTGATCGGCGGCGTCGGCGGTGGTCGATCCGCGAAGACCTGCCTGTACCGCTGCGGCAACGCCTGCTTCCACCCCGAGCCGAACAAGAGCGACAACGCCTACTTCGGCGACATCTTCCAGGGGGTGCTCTCCCGCCGTAGCGCCCTCAAGGGCGCCCTGGTCGGCGGTGGTGCCGGAGCCCTGGGGTTGGCGGCGCTGAGCCCGGCGGCGGCGGACAGAGGTCCCGGACGCCCCCACCCCTCACCTCGCCCCACCTTCAAGAACGTCCTGCCCAACAACCGGGACGAGGTGAGCGTCCCCGAGGGCTACGACCACCACGTCATCGTCCGTTGGGGCGACCCCGTCCTGCCCGACGCCCCCGAGTTCGACTTCGAGAACCAGACGGCCGAGGCGCAGGCGAAGCAGTTCGGCTACAACTGCGACTACGTCGGCTTCTTCACGCTCGACGACGAGCGCGGCCTGCTGTGGGTCAACCACGAGTACACCAACGAGGAGCTGATGTTCGCCGGATACTCCGGCGGCGCCGAGGCCGACCTCGAATGGATCCGGGTGGCCATGGCCGCCCACGGCGGTTCGATCGTCGAGTTGGAGCGCGTCGGCGGCACCGGGCAGTGGAGGCTCGTGACCGAGGGCGAGCGACCCTTCAACCGCCGCATCACCGCCGACACCCCCTTCCGGATCGCCGGCCCGGCGGCAGGCCACGAACTGCTGCGCACCGAGGCCGACCCCGAGGGCGTCCTGGCCCGGGGCACGATCAACAACTGCGCCGGCGGTATGACGCCCTGGGGCACCGTCCTCAGCGGTGAGGAGAACTTCCACCAGTACTTCGTGGGCGCCCCCGACAACGAGGCGACCTCCCGTTACGGGCTGTCCACCGGGTACTCGGGTCGCCGCTGGGATCGGGTCGACGAGCGTTTCGACCTGGCCAGACACCCCAACGAGGTGAACCGCTTCGGCTACATCGTGGAGATCGACCCGCACGACCCGGACTCCACCCCGGTCAAGCGCACGATGCTGGGCCGTTTCAAGCACGAGGGCGCCAACGTCAACCTCACCGAGGACGGCCGGGTGGCCGCCTACATGGGCGATGACGAGCGCTTCGACTACATCTACAAGTTCGTCAGCGCCAAGAAGTACGTCGAGGGCTCCCACAAGCACAACATGACGCTGCTGGACACCGGCACGCTCTACGTGGCCCGCCTGGAGGGCAACAGCCCCGCGGAGGAGATCGACGGCACCGGCGCCCTGCCCTCCGACGGCGAGTTCGACGGCACCGGCGAGTGGCTGCCGCTGTGCTCCGACACCGAGAGCTTCGTCGAGGGCTTCTCCGTCGCCGAGGTGCTGATCCACACCCGTCTGGCGGCCGACAAGGTCGGCGCCACCAAGATGGACCGTCCCGAGGACTTCGAGCCGAGCCCGGTCACCGGCAAGGTCTACTGCGCCCT
This sequence comes from Nocardiopsis alba DSM 43377, assembly GCF_000341225.1. Classification (GTDB taxonomy): domain Bacteria; phylum Actinomycetota; class Actinomycetes; order Streptosporangiales; family Streptosporangiaceae; genus Nocardiopsis; species Nocardiopsis alba. The sequence continues at coordinate 14,873 of NZ_ANAC01000014.1, forward strand.
GACCAACAACAGCGCGCGCGAGCCGGGCCAGGCCGACGAGCCGAACCCGCGGGGCCCCAACAAGTACGGCCACATCCTGGAGATCATCGAGGACGGCGCCGACTCGGCGGCCACCACGTTCTCCTGGATCGTCCCGATCGTGTGCGGCGACCCCGAGGACGACAGCACCTACTACGCGGGCTTCGACAAGTCGAAGGTCATGCCGATCTCGGCGCCCGACAACCTGACCTTCGACAAGCACGGCAACCTGTGGATCTCCACCGACGGTCAGCCGGGCAGCCTGGGGATGAACGACTCCCTGCACGTGGTCCCGGTGGAGGGTCGTTTCCGCGGTGAGCTGCGGACCTTCGCGACCGTCCCGGTCGAGGCGGAGACCTGCGGCCCGCTGGTCACGAAGGACCAGAAGACGGTCTTCCTCGCGCCGCAGCACCCGGGCGAGAACGGTACGGCCGAGGAGCCGACCAGCCTCTGGCCCGACGGGGACTTCCCGCGTCCTTCGGTGGTGTGCGCCTGGCACAAGGGCGGCCGCGACGTCGGCACCTGATCCTTCGCCTCGGGATCCGTTCCCGAGCCGAGACCACCGGCCCCGGTCCCTCCGTCGTGGGGGAGGACCGGGGCCGGTTCGTGTCAGAGGTCCCGCCCGAAGCACAGGCAGCCGGGCGCGTCCGCGTAGGAGCCGAAGGCGGGGACGGGAGAGTAGCCCTCCCGGGTGTAGAAGCGCACCGCGTCCGGCTGCCGGTCTCCGGTCTCCAGGAGCAGCCGTCTCCAGCCGAACTCGCGGGCCCGGCCCTCCAGGTCGCGCAGGAGGGCGGGGGCGGCCCCGCTCCCTCGACGCTCCGGCAGCACGAACATCCGTTTGAGCTCACCCGAACCGTCGCCCAGGTCGCGCAGGCCTCCGCAGCCCACGGCGGTGCCGTCCTCGTCCCGCACCACCACGAACACGGTGATGTCGGCGGCGGAGGGAGGGGTGCCCGCTTCGGAGTCGGGGGTGCCGTAGCGGACGGCGATCTCCCGACGCTGCCCTTCGCGCAGCGCGGACGCCTCGGGATGGTCCCAGGGGATGCTTTCGACGTTCATGTCCGAATTCTGTCGTGCTCGTGTTTCACGCGTGTGAACCGCGTGCCCGAGCGCGGGTCTCAGGTTTCGGGGTCGGTGAGGGCCTCGCGCATCACCCGGAACTTGGACTCGGTCTCGGCGAGCTCGGAGGCGGGGTCCGAACCGGCCACGATCCCGCAGCCCGCGTACAGACGTGCCCGGGAGCCCTCCACGTGGGCACCGCGCAGGGCGATGCCCCATTCGGCGTTGCCCGCGCCGTCGACCCATCCGACGGGGCCCGCGTAGCCGCCCCGGTCCATGCCCTCGACCTCGGCGATCAATCGCATGGCGGTCTCGGTGGGGGTCCCTCCCACGGCGGCGGTGGGGTGCAGGGCGGCCACCGCCTCCAGGGCTCCGACCCCGGGGGACATACGCGCGTGGGCCCGAGTGGCCAGGTGCTGGACGTTGGCGAGTTTGAGCAGGTGCGGCCAGGCCGGAACGGTGAGCTCCTCGGTGAGGGGCTCCATGGCGGCGCGCAGGGAGTCCACGGCCAGGCCGTGCTCCTCCACGTCCTTGGCGGAGGACATCATCTCCCGCCCCAGACGGTGGTCGTCCTCCTCGTCCACGCCTCGGGGGCGGGTCCCGGCCAGGACCAGAGAGGTGAACTCGTCCCCCTCCAGTCGCAGGAGGAGTTCGGGCGTGGCGCCGACCATGCCGGCGACGGAGAAGGTGAAGCAGCCGGGGAAGCGGGTGCGCAGCCGCTCCAGGAGGACGCGTACGTCGATGGGGGAGTGGGCCTCGGCGTGGGCGTCGCGCGCCAGGACGGCCTTGTCGAGTTCGCCGGACCGGATGCGGGCGACGGTCGAGGCGACCGTGTCCATCCACACGGCGTCGGTGAGGGAGCCGGGTCTCCAGTCGACCGGACCGACGGGGCGGGGTTCGGTGACCGGCCACAGCAGTTCGCGCGGATGGTCCCCGGGGGCGTCGGTGATGGTGGTCAGCCAGGACCGTCCTTCGCGCCGTCCCACGATCACGCGGGGCACGATCAGCGCGGAGCCGCCGGAGGTGGGGGCGAAGGCGAAGGTGCCGAAGGCGACCGGGCCGGTGCCGGGCAGGCCGACCTCGTCCTCCACCTCGGCGTGTTCGAGGAGTTCGGCGAACCGGCGCGCGGCCGTGGTGAAACGGGTGATGTCGGTGGGCGGGGTCCCCTCGGGGGAGGGCTCGGGGTCGAACCGCGCCGCCTCACCCCAGCCGACGATGCCTTCGTCCCCGGTCAGCCAGGCCAGGGGAGCCCCCTCCGGCAACCGCCGGACGAGGCCGTCCGCGCGATCGCGCAGAGGGACGGTGCGGACGAACAGTTTCGGTGGGGTCAACGCGGCGTTCACAGGGATCGAGTCTAGGACGTCGCCATCGTGTCCGGATCACGGCTCCTCGCAGGTGGGGAGGGGCGGGGTGAGAGCCGGGAACGAGGCATCACCGGTGAGGGGACGTGGTCGAGGACTCGTGCCCGGACCGGGGTGTCCCGTTGACCCTCGGTGACATTCCCGTTCCCTCCAAGGTGCGACGTTGTCCACACCTTGGCCGAATCGTGTCTGAAAATTGACATCTTGTCCTAATCTGGTTCGCGGCGTGGCGTCATGGGACGGCGGCGCGCGAACACCTTTGAGGAGATGGTCGATGCGTTCCATGGCACGGGCCCTGACCAAGCCGCGCGCCGGAGGCCGGTGGGCCGCGGCCGCCGCCACGGCGACGGTACTGCTGGCGGGCTGCTCCGCCGGCGATGACCCGGCCTCCGACGACCCGCGCGCACCGGGCGGAGAGGGCATCGCCGCCCCTGCGGTCTGCCCGGCGGACGACGACAAGCGTCAGATGCGCGGAGCATGGCTCACCACCGTGCGCAACATCGACTGGCCCTCGGAGCCCGGCCTGTCCGCGGACGAGCAGAAGGCCGAACTCGACGAGTGGCTCGACGACTCCGTCGATATGGGACTGAACGCGGTCTTCCTGCACACCAGGCCCACCGCCGACGCCGTCTACGACTCCGAGCTGGAGCCCTGGGCCCGCTACCTCACCGGCGAGCAGGGCGGCGACCCCGGCTACGACCCGCTGGAGTACGCGGTGGAGGAGGCCCACAAGCGCGGCCTCGAACTGCACGCCTGGTTCAACCCCTACCGTGTGGGTCTTCAGGACCCCGACGTGGAGAACCTCTCCGACGACCACCCCGTCAAGCGCAACCCCGACTGGCTGGTCGACTTCGGCACCGAGGCCTACGTCGACCCCGGGAACCCCGAGGTCCGCGAGTGGGTGACCTCCGTGATCATGGACGTGGTCGACCGCTACGACGTCGACGGGATCCACTTCGACGACTTCTTCTACCCGTACCCGCAGGAGGGCGCGACCTTCGACGACGACGCCACCTGGGAGGAGTACGGAGGCGACTTCGACGATCGGGGCGACTGGCGGCGCGACAACGTCGATCAGCTCATGCGCGACGTCCACGGTGGGATCCAGGAGAGCAAACCGTGGGTGAGCTTCGGCGTCTCCCCGTTCGGCATCTGGCGCAACGACTCCACCGACCCGTCCGGTTCGCCCGGCTCGGGCCTACAGTCCTATGACGCCCAGTACGCCGACACCCGCACCTGGATCCAGGAGGGGACCGTCGACTACGTGGCCCCGCAGCTCTACTGGGAGCGAGGTTTCGCCACCGCCGACTACGAGGCGCTGACCGACTGGTGGGCGAACGAGGTCGAGGGCACCGACGTCGACCTCTACGTCGGCCAGGGCGCCTACCGGCTCGGTGAGAGCGGATGGACCGGTGACGACGCGCTGAGCACGCAGCTCGACTACTCGGGCGAACTCGACCAGGTCGCCGGCGACATCTACTTCTCCATCAAGAGCATGCGCGACAACCCCGGCGCGGTGGATCACCTGTTGGAGACCCACTACGCCGACCCCGCGCTGCCTCCGACGATGACCGACCCCGAGGGCGAGGGGCCCCGGGTCGGCTCGGTCGACGACGTCGACGCCCGACTCGTCGACGGGAACGTCGAGGTGGAGTGGGACGAGATCGAGGGGGCCCGCTTCTACGCGCTCTACCGCCTGCCGGCCGACGCGGTCCGGGCGCTGGAGGACGGCGACGACGACGCCTACTGCGCGGCCCTGGACACGGCGAACCTGGTCGGCATGACCGGTGAACCCACGTTGACCGACACCGAGCCCCTGGAGGAGGGGGCCGGTTACGTGGTCACCGCCCTGGACGACTTCCGGGCGGAGGGGCCGGTCGGCGAGATCGTCGACGTTCGCGGCTGAGACCACGAGCGAGAACAGGAGGGCCCGTTCCCAAGGGGGGCGGGCCCTCCTGTCATGTTCCCTTTTGGCATAAGCGACAGATATCGGCGCTGAAAGCTAGGATCTGCTAGGGGAAAATCCCTGAAATCCTTGCATCTGCGACTAGTAGGGTCTCCTCCATGCCGACCTTCCAGATCAGTGAGGCCGCCGAACTGCTCGGCGTCAGCGCCGACACGGTGCGCCGTTGGGTCGACTCCGGTCGACTGGCCGCCGAGCGCGACGCCTCCGGGCGCCGCACCCTCGACGGCGCCGTACTCGCCGACTTCATGCGCTCCGGAACCGACGAGGACCCCGCGCTCCGGGTCTCCTCCGCCCGCAACCGTTTCAAGGGTCTGGTCACCGGCATCGTCCGGGACCGGGTGATGGCCTCGGTCGAGATCCAGGCCGGGCCGCACCGGGTGGTCTCGCTGATGAGCCGCGAGGCCGCCGACGAACTCGGACTGGAGGTCGGGGCCGCGGCCACCGCGGTCGTCAAGTCCACCAACGTCATCGTCGAGTCCACCGGAGGACGGCATGCCTGAGATCCCCCCGAGAACCCGCTGCGCCGGAACGGGCGTGTACCGGGCGTGCGCCGTCGCGGCCGCCCTGGCCCTGGGACTCACCGCCTGCTCCGGCGACGGGGGCGGGGAGAGGACGGAGAACGTCGAGCTCACCGTCATGGCCGCCGCCTCTCTCACCGACGTCTTCACCGAGATCGCGGAGTCCTTCGAGGAGGAGCACCCCGAGGTGACGGTCGTCCTCAACTTCGCGGGCAGCGGCGAACTGGCCCAGCAGATCGCCTCCGGAGCCCCCGCCGACGTCTTCGCCTCGGCCGACACCACCACGATGGAAAGGGTCGTCGAGGCCGGCGACCTGGACGCGGACTGGGCCGCCGAACACGGAGAGGAGGGGCTGGTGTTCGCCACCAACACCCTCATGATCGCCGTGCCGCCGGGCAACCCGGCCGGGGTCTCCTCCCTCCACGATCTGACGTCCGAGGACGTCTCGACGGCCTTCTGCGCCGACGAGGTGCCCTGTGGGACCGCCACCGGGATCGCTCTGGAGGCCGCCGGGCTGGAGGTCGCCCCCGTCACCCTGGAGGAGGACGTGCGCGCGGTCCTGACCAAGGTCGAACTCGGCGAGGTCGACGCCGGACTCGTCTACGAGACCGACGTCATCTCCGCCGGGGACCGGGTCAAGGGGATCGGGTTCCCCGAGGCGAAGGAGGCCCTCAACGAGTACCCCATCGGCGTGCTCGCGAACTCCGAGTCGCCCGAGCGGGCCGCGGCCTGGGTCGACTTCGTCACCGGACAGGGGGCTCCGATCATGCGGGAAGCGGGGTTCGGCACGCCGTGACCGCTCCAACGCCCCGAGTCGGTCGCGGCCCCTCCGGCAACGGGACCGCACGGGTCCCCTGGGTCCTCGTCCTGCCCGCCCTGATAGGGCTCCTCTTCCTGCTCCTGCCCCTCGTCGGCCTGCTGGTCCGCGCGCCCTGGGCCACCATGGGGCGCAGGATCGTCGACCCCGACGTGCTGACCGCACTGTGGCTGTCGCTGTCCACCTCCACCGCGGCCACCCTCGTCTCCCTGGTCCTGGGGGTGCCTCTGGCCTGGTCGCTGGCCCGCACGGAGTTCCCCGGACGCCGACTGGTCCGGGCCCTGGTCACCGTCCCCCTGGTGATCCCGCCGGTGGTGGGCGGCGTGGCGCTGCTGCTGGTGCTGGGGCGCAACGGCATCGTCGGCCAGTACCTGTACTCCTGGTTCGGGCTCACCCTGCCCTTCACCCCCGCGGCCGTCGTCGTGGCCCAGGTGTTCGTGGCCATGCCCTTCCTGGTGATCGGTGTCGAGGGGGCCCTGCGCGGCGCCGACCGCCGTTACGAGGAGGCCGCCGCCACCCTGGGGGCGGGGCGTGTCACCGTCTTCACCCGCGTCACCCTGCCCATGATCCTGCCGGGGATCGGCGCGGGGGCGGTGCTGTGCTGGGCCCGGGCTCTGGGCGAGTTCGGCGCCACCATCACCTTCGCCGGGAACTTTCCCGGCACCACACAGACCATGCCACTGGCGGTCTACATGGCCATGCAGCGCGACCCCGAGGCCGCCATCGTCCTCAGCCTGGTCCTGCTCCTGGTCTCCCTGGCCGTCCTGGCCACCCTGCGAGAGAGGTGGATGAGCGTCTGATGGCCGCACGGGAACCCCGAACCCCGCTCGACCCCGCCCCGACGTCCGACGGAGGGCTCGACGCCGACCTCAGGCTGAGCAGGGGGACGTTCACTCTCGATGTCCGTCTCACCTGTCCGCCGGGGGAGGTCCTGGCCCTGCTCGGGCCCAACGGGGCCGGTAAGACCTCGGTCCTGCGGGCCCTGGCGGGGCTGACCCCGCTCTCCGACGGGCACGTGTTCCTGGCCGGGGAGGATCTGACCACCACCGCCGTCGAGCATCGCCCCGTCGGCGTCGTCTTCCAGGACTACCTGCTCCTGCCGCACCTGAGCGCGTTGGACAACGTCGCCTTCGGTCCTCGCTGCCAGGGGGCGGGGAGGACCGAGGCGCGAAGGCTGGCGATGGAGCTTCTGGAGCAGATGGGGTTGGCCGAGTACGCGTCGGCCAGACCCCGACGTCTCTCCGGAGGGCAGGCGCAGCGGGTGGCCCTGGCCCGTGCCCTGGCGGTCCGTCCCGGGCTGCTGTTGCTGGACGAACCCATGGCCGCCCTGGACATCGGCACCCGGGCGACGGTGCGTTCGCGGCTGCGACATCTGGTGGAGGGGTTCGAGGGGGCGACCGTCCTGGTGACCCACGACCCTCTCGACGCCATGGTGATGGCCGACCGGATCGCCGTCATCGAGGACGGTCGTCTGGTGCAGGAGGGGAGCCCCGCGGAGGTCGCCCGCCGCCCTCGTACCTCCTACGTCGCCAGACTGGTGGGGCTCAACCTCTTCCGGGGCGAGGCCTCCGGGACCACCGTGACCCTGGAGGGCGAGGACGGGAGGGGGCCCGTGCGCGTCGAGGCGGGTGACGGACACCGGGGGCCGGCCCTGGTCGCCTTCCCACCCCGGGCGGTGGCCCTGTACCGGGAGAGTTCGGGGGGAAGCCCGCGCAACGCGTGGCGGCTGACGGTGGCCGGGGTCGAACGCTTCGGGGATCAGGTCCGGGTGCTTCTGGAGGGCGGGCTCTCCCTGGCCGCCGACATCACCCCGGCGGCCCTGGCCGAGTTGGCGCTGACCAGGGGGAGCGAGGTGTGGGCCGTGGTGAAGGCCTCCGAGGTCGAGTGCTACCCGGACTGAGGAGCCCTTCCTCTCGCTGGGCGATACAAACCTCTCGAATCGTGAAAATACATCTCATACGAGGTCAGAGCGCTGAAAACGGGCATGCAGAACCTGGGGGTGTTCGGATAAGCGGATCTCACTCGGGGGAGACTGTAGGACACCCGGTGACGACAGTCCTTCCCCCGGCGGCCGAGGAGGGTGCCATGTCCCTGAGAGAGCACGAGCGGAGAATTCTCGCCGAGATCGAGCGACAGCTCAGTGAGGAGGCTCCCAGGCTCGCCGACCGGTTGTCGTCCTTCGAGAGCGATGATCCCGACGCCCCGGTCGATCCCGGGCTGCGGAGTTGGAAGCCCTGGGTGGCCTGCGGTCTGATCGCGGCGGTCACCGTGGGGCTCCTGATCGCTCTGTTCGTCCTCACACCGAGTGTTCCCGGACCGGACACCCCGCGGGCGGGGAGCGCCACGGAGAGCACCGAGACGGGCGGGGATCTCGCCGCGGAGGCCGTCGCCACCGGCGGCTCCTCCGTGCCGGTCCACCCGGCCGACTGACCGGACGGGGCACGAACACCGAAGCCCCTTCCGGGCGTCGGGCGGCCGCGCGCGCCCTCGCGGCCGCCCACCGGGGATGACGAAGGCCCCGACGATCCGGAGATCGCCGGGGCCCATCGCGCACTCGACTACAGCGCGTTGGTGAACTTGGCGGCCAGCGGGCCGGCCACGGCCGAACCGCCACCGCCGCCCTCGACCACCAGGGCGAAGGCGACGTCGCCCTTGTAACCCACCATCCACGCGTGGCTGGGCAGCTCGTCGTCCTCGTCGGCGTCGTCGGCGGTACCGAACTCGGCGGTACCGGTCTTGCCGTACACCTCACCCTGGAAGTCGACGCTCTTGGCGCTTCCCTCGGTGATCACCGCGCGCATCATCGGACGCAGCGTTTCCGCGTTACCGATGGCGTTCGGCTCCGGCAGGTCCTCCCGGGCCGGTTCGGTGACCAGCACCGGGTGCCGCCAGGAACCGTCCGCGATCGCCGCAGGCACCGTGGCCATGTGCAGCGGCGAGGTGAGGATCTGGCCCTGGCCGATGCTCTGCGCGCCCAGCATGGTGGCGCTGTCCACGGGCGGGAAGCTCGGCTCCTGGACGGGCACGCCGATGTCCAGCGGGGCGTTCATCCCGAACCGCTCGGCGGCCGCCTGCAACGAGTCGGACGACAGGTAGCGCTCCACCTCCTGAACGAGGGAGGTGTTGCAGGAGGTCGCGAACGCCTCCGTCACCGTCTGGTCGCCGTATTCGGCGCCGCCCGCGTTACGGAACGGCCAGCCGCCCAGGTCGTACTCCTCGGGACAGTCCATGGTCGTGTCCATGGACAGACCGTTCTCCAACAGCGCGCTGTAGGTGATGATCTTGAACGAGGAACCGGGCGGGTACTGACCCTCGAACGCCCGGTTGAACCCACCGGGGACGTTCACCGCGGCCAGGATCTCCCCGGTCGACGGACGCACCGCCACCAGACCGGCCGGATCGTCGGCGCCGATGATGGCGCTCGCGGCCGCGCTCTGGACCCCCATGTCGATGCTGGTGGTGATGGACTCGCCGTCGGAGCCGTCCAGCGTCGCCACGGTGTTGTCCTCGGTCGCCTCCAACGAGTCGGGGTCCTCGGCCTCGGCGGAACCGACCATCAGGATGGTGGTCGCCGCCTCGCCGGCCAGCCGCTCCTCGTAGGTGCGCTGGAGCCCGCTCTTGCCCACGATGTCGCCCACACTGTAGGCCGGGCCCAGACGCTCCACGTCGTCCTCGTCGGCCTCGCCGACCGAACCCGCGATCATCTGGAGCGAACCGGACACGTCGGGGGCGTCCAGACGGGTGCCGTCGGCGGCCAGGATCTGACCGCGCTCGCCCCACACCGTGGTGCGGACCAGCACCTGGTCCTCGCCCAGCCCCGGATAGGCGACCTCGGGCGAGAAGTCGATCAGCCACTCGCCGTCCTCGCGCACGAGCGGCAGTTCGCCCTCCCAACCCCAGTCGTCGGCGTTGGTGAGCGAGAGGGTCACCTCGTAGGAGGCGGTACCGGCGCCACCGTCGACGACCGGGGCGCCGATCTCCACGTCGACGCCGTCCACACCGAGACCGGCGTCGATCCCGCCGAGGATCTCCTCGGCGTCGGCACCGGTGGTCACCTGGGCCAGGGCCGCGTAGTCGCGTTCCTCCCAGGCGGACTCGTAGGCGGCGACCGCCTCCTCGGGCTGCGGCATGGTGTAGATGTACCAGGACACGCCGCCGCCGATCAGCGCCAGCACGACCACGGCCGAGATCACGCCGATGAGCAGGCCACGGCGGGACTTCCTCTTCGCCGGAGGCGGCCCCGGGTCGTAGGCGTCACCGTCGTAGGGGTCCTCGTCCGGCCCGTACGGTCCTCCGGGTCCGTCCGGACCCTGGGGGCCGCCGGGGCCCTGTGCCCCGCCCGGCCCCTGGCCGCTGTAGAGGAACTCATAGCCCTCTCTCCGCGGCGGCTCGGCCGCGGTGGACCCGTCGTCCTCGGCGGGTGGAGGGACCGATCCGGGATAGGGGGTGTCGCCGTTGTAGGCGGGCTGTCCGCCGTAGGGCGTCTCTCCGTGGCCGACCGGGACCGGTACGGGCACCGGGTCGTGCCCGTCGGAACGCTCCTCATAGAAGGAGGGCTCCCCGGGCTCGGAGTAGTGGGGGGCCGAAGGGGAGTACGCCGTCTCGTGAGCGGCCTGATGCTCGTTGGACACCGCGTCCGGGTAGGGACGGTCGTCGAAGGCGGACGGGGAGGAGGCGTTCTCCTCGGTCGGGGCGGTGCCCCATTCGCCGGTCGAGGGCTCGCTCCGGTAGGGGTCCGGTTCCCATCCGGTGGGCTCCTCGGCCTGCGCGGGCCGTTCACCGGTCGGGGGCTCGCTCTGGAACGAGGGTGTCTCCCAACGGAGGGGCTCCGGGGAGTGGCTCTCCTCTGTCGGGGCGGTGCCCCGTTCACCGGTCGAGGGCTCGCTCCGGTAGGAGGGTGTCTCCCAGAGAGAGGGCTCGGAGGGGGCGTCGTTCTCCTCTGTCGGAGCGGTGTCCCATTCGCCGGTCGGGGCCTCGCTCCGGTAGGGGGCCGGTTCCCATCCGGTGGTCTCGGAGGAGGCGCTCTCCTCGGTGGACGCGGGCCACGCGTCGGTCGAGACAGCGTCCCGGTGAGAGGACGCCTCCCAGAGAGGAGGCTCGGAGGGGCCGTCGCCCCCGGCCGGCGCGGGCCGTTCGCCCATCGAGGACTCGCCCTGGAACGAGGGCGGCTCCCAGCGGGCGGGCTCCGGCGGAAGCGGAGGGTCCCAACGACGCTCCTCGCGCTCGGGCGCGACGTCGTCCAGATCGATCCGCTCGGGGCGCTGGTCGGGGCCGTCCGGTTCCCTGGGCAGTTCCCAGGGCTCGGTGATGGGGTCGTGTCGACCGGGGCGGGGGTCCCACGACTCGGCGGCGGGGAGGCTCGGCTCGGACGAGGGCGGGACGACGGGGTCCGCGGGACGCGGATGCTCGAGGCCGAAGTCGCCGGTGTCCGTGGGGCGAGCCCCCGGTGGCCGCTGGGGGATGCGGTAAGGGTTCTCCGGGCGCGGCCGACCTGCCTCGGAACCACCCGTGTAGTCGGGTGGTCCGGAGGAATCCGGCTGCCGGGGGGACCGTTCGTCCACGCCTGTGACCGTCCTTCGTTACGTTTCCTGGAGACAACACGATGCCCCACTCCCACCTCGGTGGGAGCGGGGCACGAGGTTGATGGTCGGCATGGCGGTCGCCTCTCGGCGCGGGGCACAACGGGGCTCCTGGCCGTTCGGTCGGCCCGCCCCGAAGGGCGGGAGCCGAACGCGGTATTCCGCGAAGGCAATAGTTGAGGCCCGGGGGACACTTGCTACCACACCGACCAACAGTGACTCTAACCCATCGACGCGGGGTCTTGTTCCACGAACTTCGGGAGAGACGCATGCGCTATCTCACGGTGCCGGGCGGACGCGGAACGGGTGGGAAGAAGAGGGCCGGCCCCGCAGAGGGGCGCGGGGCCGGCCGGGAACTCACACGTGGCTAGGCCTGACGTGCGACGTTGGTCTGTTCCTCACGGGTGAGCAGCTTCAGGCGCTTGCGCCCGCGCTCGGCGCCCAGCTCCTCCTCACGGGCCTCGATACGCTGCCACCCTTCCCAGGTGGTGTATTCGACGCCGCGTTCGGTCAGCAGGGCCCGGAAGGCCGCCGGGTCGGGCTCCACCGCGGGGGTGAAGGAGTCGCGGTCGGAGACCAGGTTGGTGACGGTCTCCAGGGCGTCGCCCTTGGTATGGCCGATGAGGCCCACAGGACCGCGCTTGATCCAGCCGGTGGCGTAGACCCCGTCGACGGGCTTCTCGTCCAGGTCCAGGACCCGGCCGCCGTCGTTGGGGACCACACCGCGGTCCTCGTCGAAGGGCAGGTCCACCAGGGGCGAGCCCAGGTAGCCGATGGCACGGTAGACGGCCTGGACCTCGGTGTCGACGTACTCGCCGGTGCCCTTGACGCTTCCGTCGCCGGCCAGTTCCATGCGCTCGGTGCGCAGGCCGGTGACCTTGTCCTCGCCCAGGATCTCGACCGGGGAGTGCAGGAAGTGCAGGTGCAGGCGGCGCTCGGCCCCGCGCGGGTCTCGGATGGCCCAGTTCTGGAGGACCTTGACGTTGGTCTTGACCTGGTTGGACTCCTCGCAGGCGGCGAGGCTGCCCTCGTCCATGTCGAAGTCCTCGGCGTAGACCAGGACCTCGACGCCGGGCTGCTTGTCCAGCTCGCGCAGCTCCATCGGGGTGGCCTTGCACTGGGCGATACCGCGACGGGCGAACACATGCACGTCGGTGATCTTCTTGGCGCGCAGGCCCTCGTAGACGTTGTCGGTGATGTCGGTCGACAGCAGGTCGTCGGCGTCCTTGGCCAGGATGCGGGCGACGTCCACGGCGACGTTGCCGGCGCCGATCACGGCGACGCTCGTGCCGTCGACGTGCCAGGACGGGTCGACGTCGGGGTGGGAGTCGTACCAGAAGACGAAGTCGGCGGCGCCGTGGCTACCGGGCAGGTCGACGCCGGGGATGTCCAGAGGACGGTCCCGATCGCTGCCGGTGGCGAAGACGACGGCGTCGTAGTGGTGGCGCAGATCCTCCAGTTTGAGGTCGACGCCGTACTCGACGTTGCCGTAGAAGGTGATCTCCGGCTTGTCGAGGATCTTGTGCAGGGCTCCCTGGATCTGCTTGATCCGGGGGTGGTCGGGGGCCACGCCGTAGCGGACCAGTCCGTAGGGGGAGGGCAGCTTGTCGAGGATGTCGATGCTGACGGACGTGCCGCTCGCGGATAGGGACTCGTCCTTGGTGAGCAGGTCCGCGGCGTAGATTCCCGCCGGGCCCGCACCCACGATTCCCACTCGCAGTGGTCGCGTCATCGCACAACTCCAAGTCTTCGCGCCAGGGTCGGACGCCATCTCAAGGTAAGGCTTGCCTAATCTATCCGGTGCCTTCACCGGCATACCCCACTATAAAGGTGGGGAATTCTGCTCACTCCCACGGGGGCGTCGGTGACGCCCCGTGTGCTCTCCCGGGGCGGGATCGCAGGCCAGAGGCCGGATGGGGGCCGGGTTAAAGGCCCTTCGGTCTGTGGTCAACGCTCCTTCAAGGGAGAATGAGCCCCGAGGTCGGTGTGGGGAAAGTCACCGCTGCTCCAGTTCCGCCTTGACCGAGGCGGCGAACCTGGGCACCCGCTCCTGCCCGGACAGCTTGGCGATCGCGTCCATGATGGCGTCGGTCGCCTCGCGGCGCGGACGGGCCCGACCCGCCTGGCCCTTCCACGGGGACAGGTCCACCGGCTCGCCGAAGCGCACGCCCACCCGATTGAACGAGGGCATCTTGCGTCCGGGCGGCAGGATGCGTCCGGTGCCCGCCAGTGCGACCGGGACCACCGGGGCGCCGGTGGTCAAGGCCAGCCAGGCCAGCCCGGTCTGGCCCCGGTAGAGGCGGCCGTCGGGGGAGCGGGTGCCCTCGGGGAAGATGCCGAACACCTCACCGCTCTCCAGGACGCCCAGGCTGTTGTCCATGGCCTCCTGGGCGCTCTGGCCGGGGCGCCGGTCCACGGACAGGGGGCCCAGGGCGCGCAGGCCCCGAGCCAGAAGCCTCTTCGCCCAGGTGCTCTCGTCGAACAGTTCGCGCTTGGCGATGAAGCGCACCTGGCGGGGGCAGGCCACACCGATGAAGAGAGGGTCGATCACCGAGAGGTGGTTGGCGGCCAGGATCACCGGTCCGCTCGCGGGGATGTGTTCACGCCCCTCCACACGCTGAGGCCACATCACGCGCGTGGCGGGTGTGACGACGGCCTTGGCCGCTCCGTAAAGTGACACGATGGAGTCGCCCCTTCTCGGTGGGTGAGGGTGTGCTGTGGAGGTGGCGGGGCCGGGAGGAGCGGTGGCCCGCGACGACTCCATCGAGCTTAGCGGTGGTCGGAGCGGGAACGTGGTGGTCGAAGACCGCCTCGTGGCACTGTCGTGATCCAGGCCACCCGCGCTAGGCTGATGGTCTAGACCTCTGGCCAGGGTCAGAGGGCCTCTTCCTGATGCGAGTGAGGAAACACAGCCATGCCGAAACCGGTCGACGTCAGCCACCAGATCACCGACGGAATGGTCACGGTCCCCGGCATCCCCCGACCGGAGATCCGCGAGAGCTCGGCCTTCGCGGGCCAGACCCCCGGCCACGGAGACGGTGGCGGCCACGTCACCCTGCCCGGAGCCACCGGCACCCACATCCAGATCCCCGCCCACCCCTACCGGGACGCCGCCGACCCGGCCGACCTGGACCTGGAACGCGTCGCCGACCTGCCCGGCATCGTGGTCGACGCCACCGACGGTCGACAGATCGGCCCGGAGGCCTTCGCCGGACGCGACCTCGAAGGCCGCGCCGTCCTGTTCCGCACCGGCTGGGACCGACACTGGCGCACCGAGACCTACGGGACCTACGAGCACCCCCACCTGACCGAGACCGCCGCCAAGGCCCTCGTCGAGGCCGGTGTCACCCTGGTCGGCATCGACTCCACCAGCGTCGACGACACCTCGCCGATCACCGAGGGCTCACGCCCCGTCCAGGCGGTCCTCCTCGCGGGCGGGATCCCCGTGGTCACCCACCTGTGCCTCCTCGACCGGCTGCCCGCCGAAGGGTTCACCTTCTACGCGGTCCCCGCCAAGGTCCGCGGCATGGCCGCCTTCCCCGTCCGGGCCTTCGCCCTCGTGGAGTAGGGGAGGGGGCTCACCACCCGGGGCCGGTGCACGCGGTCTCCCGCCTTCACCCCAGGGGGTGAGGTGGGAGGGCGTGTGACCGTTACCCCCTGCTGGGGTTGGGGCCCGAGAGTGTTTGCTTTGCGCCTCCGCTTCGCTTCGGGCACCCCCCTGAAGTTGATGTAGGAGGACACGTACCGCTCGCACCCCCCGTGTCTGAGGTAGGAGATCGCGTACCGGTCACACCCTGCTGGGGTCGGGGTCCGAAAGTGTTTGCTTTGGCCCTCCGCCGGCGCTTCGGGCACCCCCCCTGTAGCCGAGGTAGGAGAACGCGTACGGGTCGCACCCCCTGGGGTTGAGGTGGGAGGGCGTGTGACCGTTACCCCCTGCTGTGGTTGAGGCCCGAGAGTGTTTGCTTTGGCCCTCCGCTGGCGCTTCGGGCCGTGTTCGGGCGCCAAGGGAGGCGGGAACCTTCGGCACCTACGGTGTGGTCACTCGTTCCTCGCGACCCCACCTGCGGCACCTCCAGAACCCCGCCGGCGCCCGGACGGGCACCTACAGGTCGGCGTCGGTGTCGTCCTGGGCGCGGCGGCGTTCGCGGCGGGCGCGACGTTCGGCCTCTTGTTGGGCGGCGCGCTCGTCCTGGGCGACGGCGCTGGTCATCGAGTTGGCCAGCGCCCGCAGCTCCATGTTGATCCTGGGGTAGGCGGGCAGGCGGGGGAGGGCGCCCAGACGTGGGGTCCGGCGTTCCTCCATGGCCACGATGAGTTCCTGGAAGGCCAGGTCCACCCGTTGGAGGGTGATGGCGCCCGCAGGTTCGGGGTTGCGGTCCTGGGAGAGCGCGGCCAGTGCCAGGTAGCCGATGCGCTGGGTGGCCACCACCACGGGCCACAGGGGGCGGGTGGAGGCGGCCTTGGGGGCATCGCCGATGGCGCTCTCGTACACTCCGCGGAGGCTGACGGCGGCGGCCCGCATGTCGCGGCGCAGCCGGTAGCGGCGCTCCTCGGTGATCTCCACGTCCGGGTCCAGTACCGCCTGCATGCACTGGCGGGTCTTCTCCAGGACGTTCGCGATGGCCTGGGGGAGCCGGGTCGCGGAGGCCTTGCGCCACAGCAGCAGTGACCCGGCCAGACCGAAGGCGGACCCGACCAGGGTGTCGATGATCCTGGACACCACGAGGTCGCTCACCGGGTAGGGGTTGGCGGTGTAGGACAGCATCAGCGCCATCGGGGTCAGTAGCACGGAGGCGTAGAAGAAGTTGCGGGCGACCACCAGCTGGGTGGCTCCCTGCAACAGTCCGGCCAGCACGATCACCACGAACAGCGGCGGGTGCGACATGATCAGCGCGGCTCCGGCGAGGACCCCCAGCAGGGTGCCGAGCGAGCGTTGCACGGACCGGTTCAGGGTGAGGACCACGTTTCCGGCCTGGAGCACCGACGTGGTGGTCAGCGCGACCCAGTAGTAGTGGTCCAGGCCGAGCCACAGACCGAACGCCCCCGCGGCGGTGACGGTCAGCCACATGCGCATGGCGGTGGGGCGGATGAGGGAGTCGCGGCTCAGGCTGGAGCGCAGTGCCGACCACAGGGCCGGGTAGCGCTCGTCGTGCAGGGTGGCGGTGCGGCGTTCGTCCTCCTCCTGGGCGCTGCGTCGGGCCGCTTGGGCGGCGCGGGAGAGCAGGTTGTACAGACGCGCCTCCAGGGATCGGGGGCGCATGCCGCGGCGCAGTTCGTCCAGGGACTCCGGGTCGGGGGCGCGGGAGGGGTCGGCGACGGCGACGGCCATCCGGTCGGCGAACTCGGCGGCCTGGTCGGGAAGGGGCGTGGGGCGGGCCAGGCACACCTGGGTGGCGGACAGGTGGATGTCGGAGACCCAGCGCAGCAGGGCGCGGAGCCGGGCCGCCTCGGCGGTGGTGCGGTAGCCGCGGGTCTGGCCCAGCAGCACGATCCGCCAGGAGTCGGCCACGGCCACCGACGCCTGGTGTTGGGCGTGGTCGAGTTCGGGGGTGCCCACGGCGCGGAGCAGGGTGGCCAGCGCCCGGTAGGCCCCGGCGACCGCCTGGTACTCGGGGTGGCGGGCGCGGAAGGGGGCGCCGGACATCGACACCGTCCAACCGACCGCGGCGCCCAGGGCGGCGATCAGCGCGTGCAGGGGCACGTCGGCGACGCCGCTGGGCGCGATGGTGGAGATGGTGGCGACCAGGACGAAGAACATCGGGCCGGGCTTGTCGACCCGCCAGGCGGCGCACACCCAGGTGGCGAGTCCGGCGGTCAGGCCGATGGAGGCCACGGCGGCCCAAGGAGACAGCGAGGCGGCCAGGGAGTTGACGGCCACCGCGGCGACGAAGCCGAGCCCGACCAGGGCCAGGGCGGCGGCGCGGTAGGCGTAGGGCGTCTTCTTCTCGTACAGGACGGTCATGGAGCCCAGCGCGGCCAGGGTGCCGACCTGGGCTCCGAAGAGGAGCGAGGCCAGGGCGAAGGAGACGGTCATCGCGATGGCGGCCTGGACGGCGGTGGTCCAGGCCCAGTGGCCGGTCTCCAGCCCGAAGAGCGCCTTGAGGTCCACGCGCGGGCGGGGGCGTTCGCCCACGGTCGCGCGTTCGGGTCCCCGGTCGGACCCGCCCTCGCCCAGAGGCATCGGGCCGGTCTCACCAGTGGTTCCCAGATCTCGCACGGCCCCCATCCTAAGCCGAGATATCGGTACGAACGGGACTTCTCGGGTGGGAGGCCGGGTCAGCCGGACCGGGGAGCGGCCTCTTCGTGCTCCTTCTCACGTAGGGCCCGGAGTTCGGCCTCGGCCCGTTCCGCCCGCTCCAAGGCCAGGTCACGGGCCTCCTCGGCGGTGGAGAGCCGCGCGGCCCCCGCCTCTCGGGCCTCGGCCAGGGTGATCTCGGCCTGGCGGCGTTGCCCCTCCAGTTCGGAGGACAGCCGTTCCCGGTCCGCGGCGGAGCGGTCCAGTTCGGCGGTGAGGCGTTCGCGTTCGGCCTCGGCGGCGGCACGGTCCGATTCGAGACTCCGTCGGGCCCGGTCCAGTTCGGCGCCCAGACGTTCGCGTTCGGTCTCCAGCTCCCGGGCGGCCCGGTGGGCCAGATCCTCGGCCCGTTCGGCGCGTGCCAGGGCGTCACGGGCGGACCGTTCGGCCCGGTCGAGCAGGCGGGACCGTTCGGCGAGCTCCTCGCGCAGGACCTCGGCCTCCTTCCGGGCCCGGTCCAGGGTCCGCGCGGCCTCGGCGCGTTCGCGTTCGGCCTCGGCCCTTGCCCGTTCGACGGTCTCGGAGATCCGGCGTTCGGCGGCGGCCAGACCGGCGTTGGCCTCGGCCGTCGCGGCGTCCCGTTCCAGGAGCGCGGTTCGGGCGGCCTCCTCGTGACGGTCGCGTTCGGCCTCGGCGGCGTCCCGGCGGAGCAGGGCCTCCTCGGTCATGCGTTCGGCGTCCTGGGTGGCGGCGACGGCCGCTTCGGTGGCCTCCTCCGCCGATCTGCGGGCCGATTCGGCCTCGCGGCGGCGGTTCTCCGCCTCCAGACGGGCCGAGTCGGCCTCCGAGATCCGGCGGGAGGCCTCCAGACGGGCCGCCTCCACCTGTGCCTCGGCGGCGGCCGGGTCGGACATCGTGGCGAAGGCCTCGGTGGCGGCCTTCAGGGTCGTCTCCAGCTGTTCGGTCTGGACGGCGAAGCGGGTGAGCAGGTCGTCGGCGCGCAGACGTGCCGTGGTGACCGGTTCGGCGTCGCGGGGCGCGGCGACCGGGGAGCGCTCCTCGCGTTCGGCGCGGGCGTCGTTCTCGGCGCTCTCGGCCTCCTGGGCGAGCCGCTGGCGTTCCTTCCAGGCCCGCCAACGCGTGTGTTCTGGCAGGTCGCAGTATTGCGGCGGGCGCCCGGGGGAGGAACCGCGGGGGACCGGTCGGGTACAGCCGGGAAAGACACAGGTGCTGGAGTCGGAGGAGGCCACGGGGCGAGCGTAGCGTTTTCGGCCTCGACGTGCCGGGGTGTGTCGCGGGGCGCCGCCGGGGCATGGGAAAGCCCCCGCGCGGGACGTGGGTGAGACCGCGCGGGGGCCGGTTCTGTGGGCCTGTGCCGAGAGGGTCAGTCGTGGGCGCCGAAACCGTCCACGCGGCAGACCATGGTGGTGACGAAGGGACGGAAGCCCTCCTGCTCCAGGAAGTCGATGTCCTCGGAGGCGGTGGCCAGGGCGGAGAACTCGATGTCCCGGACGCCCATGGAGGCGAGCTGCCTACGGATCTCCTCCAGGAGCTTGGAGCCCACCCCGGTGCCGGTGTACTCGGGGTCGATCGCGAAGGTCTGCACCACCGCGATGCGTTCGCCCCGGTCCCAGCTGCCCTGGGAGCTCTCTCGAATGGTGACCATCGCGTAGCCGGCGAGGTCGCCGTCGTGCTCGGCGAGGATCGCCATGGTCTCGGGGTCGGCCAGCCACGCCTTGTACTGGGCGCGGCGTCGTCGCCAGGACTCGTCCAGGCCGACGGAGCTGATGATGTCCTCGAGGTGGGGGTTGGTCATCGTGTGCTGCTGGTGGAGGGCGCCCCACAGGTCGGCGAGCTCCTCCACCTCGTGAGCACCGAGGTAGCGGAAACCGAGAACGTCGACGCTGCCAGGTCGAGGTTTGGTCATCAGCGAATTTTGCATGTTCTTCTCACCCGTTCCACCGACTTGGGCACTGGTCTCCCAGGATGCCGCTCGAAGCGGATCCGTGGTTGAGCTGTGCGTCCGACTGTACGTGTCGGGGAAGGCGCTGGGGGCCATGACACGGAGAAAACCCGGCATGTGATCACTAAAGGAGAAGAAAGTGCAATCTTTCTTCCTGGTGTCCTCAAAGCCCGTGGTGGTGGGGGTGGTCGGACGATGTGCAGGGAATCACCCGCAAAGAAGTCGTCATCGGACCGAAACCACGTCGATATTCAGGCGTTCTGTCATAAATTGGGACACATGATCGACGTTCGGCGCTTGCAGCTTCTTCAGGCCCTCGACCACCATCGCACGGTGGCCGCCACCGCGGAGGCGCTCAATGTCACGCCGTCGGCGGTCTCCCAACAGCTCGCCGCCCTGGCCAAGGAGGCCGGTGTCCCCCTCGTCGAGCGCCAGGGACGCCGCTTCCTGCTGACCGGTGCCGCGCGCGTGCTGCTCAAACGCGCCCACGTGATCTTCGCGGAGATGGAACGCGCCACCGCCGACCTGGCCGAGTACGCCGACGGCGACCGGGGCGTGGTGCGCGTGGGCTCCTTCTCCACCGGCATCAGCGACCTGGTGGCCCCCGCCCTGGCCCGACTGCGCGACAGCCACCCGGGTTGGAGCTTCGAGGTCGTCCAGGCCGAGCCCGAGGAGAGCGCCGAGATGGTGCGCTCGGGCCGTCTGGACGTGGCCGTCACCATGTCCACCAGCCACCTGCCCCCGGCCGGGGACCCGGATTTTCGCAGCGACCCGGTCATGGTCGAGCTCTTCGACGCGATCCTGCCCTACCAGCACCCCCTGGCGACCCGGACCAGCCTGCACCTGGCCGACGACCTCGCGGACGAGGACTGGATCATGTCCGCTCCGGGCACCGCGTGGAACGCCTGTGTGACCGCCGCGGCCAACCAGGCCGGCTTCCAGCCGCGCGTCGTGCACACCGTCGACGACTTCAGCGCCGTCTTCGCGATGGTCCAGTCGGGGCTGGGCGTGGCCCTGATGCCCCGGTTGGCCTGGACCGGGCTCAACCTTCCCCAGATCGTGGTGCGCGGGGTACGCGAGACCGCCCGACGCCACATCCTCGTGCTCTCCCGTGCGGGCGCCACGCCCGAACCCCTGCTCACCGCGGTCCGAGAGGCCGCCAGCAAGGTGCCGGTCCCCTCGGTGGGACCCTTCGCGATAGCGGGCTGACCGCGCCTCAGAACGGCAGCGGGGGCACGTCGTCGAGCACGTCCTCGGCCGCCCTTCGAAGGTAGGAGGCCACCACCCGGATCGGACGCCAGGCCCAGCCGCCGGTGCGCCCGGCCAGGTACACCTGTCGGACCCCGCCCAGTTCCCCCACGGGGGCGTGGGCGATCCCGCGCCGGGTGGTGGTGGACAGCCTGGGCACCACCCCCACACCCATGCCGGTGGCCACCAGTTCCTCGAACAGCTCCAGGGTGTCGATCCGGTGCACGATGCGCGGGGTGAAGCCGGCGTCGGCGCACATCCGGTGCACCAATGCCTCCTCGTCCCCTCGGAAGGGGCTGGCGATCCACGCCGCGTCGGACAGTTCGCGCAGGCGGCGCCGGGTGAGGATGCGGCTGTCCGCCCCTCGTGAGGGCTGGGAGAGCAGGAGACTCTCCGTGCCCATCGGATATACCGTCAGTATTCCCGGGAAACGTCGGGGGAGAAGACTGTACTGGTACACCACCCCCAGATCGGCCTCCCCGTCCTGCAACAGATCCAGCGCCTGTTCCGATTCGTACTCGGTCAGATGGATGTCGATCCCGGGGTGGTCGTTCCTCAAACGGCGCAGGGCGGGCAGAACGATCGGCGCGGCCGAGGTGTACATGACCAGGTCGACGCGGCCGACAGGGGCTCCCTCCCCCTCGAACTCGGCCTGGGCCGCCTCCACCCGGGCCAGGATGTCCACGGCGTGCTCGGCCAGCCTCCGCCCCGCCGGGGTGAGCCGGACGCGGCGGCCGTCGGGCGCCAGGAGGGGCACCCCGGCCTCCTTCTCCAGGACGGAGAAGTGTTTGGAGACCGCCGAGGTGCTCATGCCTGTGACCTCGGACACGGCCGCCATGGTGCCGAGTCGTTCCAGTTCCACGAGTAGACGCAGCCGAGTGAAGTCCATCAACCGAAACTACACGGTTCATCCACCATCGGTTCGTGGACAGAAACGGAGGACTGCAATCCAATGGTCGGGTGATCCGCTCATACCTCCCCTCCCTCGGCCGTGCCCGATTCCAGATCCCGGCGCCGATGATGCTGCTCATCGGCATGTTCACGCTGCACACGGGCAGCTCCCTGGCGGTCACCGCCTTCGAACACGCGAGCCCCGCCACCGTCACCTGGCTGCGTCTGACGTGGGCCGCGCTGCTCCTGACGGCCTTCGGCGGCCGCTCCCTGTGGCGTGCCGTACGCGCCGCGAGCCGCCGTGAGCTGGGCGCCGTGGTGATCCTGGGCACAGCGAGCGCGGGGATGATGCTGTTCTACTCCGAGGCGACGGCGCGGATCGAACTCGGCACCGCCACCTCCATCGAATTCCTCGGCACCCTCGTGGTCGCCGTGGCCGCGATGCGCCGTCGTAGGGAACTGGTGTGGATCGTCGCCGCCGTCGTGGGCGTGATCTGCCTGACCCGTCCCTGGCAGGGCGACCTGGACCTGGTGGGTCTGGGGTTCGCGCTGGCCGGAGCGGTCTGCGTGATCGGCTACATCGTCCTCACCCAGCGGGTGGGGGCCGGGTTCGGCGCCGTGCACGGGCTGGCCCTGGCCATGACCGTGGGCGCGGTGGTGACCGCGCCGCTGGGGGCTCCGGGGGCGCTGGTCGACCCCGACCTCGGTCTGATCGGTTTCACGCTGCTCATCGCGCTGCTCTTCCCGATGGTGCCGTTCCTGCTGGAGATGATCGCCCTCCAGCGGATGAGCCGTACCGCCTACAGCACCTTCTCCAGTCTGGAGCCGGCGGTCGCCCTGGTGATGGGCATGATCGTGATCGGCCAGGCCCCGGTCGCGGTCCAGCTCGTGGGCATGGGGCTGGTGGTGGTCGCCGGGATCGGCGCTGCCCGAGGGGACCAGGCCCGCGGCCCCGCCGTCCCAGAGAGGAAGGTGGTGCGCGAATACCGCACCGGAACGGGTTCGGGGGCGAAGGACGGCGCCTCCGACCCCGTTCCCCCTCCGGGGACGCTCCGGGAACCGACCGTGGAGGCGGCCTGACCCGTCCCTCGTGAAGGGTCCGTGGAGCGGAAGGGACGAGGGGCGGAGAACACGTGGACATGAGCCGGCCCACGCCCCGGACACACCCCCGCGCAACGCGTTCGGGCCCGTGTATGTACTAGCTTGGTGCCAATCATGGCGGCGAAAACCAACCTCGAACTTCTGCGCGCCCACGAGCCGGTGCTCATGTGCACCAAGGGAGAGCTCTTCTTCCCCACCGACGTGGACGCCTACGTACGCAATTGCAGTCTCTGGATCGAGGAGCCCGGCGGAGGTGAGAGTGTCATCGTCCCCGCGGGGGAGCTCACCCTGGACCGTCTGGCGCGGGCCGAGGAGGAGTGGCCCCACCGTCACAAGCACCTGAGGTTCGTGCAGGAGGAGACCCTGCGCGAGGAGGCCCGTCGCTTCAAGGGCATGGCGCGTTCGGTCATCCCCAAGAGCGGCCGTCTGGCCGCCGTCGGCGTCCTCGGCCGTGTCCTCGACATCCTGATGAAGATCTCGCTGCTCGTCCGAGGGGCGGTCCCGGGCGGGGTCACCTTCGCGGCGGTCACCCGCTACCGCGAGCGGGTCGACAACGGCGGGGCCACCTACTACGGGCGGGTCACCCGCGAGGGCGGCTACATCGTCCTCCAGTACTGGTTCTTCTACGCGATGAACGACTGGCGCACCATCTACGGCGGGGTCAACGACCACGAGGCCGACTGGGAACGCGTCACCGTCTACGTGGTGGAGAACCCCGACGGCACCACCCGGCCGGTCTGGGTGGGGGCCTCCTCGCACGAATACCACGGCGACGACCTGCGCCGCTCCTGGGAGGACCCCGACCTGCACCGGGACGGCGAGCACCCGATGATCTACGTCGGCGCGGGCTCGCACTCCCACCAGATGCTCCCCGGCGACTACCTCATCCAGGTCGACCCCTCCTTCCTGCGGGGTCTGGTCAGCGCCTGGCGCAACCTCGGCCGGCGGCTCTTCCGCGCGGACAGCGCCATGCACGGTATCGGCGTCCCCTTCGTGGACTACGCGCGCGGTGACGGGGAACGCCTGGGGCCGGGCGGCGACCGGGAGTGGAACGCCGTCCTCATCGACGACGACACCCCCTGGGTCCACGGTTTCCGCGGACTGTGGGGGCGCGACACCCGTGACTTCTTCGACGGCGAACGCGCGCCCAGCGGCCCCCGCTACGAGCGGGACGGCACCATCCGTCGTTCCTGGGCCGACCCGCTGGCCTGGGTCGGTCTCCAGAAGGTCGCGCCGACCGAGGCCGCGGCGCGGGCCGAGCTGCGCTCCCACGTGGGGGCCCTCGACGAACGGATCGGCGAGTACGAATCCGAGATCGTCGAGCGACGGGACCGGATCCGAAGGCTGGAGTCCGCGCGTCTGGTGCTGGCCCGTGAGGCCTCCTCCCGACCCCGCGCCCGCGAGTACTCCGAGGAGATCGAGAACCTGGAGGGGGAGCTCGCCGAGATCTACGAGAGGCGGGCGTTGACCGCGGACGAGCGCGACGCCCACCTGCGGGCCCTCGCGAGCGACGTTCCGCTGGTGCCCTCGCCGACCGGGCACCTCAAGGCGCCGCACATGCCCTACGCCTCGGGCGAGCAGCGCAGCACCCGGTTCCTGCACCTGTGGGTGGCGCTGAGCACGCCCCTGCTCCTGCTCTCCCTCGCGCTCACCCTCTTCCTGCTCAGCGGGCAGATGACGCTGTGGGCGATGCTCGGCGTGGTGCTGCTGTTCGCCGCGATCGACTCCGTGGCCCGTCGCCGTTTCCTCCAGTACCTCACGGGGCTGGCGATCGCCGCGGTGGCCATCGGGTTGATCGTGGGGGTGGTGGTCGCCTTCATCGCGGACTGGCGCATCGCCGTCACGGTGCCGATCGTGCTCATCGTCGTGGTGCTGCTGGTGGTCAACATCCGCGACCTGATGCGCCGCTGACGTCCCCTCGTGCCCCGGAGCGTCGTCGCTCCGGGGCACAATGGGGGTATGGACGACGCCCTGTTCGACGCGCCACCGGTCATGGTGGCCCCGGGAGCGGTCCACCTGCCCGGTCTGCTGCCGTTGGAAACCCGGATCGATCTGGTGCGACGCTGCCGTGAATGGGCACGCGGGCCCGCCGGGATGCGCAGGCACACCATGCCGAGCGGCGGGGTCATGAGCGTCGACATGGTCGCCCTCGGATGGCATTGGCGCCCCTACACCTATAGCCGGACCCTGCCCGACGGCACCCCGGTCCGGCCCTTCCCCGACCTGCTCGGCACGTTGGTGGTGCGTTCCGTGGAGGCCGCCTACGGTGAGCCCTACGAGGGCGACGCCCATGACGTCGCCCTGGTCAACTTCTACGACGCCGACGCCCGTATGGGCATGCACCAGGACCGGGACGAACGCTCCCCGGCCCCGGTGGTCTCCATCAGCCTCGGTGACACCTGCGTCTTCCGTTTCGGAGGCACCGAGCACCGGGGTCGTCCCTACACCGACGTCGAACTGCGCGACGGCGACGTGTTCGTCTTCGGCGGCCCCTCGCGGCTGGCCTACCACGGGGTCCCCCGTGTCCGTCCGGGCACGGCCGACCCCGCCCTGGGGCTCAAGGGGCGGCTCAACATCACGATCCGGGCCTCCGGACTCTCCCACTGAGGGCGTGTCCGCTCGCCCCCGGGCACGGTCCGGGCCAGGATCGTGGGCAGGGGAGAGCAGGGAGGACGACCGTGGACGAGTCCGCGCCCGAGCGCACCATGGCCCTGGGCCGGGACGGGGCGGCCCTGCCCGTGGACGCTCCGCCCGGAGAGTGCCGGATCGGGCTCTACCGGGAGGGCGAGACGGTGCGGAGCGCCTCCACCCTCGCCGAGGCCCGCGCGGCGCTGGACGGCGACGACCGTCCGATGGTCTGGATCGAGATGACCGAGCCCGACCGGTCCCAGTTGTTGGAGGCCTCCCGGCTGTTCGACCTGCCGCTCCTGGCGGTGGAGGACGCGATCGTCGCCCACCAGCGGCCCAAGGCGGAGACCTACGGGGAGGTGCTGTTCCTGGTCCTGCGTCCGGCCGAGTACGACGAGGACCGGGAATCGGTGCGGATCGGCGAGATCCACGTCTTCGCCACCCACGACCTCGTCATCACCATCCGACACGACACCCGGACCGACTTCGAAGGGATCCGGACCCGCCTGCGCGACGACCCCCGGATGGCCGGACACGGGGTCCTCGGGGTGGTCTACGCGGTCCTGGACCGGGTGGTGGACGACTACGCCCCCACCATCGCGGGGCTTCAGGACGACGTCGACGAGGTGGAGAGCCAGGTCTTCGCGGGGGAGAAGGGGGCCTCCCGGCGCACGTACCGGTTGGCCCGCGAGCTCATCCTCCTGCAACGCGCGGTCGATCCGCTCGGCCGGGTCCTGGACGAGCTCATGGTCCCTCTGGACCGGACCGGACACGGTGGTCCCGTGATCCGGGGGCCGCACGCCGGGATGCGCGACGAGCTGCGCGAGCACCTGCGCGACGTGGCCGACCACGTGACGGTCGCCCGTGAGCACGTGGACGGCTTCCGCCAGTTGTTGCAGAACATCATGTCGGTGGAGAGCAGCCTCGTCGACAGGGCGCAGAACGAGGCGATGAAGAAGGTCTCCTCCTGGGGAGGCATCCTGGTGGTACCGACCCTCATCTCCTCGATCTACGGCATGAACATCGCCCCCCAGAGCGGCTTCCACTGGATGTTCAGTTGGCCGCTCACCCTGGCGGGCATGGCGTTGGCCAGTCTCACGCTGTATCTGGTCTTCAAGCGCAACGACTGGCTCTGAGCCGGATCAGACGGAGAGCATCCGCCGGATCTCTCGAAGGTCCCGTCGGGCGGCGTCGGTCTCCTCCTCGGCCTGGAGACGTCGGCGCCGCCACTCCTCGACGGCGCCGGCGATCCGCTCGTCCGTCCTGCGGCGCGCCTCCGCGATCGCGGCCTCTCCCTCGCCCCGTCCCTTGGTCGAGGAGTGGTGGGCCAGGACGGATCCGCCGAGCGAGACCAGGGTCAGGAACCACAGGAACCCGTTCATCGTGAACAGCGCCAGGAGTCCCAGCACGGCGGCGATGCCCAGGGTCACCCACACCATGCTCCGCGCGTCGCCTCCCGCGGTGTGGCGTTCGGAGATGAGCCCGCGCACCCGCTCGATCTGCCCCTGGTCGGCTCCGGCGGCGTCGATGGTGACGTCGACGCCCTGCGTGGACACCGTCGTCGTCTCGGGGAGAGGGGCGTTCAGGTCGGCCGCCAGACGTTCGGCGTCCTCCAACACCGTGGTCCGCTGGACGACCAGGGCGAAGGTGCGGCGGCGCAGCGGCGTGTCCGTCGAGGTGAGGTCGCGCTGGATCAGGGTGGCGACGTCGTCGGTCCCCTCGTTCCAATGGGGCGGTTCCACCTTCTCGCCGCCGTTCTCGATGGTGGCCCGGAGCGCGCGTGCCTCGGCCAGCAGAGGGGCCTCCTCCGGTCCGCCCTCCTCCACCAGCAGCCGCAGGGTCTCCTTGAGGAAGTCGACGCTGGCCTGATCGGGGGCGAGCACCCGATCGGGTTCGTCCTCGCCGTTCGGCCCGGTGACGTGGGAGACCTGCTCCCGCAGCCGGCCCAGGGCCTTCGCCGTACGAGAACGTACGGCGAAGGGGTCCTTGGAGGGGGTGCGACCCCGGCCCCCGGAGGTGGAGGGTGCGGTGGCGGACCAGGCCTCGACGGTCGCGACCCGCGCGTCCTCGGCGGACCAGTGGCGCAGGGTCGACAACAGGAGGTGTTCGCGGGCGTCGTCGCCGAAGGAGCCGTCCGCGCTCAACAGCCACAGGGCCCGCTGAACCCGGGTGGGGCGCACCTCGGGGAGGGGCAGGTGGGGCAGGAGTTCGGTCGCGGCGCCCGAACCGAGCAGGTGGGCGTTCTCCGAGCTGGTGAGCGCGGTGGCCAGGGCGGTGAAACCCAAGGCCCGTTCCCGGTCGATCTCGGCGGCCTCGGCGAAACGCGCCCGTGCCCGGGGCAGGTCGCCGTTGAGCAGGTGGTGCAGCCCGCGGGCGGCCGGGACCAGCCAGTAGCCCGGGACGTCGTCCAGACGCAGTTCTCCGAGGAAGGCGCCGTCGAGCATCTGGAGGGTGCGATGGCGGGTGATGGCCATACCGTCGAACAGGGAGAGGGTGACGCGCAGGTCGCTGAGTTCGATGAAGGCGTCCAGGGTGGCCGAGACCCGGTCCAGCCGTTGTCCCAGATCGCCCTTGAGATGACTCAGTTCCGACCGCATGCGTTTGCGGTCCTGGGTCATCTGCGAATACGCGGAACCCAGACTCTCCTCCAGGTCCCTGATCCGCACGTTCTGCGAGTAATCGATCCAACTCATGCCCGGTATCGCCTTTCTTCGCGTGCCTGAGGGAGGGGGCGCGCCGGTGACTGTGACGTACGGGAGGGTCGGGAAGGTTCTCCGGTGGCGTGGTCGTCGTCCAGTCGTGATCATGGCGGTGGTGGGGGAGAACGGGCCGGTGGCGGGGCCCTTGCGCCCTCGAGAGCGGGCGGAAAGGGTCTTTCGGCCTCCACAGGTCTGCTTCCGACGCCAACGTCGTGTTGGCATACATGCCGTTCTGCGGCAAGCTGGGGGAGTCGGACACACAAGGGCTGTGAGGGCTCATGACGGACGGAACGGGTATGGCGGCGCCTGGCGGTTCGAACGCGGGAACCAGCGGGAGTCTGCGTGCCACGCAGAGGATGCTCCAGTTGCAGAACAGTCTGGTGGAGCTACTGCGGACCAAGCCCTTCGGTCAGATCACCTACAAGGAGATCACCGAGGGCGTCGACATCGACCGTTCCACCGTCTACCGCTACTACAACCACAAGAACCAGGTGTTGCGGGCCGCGGTGGACGTACGTCTGACGGCCTTCGCCTCCCAGGTGGACCTGACCTTCGGGCGGATGGAATCGATCGACGGCTACATGGGGCGTCTGGTGGACTCCTGGATCGCGTTGTGGGAGGAGTCGGGGGGCCTGCTGGCCGCGGCCTCCGGGCTCGGGGTCGAGCCCGGACCCCAGCGCGACTGGTGGCGTGAACGGATCGGGCCGTGGATCGAAGCGGTCCGGGAGGCGATCGAGGTCGCCCGTTTCGTGGAGGAGCTGCCCAAGGACGGGCGTCCGGCCGAGCCTCTGGCGGAGATGACGGTGGGCCTGTGCCTGTCGACCTTCAACAACGAGCTGGCCGTGGAGCACACCGACGAGCGCCGAGTGATGGTCCGAGACCTTCTCCTGGACGCGATCCTGCGGACCATGGGTCGTAGGTGAGGGTCGCTCAGCCGCGGGTGCGGGCCACCTCTCCGAAGGCGCCGACCACCGCGCCGAGGGCGAACATGGAGGCCTCCTCCTCGTCCATGTGGACGATGCCGGCGGGCACCCGGACCCGGTAGGGCTTGTCCTCCTGAGGGAGGATCTCCAGGCCGTCGATGATGCCCTGGCCCTCCAGCATGAGGAGGGCCTCACCGACCCGCCCGGTACGGTCTCCCCGCGCCCATATCGACATACGTTCACCCTAACTACGGTGTGGGGGCCGAAGGCGGAGCCGACCTTGTCGGGAGGCCGGACGAGGTGTGAACGGTCGGCGGTTCCATGACAAAGCGAACCCGACCTGGAATTCCCGCTTCGTCTTCGTCCGTCGTACCCGGATTCGAGGTGGCGACCGCGTTTTCCAGTGATATCACCGGCGGTGCAGTTGCACGTGCATGTTCATGTGTGTATGGCCGGATCCGGCCATACAGGCCCGATTCGGCCCGGCTTCCCGGGTGGACGGCTCGGCACGGGGAACGGGGCGACCGGGACGTCACAAGAAGGGAATCTACACCACAAAAGACGCGTAACTTCGCATGGTCGCCCTTTCTTTGAAAAGACCATGCAGGAGGGGTGAAAACGTCTGGGATTCCCCGGAGTCGACGCTTCGAGGGCGTGGAGTTCCGTAGGGTGGTCCCCGCGCGGATCCGCGCGAACGCCGGTGCGGGACGCGGTGGACGGGTGCCCCGCACCGGCCCGACGTCCGGGCATGGGAGAGCCCGGCCCGAAGACGGGCGAGGGCGTACGGAACGGGGGAGCGGGGATCCGCGTGAGCGGGGGAGGGCCCGGTGAGGACCGTCGGAGGGACACGACGTGGTCGGACCGGGAAGAGGCCGTGGGGGACGGCGGGGCGGCGCGCGGCACCGCCCGGAGGAACGGGGCGGGACGTCGGCGGGCGCGTTCTGGGCCGGCACCCGCCGACGGCCCTCGGCGTCGTCTAGCGGGTCTTGACGACGGTCGCGATGAGGCCGGAGATGATCATCATCGAAAGGCTGATGATCATGAGCACGAACCCGATGGTTCCGATCATGGTGTTTCCTTCACTTGTCGTCCCCGCGCGCCGTGGGCCGTTCCCCGGCGCCCGGCACACCGGGCCACCCGGGGTCTCGGGCGCGGCGTTACCTCTTCGGTGGTTCACCCTATCTCGCCGCCACCGGGACACCATGTCGGGTACCGCCCTGACCAGCGTGGTTCAGGTCTCGTCCCAGAACCGCCGGTAGGTGTCGCAGAGCCAACGGTCGACACGGTCGGTGTCCGGCGAGGCGGGCAGGTCGGAGGTGCGGCACAGGTCGACCAGACGCTCCTCCAGTTCTCGCGTGCGCTCCAGGGCCTCGGTACGGGTGCGTTCGCCGCGTCGCAGCTCCAACAACCAGGAACGCTCGGGCTCGGGCATGGGCAGGGTGATGGAGCCGGTCTCCATCAACTCGACGCCCTGGAGCCCGAGACGCACCATGTGGTACGCGTACTTGGTGTCGAACCCGTGGACCTCGACGAGTTCGGGACGGTTGGTGTGCCGGCCGCCCCGCACCCCCTCCATGCGTTCCCTCTGGGCCCGCAGGTAGCCCAGGAACCGTTCCCCGGCCCTGCGGGACAGCAGCCGGTGGCCCTCGGCCCGCAGTTCGCGCCCCACGGAGGTGATGGTGACGATCTCGTCCTCGGGAACGAACAGCGGCAGCAGGACGGTCGGGTTGCCCTCCAACGCCAGACGGGTCCACTTGCGCAGCGAGTAGACGGTCAGATCCAGGTCGCCCTCGCCGGAGCGGGTGTGCTCGGGACGGCTGTGGTGGATGTACTGCTCGAAGGAGCGCAGACCGATGACGTACTCGGGCGGTTCCACGCAGATGCCCATCTCGTCACGGTCGGAGACCCCGTCGAGGTTCAGGCCGTGGGCGGCCGAACCGACCTGACAGCGCAGGACGGTCCCCTGGGCGGCGATACGGGCGAACTCCTCGCTCGAATGTCTCATGGGCCTCCTCCACGGGCGTGTCACGGTGTTCGCAACCTACCGGGGTCGGGACGCCGGAGACGACCGGTTTTCGGTCGTGGGGCGCCCGCCCGGGGTCACCGTTCCGGGGCGGCCCGGTGGTCGGCGAACAGGACCAGGGCCCGCGCGGCCTGCGACGGAACGGTCAGATCCAGCCCGGTGACCTCGCGGAAGGTCTGGAGCCGGTTGACCACGGTGTTGCGGTGGCAGTACAGGGAGGCCGCGGCGGCCTTGACCGACCCCGTGGCCGTGTAGTGGGCGAGGGTCTCCAACAACCGTGCGCGCGCGTCGGGTTCGAGGGCCGCCATCCGTTCGACCGGCTCCCGCCCGAACCCGGGCAGCAGGGCGCCCACCTGATCGCGGGCCAGGGCGGTCCACACGTCCTCCTGCCGGACCATCCCCTCGTTCCGACGGGCGTAGCGGGCCATGATCCGCGTCGCCTCGACCGCCGCCGGAACCTCGGCGAGCCCCCGCGTACCGGTGATCGTCGCTCCGGTGGTGTCGGCCGGCAGGACGGGACGGCGTACACGGCCCGGTTCCAGGACCAGGGCCACCCCGTCGTCGAACTCCCAGGCCAGGCACCCGTTGCGGGAGAGGTCGAGGGCGTCGGTGCGATGGACGCGCTCCGGCGGCAGCCGGACGAAGGACACCTCGAAGACCCCGTCCAGGGGCAGCCCCAGCACCGGGGCGACCTCGACCGCGACCTGCGGCGCGCGCTCCCCGGCGCTGAGCAGACGGGCGAAGGCCCGGGTGGCCGCCGCCCGGGAGTCGTGCTCCAAGGAGGCGCGTTCTTCGAGGAAGGCGGCCTGGACGTCGCTGATGTACTGCTCGACCGTCTCCAGGACCTCCTCCACGTGCAGGACGAGGGTGGGGGCCGAGTCGGCGCCGCCGGCGCGTACCAGGCCGGCCCACAGGACCCGGAAGTCCAGCCGCACCGCCTCCAGCAGATCCTCGCGGGCCACGCCCTGGCGGGCCCGACGTACCCCGAGCCGGGTCGACAGATCGCGCAGCCGTTCGGGCACGGGCAGACCGGCGATCCGGTGGGTGAGCAGGTCGAACGTGTCGACGGCGGTCTGGCGCAGGTCGTCGGCGGGGATGACGCCGTCGTCGTAACGGCCCATGGAGCGGAGCCGCTCCAGGAAGTCCTCCACCAGTCCGTCGCGGTCACGGGCCAGCAGTTCGAGCATGCCGGGCCAGGAACGCGGCCCCTCCTGTCCGGGGTCGGTCACGACGCACCTCCTCGGTCTTCCACGCGGGCCGGACCGGCCTTCACCTCCGATGGTGTCATGTTCCGGAAGGCCCGGGCCCCGGACCTGGTCATGTGCACAGCGGCCGCTGGAAAACGTGTGTGGATGTCGATTGAGCGGTACGGGTGGACGAGCAGACCATGGGAAGAGGCCCCGGGCCCGTCCGGCGGTCGCCGACCACCGGACACCACCGTTCCCTTCTGAGAGGAATACCCATGACCTCGTCCGCGCGGGAAGTGCCGTCGTCGACCGAAGGTTCGGACGCCGACACCCGTTTCCTGGAGGACTTCCGGTCCATGAGCGCCTTCGGCGCCACCCCTTCGGGAGGGGTCGACCGCCAGGCGGCCACCGAACCCGACATCGCCCAGCGCCGCTGGTTGGCGGAGCTGCTGGAGGAGAAGGGGATGCGGGTGGTCTACGACCGCATCGGCAACCAGTTCGGGCTGGTGGAGCGGGTCCCCGGCGCCCCGTACGTGGTGGTCGGCTCCCACATGGACTCCCAGCCCACGGCGGGTCGCTTCGACGGCGCCTACGGTGTGCTGGCCGCGGCCCACGCGGTGGATCGCGCCGCCCGGAGCGACGAGGCCGAGGGGGCCTCCCCCGAGTACAACCTCGCGGTCGTCAACTGGTTCAACGAGGAGGGGTCGCGCTTCGCCCCGTCCATGATGGGCAGCGCCGTCTACACCGGAAAGCTCCCGCTGGAGACGGCCCTGGCCGTACGGGACCGGGCCGGGGTGTCGGTGGGCGAGGCGCTGGCCCCCACCGGCTTCCTGGGCGAGACCGACGGACCCGAGGCCGCCTTCTGCGCGGAGATCCACATCGAGCAGGGACGCGTCCTGGAGCGCTCCGGCACCACGATCGGTCTGGTCGAGGCCTGCTGGGCGGCCCGCAAGTACCGGGTCGTCGTCAACGGCGAACAGGCGCACTCGGGGGCGACGGTGATGGAGGACCGGCGTGACGCCCTGCTGGGCGCCTCCCTCCTCGTGGTCGCCGCGCGCGAGCTGGCCGACCGTTTCCCCGGCGTGCTGCACACCGCCGTGGGCAGCATGGACGTCTACCCCAACTCCCCGGTCGTGGTGGCCTCCAAGGTCGAGCTCCTGCTGGACCTGCGGGCCGACGACGAGGAGGTGCTGGCCGAGGCCGACCGGATTCTGCGGGAACAGGTCATCGGGGTCGAGGAGACCGCGAAGGTGTCGGTGGACCTGCACCTCTCCCACGCCTGGGGGATCGACCCCTATCAGCCCGAGGGGGTGAGTCTGGCCAGGTCCGGGGCCGAGCGTCTGGGCCTGAGCCACCAGAGGATCAGGACCGTGGCCGGACACGACTCGGTCAACATGAAGGGCCACGTGCCCACGGTGATGCTCTTCGTCCCCTCGGTTGAGGGGATCTCCCACAACGAGGGCGAGTACACCGAGGACGGCGACATGCTGGCCGGACTGGCGATGCTCACCGAGGTGGTCCGCCGGTTGGGCGCGGGGGAGCTCCCCTCCACCGGCGTCTATGACCCGGCCGCTCAGGGCTGAGCCCGAGGGCACGTACGAGTGCGGGCCCCGTAGGGAACGTCTCCCTACGGGGCCCGCTCGTGTGACGGGGCCGGGTCAGCGCACGACGACCTCGTCGCGCACGCGCAGCCGTTCACCGTACAGACCACCGACGGCGGTGATCAGGGCGATGCCCATGAACAGCAGCGAGGCCACCCACGAACCGCCGCCCGTGCTGTCCAGCAGAGCGGTCGCCACGAAGGGCAGGAAGCCGCTGAGCGCGCCGGCGAGGTTGTAGGCCAGCGCCACACCGCTGTAGCGGAGGTCGGCCGGGAACAGCTCGGCGAGCAGCGCTCCGGAGACCGCGTAGGCGGTGGACAGGATGGCCACACCGGCGGTGATGGCCAGGACCACCAGGATCGGCGAACGGGTGTCGATCAGCCAGAACACCGGGAAGGCGATCACCGCGGTGGCCAGACCGCCCCACATGGTGACCCGGCCCGGGCCCAGACGCTCGGCCAGCCGGCCGAAGACGATGATGACGGCGATCTGCGCGACGGCCGCGACCAGGGTCGAGTTGACCATGAGCCCACGCGACAGCCCCAGGGTTCCGGTGCCGTAGCTGATGGCGAAGGTGGTCATGACGTAGAAGCCGCCCACGCCGAGCAGGGCCGAGGCGATGGCCACGAGCAGACGTCCCCAGGCCTTGCGGAACACGTCCAGGGCCGGGACCTTGGAACGCTTCTCCTGCTTCTCCATCTCCTCGAAGACGGGGGACTCCTCCACCTTGCGGCGGATGTAGACCGCCACCAGCAGCAGCGGGAACGCGGCCAGGAACGGCAGGCGCCATCCCCAGGAGTCGAACTGGTCCGGAGGCAGAAGAAGGACCAGGGAGAAGGCTCCGGAGGAGAGCAGGGTGCCCACCGGGGAACCGATCTGCGGCAGCGCCGCGTAACGACCGCGCTTCTCGGGCGGGGCGTGCTCGACGGCGATGGTCACCGCGCCGCCCCACTCGCCGCCGACGGCGACGCCCTGGAGCAGTCGCAGCAGCGCCAACAGCAGCGGAGCGGCCACACCGATGGCGGCGTAGTCGGGCAGCAGACCGATGAGGCCGGTGGCCACGCCGATACAGACGACGGTGAGCAGCAGAGCGGGTCGTCTGCCCATCCTGTCGCCCATCCAGCCGAACAGGACGGCGCCCACGGGGCGGGCGACGAAGCCGACACCGAAGGTCGCGAAGGCGGCCAGGGTGGCGGCGGTCGCGCTCAGCGTCGTGAAGTAGAGCCGGTTGAACACCAGGGCCGCGGCGGTGCCGAAGAGGAAGTAGTCGTACCACTCCAGCGCGGTGCCGACGAAGGCGGCGAAGGCGATCTTGCCGGCCTCACGTTCCTTGACCACCGCAGACGTGTTCGGCTGCTCCTGGGCGTCCCCTGAATCGAGGTCACGCATGGGTCGGGTTTCTCCAATCCGGGATCCGCGCCCTGGGGCGCGGGTGGGGATGCTGACGGGGGCGCCCGTCAGGTGTGGTGAAGCGCGGTGCTCGTGTCCGCGATGCCGAGGGTGTCGGCGCCGTGCACGGGGACACCGCCGACCAGGGTCGCCAGGACCCGGATCGAGCCGATGCCCTGCTCCGCGGTGTCCACCGGGTCGCGGTCCAGGACCACGATGTCGGCGAGCTTGCCCGGTGTGAGGCTGCCGCGCCGGTGTTCGTCATGGCCGACCCATGCGGTGTCGATGGTGTAGGCCCGCAGGGCCTGTTCGGCTGTGACGCGTTCGCCGGGGGCGAGGACGGCGCCCCCGGAGCTGGTGCGCTCGACCATCGACTCCATGCCCTGGAGCGGTGCCCCGGGCGCGACCGGGCGGTCGGAACTGCCCGGGACGCGGATGCCGTGGTCGAGGAAGGAACGGTGCCGGTAGAGCCACGGGACCCGGTCCGGGCCCAGGGAGGCGGCCATGGCGTCGCCGACGGTGTACAGGAAACGGGGCTGGGGGACCGGGACGGCCCCGAGCGCGGCGATGCGGGGAAGCTGATCGGGCCGCACGACCCCGGCGTGTTCGATGCGGTGGCGCATGTCGGGCCGGGGGTGGGCGCGCTGGGCCTCTTCGATGGCGTCCAGGGCCAGGTCGATCGCGTCGTCGCCGATGGCGTGGGCCGCCACGCGCCACCCGGCGCGGTGGGCGGCCACGACCAGGGCGCGCATCTGCTCGGGCGGGTTCTGGTAGACGCCGTGCCCGTGTCCGCAGAGGGGTTCGGTGACGGCGGCGGTCCGGCCGATGAGGGAGCCGTCCAGCCAGATCTTCATCGGGCCCAGACGCAGACGGTCGTCGCCGAAGCCGGACCGCAGCCCCAGGTCGATGCCGGTGGTGATGCCGTCGTCGGCGTGGGCGTCCAGGGGGTGCATGTTGTCGGCGGCCACCATGAGCTCCACACGGGGCAGGAGCTCTCCCCGGTCGCGGGCGAGCTGGTAGGCGGCGACCTCCACGGGGGAGCGGCCGACCAGGCCGTGACCGATGCCGGCCTCGACCACGTGGGTGAGCCCCTCGGAGGCGTAGACGCGCGAGGCGCGGCCCAGGGCGTCGGCGAGCTCGGCGACGGGGTAGGGCATGACCAGGGCGGTGACCAGCTCTTGGGCGCGTTCCTGGAGCAGGCCGGTGGCGTCCCCGTGGCTGTCGCGGACGATGACCCCGCCCTCGGGGTCGGGGGCGTTCTCGGCGCCGGAGAGACGGAGGACGGCGCCGCTGACGGCGCACATGTGCCCGGAACGGTGCTTGAGCCAGACGGGGCGGCCGCCGCCCGCCCGGTCGAGGCCGTTCCGGTCGGGGTGGGCCCCCATGACCGTGTCGTCGTAGCCGGAGCCGACGATCCAGGCGTCCTCGGGAAGGGTGCGGGCCTTGGCGGCGACCGCGTCGTAGATCCCCTCCAGGGTGGTGACGTCCTCCAAGGGCAGCTCGGAGAGGGACTGACCGAACCAGGCCATGTGGTTGTGCGCGTCCCCGAAGCCGGGGACGACCGCGGCGCCCTGGCAGTCGACCACGGTGCGCGCGGGCAGGTCGGCGACGTCGTCGTCGAAGCCGAGGATCCGGCCTCCGACGATGCCCACGGTGGTGGCGTGGGGGCGGTCGTCGTCGAGGGTGCGTACGCGCGCACGGGTCAGTTTGAGGTCGAGCATGCGGCAGGGCTCCTGGGCGGGTGTGTCTTTCCGTACCTTTCCAGGTTGCAGCCGGTGTGAGCCCCGACTCAATGACGATTTAACGCGAGTTGACGCCTTTGAGGTGGGCAGATGCACAACCGGTGTCCACAGGGCGAGGGGAACGGGGGTGCGGAACCCGGGCCGGGGTGGGATCGTGGGAACCCGTGTCAGGGGGTCGAGGAGAGCCCCTGACCGGGTCCGAGCGAGGGGAGACGTCTTGTCCGACGGTTCGAGCACACCCATCGACATCGAGCACTGGCGCGAGCGGTTGGCCGTTCTCGCGGGACGGCACGGGGTGCCCGGGGCTCAGCTGGGGATCGTGCGGACCCCCGGTCCGGATCGGCCGGCCGCGAGGGTGGAGGCGGCCCATGGGGTGCTCGACGTCGCGACCGGCCACGCGGTCGACACCGGATCGGTGTTCCAGATCGGTTCGATCACCAAGGTCTGGACCGCCACGGTGGTCATGGGCCTGGTGGAGGAGGGGCTGCTGTCGCTCGACACCTCCGTCGCCGAGGCGGTTCCCGAGACCTTCCCCGACGACCCCGGGCGCGCCGCCCCGATCACCGTGGGAAGACTGCTCGACCACACGAGCGGGATCGACGGAGACCTGTTCACCGACACGGGAAGGGGCGACGACGCCCTGGAACGGTACGTGGGCACGCTGGCCGAGGCGGCCACGATCCACCCGCCGGGGGCCGGGTTCTCCTACTGCAACTCGGGGTTCGTCCTGCTGGGACGGATCATCGAGAAGGCGACCGGGCTGACCTGGGACGAGGCGATGCGGGAGCGGCTGTTCGCCCCTCTGGGGCTGACTCGCGCGGGCACCCTGCCCGAGGAGGCGATCCCGCACGGGGCGGCCATGGGGCACGTGCGCGGGTACCCCGACCCGGAGCGCGCTCCGGTATGGGGGCTGCCCCGGTCCATGGGGCCGGCGGGCGGCGTCACCGCCAACGCCGGAGACCTCCTGGGTTTCGCCGAGGCGCACCTGCGCGGGGGCCGTACCGACTCCGGGGAGCGGATCCTGTCGGAGGAGACGGTCGAGATGATGACCCGGTCGCGGGTGACGCTGCCCGACCCCTACACCCTGGGGGACTCCTGGGGGCTGGGCTGGATCCGCTACGGGTGGGACGGGCGGCGTCTGGTGGGGCACGACGGCAACACCATCGGCCAGTCGGCCTTCCTGCGGCTGTTGCCCGACGCCGGGATCGCGGTGGCCCTGCTGACCAACGGCGGTCGGGCCAGGGACCTGTACCAGGAGCTGTACGGAGAGGTGTTCGAGAGGGTGGCCGGGACGCGGGTTCCGGCGCCGCCCGCCCCCGACCACGATCCCGAGGACCTGAGCGAAGAGGATCGCGCCTCCGTCTCCGAGGTGTACGAGAACACCTCCCAACGCCTGGAGGTCCTGGGGCGCGACGGCGCTCGACGGGGACTGCGCGTGATCGACCTGGGAGCGTTGGGCGGGGTGGACCCCGACCCGGTCGAGGAACACCCGCTGGCCCCGATCGACGACGGGCTCTACGTGTTCCGGGCGAAGGAGCGGTGGACCTGGACCCCGGTCACCTTCCACACCCTGGCCACGGGGGAGCGCCACCTCCACCTCGGCGGGCGCGCGGTGCCCGAGGCCGGCGGGGAGGGCACGGATCAGATCAGCAGCACCGCGACCAGAACGACGCCCAACAGAGCCACGTAGGCCACCGCGTGGGCCCGGTCGGGGATACGCCTCAGGTGACGTCGGGTCAGGGCGATGGTGGGCAGGGAACCGGCCAACAGCAGCGCCCCGGTCACCAGGTCGACCGAGCCCAGATGGCCCTGACCGGCCCCGGCCCCGGCGGTGCCCCACAGGGCGTAGACCAGGGTCCCCACCAGGGCCACCGGCACGGTGAGCGGGTTGGCCGCCGCCGTGGCCTCGGCCATGGACAGGCCGCGGCGTCGGAGCAGGGGGACGGTCATGACGCTGCCGCCCACGCCGAGGAAACCGGTGACCGCGCCGATGCCCACCCCGATCACCCGGGTCGGCCCCCGTCTCAAGGGGGTGGGGTCCACGTCCGCGGAACGGGTGAGGAACCCCTTGCGGAGCAGGCTGTCGACGATGGTGGCGGCCAGGTAGACGACGAACAACACGTGCTGGACGGCGCCGCCGACCACGGTGGCGATCAGGGCGCCCCCGGCTGCGCCCAGACCGATGTAGGCGCCCAAGGGCCACAGGAGGTCGCGGCGCAGCCGACCGGCCCGGTACTGGGCCAGG
Source organism: Nocardiopsis alba DSM 43377 (assembly GCF_000341225.1). Taxonomy (GTDB): domain Bacteria; phylum Actinomycetota; class Actinomycetes; order Streptosporangiales; family Streptosporangiaceae; genus Nocardiopsis; species Nocardiopsis alba. The sequence goes on from NZ_ANAC01000014.1 coordinate 54,066, forward strand.
GTGGCGCTCAGGGAGTTGACCACCATCACGGCGGTGGAGGTGGCCACGGCCACGGCCATGGCGTCCACACCGGGTTCGGCGCGGGCCAGGGTGAAGGCGTAGACGACCGGCACGGTCACGAAACCGCCGCCGAAACCGAACACGATCGTGGTGACGCCGGTCAGACAGCCCAGGGCCAGGAGTATCAGGGTCGAGGAGAGCACCCGCACCACGCTAGAAGCGCCGGGGCCGGCGCGCATTCGGGCGGACGACAGGAACGATCGCGCAGCGGACATCTCGGGTAGCGTCGTTGCCCGTGCGCAACATCCACGTCGACGAGGTGGACGACATCGACCGGCCGGTCCTGGCGATCGGCACCGACTACCCGCCCGGTTTCGTGCTGGCCCGCCACCGACACCGGCGGGCCCAATTCCTGTACGGGGTCACCGGCGTGATGCGGGTGGTCGCCGAGGACAGCGCGTGGACGGTCCCTCCACAGCGCGCGGTGCTGATCCCGGCGGGGGTGGACCACCAGGTCACGATGGAGGGTGTGAGCACCCGCAGCCTGTACCTCGAACCGGCCGCGGTCCCCTGGTTCCCCGAACACTGCCGGGTGGTGGAGGTCTCGCCGCTGCTGCGGGCCCTGGTCTCGGCCGCGGTCGACGTCGATCCGCGCCACGAACGGCACGGCAGGGACGCGACCCTCATGGAGCTGGTCCTGCACGAGCTGAGGGGGTTGGTGCCCCTGCCGCTGGATCTGCCGTTGCCGCGCCACGAGGGGTTGCGCGCGCTGTGCGAGGAGTTCCTGGAGGCGCCCGACGTGCACGATCCGCTCGCGCGGTGGGCGCGGGCGCTCCACGTCGGTGAGCGCACGGTGAACCGTCTCTTTCGGGCCGAGGTCGGGATGGGGTTCGCGCAGTGGCGGCGTCGGGCCTGCGTTCTGCGTTCCCTGCCGCCCCTGGCCCGAGGGGAGAGGGTCACCCGCGTGGCAGCCGATCTGGGGTACGACAGTCCCGCCGCCTTCTCGGCGGCCTTCTCCCGGATGATGGGCACCTCGCCCAGGGGGTATCGCGCCGCGGCCTCGGGAGCGGGGTGAGGCCGTCCGTTCCCGCGCCCATGGCCGGGGCGACGCGGGAACGGACGACAGGGCCGGTCAGTCGCGGGGGCGTCGGTCGATGACGCGGCGGAACTTGCCGACGGAGCGTTCGATCCGTTCGGGGTCGACGACCTCCACGGTCACGCTGACCCCGACCCGGTCCTTGACGGTCGCGGTGATCTCCCGGCACAGGGCCACGCGCCGGTCGGCCGTGCAGTCCGGGGCGGCCTCCACGCGTACCTCCATCCGGTCCAGACGGCCCTCCTTGGTCAGGACCAGCTGGAAGTGGGGGGCGAGCCCGTCCAGGCCGAGCACGATCTCCTCGATCTGGGTGGGGAAGACGTTCACGCCGCGCAGGATGATCATGTCGTCGCTGCGGCCGGTGACCTTGTCCATGCGGCGCATGGGGCGGGCGGTGCCCGGACGCAGGGTGGTCAGATCACGGGTGCGGTAGCGGATGACCGGCATGGCCTGCTTGGTCAGGGAGGTGAAGACCAGCTCGCCGTTCTCGCCGTCCGGCAGCGCCTCCCGGGTGATCGGGTCCAGCACCTCGGGATAGAAGTGGTCCTCCCAGATGTGCAGTCCGTCCTTGGTCTCCACGCACTCGTTGGCCACGCCGGGGCCCATGACCTCGGACAACCCGTAGATGTCCACGGCGTTGATGTCGAAGCGCTCCTCGATCTCCAGACGCATCCGCTCGGTCCACGGTTCGGCGCCGAAGATCCCGATTCTCAGCGAGGTGCTCCGCGGGTCGATGCCCTGGCGTTCGAACTCGTCCAGCAGCGTCAGCATGTAGCTGGGCGTGACCATGATGATCTCGGGGCGGAAGTCCTGGATGAGCTGCACCTGCTTGGCGGTCTGGCCGCCGGAGGCGGGGATGACCGTGCAGCCGAGCCGCTCCGCGCCGTAGTGGGCGCCCAGGCCGCCGGTGAACAGGCCGTAACCGTAGGAGACGTGGACCTTGTCCCCGGGCCGGCCGCCCGCGGCGCGGATGGAACGGGCGACGACGTCGGCCCAGACGTCGATGTCCTCCTTGGTGTAGCCGACCACGGTGGGCTTGCCGGTGGTGCCGCTGGAGGCGTGGATCCGGCTGACCCGTTCCTGGGGGACGGCGAACATCCCGAAGGGGTAGTTGTCCCGCAGATCGTCCTTGGTGGTGTGGGGGAAGAGGGCCAGGTCCTCCAGCGTCCGGAGGTCCTCGGGGCGGACACCCGCCTCGTCGAACCTGCGCCGGTACAGGGGCACGTTGGTGTAGGCGTGCTCCAACGTCCGACGCAGACGGTCGAACTGGAGGGCGCGGAGTTCGTCGACGCTCATGCGTTCGGCCGGGTCCAGGGTCCCGGGCTCGGGCGTCGGCCCCAGACGCCTCCGGAGTTCGGTACCGGCCGAATGAGTGGTGGTGTCCTGGCTTGCCATGGGCCTCTCCGGGTACGGTGCGCGGTGTGTCGCCGGGCCGGGCGCGGGGGCGGGTCTTCGGCGTCGTCGCGCGATGGCGGATCGTGGTCGGCCTTCGAGAGGGAGGGTCGACTTGCTTACTGACCGAACGTTCGGTTACTAATGCATTTACTCAGTCTCCGACCCGCGGTGTCAAGGAGAAGTGTCGATGAGTTCACACCCCGCGGTGGCCCACGCCACCGCCCTCGAAACAGGAGGCCGTACGTGAGCGACGTCTACGTGGTCGACGGGGTCCGCACCCCTCAGGGCCGTTACGGGGGCGCCCTGGCGTCCGTCCGCCCCGACGATCTCGCCGCCCGGGTCGTCTCCGAGGTGGTCCGCCGGACCGGCGTGCCGGGCGAGGCCGTCGACGAGGTGATCCTCGGCGCCGCCAACCAGGCGGGGGAGGACAACCGCAACGTGGCGCGCATGGCGGCCCTGCTCGGTGGACTCGACCCCTCGGTGCCCGGCTACACCGTCAACCGTCTGTGCGCCAGCGGCCTGACCGCCGTCGCCTCCGCCGCCCAGGCCGTCCGCGCCGGTGACGCCGACATCGTGGTCGCCGGCGGCGTGGAGTCGATGACCCGGGCCCCCTGGGTCATGGCCAAGCCCGGAACCCCCTGGGCCAAGCCCGGCGAGGTCGCCGACACCTCCCTGGGCTGGCGTTTCACCAACCCCCGCTTCGCCGAGGCCGACGCCCGCGTCCCGGACGACGCCTCCCCCGAGGACCTGCGCTACACCCTGTCGATGGGGGAGACGGCGGAGGAGGTCGCGACCCTTGAGGGGCTGACCCGCGAGGAGTGCGACGCCTTCGCCCTGCGCAGCCACGAAAGGGCCCTGGCCGCCGCCGCGGCCGGTCGCTTCGACGGCGAGATCGTCCCGGTCACCGTGCACGGACGCAAGGGCGCCACCCACGAGGTCACCGCCGACGAGGGGCCGCGAGCCGGCTCCACCATGGAGGGGCTGGCCCGCCTGCGGCCGGTCTTCCGCCAGGGCGGGATCGTCACCGCGGGCAACTCCTCCTCGCTCTCCGACGGAGCCTCGGCCCTGCTGTTGGCCGGCGCCGAGGCCGTACGCCGGTACGGTCTCACCCCTCGGGCACGGGTGGTCGCCTCGGCCTCGGCCGGGGTCGCCCCCCAGATCATGGGGCTGGGCCCGGTCCCCGCCGTCGAGAAGGTCCTGGACCGCTCCGGTTGGACGTTGGACGAGATCGGCGCGGTGGAGCTCAACGAGGCCTTCGCCGCCCAGTCCCTGGGGGTGATGCGTCGCCTGGGGCTGAAGGAGGAGCGGGTCAACGCCGACGGCGGCGCCATCGCCCTGGGCCACCCGCTGGGGTCCTCGGGCTCCCGTGTCCTGGTCACCCTGATCAACCGCATGGAGCGCGAGGACGCCCGTCGTGGTCTGGCCACCCTGTGCGTGGGCGTGGGCCAGGGCGTGGCGCTGACGGTGGAGCGCGTGTGAACGGCGCTAGGGAGAACGGAGCCGGCGTGGACGAGGACTTCGAGACCCTCCGGGTCGAGCGGCGAGAGGACCGGACGGTGGTCGAGCTGTACCGCCCCGAGGCCCGCAACGCCATCAACGCGCGGATGATCGCCGAGCTGCACCGGGTGTGCGCCGAACTGGAGGAGGCCCCCCGGCCGCTGCTGCTGACCGGGCACGGAACGGTCTTCGCCGGGGGAGCCGACATCGCGGAACTGCGCGAACGCGGCCGTGACGAGGCCCTGGCCGGGATCAACAGCCGCCTGTTCGAACGCCTGCACCGTCTGCGCGCGCCCACGGTGGCCGCGATCGACGGGTGGGCGCTGGGCGGCGGGGCCGAGCTCTCCTACGCCTGTGACATCCGGATCGCCACCCCCGAGGCGGTCTTCGCCCAGCCCGAGCCGGGGCTGGGGATCATCGCGGGGGCCGGCGCCTGCTGGCGGCTCAAGGAGTTGGTGGGCGTCTCGGTGGCCAAACAGGTGCTGTTGGGCGGCATGCGTTTGGACGCCGAGGCCGCGCTGCGTCATGGCCTGGTCGCCCGGATCGTGCCCTCGGAGGAACTGCGCGAGAGCGCCCACGCCCTGTTGGACCGGATGGCCGCCTCCTCCGCGACGGCCCTGCGGATGACCAAGATGGTCCTGGACGCCGACGGTCCCCACCCGTTGGCCGACGACCTGACACAGGCGGTGCTCTTCGAGAGCGCCGACAAGCACGAGCGGATGACCCGTTTCCTGGAGAGGAAGAAGCGTTGACCTCCGAGATCTCCCCTCAGGGCGTGCCCGAGGTCGTGGCCGTCGTCGGCGGCGGCACGATGGGCGCCGGTATCGTCCAGCAGTTCCTCACCACCGGTTCCCGGGTGGTGTTGGCCGAGGTCACCGCCGAGGCGGCCGAGGCCGGACGCGGACGTGTCGTGGCCGGGTTGGAACGGGCTCGTGAGCGCGGCAGGATCGACGCCGAACCCGCCTCCTACCTGGCCCGACTGGACACCGTCACCGATGTGGCCGACCTGCCCTCCGACGTCGGACTCGTCGTCGAGGCCGTCCCCGAGCGGCCCGACCTCAAGATCGCGGTGCTGGTCGCGGCCGAGGCGGCCGTGGGGCCCGACACCGTCCTGGCCTCCAACACCAGCTCGCTGTCGGTCACCGACCTGGCCGCCGCGCTGAGCCGCCCCGGCCGCTTCCTGGGCACCCACTTCTTCAACCCGGTCCCGGCCTCCCGGCTGGTGGAGCTGGTCACCGCGCCCGAGACCGATCCGGAGGTCCTGGAGACGGTGCGCGGTTGGGTGACGGCCCTGGGCAAGACCGAGATCGTGGTGCGCGACTCCCCGGGCTTCGCCACCAGCCGGCTGGGCGTCATGCTGGGCCTGGAGGCCATCCGCATGGTGGAGGAGGGGGTCGCCTCCCCCGCCGACATCGACACCGCCATGGAGTTGGGCTACCGCCATCCGATGGGGCCGCTCAAGCTCACCGACCTGGTCGGACTCGACGTGCGCCTGGCCATCGCCGAGCATCTGGCCGCCGAACTGGGGGACCGGTTCTCGCCGCCGGACCTCCTGCGTCGTAAGGTCGCCGAGGGCAGGCTCGGCCGCAAGAGCGGCGAGGGCTTTCATACCTGGGACAAGGGAGACAAGGCGTGAGTGACGCGCAGGCGGTGGAGTTCACCGAGGCCGACGGGGTGGCCACGATCCGGCTGAATCGGCCGGCTCTGACCCGGCGGGTCAAGGAGGAGTTGCTGGTCGCGGTGCGAAGCGCCGCGGAGTCCACCACCGCGCGGGCGGTGCTGTTCCTGGGGTCGGACAAGGCGTTCTGCGTGGGCCAGGACCTGGTCGAGCACGCCCGGATCCTGGAGGAGACCCCCGAACAGGCGCTGTCCACGGTGCGCGAGCACTACAACCCGGTCGTGCTCGGTCTGGAGAGCGTCCAGGTCCCGGTCGTGGTCGGGATCGGCGGGGCCTGCGTGGGCGCCGGGCTGGGGCTGGCCCTGGCCGGTGACGTCCGGGTGGCCGCGCGCAGGGCCAAGCTGGGGACCGCCTTCACCGGGATCGGCCTGGCCTCGGACTCGGGGCTGGCGCTGCGTCTGGTGCGCGCGCTCGGTCAGGCGCGCGCCATGGAGCTGATGCTGCTGGGCACCATGCTCACGGCGGACCGCGCGTTGGAGCTGGGTCTGGTCACCGAGGTGGTGGACGACGCGGACTGGGAGACACGCGCCCGTGAGGTCGCGGTCGGTCTGGCCTCGGGCCCCACGGCGGCGTTCGTCGCGGCCAAGCACGAGGTGCGGGCGGCGGCCGAGGGCCAGAGCGACCTGCCCGAGCTCCTGGAGGAGGAGGCCGACCTCCAGAACCGGCTCGGCGTCACCGAGGACCACGTCGGCGCGGTGCGCTCCTTCCTGAACAAGGAGAAGCCGACCTTCACCGGCCGGTAGGAACACGCGGTGCGCGCCGCACGGACGGCGCGCACCGCCTCCGCCCGAGGAGGTCCTCACCGGGGGTGACGGGTGAAACCGCCGGGGAGGGGCTTGCGTCGGGCGGGCGGATCCGGAGATACTAATTACTGACCGAACGTTCGGTTATGAATGGGGAATGATCAATGTCGACCACGGCCCAGGAGGCGTCACCCGGCGCCGACGAGGCTCTCCAAGCGCACTTCGACGCCAGGATCGCGGCCAACCGGCGGATCGAACCGCGTGACTGGATGCCCGAGGCCTACCGCAGGACCCTCGTTCGCCAGGTCTCCCAGCACGCCCACTCCGAGATCATCGGCATGCAGCCCGAAGGGGACTGGATCGCGTCCGCGCCCAGCCTGCGGCGCAAGGCGATCCTGCTGGCCAAGGTGCAGGACGAGGCCGGACACGGCCTGTACCTGTACGCGGCGGCCGAGACCCTCGGCGTGGACCGCGCCGACCTCACCGAGAGGCTGATCGAGGGCCGTCAGAAGTACTCCTCGATCTTCAACTACCCCTCGCTCGGCTACGCCGACGTCGGCGTGATCGGCTGGCTGGTCGACGGCGCCGCGATCTGCAACCAGGTCCCGCTCTGCCGCACCTCCTACGGCCCCTACGCCCGCGCCATGGTGCGCATCTGCAAGGAGGAGTCCTTCCACCAGCGGCAGGGCTACGAGCTGCTCATGCGCATGATGGAGGGCACCGAGGGGCAGCGGGCCATGGTCCAGGACGCCGTCGACCGCTGGTGGTGGCCGTCCCTGATGATGTTCGGCCCGCCCGACGCCGACTCGCCCAACACCCGACGCTCCATGGACTGGGGCATCAAGATCGACACCAACGACGAGCTCCGGCAGAAGTTCGTCGATATGACCGTCCCCCAGGCGGAGAAGCTGGGCGTCACCCTGCCCGACCCCGAACTGTCCTGGAACGACGAACGCGGACACTACGACTTCGGCACGCCCGACTGGGACGAGCTCAAGCGGGTCATCTCCGGAGACGGTCCCAAGAACGCCGAACGCGTCGCACGCCGCCGGGCCGCCCACGAGAAGGGCGCCTGGGTACGCGAGGCCGCCACCGCCTACGCGGCCAAACGACGTAACACCGAGGAGGTCACGGTATGAGTGATCGGACCACGGGCCCGGCCCGCCCCGAATGGCCCCTCTACGAGGTCTTCGTGCGCGGCAAGCGCGGCCTGAACCACGTGCACGTGGGCTCCCTGCACGCCCCGGACGACGAGATGGCCCTGCACAACGCCCGCAACCTCTACACCCGGCGCAACGAGGGCGTGAGCATCTGGGTCGTGCCGGCCGACGCCGTCACCGCCTCCAGCCCGGACGAGAAGGACCCCTACTTCGAGCCCAGCGGCGACAAGGTCTACCGGCACCCGACCTTCTATCCCATCCCCGAGGACGTCCCGCACATCTAGCGGTAAGGCTGCAAAGGAAGCACATGAGCGGCGACAACATCTTCACCGGCCTGGTCGAGGAGCACGACGGCGACGCCCGCTGGGCCTTCGGCACCGGCTTCACCGAGGCGCTCGCGGGCGTGGACACCACCCTGCCCGAGGGCGTGGACGGCCCGGCCCTGGCGGAGTACTGCCAGATGCTCGGCGACGACGCCCTCGTCCAGGCGCAACGGCTCGTCCACTGGGTGACCGACGCCCCCGAACTGGAGGAGGAGGTGGCCCTGGCCAACATCGCCCTCGACCTGTTGGGCCAGGCCCGCCTGCTGCTGGCCCGTGCCGGCCAGGCCGACGGCACCGGACGGGACGAGGACGCCTTCGCCTACCGTCGGGACGCCTCGGAGTTCCGCAACGTGCGCCTGACCGAGGCCCCGCGCGGCGACTTCGCCCGCTGTATCGTCACGCTCCTCGTGCTCTCCTCCTGGCGTCTGGCCCTGTTCACCCGACTGGCGCACAGCGTGGACCCGGTCCTGGCGGCCATCGCGGCCAAGGGCGTCAACGAACTGGCCTACCACCGCGAGTACGCCGTCTCCTGGGCGCTGCGTCTGGGGGACGGCACCCCCTACTCCCACGAGCGCATGAGCGCGGCGGTCGCCGACGTGTGGCCGCTGACCGGCGAGCTCTTCGCCGCCCACCCGGTGGAGACCTCCCTGGCCGGACTCGGAGCGGGCGTGGATCCGGCCTCGGTCCGAGAGGAGGTGCGCGAGGTGCTCGACCAGGTCCTGACCGCCGCCACCCTGGACACCCCCGGAGCCTTCCCCGACGGGGAGGTCTCCGGACGGGAGGGGCGGCACACCGACGAGCTGGCGCCCCTGGTGGAGGAACTCCAGCGGGTGGCGCGCGAACACCCGGAGGCGACATGGTGACCACCACGCCGAACGAGACGCGGCGACGGGCCTGGGAGGCGGCCGCCGCGGTCACCGACCCCGAACTGCCCATGCTCACCCTCGCCGACCTGGGCATCCTGCGCGAGGTCGAGGTCTCGGAGGAGGGCACCGTGGCGGTGTGGATCACCCCCACCTACTCGGGCTGTCCCGCGCTGGCCGAGATGCGCGTGGACGTGGACCGCGCCCTGCGCGCGGCCGGGTTCGACGACGTCGAGGTGCGCACCGCCCTCTCACCCGCCTGGACCACCGACTGGATCACCGAGGAGGGTCGGCGCAAGCTCACCGAACACGGGATCTCGGCGCCCGGCCGCGCCCCCGCCCGCCCTTCCGGGCCGGTGCCCCTGACCCTGCTGCCCACCCGGACCGCGCCGCGCTGTCCGCGCTGCGCGACGGCCGACACCGAGGAACTGTCCCGCTTCGGATCGACCTCCTGCAAGTCGCTGCACCGCTGCCGGTCCTGTCTCGAACCGTTCGAGCACGTCAAGGAGATCTGACCGTGACCACACCCGTCACCGAGACCGCCCCCGCCGCCGCGCGCGGCCGGGCCGCGTTCCACCGGCTGCGCGTGGCCTCCGTCGAGCGCCTGTGCGAGGACGCCGTCGCGGTCGCCTTCGACGTCCCCGACCACCTGGCCGAGGTGTTCGACTTCGCGCCGGGACAGTCCCTGACCCTGCGCCGCGAGGTCGACGGGGTGGAGGAGCGCCGCAGCTACTCCATCTGCGCCCCGGTCGGAGAGGCGCCCCGGGTCGGGGTCCGCCTGGTCGCCGACGGCCTCTTCTCCACCTGGCTGGTCCGCGAGGTCCGCCCCGGCGACGAGATCGAGGTGGGCGTGCCCACCGGTCGCTTCAGCCCCGACCTGACCGTGGCCGCGCGCCACGTGCTGGTGGCCGCCGGCTCCGGCATCACTCCGATGCTGTCCATGGCCGCCTCGCTGCTGCGCCGAACCGAATCCCACGTCACCCTGCTCTACGGCAACCGCCGCAGCGACACCGTGATGTTCGCCGACGAGCTGGCCGACCTCAAGGACGTCTTCGGGCCGCGCCTGGAGCTGGTCCACGTCCTGTCCCGGGAGCCGCGCGAGTCCGAACTGCTCACCGGACGGTTGGACGCCGAGAAGCTGGCGGCTCTGCTGTCCACCATCGTCGCCCCCGACGCGGTCGACCACTGGTGGCTGTGCGGCCCCTACGGGATGGTCACCGACGCGCGGAGGGTCCTGGCCGAACACGGGGTGGACGGCGCACGGGTCCACCAGGAGCTGTTCTTCGTGGAGGGCGCCGAGCCGCCGCCCCAGGCCCGGCACGAGGACCCCGAGGTCGAGGGCCCCTCCAGCGAGGTCACCGTCGTCCTGGACGGCCGCACCACCACCCTGACCCTGCCCCGAGGGGTGCCGGTCCTGGACGCCGCCCAGCGCTACCGTCCTGACCTGCCCTTCGCCTGCAAGGGCGGCGTCTGCGGTACCTGTCGGGTGAAGGTGTGCGACGGCGAGGTCGCGATGCGCCGCAACTACGCGCTCACCCCCGCCGAGGTCGAGGCCGGGTACGCGTTGGCCTGCCAGTCCCTGCCCGAGACCGACACCCTGACCGTGGACTTCGACTCATGAGCGACGAACGGGCGCCCGAGGCGCGCAACGAGACCGCCTGGCGGATGTTCGAGGCCGACAAGGCCTCCCGGAACCTGGGCATGCGGCTGCTCGAGGCCGGAGATGGCACCGCCGTCGTGGAGATGACCGTGGGGCCGCTCATGGTCAACGGCCACGCCATCGCCCACGGAGGGTTCGTGTTCACCCTCGCCGACACCGCCTTCGCCTGCGCCTGCAACGTGGAGGGCGGCGGGGTGACCGTCGCGGCGGGGGGCGACATCACCTTCGTGACCTCCGCCCGTGAGGGCGACGTCCTGGTGGCCACCGCCGTGGAACGGGTCGTGTACGGCCGCAGCGGCGTCTACGACGTCACCGTCAGGAGGGGCGAGGAGGTCGTCGCCGAGTTCCGGGGACGCAGCCGTACCCTCTCCCGATGAGGCGGAGGTGAGAGGGGCCGGGGCGGCATGCCCCGGCCCCTCGTTCCGTCGAACGCGGCGTCGCCGTACTCAGCCCACGCGGGTGGGCTCCTCGGCCGGGGCGCCGTCCGACGTGGGGGAGCGGTCGATGAGACCGGCCGTCACCGCGATCCCCAGACCGACCACGGCCAGGACCGCGCCGATCGCGGCGGGGGAGGCGTAGCCCAGCCCCATCGCGATGCCCACGCCGCCCACCCAGGCGCCTCCGGCGTTGGCCAGGTTGAAGGCCGAGTGGTTGGAGGCCGAGGCCAGACTCGGCGCCGCGCCCGCACGGCTCATCACCAGCACCTGGAGCGGGGCCGTCACGCCGAACCCGACGGCGCCCAGCACCACCACGCCGATCGCCGCCGTCCAGGGGTTGTGCACGGCGAGGGTGAACAGGGCCAGCACGGCGGCAAGGGCCGCCAACGAACCGTAGATGGTGGGTCGCAGCCAACGGTCGGCCAACGGGCCGACCACGAGCGACCCCAGGGTCATCCCCACCCCGAACAGCGCCAGCACCACGGGTACGGCGGTGGTGGGCATGCCCGCCAGTTCGGTCATCATCGGCGAGATGTAGCTGTAGACGGCGAAGACCCCCGCGAACCCGAACACCGCGGTGAGCAGGCCCAGCACGACCTGGGAGCGGGCCAGGGCGGAGAACTCCCCGCGCAGCCCGCCGCTGGTGGCGATCGATACGTGCGGTACCCAACGGGCCACGCCGAGCAGGGTCAGCGCCGCGATCCCGGCCACCACCAGGAACGCGGTGCGCCAACCGGTGAGCTGGCCCAGCAGGGTTCCGGCGGGCACCCCCACGATGTTGGCGATGGTCAGGCCCAACATCACCCGCGCCACGGCGGTGGCCCGGCGGGCGGGGCCGGCCAGATGGGCGGCGACCAGGGCGGCCACCCCGAGGTAGGCGCCGTGCGGCAACCCGGCCAGGAAGCGGGAGGCCAGGACCAGGGTGTGCGAGGGGGCGATCACGGTGAGCAGGTTGCCCAGCAGGAAGACGCCCATGAACAACAGCAGGGCGGTCTTGCGGGGCAGCCGTGTGCTCAGCGCGGTGAGCAGGGGAGCGCCCACCACCACGCCCAAGGCGTAGGCGGAGATCAGATGCCCCGCGGTGGGGATGGGGATCCCGAGGTCGGCGGCGACCTCGGGGAGCAGCCCCATGATCACGAATTCCGTGGTCCCGATGGCGAAGGCCCCGAGGGCCAGGGCGAGGAGGGCCAAGGGCATGGCGATTGCCCCTTTCCAGGAGGTGGACGGCGGCAGGAGAAGGCGAGGTGTGCTTCGAGGTGGTGGGGAGGTGTGAGCGGCACCGGAGGTCCGGTGGTGCCGAGAGGACCGTGCCGGCCGTCGTGTACGGGATCCGGGCAGGGTGATTTAGCACGTGCTAAATCAAGGATGACACCCGTGCCCGAGGTTTTCCAACGATCGGCCGCGTGATCTGGCTCGCGTCGCCCCCACCACCCCGCGCCGGCGGCACGGAAGGCCCCGCTCGACTCAGGTGCGCGGGGGAGCGGTGCTCTCCCGCACGGTGAGCGTGGTCGGTAGCAACACGTGAGTGCTCTCGATCCTTCCCCGCTCCAGACGCTCCGCGACCGCTTCGAGGGTCGCCTCGGCGATCCGCTCCACGTCCTGACGGACCGAGGTCAGCCTCAGAAACGAGAGCCGGGCGGCGCGACTGTCGTCGTACCCCACCACGGAGACCTCGCCGGGCACGGAACGGCCCGCGCGGACCAGCGTCTCCAGAAGACCCCGCGCGGACTGGTCGTTGCAGCACACCACGGCCGTGGGCAGGACGTCCCGATCCAGGAACACGCGCGCGGCCCGGGCTCCGGCCTCCTCGGTGTAGGCGCCCGGGACCAGGTCCACGTACGCGTCCAGCCCGTGCTCGCGCATGCCCTCCAGATATCCGGCCCGGCGCTCGGGCGCGCTGGGCAGCCCGCCACCGTCCACGTGGGCGATGCTCCGGTGGCCCAAGGAGACCAGGTGGTCGACGGCCAGCCGGACCCCGGACACGGCGTCGGTGCGGACGCTGTCGGTCCCGGCCGAGTCGGTGCGCTGACCGATCTCCACCACCGGCACCCGACGCGCCACCTCGGCCAGATCCTCCGGGGCCTGGGCCGACATCCCGATCAGCACCAGCGCCTCGCAGCGCAACCCCACGAGCTCGTCGATCGCCTGGCGTTCGGTGCGGTTGGCGAGCATCGCGCTCAGGGCCAGGCCGTAGCCGAGCCGCGCCGCCGCCGGATACAGGGCCTCGACCAGATCGGCGTCCATCGGATGCTCCATGGTGAAGAGCACCCCCACCTGACGACTACGGGCACGGCGCAGCAACTGGGCGGCGGTGTCGGCGCGGTAGCCGAGCTCCTCGGCGGCGCGCAGTACACGTTCGCGGGTGGCCGCGCTCGGACCGGGCCGGTCGCCCAGGACCAGGGAGACCAACTGGCGGGAGACCCCCAGGCGCGCCGCCACGTCGGCCATCGTCGGCCGCCCCCCGGACGCCCCACCGTCCCCGCCGTCGCTCGTCATCGTGGCCCCCTCTCACGCAGGCGCATCGTATCCTCGCGGACGCCCGCCCCGCCGGTGGACCGACCCGAGAACCTTCGGATCCCTCGGGGCGTCAGAAGCTCCGAGCGGACGTTCACCGCGCGCATCCCATCTCCTCGAAGGGCCCCGATGTCCACATCCCCTATGCTCGCCCAACCGCCCGTCGGGCTGTCACCGTTGAAGGAGGACGACCCGACCGACATCGGTCTCTACCGATTGGTGGGGAGGATCGGCGCCGGAGGTATGGGCGCCGTCTACGGCGCCCTGGACACCTATGGCCGGTGCGTGGCGGTCAAGACCGTGCACGCCCGCTTCGCCCGACGGCCCGAGTTCCGTGAGGCCTTCGCGCACGAGGTCGCGATGTTGGCCCGGGTCGACGGGGTCGGTACCGCTCGGCTGCACGCCCATGACACCGAGGCGGAGGTGCCCTGGCTGGCCTTCGACCACGTGCCCGGCCGGGACCTACGCGCGCACGTGCGCGAGTTCGGTCCGTTGGAGGGCGAGATGCTGAGGGTGTTCGCCCTGGGCATGGCCGAGGGGCTGGCCGCCCTGCACGCGGCGGGGGTGGTGCACCGGGACGTCAAACCGGCCAACGTGATCCTGTCTCCGGACGGACCCAAGATCGTCGACTTCGGCATCGCCACCCCGATCGGGACCGAACGCTCCGATGACGCCTTCGCCGATCACGGCACCCCCGGCTGGGCGGCGCCCGAACGTCACGCCGGGGCGATCGCCGACTCCGCCGCCGACGTGTTCGCCTGGGGAGCGCTCGTGGCGATGGCCGCCACCGGCCGTCAGCCCTTCGGCAAGGGGGAGACCAAGGAGCGGATCCGGCGCGTGTGCGCGGGGGAGTACGAGATCGACGGGGTACCGGAGGACCTGCTCCCCCTCGTGGAGGGCGCGCTTTCGATGGAGCCGGGGGAGCGACCGGGCGCCGCCGACCTGGTGCGGGCTCTCCTGCCGGAAGAGCGGAGGGACGAGGAGGTCGGACGCGCGCTGCGCCGCATGCTGGGCGACTACTGGCGCGGGGTGGACGCGGCCGGACACGACCCGGCCCGCTGGGCGGCCTGGCTCGGCGGCGCCTCCGCGACCGCGCTGGGAGCGACCGGGATCCTGGGCGGGGCCGTGGGCACCGGTACCGGAGGGGCCGCGACCGGAGGGATCGCGGGCTCCTCGGCCGCCGCGAGCGGGACCACGGGGGCGACCGCGTCCGGTTCGTCGTCCGGCGGTGTCCTGGGCGGCCTGGCCGGTTCCAAAGCGGCGATGATCGGCGCCGGCGCGCTCGCCGCCGCCGGTGTGGCGGCGGGCGGTTTCGTGGTCTACGACCTGGTGAGCGACTCTCCCGCGGACCTGGTGGCCTCGGCCGCCACGGTGGTGGAGGAGAGCGCCGGATTCACCGCCACGGTGGAGCGCACCCCGGTGGACGGTGGCGAGACGGTGACCGAGGAGTACCTGTACTCGGCGGACGGGGAGAGTTTCCTGATCCGGGGGGCGGCCATGGGCCCGGGCACCACGGCCGTGGCCTCCCACCAGGGAGAACTGTACGTGTACGCGTCACACGAGGAGGACCTCGGACTGTGGCAGGACTCGCCTCAGGAGTTGTGGACGGATGGTGAGTCCATCTCCCTCGACTTCGGTGAGGAGGGGGACCACGGACTGTGGCGGAACTCGTCCCGGCCCCTGGGATCCGACGTCGAGATGAGCGCGGAGATCCTTTCTCCCGCCCTGGTCACCGGGCCGCTGCGGACTCTCGCCGGATCGGGAGAGGTCGAGGCCGTGGAAGGGCGGGAGAGGGTCTATGAGGGCTCCACGGTGCTGGAGCTTCTGGAGGCGGGTGAACTCGTGGAGCGGGAGGCGACCGGACGTGTCGGGCTCGACGAGGAAGGCGCACCGATCTGGGTCGAGTACATGAGCGACGGATGGGAGACACGGGTCGACTTCGAAGAGATCGGTGGCGGGGTGGTGCTGGAGGACCCTCAAGTGTGGGCGGCCGAGAACGACGGGTTCGGTTGGGCCGTGGTGCGGGCTCCGATCTGTGGAACCGTGCGTCTGCCGGGCTGGGCGGCGGACCGGGACGCGGAGAAGGTGTGGGACGTCCAGGCCAGCGGTTGGGACGTGGACTGCGATTACGCGATGGAGGTGGCGGCGTTGAGGGAGGACTCGAGCCGGGACCCGGAACGGTTCGAAGGACTGCACGGGGCCAGAGGCGGTATGGGCGGCATCACGCAGTACGACGGCAGGGTGGCATGCGGCCTTTTCTGGGAATCGGTGATCGATGACGACGGCTTCTCCATCCCCTCCTACGCGTACGGCCCCTGCCAGGAGTCCGAGGTGCTGTCCCGGGAGGACCTGAGCGAGTTCTACACGGTGTCCGAGGTCGAGTTCGGTCCGGTGACCCTGATCGACTTCCACCAACGGGCCTGACCGTGACGGTGGGCCGGGAGAGCCGGGTCCCCGTCCACCGCACGGGCCCGTCGCACTGTTCTCCGCGGCCATCGACTCGCGAACCACGACTCACGTGACCGTGTCGAAGTCATCGGTCGATTCCCTCACCCAGAAGGATCCGGATGTCCTCCACCCCCGAACCGACCTCCCCTCCCCCCGGATTGTCCCCGTTGAAGGAGAGCGATCCGACCGTGATCGGTCCCTACCGCTTGGTGGGGAGGATCGGCGCCGGAGGTATGGGCGCCGTCTACGGCGCTCTGGACGTGTACGGCCGCTGTGTGGCGGTCAAGACCGTCCACGCCGATCTGGCCGCGAAGCCGCGTTTCCGTGAGGCCTTCGCACGTGAGGTCGCGATGCTGGACCGGGTCGACGGGGTCGGCGCCGCTCGTTTGCACGCCCATGACACCGAGGCGGAGGTGCCGTGGTTGGCCTTCGACCACGTGCCCGGTCGGGACCTGCGTGCCCATGTGCGTGAGTTCGGTCCGCTGGAAGGTGAGATGTTGCGGGTGTTCGCCCTGGGTATGGCCGAGGGGCTCTCGGCCCTGCACACGGCGGGGGTCGCACATCGCGACGTCAAACCGGGCAACGTGATCCTGGCGCCGGACGGGCCGAAGCTCGTGGACTTCGGTATCGCGGTCGAGATCGGCACCGAACGCTCCGAGGACGCCTCGGCCTCCTACGGAACGCCGGGGTGGACCGCGCCCGAACGCTACACCGGGGCCGAGGCCGACCCGGCCGCCGACGTGTTCGCCTGGGGCGGGCTGGTCACGTTGGCCGCCACACGGAGAACGCCGTTCGGCACCGGCGACGCCGATGAACTGGCGCGCCGCGTGAGCATGGGGGAGTACGACGTCACCGGGGTGCCCGAAGGTCTGCGGGCTCTGGTCGAGGCCGCGCTGTCGGTGGATCCGGGGTTGAGGCCGACGTCGGCGGAGCTGGTCGAGACCCTACTGCCCGAGCCCGAGGAGGGCCACGAGGATTCCGCCTCGACCTCCGACATCTTGCGTCGCATGCTCCGCGACTACTGGCGCGGGGTGGACGCGGCCGGGCACGACCCGGCCCACTGGGCGGCCTGGCTCGGCGGCGCCTCCGCCGCCGGGCTCGGGGTAGTGGGAACGCTAGGCGGCACCGTGGGGGCCGGTGGCGCGACGGCGGGAGGGGCGGCGGGCTCCACCGCCGGCGCGACGGCCGCCGCGAGCGGGGGCACGGGTGCGGTCGTGTCCGGTGCGTCGTCCTCGGGGGCCGCGGCCGGGATCTTCGGCGGGGGTTCCTCCGCCGGTGGCGCGCTGGGAGGCGTGGCGGGATCCAAACTCGCCATGGTGGGCGCCGGTGCCCTCGCGGTGGCCGGTGTGGCCGCGGGCGGCTATGTGGCCTACGACCGACTGTGGGAGTCACCTGCCGATGTGGTGGCCTCGGCCGCCGTCCTACTGGAGGAGACCGGGTTCGTCGCGACCGTGGAACGGACCCCGGTCGGTGGGGGAGAGACGGTCTCCGAGGAGTACCTGTACTCGGCGGACGGGGAGAGCTTCCTCATCAGGGGTGCGGCCATGGGCCCGGGAACCACGGCCGTGGCAGTCCATCAGGGTGAGCTCTACGTTTACGCGCCACCGGAAGAGGTTCAGTGGACGAGTTGGGAGTACGAGTCCGAGCACATCGATGTCTCCGCGAATGTGGACTGGAAAAGCCTGGAACGGACACTGCTGGTCGATCCGCTCGCGAGCATGGCCGACTCAGGGGACATCGACGTATCGATGGAAGGACCAGAGCAGAAGGATCACACCCGCTACACCGGAACGGCGATGGTGCGCATGTTGATCGAGGGTGCTTGGGCGAGAGATGAGATGGACGCCTCAGTCGAGGTCGATCCGGAGGGGGTCCCGGTCCATGTGGAGTACCGCTCTGCGGCTTGGGACATCACCATCGACCTGGAACGGTCGGGCACCCCAGTGGAGATTCTCGATCCACAACTGATTGAGGAGTGGTCGGTGGCGCATGCTCCGATTTGTGAGCGCCTGTACATGACCGACCGGAATTGGGACGTGCGTGCCGCAGCCTGGGAGATGGACTGTGGGTACGCCACAGAGGTGACGGACATGCTCTTTGATGAGTGGGAAGCCAGGCAGGACAATCCCCGTTTGGAGTTTTTGGCGGGATACAGCGGAAGCGGGGTAGCCACATATCTGGTCGATGACTCTTTCGCCTGCGGATCCTTGCGCATCGATATCGACTACCCCGAGGACCGATGGTGGCGTCCGACCCCGTGTCTGTATGCCGAGCCCACCGGGGACGAGGTTTGGGAGGGCATGTCGGAATACGAGTTCGGGGACCTCCAACTGATCCAGTACGTGGAGGTCACCTGACGTTCCGTCAAGTGGAGAGAGGAGTCCAAGCCGGGGGGCCGCAACGGGCCGAGGGGTTGTACATCCTCCCCAGTGACGGGGCGGCCGAGGTCTCGCTCTACGAGGACATCTCGCTCAGCGCTCTCGTGAGGGTGATGATCGTCGGGGAGGATCGTTCCGCTCGTGGGCGGCCACGTCGATGCCAGGGGAGTTCTAGCGAGTTCGGGTCGGTGACCCTGATCGACTTCCACTCGACTTCCACGAACGGACATGACCGGGACGGTGGGCCCGGAGAGCCGGTCTCCTCCGTCCACGGCGGTGGCGGTCGGAGGGGTCCGGTATCGGTGTGGTGCGCGCCCGGCCTGGGTGCGGTCGGGGCGAGCACGGTCGAGGTGCTCCGGCGCGCCGACCGTGGAAGGTCGTCGGGTGGCCGAAGATCCTGGTCGGGGACGAGTGACCCGGGAAAGACGAAGCGGGGGCGCGCCCTGAGGCGCACCCCCGCCGGGTCCGGCCGGATTCCACGTCCCCCAACGTGGAACCGGCCACGCGGCCCGCGCACCGAGTGCGGTGGGGCCGCTGGGAAGCGAATACGGTGATGGCTCCGTGTCGGAAACCCCCATTTACGACACGGACACTCGTATTCGCCAGGTCTGGCCGGGTCCCACGTCCCCCAACGTAGGACCCGACCTCGCGGCCTGCGCACTGAGTGCGGTCTGGCCGCTGGGAAGGCGGGCGCGGCGAAGATATCGTGTCGGAAACCCCCATTGCCGACACGAACGCTCGCGCCCGCGCATGGTCTCGAAGATGATGTTCGAAGCCTCTCACAGACCTTGGTGGGTGGGTCGGGGTCGGGGTCGGTCCGGGGTGCTTCACCTGTGAGAACGCTTCGTATGGGACAGGTGTTCCCGCGCGTTGGAACGAATTCACGTGTCCACCGGTAAAAACCGGGTGTGGAACGGGGCATGCGCCGCCCATGCTCATGGGTCGACCCATGAGGACGGGAGGAGACCATGTCCGACACGACCACCCTCTGGCGCCCCACCGGGCCCGAGGAACTCGCGCTGGCCGGGGATTCCGGTCGGCGGGCCTGGCCGCCGCGTCTTCCGGAGCAGCCGATCTTCTATCCCGTCCTGAACGGGGACCACGCCGTTCGGATCGCGCGGGAGTGGAACCTGCCACGTGATGGGGAGGGGCATGTCACCCGCTTCCACGTGGACTCCGCCTTCGTCTCCCGTTACCCGGTCAGGCGGGCGGAAGGACCATCCTGGATTTATGGGTCCCCGCGGAGGAACTGCCGGAGTTCAATGCCCATCTGCGTGGCCCGATCGAGTCGGTGCGCTCCTTCCTGCCCGGGGACCGATCGGAGGGTCGCTCGTCTCCGCCCTCGCGCGCGTACGCGCGGGGTGAAGGGGTGAACAAGGGGCGTCGATCGGTCTGACCGCTTCGGTCCGCGCTCGTGAGGGACATGGTCGGTCGAGGGGTCGGCGTGCGCGAGGCACACCGGCCCCTTTCCGTGCTCTCTTCGACTACCGGCGGGTCATGGTCTGTCGGGTTCCGGGGAACGTTCCAGAAGGGTGTCCAGGACCTCTCCCAGCGCGTCGGCGAGCACGACCGGTTCGCGCCGTGCGGCCTCGCGGGCGCGGTCGGCGCTCGTCGGGGGACGCGGGGCCGGGATCAGCGGCCTCGGCTCGGCCTCGCGCGGGTGAGGGGAGGGGTGGTGGGGCTTCCGTCGGGGTTCGAGGGTTGTGGCCATGGGGGTGTCGGGCGGGCTCTGGACGCCGCGCCCTCCTCCTTTTCCTCGCTCGTTCGGCCTCTGCCGGCCCACGTGACGGTGTCGGTGCCTGCCCTACCAGAGATAACACGTCAGAGTGACATTCGGTGGATACGGAGCGTGCCTGTGGATGAACACGGGCTCTCCGGGGCGCGGAGGAATAACCGTCTTGCGTCCTGGGTTCCGCATGATAGTTTCGGAGAAAACATTTTCCTGGGAAGCTACTTCGATCGGGGAACGGCCATGCAGTTCGGAATCTTCACGGTCAGTGACGTCACGACCGACCCCACCACGGGGCGTACGCCCACCGAGCGTGAGCGCATCAAGGCGATGGTCGCCATCGCGCTGAAGGCCGAGGAGGTGGGCCTGGACGTCTTCGCCACCGGCGAGCACCACAACCCGCCGTTCGTGGCCTCCTCGCCCACGACCATGCTCGGTTACATCGCCGCCCGGACCGAGAAGCTGATCCTGTCCACGTCCACCACGCTGATCACCACCAACGACCCTGTTCGTTTGGCTGAGGAATACGCGATGCTCCAGCACCTGGCCGACGGCCGGGTGGACCTGATGATGGGACGCGGCAACACGGGTCCGGTCTACCCCTGGTTCGGTCAGGACATCCGTCAGGGCATCCCTCTGGCGCTGGAGAACTACAACCTCCTGCACCGGCTCTGGCGCGAGGACGTGGTCGACTGGGAGGGCAAGTTCCGTACCCCGTTGCAGGGCTTCACCTCCACGCCTCGCCCGATGGACGACGTGCCCCCGTTCGTGTGGCACGGTTCGATCCGCAGTCCGGAGATCGCGGAGCAGGCCGCCTACTACGGTGACGGCTTCTTCCACAACAACATCTTCTGGCCCTCCACCCACACCAGGAAGCTCATCTCCCTGTACCGTCGCCGTTTCGAGCACTACGGCCATGGTCGGGCGGACCAGGCCATCGTCGGTCTGGGAGGTCAGGTGTTCATGCGCAAGAACTCCCAGGACGCGGTGAAGGAGTTCCGTCCCTACTTCGACAACGCGCCGGTCTACGGTGGCGGCCCCTCCCTGGAGGAGTTCACCCGCGAGACCCCGCTGACCGTGGGCAGCCCCCAGGAGGTCATCGACCGTACCCTGGGCTTCCGGGAGACGTTCGGCGACTACCAGCGTCAGCTCTTCCTGATGGACCACGCGGGCCTGCCGCTCAAGACCGTGCTGGAGCAGCTCGACATCCTGGGCGAGGAGGTCGTTCCGGTCCTGCGTCGGGAGTTCGCCGCCAAGAAGCCCGACCACGTTCCCGACGCGCCCACCCACGCCTCGCTCCTGGCCGCCAAGGAGCGGGCCGCCACGAACACGGAGGACGACCGATGACCCGGAAGCTGGTGACCGTCACCGCCGGCCTGAGCAACCCTTCCTCGACCCGGCTGCTCGCCGACCGACTGACCAACGCCACCGAGGAGGCCCTGGCCGAACGGGGCGAGACGGTGGACGTCCGTGTCGTGGAACTGCGCGAGGTCGCCCACGACATCATGAACGCCATGACCACGCGGGTACCCACCGGCGACCTGTCCGGGATCCTGAAGGACATGGACGAGGCCGACGCGGTCATCGCGGTGACCCCGGTCTTCAACGCCTCCTACAGCGGTCTGTTCAAGTCGTTCTTCGACGTGGTCGAGCCGGGGACCTTGGACGGCACCCCGGTCCTGGCCGCCGCCACCGGCGGCAGCCCGCGCCACTCCCTGGTGCTGGAGCACGCCCTGCGGCCCATGTTCTCCTACAGCCGCGCGGTCGTGGTGCCCACGGGCGTCTACGCCGCGTCGGAGGACTGGGGCGCGGGGGAGAGCGGCGGCCGTGAGCTGTCCGAGCGCATCGCCCGGGCGGCCCGCCAGCTGGCGCTGCTGGCCACCGAGCACTCCGCGAAGACCGAGGACCCCTACGAGGAGCCCACGCCCTTCGCCGATCTGATGTCCGGTCTGGGGACCTGACCCGGCCCCGATCCGTATCCCCGTGCCCTGCACTGCGCACCCCGCGTTGTGCGGGGCACAACTTTGCGCGCACTCCCTTATGTCCCGTTCGGGCGTCTCCCTAGAGTCATCCCACCGATGAGTCGGTTACCGCTCTGCCCGCCTCCGACCTGGGGAGTCCCGATGCGACTCACAGCCCCCGCGCGCGCCTGCGCGCTCCTCGGACTCGCGGCCCTGATCACCGCCTGCGCACCACTACAGACCCCCGGCGCCGCCTCCGGCGTGGACGAGAGGGAGGGAACGCTCCGCGTCTGGTTGTTCTCCGAGGTCGACCAGGCCCCGAAGGAACGGGTCGTCGACGAGGCCGTCGCGGAGTTCGAGGCCGCGCACGACGGTGTCGACGTCCAGGTCCAGTACATCCCGGTGGAGACACGGGCCGAGCGCTTCCAAGGCGCCTTCCTCGACCCCGCCTCCGCCCCCGACGTCGCCGAGTACGGCAACACCGACCTGGCCGGCTACGTCGAGTCCGCGGGGTTCGCGGACATCACCGACGACCTGGCCGGCTGGGAGCCCTACGAGGACGTCTCCGAGGACGTCGCGTCCACGGCCCGGGTCGAAGGGGTCGACTACGGGGTGCCCTGGTTCCTCGGGGCCCGCGCCCTCTTCTACCGCACCGACG
The DNA here is from genome assembly GCF_000341225.1 of Nocardiopsis alba DSM 43377. Taxonomy (GTDB): domain Bacteria; phylum Actinomycetota; class Actinomycetes; order Streptosporangiales; family Streptosporangiaceae; genus Nocardiopsis; species Nocardiopsis alba. The sequence goes on from NZ_ANAC01000014.1 coordinate 76,606, forward strand.
TTCTGGAGGAGCTCGACCTGGAGGTGCCCGGGACCCTGGAGGAGGTCGTGGAGACCGCGCGCGCGGTGCGCGAGCACGACCCGGCCATGCTCGGGATCTCCACCGGCGGCGCCTACACCTACGCGATGATGCCGTTCGTATGGGCGCACGGCGGCGACATCGCCGAGCTCCACGAGGGCTCCTACACCGCGACCATCGACTCCGCCGAGTCCCGCCGGGGGCTGGAACTGTACGGGAGCATCCTCTCCGACGACGTCTGTCCGCCGCAGACCTGTTCGCAGATGACCGGGGACGCCTCCGTGCAGAACTTTCTCGCGGGCAACGCGGCCATGACCATCGGCGGCAACTTCAACCTCAACGCGCTGCACGACAGCGACGTCGCCGAGGACGCCGCCGTCGTCCCCCTTCCCGGGACCGAGCCCGGCACCGTCGCCCCGGCCTTCGCCGGAGGCAACAACCTCGGTGTCCTGGCCGGGACCGAACGCCGCACCCTCGCGGTGGAGTTCGTGAAACTGCTGGCGGGCAAGGAGTACCAGCTGAAGATGTACGAGGCCATGGGGAACCTCCCCGCCTACACCGACGTCCGTGAGGAGCTGGCCGCCTCCGACGAGGAGATCGCCCCGTTCGTCGAGACCATCGACGCCGGGACCCGCTTCGTGCCGATCACCGGCGCCTGGGCGACGGTGGACGCCGAGGGCGTCCTGCCCACCATGGTGCAGCGGGTGGCGGCCGGGAACGCGACGGTCGACCAGGCCGCCGAGGAGGCCGCCCGGGCCCTCGACGACGCGTTCGGGAGAGGGTGAGACCCGTGGACGTCAGACCCCCCGCCCCCGCCCCCACGTCCCCCGCGACACGACGCCCCACCGGCCGGCCCCCGGGTTCTCGCGGCCGCCGGATCGAACCCTGGATGTACCTGGTACCGGCCGCGCTGGTCCTGGGCGTCATGCTGGTCTATCCGCTCTACCAGCTGATCCTGGTCTCGTTCTTCGACTACCGGCAGCCCCAGGTCACCGGCGCCGAGCCGCTGGAGTTCGTCGGTTGGGCGAACTACCGCGCCCTGATGGCCGACGCGCAGTTCTGGGAGGTGCTGCTCAACACGATCGGCTTCGCCGCGGCCTGTGTGCTCGGCACCCTGGCCGTGGGCGGCACGCTGGCGGTCCTGGCCACCCGGCTCACCCCCTGGGTGCGTACCCTGCTCTTCCTGGCCGCGCTGGGGGCCTGGGCGACCCCCGCCGTCACCGGCAGCGCCGTGTGGCTGCACCTGTTCGATCCCACCCTGGGACCGGTGAACCAGGCCCTGACCTGGCTGGGCCTGGGCGACTTCTCCGGACACTCCTGGACCTACGACAAGTGGTCGGCGTTCGCGCTGGTCGGGGCCCAGGTGGTGTGGTGCTCGTTCCCGTTCGTGATGGTCACGCTCTACGCGGGGATCAAGGCCATCCCCGAAGAGGTGCTGGAGGCCGCCCGGTTGGACGGCGCCTCCACCTCCCGGATCGCCTGGTCGGTGATGCTGCCGATGCTGCGTCCGGCGGTCGCCATCGTCACCATCCAGTCCATCATCTGGGACTTCAAGATCTTCACCCAGATCTACATCATGACCGGGGGCGGCGGTATCGCCGGCCAGAACCTGGTCCTCAACGTGTACGCGTATCAGAAGGCGTTCGCCTCCGGGCAGTACGGCCTGGGCTCGGCGATCGGAGTGATCACCACCCTGCTCCTGTTGTTGATCACTCTCGTCTACCTGCGCGCTCTGCGCCGCCAAGGGGAGGAACTGTGACGCTCCGCAGGCTCGGGAGCGACGCCGCCGGGCTGCTGGTGGCCCTGGTCGTCGCCCTGCCGCTCTACTGGATGGTGCTCTCGGCGCTCAAACCGCGCGCGGCCCTGGAGGCCGGAGACCCCACCCCCTACACCCTGGAACCGACCCTGGAGTCGTTCCGTCGGGTGCTGCTCCTCGACGGGTTCGGGCAGTACCTGTTCAACAGTCTGCTGGTGGCGGTCGTGGTCGTCACCGTCTCCACCCTGTGCGCCTTCCTGGCGGCGGTGGCGCTCACGCGCTACCGGTTCCGGCTGCGGACGACCCTGCTGATCATGATCCTGACCGCGCAGATGGTGCCGGTCGAGGCGCTGACCATCCCGCTGTTCTTCCTCATGCGCACCCTGGGGTACGGACTTCCGGGGATCGGCCTCAACCAGCTGGGTTCGCTCATGCTCGTGCACACGGCGTTCGCCATCCCCCTGGCGGTCTGGATGCTGCGCAGCTTCGTCGCGGCGGTGCCCAAGGAGCTGGAGGAGGCGGCCTGGCTGGACGGCGCCGGCAGTCTCACCTTCGTCACCAGGGTGCTGTTCCCACTGGTCGCCCCCGGCGTGGTGGCGTGCAGTATCTTCTCGTTCATCATGACGTGGAACGACTTCCTGTTCGCCCGCACCTTCATCATCTCCGCGCAGGAGAACCAGACCCTGCCCATCGCCCTGCTCTCCCTGTTCAAGCCGGACGAGAACGACTGGGGCGGGATCATGGCGGGCTCGGTCCTGATGACCCTTCCCGTCCTGGTGTTCTTCCTGTTCGTGCAGCGCAGGCTCGCCAACGGCCTGGGCGGGGCGGTCAAGGGGTGAGAGCGGTGCCCGAACCCCGACGCAACTCCTCGGCGTCGCTGCGCCGGGCGCTGGCCGTGGTGGAGCGGGTCCGCTCCGCGCCGCCCGAACGCGGCGGTGTCGGTCTGACCGAGCTGGCGGAGGAACTGGGGGTGCACAAGAGTACCGTTCTGCGTCTTTCGGTGCCGCTGGTGGAGTACGGCCTGCTCACCCGTGATCCGCGCACCGGGCGGTTCCGGGTGGGGACGGCGGCCCTGTTGTTGTGGCAGTCCTACCTGGACCATCTGGATCTGCGTTCGGTGGCCTCGGAGCATCTGCGGGGGCTGATGCGCGCGACCGGCCACACCTGCCATCTGGTGCTGCTGGACGGTCACGACGTCGTCTACATCGACAAGGTGGAGAACACCGCCACCGTGCGCATGTCCTCGCGGATCGGGGCCCGGATGCCCGCCTACCGTACGGCGGTGGGGAGGGCGATCCTCGCGTTCGGTCCGGAGGACCTGGTGGCCGATGTGGTGGCGGCCGGTCTGCCGGCCGTCACCTCCAGGACGGTGACCGACCCCCGGGTCCTCGCCGAGGAGCTGCGGCGGGTGCGGGAGCGGGGCTACGCCATCGACGACCGGGAGAACGAGCCCGAGGTACGGTGCGTGGCCGCCCCGATCTTCGACCACAACCGTGACCCCGTGGCGGCGATCAGCGTCTCCTCCCTGGCCGGCAGGTTGCCGGTGGCCAGGGTGCGCCGTCTCGGGCCGGAGGTCGCGGCCGTGGCGGCGCGGGTGTCGGCCGAGTTGGGCGGGCGGGCACCGGGTCCCACGGACGGAGGACGCGGGGCCCGGTAGGCCGTCCGGCGCGGCGATCGTACCCGGTCACGTGACGGGGGCAGGGGCCTCCCCGGGCCGGGCGGAGACTTCGTGGAGTTTTCCTCTCATCACCCGTTGCAGCGGGATTTCAATGGTGTTAACTTTCTGGGAAGCGAATATGGGAGCGCTCCCGAATACGGGGCGCCCTCCGGTTCGCAGACCGGACCGCACCTCGACCGACCGGTGCACGACGGACCGGCGAGAGTCCCCACCCCGCCGAGTCCGCACACCGCGTCGCCCCTTCCGGTCCCTCGAGGACCCGTGCGACGCCCTTCGCAAGCTCACCCTCCTTGGCACCCCCCTACGCGAGGAAACGAAGATGAGCAGAACCAACGCACACCCGACCCGGCCGCGGCGCGCGCTCGCCGTGGCCTCCGCCCTCCTGCTGGGCGTGACCACCGCACTCACCGCCTCCGCCCCGGCGACCGCCGCCGACGAGCGGGTGGACAACCCGTACGTGGGCGCCGACGTCTACGTGAACCCGATCTGGTCCGCCAACGCCGCGGCCGAACCCGGTGGCGAGGCCGTCGCGGACCAGCCCACCGGCGTCTGGCTGGACCGGATCAGCGCCATCGAGGGCAACGACAGCCCCACCACCGGTGACATGGGTCTGCGCGACCACCTCGACGAGGCGGTCGCCCAGGCCGCCGGAGAGCCGCTGGTCTTCCAGCTGGTCGTCTACAACCTGCCGGGGCGCGACTGCGCCGCTCTGGCCTCCAACGGCGAGCTCGGCCCCGAGGAGATCGACCGCTACGAGTCGGAGTACATCGACCCGATCGCGGACATCCTGAGCGACTACGAGGACACCTCCCTGCGGATCGTCACCACGATCGAGCTCGACTCGCTGCCCAATCTGATTACCAATGTGTCCCCCCGCAACACCGCCACCCCCGAGTGCGACGTCATGCTGGCCAACGGCAACTACGTCAACGGCGTCGGCTACGCGCTGTCCCGGCTCGGTGCGATCGACAACGTCTACAACTACGTGGACGCCGGTCACCACGGCTGGATCGGCTGGGAGGACAACTTCGCCGCCTCCGCGGCGCTGTTCCACGAGGCCGCCAACGCCAACGGGGCCACCCCCGACGACGTGCACGGTTTCATCTCCAACACCGCCAACTACTCGGCCCTGAAGGAGGAGCACTTCGCGATCGGCGAGACCATCAACGGAACGCCGGTGCGCCAGTCCTCCTGGGTGGACTGGAACAACTACGTCGACGAGCTCTCCTTCGCCCAGGCCCTGCGCGTCGAGCTGGTCTCCCAGGGGTTCGACCCGGGGATCGGAATGCTCATCGACACCTCCCGCAACGGTTGGGGCGGCCCCGACAGGCCCGTCTCGGCCGGACCGACCACCGATGTCGACGCCTACGTCGACGGTGGCCGCTTCGACCGCCGCATCCAGTACGGGAACTGGTGCAACCAGGCCGGCGCCGGACTCGGCGAGCGGCCGACCACCGCACCCGAACCGGGGATCGACGCCTACGTGTGGATGAAGCCCCCGGGCGAGTCCGACGGCTCCAGCGCCGAGATCCCCAACGACGAGGGCAAGGGGTTCGACCGTATGTGCGACCCCACCTATGAGGGGAACCCCCGCAACAACCACAACATGAGCGGCGCCCTGCCCGACGCGCCCGTCTCCGGCCACTGGTTCTCCGCACAGTTCCAGGAGCTGCTGGCCAACGCGCACCCGCCCGTCCAGTAGGAGGCCCTCCCGGATCGGGCGCCCGCCGTCCCCCGGCGGCGGGCGCCCGGCAGGGCCGCCCCTTCCGAAGGGAGCCCTCGTGAAGCAACGCCCGATACCCGCCCTCGCCATGGCCCTCGCACTCGTGGCCGCTCCGTTCGCACACGCGGTCCCCGCCCACGCCGACAGCGGGTTCCGGGTCGACGACGGGCGCCTCGTCGACGCGGCGGGGAACGATTTCGTCATCCGCGGGGTCAGCCACCCGCACACCTGGTTCCCCCACGAGACCGGGGCCCTGGCCGACATCGGTTCGCTGGGAGCCAACACCGTCCGAGTGGTCCTCAGCAGCGGCGACCGCTGGCAGGAGAACGGCGCCGAAGAGGTCGCCGCGATCGTCGCCGACTGCAAGGAGAACCTGCTCATCTGCATGTTGGAGGTGCACGACACCACCGGCTATGGGGAGGATCCCGAGGCCGCGACGCTGGAGCAGGCCGTCGACCACTGGCTGCGGATCCAGGACGCGATCGAGGGAGAGGAGGAGCACGTCCTGGTCAACATCGCCAACGAGCCCTTCGGCAACGACGAGGCGACCAACGCCTCCTGGGCCTCCGAGACCTCGGAGGCGATCCGGCGCCTGCGCGCGGCCGGTTTCGACCACACCCTGGTCGTCGACGCCCCGAACTGGGGCCAGGACTGGACGCACACCATGCGCGACGGTGCCCAGGAGGTCTTCGACTCCGACCCCCACTCCAACACCGTGTTCTCCATCCATATGTACGGCGTCTACGAACAGGAGTCGGTGATCGTCGACTACCTGGAGTCCTTCACCGACCGCGGTCTGCCCCTCGTCATCGGTGAGTTCGGGTTCGACCACAGTGACGGCGATCCGGACGAGGACGCCATCATGCGCCACGCCGAACGGCTCGGTCTCGGGTACATCGGTTGGTCCTGGAGCGGGAACGGCGCCGAGGTCGCCTACCTGGACATGGTCGAGAACTTCGACGTCGACTCCCCGACCCCCTGGGGCGACCGGATCATCCACGGGCCCGACGGCATCGTGGAGACCTCGGTGCGGGCCCCCGTGTACGGCGCGGAGCGGTGACCCGGATCACGCGCGCGTACGTAAGAACCCCGGCCGCGTACCGTGCGCAGCCGGGCACCCCCCACGAACACAGGAGGAGAGACCTGTGCGATCACGCCAGACCCTTACCGCCACCATGGCGCTCGGAGGCCTGGTCGTCGGCTACGCCGTCGTCGCCGCGCCCAGCCCCGCCGAGGCCCACGGGGCCTTCACCTACCCCGCCTCCCGGACCTACGCCTGCTATGAGGACGCCATCGCCGGCGGGTCCGGGGGCGCCCTCCAGCCCATCAACGACGCCTGCGCCGACGCCCTCGACGAGGGCGGCGAGTACGCCTTCTGGAACTGGTTCGGCAACCTGATCGGCGACTCCGACGGACGGCACCGGGAGTTCGTGGCCGACGGAGAGCTGTGCGGTCCCACCGAACAGTTCTCGGCCTTCAACGCGGCCCGTACCGACTGGCCCTCCACCCCGTTGCGGCCGAACACGACGGTGGAGTTCCACCACAACGCGTGGGCGCCCCACCCGGGGACCTTCTACACCTACGTCACGGTGGACGACTGGGACCCGAGCGCCCCGTTGAACTGGGACGACCTGGAGCTGATCGACGAGGTCGTCGACCCCCCGCTGCGCAGCGGGGGAGTGGCGGGCGCCGAGTACTACTGGGACGTGGACCTCCCCGACCGGGAGGGACGCCACGTCGTCTACTCGGTCTGGGAACGCTCCGACAGCCCCGAGGCCTTCTACAACTGCTCCGACGTCGTCTTCGAGTGACGACCGGGGAGGCCGATCCGAGCCACGGGGCGGCCTCCCCTCCCCTAACGCTGTTAGGTAAATTGATGTGATGGACACCCTTCGCATCTATCGGAACGGGCAGGAGCGCCTCGCCGCCCTGGCCGCAACCCTCGACGAGAGCGCGCGGACCACCATCGTCCCGGCCTGCCCGGCCTGGGACGTGCGTCAGACCTACGCCCACATGGCGGGGCTCTGCGTCGAGGTGGTCCAGGGGCTCGTGACCCCTCCGACCCGGGACGAGGAGACCGCCCGTCAGGTCGCCGATCGAGCGGGCATGAGTCTCGACGAGATCGCCGCCGAGTGGACCGAGAACACCCCGGCCCTGCTCGAACTGGTCGGTTCTCAGAGCCGGAGGCGCTACGCCCTGCCGGCCCTGGACGTGTGGCACCACGAGAACGACATCCGGGGCGCCCTGGGGATGGGGCCCCGGACCGAGGACGCCGATCAGCTCGCCGACTTCGTCCTGGGCGGCCTCGCCCTGGCCTGGTCGTCCGACCTGCCCTCGGTGCGGGTCCGGGCCACCGACACGGACCGCACGTGGTCGTTGGGGGAGGGCGCCGATCTCACCCTGGAGGCGACCGCCTACGAACTGGCCCGCGCGGTGACCGGCCGACGGTCGCTCGCCCAGATCGGGGCGATGGACTGGAGCGGCGACCCCTCCGCCGTGGTGGGCCGGCTGCCCTCCCTGCCCGCCCCCGAGAGCGACCTGGAGGTCTGACCGGTACCCGGGGACGACGTGCCGGAGAGGGGCCCGTGCCCCTCTCCGGCGACGTTCACCCGCCCCGCCCGGCCCGGTTCCGCCGGGTCAGCAGGTACAGCAGGTAGGGCGCGCCCAGGATCCCGGTGATCACCCCCACGGGCAGTTCGGCCCCGCCGAAGGCGGTCCGCGCGATCAGGTCCGAGCAGGCCACCAGCACGGCCCCGCAGACCATGGTGGGGAAGAGCCCCGCCGGACCCGCGCCGAGCAGGCGACGGACGATCTGCGGCGCCACCAGGGCGACGAACGAGACCGGACCGGCCACGGACGCGGCCATCGCCGCGAGCGCGGCGGAGGTGAACACCAGGGCGGCGCGGGCGACCTGGACACGGGAGCCCAACGCGGTCGCCATGTCGTCGCCGAGCTGGAGCAGGGCCAGCGACCGCGACAGCATGAAGGCGATGGGGGCCAGTAGAGCCAGGGCCGCCCAGATCGTGATCGCGTGCGGCCATTCCCGGTTGGCCAGACTGCCGGTGATCCAGACCATGGCGCGCTGGGCCGAGGAGAGCTCGGTCCTGGTCAACAGGTACGACGTCACCGAGCCCGCCATCGCCGAGAGCGCGATCCCCACCAGGATCATCCGGTTTCCGACGACCCCGCGCCGGTAGGAGAGCAGGTACAGCAGCGACACGGCGCAGACCGCACCGACCAGGGAGCCGACGGTCACCGTCAGGGTGGTGCCGCCGAAGACCACGATGGCCAGGACCGCCGCGGTCGTGGCCCCGGCGCTGACCCCGATGATGTCCGGGCTGACCAAGGGGTTGCGGGCGAGCCGTTGCAGCAGCGAACCCGAGAGCGCCAACGCCGCTCCCACACCCGTGGCCGTGAGCACCCGGGGCAGGCGCATCTCCACCACCACGTGCGTCACCATCGTCCCGGCCCGGCCGGTGAGCGCCTCGACGACCTCCCCTGCGCCCACGGTGAAGTCTCCGACGGTCAGCGAGAGCACCGTGACCGCCGCGGCGAGGCCGGTCAGGGCCCCGCCGAGCAGGATCGACGGCCAGGACACACGTACCGACAGGGAACCGCGGCGCAGTACCCCCGAGGAGGGGCCGCGCGAGAGGAGTGATCCGTTCACAGGCCCGCCACCCTTCGCCGACGCACCAGAACGATGAAGAAGGGGGCGCCGATGAGCGCGGTGACGATGCCGACCTGGAGCTCCTCCGGGCGGGCCACCACCCGACCGACCATGTCCGCGGTCAGCAGCAGGATCGGCGCCAGCACCGCCGACCAGGGCAGGACCCACCGGTGGTCGGGGCCCACGAGCAGACGCGCGATGTGCGGCACCGCGATCCCCACGAACCCGATCGGTCCGGCCACCGCCGTCGCCGTCCCGGCGAGGAGCACCACGGCCAGGGCGCTCACCGCGCGCACCGCCCACACCCGGGTGCCCAGGGAACGGGCCAGGTCGTCGCCGAGCGCCACCGCGTTCAGGGCGCGGGTCGAACCGAAGGCCAGGAGCATCCCCAGGAGCAGGAACGGAGCGGCCTGCCCCAGGACGGCGCCCATGCCCTCCGAACCGGAGAGCGAGCCCACCACCCAGAAGCGGTACTCCTCCAGGCTCGCCCGGTCGCTCAGCACCAGGGCCGAGGTGACCGAGCCCAGGAGCGCCGAGAGCGCCGCCCCGGCGAGGGTCAGCTTGATCGGGTCGGCCCCGCCGGAGCCCAGGGAACCCACCAGGTGGACCATGACGGCGGCCAGGGCGGCGCCGCCGAAGGCGAAGAGGACGTACACCGGCAGGGCGGAGATCCCGAGCACCCCGATGGCGACGACCGTGGCCAGGGAGGCGCCCGAGTTGATGCCGAGGATGCCCGGGTCGCCCAGAGGGTTGCGGGTGATCCCCTGGACCAGCACCCCGGACACGCCCAGGGCGGCGCCCACGGCCACCCCGGCGAGGGCGCGCGGCACCCGGAGATGCAGCACGACCAGGTCGGTGTCGCTGCCGGTGAAGTTCCAGTAGGCGGAGTACACCTCGGTCGGCGACAGGTACCGGTAACCGACCAGCACCGACGCCAGCAGGGTCACGGCGAGCGCCCCCACGGCCACCACCAGCCCGACGGCCCGGGCCCGGGGTCTCCGGAGCAGGCCGGGGCTGCCGGGGTCGCTCCGAGGGCCCCGGACCGGGAGGACCCGGGTGGGGGAGGGGGACGCGTCGGCCGTACGTTCGGCCACCGGGCCCTACCCGAACAGGTCGGGGTGGATGATCTCCGCGATCGTCGCCACGGCGGGCGCGCTGCGCACCCCGGCGGAACGGTCGGCGAAGGTGAACTCCCACACCTGGTCCTCGGTGACCGCGGTCAGGTTGGCCAGGGCCGGGTTGTCCATGATCCGCTCGATGTCGGGGGCGGAGTCGGCGGCGGTCATCTCGGCGTCGCAGCACACGTCGATCAGGATGTGGTCCGGATCGCGTTCGATGACGTCCTCGACGGAGACCTGGTGGTTACGGCGTCCGTCGAGGTCGGCGAAGGCGTTGACCCCTCCCGCCAGGTCGATGAGCTCGGTGGAGAAGTCGGGGCCGCCCGCCACGTGGAACCCCTGGTCGCCGGGGCGGCCGATCATCACCGTGGGGCGCTCGTCCTCGTCGACCCGACCCTCCAGGGTCTCGGTGACCCCGTCGACGGTGGCCCGCATCTCCGCGATGACCTCGTCGGCGCGCTCGCTCACGTCGAACAGCGTCCCCAGGTCCCGCAGGTCGGCGTAGACGTTGTCCATGGTCACGTCGGCCGGGTCGATGCTCTCGTCGCTGCGCCCGTCCTCGCTGGGACACAGGGGCGAGAAGATCCAGCTCTCCACGCCCAGTTCGCGCAGGGAGGCCCGGGTGCCCAGACTCTCGTCGGTGAACACGTCGGTGAAGCCGGACAGCACGAAGTCGGGCCTGGCGTCGAGCAGCTCCTCACGGCTGGGCAGGTTCGGATAGTACTTCTGCTCGGCCTGGGCCTCGACGTAGTCGTCCAGGACCACGGCGTCCAGGAAGGCCGTGCCCACCAGACGGTCGCCGATACCGAGCGCGTGCGCCATCTCGATGGCGGGTTGGTAGGCGGCGAAGACCCGCTCCGGCGGAGCGTCGGCGGGGACGTCGACGTCGCAGTTGCGGAGGGTCTCCCCGGCGGCCTCCTCGGCGTCGGGGGAGATCGCCCCGCCGCAGGCGGTGAGGGCGGCCACCAGAACGAGGGCGAGACCGGAACGGACACGGCGGCGGAGAGCCCGCGCGTCACTGGGCTTCATCGAACAAACCATCCTTCGTGGTTTGATGACGCGGACGGTCGCAGCCGGTCTCCTGGCTCCCGGAGTCGGACTCTCGTCCAGCGCTCTCCGCCCTTCCCGGGCCGTGTTCGGCCCAGTGGCGTATGGGAGGCGCCCTCCGGTCACAGTGGCGAGGACCGCGCCGGAATCTCACCGGCTTCCCGTGCACTACGACGTCGACGACATGAACTTGTGTCGATATTCAGCGAACACCGTAGTACATGCCGTTCGCCCCACTCCCTCCGGATCCGTCGCGAAGGAGGGGGCGTTCGATGTCCTCGGTCCCTCAGGGCGTGTAGGGGATGCGGTCGATCCGACGCACCTCGCCCAGGGTGGACCATTCGTTGCGTCCCAATCGGGCCAGCGGCCGGAGCAGTTCGACGTCGGGATGGTCGCCGTCGAGGTACCCCTTGTCCACGGCGGCCCGCACGATACGGCCGAACACCACGGTGGAGTCGCCCAGGGTCAGGGTCGAGTGCAGCGCGCACTCCAGGGCCACGGGGGAGGAGGCCACCCGGGGAGGCCGGACCTCGACGCTCGGTTCGCGGGCGATGTCCAGCGCGTCGAACTCGCTCACGTCCGCCGGGTAACGGGTGCCGGTGGCGTTCACCCGGTCCTGGAGGGGTTCGGGGGCGAGGTTGACCACGAACTCGCGGGTCGCCTCGACGTTGGTCAGAGAGTCCTTGCGGCCCACCGAGGTGAACTGCACGATCGGCGGTTCGATACAGGAGATCGTGAAGAAGGAGTGCGGAGCCAGGTTGTCCACACCCTCCTCGGAGGTGGTGGAGACCCACGCGATCGGGCGCGGGACCACCACGGACGTCAGCAGTTTGTAGAATTCCCGGCCGGGGAGGTCGGCGGGTGTCCATTCGGTACGCATCGGGTCCGATTATCCCGTGTGCCGAGGGCCGCCATGGGCATACTCGCCGGATGGAACCGGTCACAGCACAGGATGTACACGACGCCGCCACCAGGATCCAAGGGCACGTGGTGCGCACCCCCCTGACGGTCGGCCCCGACACCGACCGCCCCTTCCTGGTCAAACCCGAGAGTCTGCAACCGACCGGGGCGTTCAAACTGCGCGGCGCCACCAACGCGTTGGCCCTGCTCGACGGGGATCGACGTGAACGCGGGGTCGTCACCCACTCTTCGGGCAATCATGGGCTGGCGCTCACCCTGGCGGCGGTACGCGAGGGGGTGGCCTGCACCGTGGTGGTCCCGGAGGGGGCGCCCGAGACCAAGGTGTACCGGATCCGTGCCCTGGGCGCCCGCGTGGTCGTGGTGCCTCCGGCGGAGCGGGAATCGGCGGTGGAGGACCTGGTCGCGAAGGAGGGGGCGACCTTCGTCTCGCCCTTCGACGACCGTCGGGTGATCGCCGGGCAGGGGACCGTGGGATTGGAGATCCTGGAACAGTCCCCCGACGTCACCACGATCGTGGTCCCGGTCGGCGGTGGCGGGCTGGCCTCGGGGGTCGTCACGGCCGCGTGGACGGTACATCCGCGCCGGGTCCGTGTCGTGGGGGTGGAACCGGAGCTGGCCGCCGACGCGGCCGAGAGCCTGCGGGAGGGGCGCCGGATCCCCTGGGAGCCCGAACGCACCTACCGGACCATGGCCGACGGCGTGCGCGTGTGCCTGTCCGACCTGACCTTCGCCCATCTGCGGGACCGGCTGGACGCGATCGTCACCGTGACCGAGGAGGAGATCGCCGAGGGGGTGCGGGCCCTGGCGCACGGATCCCGGCTGGTGGCCGAACCCAGCGGCGCGCTGTCGACGGCCGCCCTGCTGTCGGGGAAGGTCGAGACGATACCGGGACGGCCCGAGGCGACGGTCGCGGTGCTCTCCGGCGGCAACATCGACCCGGACCTGTTCGTCCGCCTGGTGGAACCGGACTGACCCGGAGCCCGGTCAACGGTCGTGCCGGTGGGGGCGGGTCCCCCCACCGGTCTCCCCGTCCTCGGCTGACGGATCCGAGATGTCCGCCTCCGGGGTCCGACCGATGACGACGCCGAAGAACACGTGGTCGATCAACAGGGCCAGGCGTTCGCGGGGCCGGGCCCGACGGGCGTGTTCCAAGCCCAGCGCCGGGGCCAGGGCCACCTCGAAGAGCCCCCAGGAGAGCACCCCGTAGATCGGGCCCGCCGCCCGCGAGTGGCGGATCCGTCGCGGCACGAGACCGAACGCCGCCCCCGCGGCGGCGCCGTAACACCAGTGCGCGAGTTCGATGAAGGCCGTCCGTCGGTGTTCGGGCACCGCTGCGAGCACGGCGGGCACGCCCTCTCTGAGCATGGCCTCGGGCGGCGTCCGTTCGATCGCGCCGACGCCGACGGCGAACTGTCGCATCCCGCTCATGGCCATGGCGGCCACCGCGCCTCTGGCCATACCCCTGGCCCATGGCCTCGGCCGTGTCCGCCTCGTCGTCTCCCGCATCGTCCTCTCCCGTCGTCGGTGGTACCTCCGCTTCTCCTCCCCTGACCGATGTGGAGCTCGTTCACACTCGTGTGGAGCGGCGGGTGGCCTCGAAGGGGCGGTCCCCTCGGGACGGTCTGTGCTCGGAGGACGGACTCAGCGGCCCACGCCCAGCCTCGCGCGAAGTGTGCGCAGGGCGCCCGCGAGCAGGCGGGAGACCTGCATCTGGGAGCAGCCGATCTCCTCGGCGATCTGCGCCTGGGTCCACTCGTCGAAGTACCGACGTTTGAGGATCAGCCGCTCCCGGTGGGGCAGGCTCCGCAGCGCCGGACGGACGGCGGCGCGGTCCACGACCAGGTCGAGTTCGGGATCCTCCACCCCGAGGTACCGATCGAACGCGGTGGTCGGCCCCTCCTCCCTGGGGTCGGAGGCGTTCAACGAGACGGTGTTGTAGGCCTCCGACACCAGCCTGGCCTCTTCCAACTCCCGCTCGGTCAGCCCCATCTCGCGGGCGACCTCGGTGAGGGTGGGGGTACGGGACAGACGCTGCTCCATCTCGCGACGGACCCGGTTCATCTCGGTCCGCCGGGTGCGGGGGTCCCTGGGGGTGTGCACCGCCCAGGTGTGGTCTCGGAAGTGGCGTTTGATCTCCCCGATCACGGTCGGCGTGAGATAGCGGACGAATTCCCGGCCGCGTTCGGGCGAGTAGCCGCGGATCGCCTTGGCCAGCCCGACGTGGGCGGTCTGTCGCAGGTCCTCCACCCGCTCGCCGCGCCCCCGGTAACGGTGGGCGATGCGATTCAGGAGCGGCAGGTAGTGCCGTGTGATGCGCTCGCGCAGCCGTCCGACCAGAGGGTCCTCCGGCTCCAGCGACTTCAGTAGTGAGATCAGGTCCTCGGTGGAGGTGTCCTCCGGAGGCTCGCGACGGGGACCGGGCACCCGCCCGACGGGGGTGGTGGTCGCGGGGGAAGTCGGCATGGTGAACCTCCTGTCCATGGGACGCGGTCACGTCGGAGCGCCGCGAACACGGGCGTTCTTCGATGTGGAGAGGTCCGAGGCCGGGTGGGCCCGGACGAAAGGTGGCCCCCGGACGGGGCGGGAACGGCGGGCGTCGAGCGGTTCCGCGCCCGCGGGTATCCCCCTGGGGATGCCCGGGGCAGCACGCTGGGAAAACACGGGAACACGACCTTGACCCCGCTCTGTCAGGTATTGGCGCCCCATGGGGGAGAAGTGGACGGAGGGCGAGGAGTCGCCGCCCGGGACGTTTGCGGATCGCTCTCTCCGGTCAGGGCGGACCATGAGGCCCCCATCGTCCCGAGCATCGTCCGACAGGAGGGTTCGACCATGGCAGACGCCGAACGTGACGCCAAGGACCGGCAGCTCGACGCGGAGCGCACGGAGTCGCGAGGACCGCTGACCACCGAGACCGGGGTCAGGGTCGAGGACACCGACAACTCCCTGAGCGTCGGTGAGCGCGGACCGACGCTGCTGGAGGACTTCCACGCCCGGGAGAAGATCACCCACTTCGACCACGAACGCATCCCCGAGAGGGTGGTCCACGCAAGGGGAGCGGGCGCCTACGGACACTTCACGCCCTACGAGGACCTGTCCGACCTCACCGCCGCGCACTTCCTGAGCGGCCCCGACGTCACCACCCCGGTCTTCGTCCGCTTCTCCACGGTGGCCGGTTCACGCGGCTCGGCCGACACGGTGCGCGACGTACGCGGTTTCGCGGTCAAGTTCTACACCGAACAGGGCAACTACGACCTGGTCGGCAACAACATGCCGGTCTTCTTCATCCAGGACGGGATCAAGTTCCCCGACTTCGTGCACGCGGTCAAACCCGAACCGCACAACGAGATCCCCCAGGCGCAATCGGCTCACGACACCCTGTGGGACTTCGTGGGGCTGCAACCGGAGACCACCCACATGATCATGTGGCTGATGTCGGACCGGGCGATCCCGCGCAGCTACCGCACCATGCAGGGCTTCGGCGTGCACACCTTCCGATTCGTCGACGAGCGGGGGCGGGGCACCTTCGTCAAGTTCCACTGGAGGCCGATCCTGGGGACCCACTCTCTGGTGTGGGACGAGGCCCAGCGCATCCAGGGCAAGGACCCCGACTACAACCGCCGCGACCTGTGGGAGGCCATCGAACGCGGCCAGTACCCCGAATGGGAACTGGGGGTGCAGCTGGTGCCCGAGGAGAACGAGCACGACTTCTCGTTCGACCTGCTGGACGCCACGAAGATCATCCCCGAGGAGCAGGTGCCCGTACGGCCCATCGGTCGGATGGTCCTGAACCGCAACCCGGACAACTTCTTCGCCGAGACCGAGCAGATCGCCTTCCACACCGCCAACGTGGTCCCGGGGATCGACTTCACCAACGATCCCCTGCTCCAGGCCCGCAACTTCTCCTACCTGGACACGCAGCTGCTGCGGCTGGGCGGCTCCAACTTCCAGCAGATCCCCGTCAATCGACCGGTAGCCCGGGTCGACAACAATCAGCGTGACGGCTTCGCCCAGCACCGCGTGCACCGGGGCGGGACCTCCTACTACCCGAACTCGCTGGGCGGCGGCTGCCCGGCCCTGGCCGACGAGAACGTGTACCGCCACTACACGGAGAAGGTCGAGGGGAACAAGATCCGCCGCCGGGCGGAGAGCTTCAAGGACCACTACTCCCAGGCCCGGCTGTTCCTCAACAGCCTCGCCGACTGGGAGAGGGAGCACCTGGTGGCGGCCTTCCGCTTCGAACTGGGCAAGTGCGAGGAGCTCTCGATCCGGCAGCGGGTGGTGGCCAACCTGGTGGAGGTGGACCACGGGCTCGCCGTCGCCGTCGCCGAGGGGATCGGGGTGGAACCGCCCGAGGATCCAGGGACGCGAGGGCACGAGAACTCCTCGCCCGCGCTCAGCCAGGCGAACACGGCCTTCGGCGACCTGACCGGCCGCCAGGTGGCGGTGCTCTTGAGCGATGGGGTGGACGGCGACGCCGTCGAGGCGATCAGGGACGCCCTCGTGGCGAAGGGCGCGGTGGTCGAACTCCTCGCGCGCGCCGACGGATCCGTGCGGACCCGGGACGGAGGAGACCTGGCGCTGGACCGTTCCTACACGACCGTCTCCTCGGTCCTGTACGACGCGGTGGCGATCCCCGGCGGCGCGGACTCGGTCGACGCCCTGGAGGAGGACGGGGAGGCCCGGCACTTCGTGCTGGAGGCCTATAAGCACAACAAGACGATCGCGGCCCTCGGCCAGGGGACGGCGCTGCTCACGGGCACGGGGGTGTCCGGTCAGCTGGCCACCCCGCCGTTGGAGACGGTGACCCACGAAGGGGTGGTGCGCTCGCCCGCGGTGGACACGGAGTTCATCGAGGAGTTCGCGCGACTCATCGGGCTGCACCGTCACTGGGAGCGGCCCACGGGCGCCGTCTCGGCCTGACACGTCACGGCGACGGTCTCACGCGAGGGGGCCGTCGCCCACGGACCATCGAGGAAGAGGGAGAGAGGGCCCCGCCCGGTTCGGGGGCCGGGCGGGGCGCCCCTCGTTCAGGGACCTTCGAGACCAGGGGGAAGCATGCGCGCGGTGGTGTGGAACGGTACACGCGACGTCAGGACCGAGACGGTCCCCGACCCTCGGATCGAACGGCTCGACGACGCCGTCATCCGGGTCACCTCCTCCGGGCTGTGCGGCTCCGACCTGCACCTGTACGAGGTGCTCGGGCCGTTCATGAACGCCGGGGACGTCCTCGGACACGAGCCCATGGGCGTGGTCGAGGAGGTGGGGCCCGACGCCACGGGCCTGGCGCCCGGACAGCGGGTCGTCGTCCCCTTCCAGATCTCCTGCGGCCACTGTCCGATGTGCGAGACCGGGTTCCAGACCCAGTGCGACAACACGCGGGTGGAGAGCCAGGGCATGGGGGCGAGCATCTACGGCTACAGCGCCCTCTACGGCTCGGTGCCCGGGGCGCAGGCGGAGTACCTGCGGGTGCCGCGGGCGAAGGACAACGTGATCCCGGTCCCCTCCCAAGGGCCGGACGACCGCTATGTGTACCTGTCGGACGTACTTCCCACAGCCTGGCAGGGGGTCGAGTACGCGGACATCCCCGAAGGGGGCACCGTGGCGGTCCTGGGGTTGGGGCCGATCGGGGAGATGGCGTGCCGGGTGGCGCTGCACCGTGGAGCTGATCGCGTCTTCGGGGTCGATCCGGTCCCGGAACGACGTGCGCGCGCGGCGGCGCGCGGCGTCGAGGTGTTCGATCTGCCGAGCGATACCGACGAGCTCGTCGAGCAGATCCGGGAGCGCACCGACGGCCGGGGTCCGGACTCGGTCATCGACGCCGTCGGTATGGAGGCTCAGGGGCACGGAACGGCGCGGCTGGCCCAGCGCGCGGTCTCCTGGATGCCCAAGGGAGCGGCGGCCAAGCTGATGGAGACGGCGGGGGTGGACCGTCTGGCGGCCTTCCAGATCGCCATCGACCTGGTCCGTCGGGGCGGGACCATCTCCCTGTCCGGCGTCTACGGGGGCATGACCGATCCGCTCCCCATGCTCACGCTCTTCGACAAACAGATCCGGCTACGGATGGGGCAGGCCAACGT
The DNA here is from genome assembly GCF_000341225.1 of Nocardiopsis alba DSM 43377. Classification (GTDB taxonomy): domain Bacteria; phylum Actinomycetota; class Actinomycetes; order Streptosporangiales; family Streptosporangiaceae; genus Nocardiopsis; species Nocardiopsis alba. The sequence continues at coordinate 94,611 of NZ_ANAC01000014.1, forward strand.
CCGCCACTGGGCTCCGGACATCCTTCCGCTACTGGACGAACAGGACGTGCTGGGGGTGGAGGACTTCGCCACCCACCACCTGTCCCTGGAGGAGGCTCCGGAGGCCTACCGGAACTTCCAGGAGAAGCGGGACGGAACCTTCAAGGTGCTCTTCCGGCCCTGAGCGACCGGGCGGGAGGAGCCGATACGGAAGGAACGGAACATGACGCGGAACGTCGCCGACCATCTACTGCGCCGACTGTCCCAATGGGGCGTCACCGAGATCTTCGGCTACCCCGGGGACAGCGTCAACGGGCTGGTCGCTCAACTGGCCGAGATCGAGGACGGGCCGAGGTTCGTCCAGAGCAGGCACGAGGAGATGGCCGCCTTCGAAGCGGTCGGCAGGGCCGTGTTCGGCGACCGGCCCGGGGTGTGCATGGCCACCGGAGGTCCGGGCGCGGTCCATCTGCTCAACGGCCTCTACGATGCCAAGCTCGACCACGTGCCGGTGGTGGCGATCATCGGCCAGGCCTCCCGGAGCGCCGTCGGCGGCGCCTACCAGCAGGAGATCGACCTGCACAGTCTCTTCAAGGACGTCTCGTCGGCGTTCCTGGAGACGGTCAACGTGCCGCAGCAGCTGCCCAACGTGCTGGACCGAGCCATGCGCGCGGCCCTGTCCGAACGGGCGCCGGCCACCGTGATCATCCCCGCCGACGTGCAGGAACTCGATTACGAGCCGCCCGAGCACGCCTTCAAGCACGTGCCCTCCAGCGCCCCGGACCGGGTGGTCGGCCCCGGAAGCGTGCTGCCGCCCGAGAGCGAGCTCGACCGCGCGGCCGAGGTGATCGACGCGGGGGAGCGGGTGGCGATCCTGGTGGGGCAGGGGGCCCGAGGCGCGGCCCCCGAGGTGCTGGCCCTGGCGGACGCCACCGGGGCCGGTATCGCCAAGGCGCTCCTGGGCAAGGACGTGCTCCCCGACACCCTGTCCCAGGTGACCGGCGCGGTCGGCCTGTTGGGGACCCGGCCCTCGTGGGAGCTCATGCGCGACTGCGACACGCTCCTCATCGTGGGCTCCAACATGCCCTACACCCAGTTCCTGCCTCCGTTCGGGCGTCGCGCGGTGGAGATCGACATCGATCCGCGTCTCATCGGCATGCGCTATCCGACCGAGGTCAACCTGGTGGGAGACGCCAAGAGCACGTTGCGCGCGCTCCTGGAACGGCTGGACCCGCCCGACGACCGGCACGGCCGTCGGGAGCGGTGGCGTTCCACGATCGAACGGAACGTGCGGCGATGGAGATCGGTCCTGGACGCCCAGGCGGAGGTCTCGGCCGCCCCCGTCAACCCGATGCTCGCCGTCCGCGAGCTCTCACGGCGGTTGCCCGAGGACGCCGTGGTCACCGCGGACTCGGGTTCGGTCACCAACTGGTACGCCCGCTTCCTGGACATGGGGGAGGACAACCGGGGGTCGCTCTCGGGCACCCTGGCCACGATGGGGTGCGCGGTGCCGTACGCGATCGGAGCCAAGTTCGCGGCGCCCACCCGCCCGGTGATCGCGCTCGTGGGCGACGGCGCGATGCAGATGAACGGGCTCATGGAACTGTTGACCGCCCGCCGCTACCAGGAGCTGTGGGACGATCCGAGGCTGGTGGTGTGCGTGCTGCACAACAACGACCTCAACCAGGTCACCTGGGAGTTGCGCGCGATGGGCGGCTCTCCCAAGACGCCCTACTCGCAGGACCTGCCCGACATGTCGTACGCGGCCTTCGCCGAGTCCGTGGGGCTGGTGGGGATCACGGTGGAACGGCCCGACGAGGTCGGTCCCGCCTGGGACCGGGCGCTGGAGGCGCAGGGGCCGGTGGTCATCGACGTGCACTGTGACGGGAACGTGCCGCCGATCCCGCCCCAGGCCGAGTGGGAACAGGTCTCCGACACCGTGAAGGCGCTCCTGTCGGGAGACCCCGAGGCCAGGGGCGTGGCCGCCCGCGGGCTGGCCACCAAGCTCCAGGAGTTCCTTCCCCACGGTCGTTAGGGGATCGAACGGACACCGCCCCCGCGCCCTTCTCGAAGGACGCGGGGGCGGACCTCATCCGGAGGTGCCCGCTCCGACCGGTTCGCGGGCCTCCTCGGCCGCGCGCTCCTCCAACCGGCGCCGCTGCGGGACCACGGTGTACTTGGGATCGGCCGCCGACTGCACCCCCGCCTGGAAGATCCCCGCTCTGGTCAGGGCTGATCCCGCCACCAGCGCGGCACCGCTCAGGGCCGACACCGCGCGGCTCCGACGCCCCAGGACCGCGCCGACCGCCCCCGCCAGGGAGAGCGCCTTGGCGGCCCGGGTCAGCGCCCCGGCGCGGCCGCGCTCGTAGGGTTCGCCGGCCAAGCCCATACGGCGCTCCATGAACGTGGACGTCGCGACCTCGCCCAAGGCGCCGCAGACCGCGGCCCGACGGGCGGGGCCGCTCTGTTCGATCGGGGCGGCCACCAGCCCCATACCGCCGGCGGCGGCCGCCGCCGAGGAGGCGAACACGAAGGGCATCTGCCGATACCCCTCGTGCCAGGCGGGCACCGCGGTGTCGCAGATGAGCGGCGCCGTGTAGGTGGCCACCAGAGGGCCGGTCAGACCGGCGCCGATCGTGGCGGCCCGCCCCAGCCGGGGGAACCACCCGGTGGCCTCGGTCACCGCCGCGGCTCCGGCCAGGGGGCCGTAGCACATAAGGATCCACGTGCCCATGCTCATCGGCGAGGTCGGTTTGAACACCCGCAGCATGTTGAGGAACCGTTCGGGACGTCCCAGGTCGTGGATGAGCGCCGCAGTCGACCCGGAGATCGCGGCCAGCGCGGTGTACTTGAGCGGACGCGCCAGGGCCGGACGACCCGTGAGCTGCGCCCCCGCCGCCAGCACGGACGAGGCCCCGGCCAGACCGCCCAGGAACAGGTAGCCGCCGATGTCGCGGGCCTCCCACACGATCTGGTTGAGCACCGGACGGCCGTGATAGGAGCGGAACTCCGCGTCGGGTACGCGGGTCTCCTCGCCCCGACGCCGTCGCCCCCGACGGCCGCCGCGCCGTCCTTCGGGGAGCGCGTCGACGGATCCGGTGATCGCCTCGTGTCCCGCCTCGCCCGCGCCCTCGCCGGTACGGTCCGGATTGCTCATGAACGCCTCCCCGCGAACGCGACGGCCGCGCCCGCCAACAGCACCGCCGCGGCCGCGCCGGCGTGCCGCCACATCGACGGCAGGTCCCTCGTGGTCACCACCGGGTCCGGCGGCAGACCGTACACCTCGGGCTCGTCCAGGAGCAGGAAGAACGCCCCCGCGCCGCCCACGCCGTCCTCGGGATCCTCCCCGTACAGCCGGGCCGAGGACACTCCCGCCTCGTGGAGGTCCTCCACACGGCGCTTCGCCCGCTCGCGCAACTCGTCCACGTCGCCGAACTGGATGGAGTCGGTGGGGCAGGCCTTGGCACAGGCCGGTTCGAGGCCGTCGCCGATCCGGTCGTAGCACAGGGTGCACTTCCAGGCCCGCCCGTCGACCTCGCGGCGGTCGATCACCCCGTAGGGGCAGGCCGGAACGCAGTAGCCGCACCCGTTGCAGATGTCGTCCTGCACCACCACGGTGTCGAACTCGGTCCGAAAGAGCGCGCCGGTGGGGCATACGTCCAGACAGGCGGCGTGCGTGCAGTGCTTGCACACGTCCGAGGACATCAACCAGCGGAAGTCGCCCTGCCCGCCGCCCTCGCCCGCCCCCGGCGGCTCGAAGGCCGGCATGCCCAGGTCCACCGGGCCGGCCGTGCCCTCGGGTCGCCCCACCCCGGAGTCCTGATGCCCCAACGGGGCGCGCTGCTCGATGAAGGCCACGTGACGCCAGGTGTCGGCGCTCAGGCGCCCACTGTTGTCGAAGGAGGAGGCCAGGAAGTCGAGCCCGTCCTCGGGCACGGAGTTCCACTCCTTGCAGGCCACCTCGCAGGCCTTGCAGCCGATGCACACGCTGGTGTCGGTGAAGAACCCCTTGCGCGGCGGCCGTTCGTCCGTCGTCATCGCTCAGCCCTCCGTTCCGGTCCGCTCGGTGACCCCGGCCCTGCGCCGGTACTCCTCGACCAGAGCGACCCGATCCGGGCCCCTCGGCCGTCGTCCGGGCCGGATGTCGGCGGTCAGTGCCTTGACCTCCTGGATGTGCACGTTCGGGTCCAGCGCGATGGACATCAGCTCGTTGGCGGCGTCACCGGTCGAGTAGCCGTTGGGCCCCCAGTGGTAGGGCATGCCGATCTGGTGCACGGTCCTGCCCTGGATGCGCAGCGGCCGCATGCGGTCGGTGACCAGGACCCGGGCCTCGATGGCGTTGCGCGCCGTGACGATGGTGGCCCACCCTCCGTGCTCCAGCTCCCGCTCCTCGGCCAGCTCCGGGCCGACCTCGCAGAAGAACTCCGGCTGGAGTTCGGCCAGGTACGGGGTCCAACGGCTCATACCGCCCGCGGTGAAGTGCTCGGTCAACCGGTAGGTGGTCACCACGTACGGGTACACCAGCGCCCCGGGCGTGTTCGGCGCAGGGTGGTAGCGGTTGAGCTCGTGCGGGTAGAGCAGTCTGGTGGGGTTGCTCCTGCGCCCGTACAGCGGGTTGTCGAACGGTGTGTCCTGCGGCTCGTAGTGCGTGGGCATCGGACCGTCGTTGAGCCCGGCCGGGGCGAACAGCCACCCCTTGCCGTCGGCCTGCATGATGAACGGGTCCACCCCACTGAGCGCCTCCACGCCCCGGGCCTCCTCGGAGGGCCGGTGGCCGGGTGCCTTGTCCGGTTCGAAGTCGGCCACGTCGTAGCCGGTCCAGCGTCCGCTGTCCTCGTCCCACCAGATCAGCGCCTTGCGGTCGCTCCAGGGTCGTCCCTCGGGATCGGCGGAGGCCCGGTTGTACAGGATCCGGCGGTTGTCCGGCCAGGACCAGGCCCACTCGGCGGCGATCCAGTCCTGTTCGTTCCCGGGTCTCTTGCGCGCGGCCTGGTTGACCCCGTCCCGGAAGACCCCGCAGTAGATCCAGCAGCCGCAGCTCGTGGAGCCGTCGTCCTTCAACCGGGTGTAGCCGCTCAGCGGGCGCCCGTCGGCGTCGTGGCCGTTGATCTCGCGCAGGATCGCCTCGGCGCTGGGCTCGTCGCCCTCCTCCAAGGGATAGTCCCAGGTCAGATCGAGGACCGGCCGGTCCTTGGGGTCCTCGGAGTCGGCCAGCCGGCCACGGATCAGCAGCCCCAGGTGGTACATGAACCACAGGTCACTGCGCCGGTCCCCGGAGGGGAGCACCGCGCGGTCGTGCCACTGGAGCGTGCGGTTGGTGTTGGTGAAGGTGCCGGACTTCTCGGTGTGCGCGGCGGCCGGAAAGAAGAACACCTCCGTTCCGATGTCCTCGGTGCGCATCTCCCCGGACTCGATCTCCGGTCCGTCCTTCCACCAGGTGGCGCTCTCGATGAGGGAGAAGTCGCGTACCACCAGCCAGTCCAGGTTCGCCATCCCGAAGCGCTGGGCCCGACTGTTGGCCGAACCCACGGCGGGGTTCTCCCCCATGAGGAAGTACCCCTTGCAGGCGCCCTCGATCTGCGCCATGACGGTGTCGTAGGTGCTGTGGGAGCCGGTCAGCCGGGGCAGGTGGCCGAAACAGAAGTCGTTCTCGGCGGTGGCGTGCTCGCCCCACCAGGCCTTGAGCAGACTGACGGTGTAGGACTTCATGCCCGCCCAGAAACCCTTGTGCGGGTAGCCGGCCGCGCTGATGTAGTCGTCGAGGGTCTCCTCCTCGTAGGCGTGCGGCATGGGCAGATAGCCGGGCAACAGGTCGAACAGGGTCGGCACGTCGCTGGAACCCTGGATGCTGGCATGGCCGCGCAGGGCCTGGATCCCGCCTCCGGGCCTGCCGATGTTGCCCAGAAGCAGTTGGAGGATGGAGGCGGTGCGGATGTACTGGGAGCCGACGGTGTGCTGGGTCCAGCCCACCGCGTAGCAGAAGGCGCTGGTGCGGTCGGGGCCGGAGTTCTCCGTGAGGTGCTCGCACACCCGCAGGAACACGTCCCGGGGGATGCCGCACACCTCCTCCACCATCTCCGGGGTGTAGCGGGAGTAGTGGCGTTTGAGGATCTGGAAGACGCAGCGCGGGTCGGTGAGGGTACGGTCCTGGCGGGCCCCCTCGTGCAGGACGGCCCCGCCGGATCCGTGCTGTTCGGGCCGGCCCGCGTGGCCGACGGCGGGTTCGTCCCCCTCCCAGACGTGATGGGAGCGGTCGCCGGCCGCGGCCGCCACCCGCACGTTCTCGTACCCCCAGGAGGAGACGTCGTAGGAGCGGTCCTTCTCGGAGAATCCGGAGAAGACCCCGTCCAGGTCCTCGGTGTCCCGGAAGTCCTCCTCGATGATGGTCGCCGCGTTGGTGTACTCCAGCACGTAGTCGTGGAAGTACTTCTCCTCGGTGAGGACGTGGTTGATGATCGCGCCGAGGAAGGCGATGTCGGTACCGGCCCGAATGGGCACGTGCAGGTCGGCCAGGGCGCTGGTACGGCTGAAGCGCGGGTCGACGTGGATGACCACCGCCCCGCGCGCCTTGGCCTCCATCACCCACTGGAACCCCACCGGGTGCGCCTCGGCGAAGTTGGAGCCCTCGATCACGATGCAGTCGGAGTTCTGGAGATCCTGGAGGAACATGGTCGCCCCGCCCCGACCGAAGGAGGTCCCCAGGCCCGCCACCGTGGAGCTGTGGCACACCCGCGCCTGGTTCTCCACCTGGACCACGCCCAGGGCGGTGAGGAGCTTCTTGATGAGGTAGTTCTCCTCGTTGTCGAGGGTCGCGCCGCCCAGGGAGGCCAGGCCGAGGGTGCGGGCCACACGCCGACCGGCGTACTCCTCCTCCCAGGTCTCCTCGCGGGTGCGCAGGACCCGGTCGGCCACCATGTCCATGGCGGTCTCCAGGTCCAGTTCCTCCCAGTCGGTGCCGTGGGGCGGGCGGTACAGGACCCGGTCCCGGCGGGCCGGGCCCGTGGTCAGCTGGAGGCTCGCCGACCCCTTAGGGCACAGCCGACCCCGACTGATGGGGGAGTCGGGGTCCCCCTCGATCTGGATCACCTTCTCGTCGCGGACGTAGACGTTCTGCCCGCAGCCCACCGCGCAGTAGGGACAGACCGACTTCACCACCCGGTCGGCGTCCGCGATACGAGGGCGTTTTCGTTCGGTCTCCTCCGACCTGACGGCCGCCCCCCGGCCCGTTCTGTCCTCACCGGTGGCCTGACGCAACACCGGCCACGAAGCGAGCCACGTCCACACACTCATGGAACACCCCCCGGACCCGCGCGGGCCCTCGATGTGTTCGCACCCCGATCGGATCAGGGCACGGATCTCCACCGTGCGTCAGAAAGGGGAGCTTTGCACGGGAAAACGCCGAGCGGCGGTCGGCCGATCCTCGTGGATCGTCCCGACCGCCGCTCGTTCGGCGTGCCGTGCCCCCGCTCAGGGGAGGGGGAGGTCAGCGGTAGTAGGCGGGGCGGCTCCGGCTCCGACTGCGGCCGATGAGGAACCACAGGAGCGCGCCGATCACCGGTGCGAGGATGACCAGGATCAGCCAGACGATCTTCATGCCCCCGTCCAGCTGAGAGAAGAGGATGCTGAAGACCGCGGCGACGACCAGTCCGACCACCGCGAGGAAGCCCAGGACCACCAGAGCGCCCAGCACGATGGCGATCAGGGTCTCGTCGGTGGCGCCGCTCAGCATGTTCACGACCGTCGTCATGTTCGGGGTCCTTCTCCGTTCGATCGGCGGTCCGTATCTCGGCCGCCGGGTACGTGGACCACGTTAGGTTCGCGTCACCCTCCGCCACATCCGCCTGCGGGACCCCATGCGCGCACTCCTTCGAAGGCGGCCGGGCGGGCGGGCGCGTCTCCATGGTCGAGGGGAGGGGCCGACTTTCGTCGATGCCCTTCGGCTGAGCTGGGAGAACGCTCCAGGTCGCGGGAGGTGGGGTCGGGTCGTCCGAATGGACGACCCCCTGGGCCGAATGGAGGAGGGGGTCATACGCGGGGTCGCCCGGGACGGCCGGCGGGCGGAGGGTCCTCCTCGGTCAACTCTCGACGGAGTCTGCTCAGCGCCCCCGAGAGGAGCCGGGAGACGTGCATCTGGGAACAGCCCACCTCCTCGGCGATACGGTCCTGTTTCCACTCGTCGAAGAAACGGCGCTTCAGGATGTGCCGTTCTCGAGAGGGGAGCCTCCGGAGGGCGGAGCACGCCGACACACGATCGACCACGAGGCCGAGTTCGTGGTCCTCTACACCCAGATACCGGTGCCAGGAGATGGAGGTGTCCTGCCCGTGGGGTTCGGGGCCGTCCAGGGAGAGCGTGTTGTAGGCCTCCGAGACCAGGAGGATCTCTTCGACGTCCTTGACCTCCAGTCCCATCTCCCGGGCGATCTCGGCGTTGGACGGGGTGCGGGCCAGCCGCTGTTCCAGTTCTCTCCGCGCACGTCGCATACGGGGTCGGCGGGATTGGGGGTCCCGGGGGGTGTGGACCGCCCACGTGTGGTCGCGGAAGTGGCGTTTGATCTCCCCGGTGACCGTGGGCAGAAGGTAGGAGATGAAGGCCCCGCCCCGCTCGGGAACGTAGCCGCGAATGGCCTTGGCCAGCCCCAGATGGGCGGTCTGTCGTAGGTCCTCGACGTCCTCGCCCCGACCTCGATAACGGTGGGCGATCCGGTTCAGTAGCGGCCCGTAGTGCGCCATGACGCGCTCACGCAGGCGCACGGCCAGCGGATCCTCCTGATCCAGCTCCATCAACACGGAGAGCAGTTCCTCGGCGGAGGCCTCCGCCGAAGGTTCGCGGGGCGCTTCGCCATCGGAGTCGCGCTCTTCCCTCGTGGGTGCGGTGGCGCTCACTGACGAGTGCATCTGGAGCCTCCCGGTCCATCGGTGTACGAATCGACTCTCGACGGGTCGGTCGACGTGACGTCGCCGGCCGTACGCCCCCGCCGCCGTCCGGTGATGGCGGGGGATGAGGACGGCACGGAGGCGTCGAGAGCGACGATGCCCGGGTTCCAGGGGCGGGAAAACACCGATGTCCGGTTTTGAGCGACTCTTGCTGCCACATTGGCCCCGTCGAGGGCCGCGCGTGGGCACCCGTCGGTAAGGGGGCGCGGCTCTCTAGGAACCGGAGGCGCGGAGCCGGGGCAGGACCTCTCTCGCGTAGAAGTCGAAGAAACCGTCCTGGTCGTCGCCCACCTGGCAGACGTAGACCTCGTCCGCGCCCGCCTCCAGGTAGGGCTCGAACGCGGCGACGTGCTCTTCCGGATCGGGACCGCAGGGAACCTGCTCGGCCACCATCTCCGGGGTGACCAGGCCCGAGGTGAGCTGTTCGAAGTGGCGGGGCGAGGGCAGCAGTTGTGAGGCCTCCCCGACCAGGGCCTCGGTGGGCCAACGCTCGTACGCGGTACGCACCGCCTCCCCCTCGTCCTCGGCCCAGCACACCTTGAGCCCGCCTTGGACCGGGCCCCTGCCTCCCTGCTCTCGAAAGTCCGCGATCGTGTCCGGGGCCGGGGACACCTGCACCAGGCCGTCCGCTACCCGGGCCGCCAGAGCGGTGGCCTTGGGCCCGAACGCGGACACGTACACCTTCGGCGGTTCCTCGGGGAGCGTGTACAGACGCGCGGTGTCCACGGTGTAGAACTCGCCCCGATGGCTGACCGTGCCGCCCTCCCAGAGCCGGCGCATCACCTCGATGGACTCCTCCAACATGGCGAGCCGCCGGGCCGCGTGCGGCCAGGGATCGCCGAGGATGTGCTCGTTGAGCGCCTCGCCCGTACCGACGCCCAGAACGAAGCCGGCGTCCGTCATGGCGGCGGCCGTGGCCGCGGCCTGGGCCACGACGGCCGGGTGGATCCGGGTCGTCGGGCAGGTGACGGCGGTGGTCACCGGCAGTGAGGTGACCTGTCCGATCGCGCCGACCACCGACCACACGAACGAACTCTGCCCCTGCGAGTCCAGCCAGGGATGATAGTGATCGGAGATCCACAGCGCGTCGAACCCGGCCTCCTCGGCGGCCCGTGCCTGCCGGACCAGCTCCTTGGGGCCGTGCTCCTCGCTCGCGAGGAAGTATCCGAAACGTGTCATGTCGTCCTCCCGGTTCAGGGATGGTCGATGTTCACCGTGCCGGTCACCGTCGCGCCCCGACACCGCGCGTCTGTCGGGTGCGGGACACCTGGTTGAGCCTGTGGGCCGCCCGTTCGTTGAGGAAGGTCACCACGCCCACCGCGCGCCCCTTGAGGCTGCGTGCGGCCTCCGAACCCGGAAGCTCCCGCGGCTCGCTCGGAATGTCGGGCCACACGCGTCCTATCAGGCGCATCGACGCTTGGACGAGTCCCGGGGCCAGGCCGTGGGCGGCCATGCCCAGCCGGGCCGCGGGGGTCAGAACGAGGAAGCCCCGGCGCCGCTCGACCGCGTCGGCGATCCGACGCGCGGCCCTCCCGGCGCCCACGCTCAGCAGCGGCAGCCCCGCGAGAAGGGCGAACCACGCGTACTCGCGTTCGGGCGAGCCGTCGAACACCGCCCCCCGATGTGATCCGGTGCGCATCAGCCCCGGCACCACCGTGGTGACGCGCACCCCGGTCCCCGCGCTCTCGGCCGCCAGGGATTCCGACAGGGCCGCCTCCGCGTGCTTGGCCACCGTGTAGGGCATCAGGTGCGGGACGGACAGGTAGGCGCCGATGGAGGTGATGGTCACGATCCTCCCGCCGCTCTCGCGCAGCGGGTCGAACGCGGCGCGGACCAGCCGCAGCGGTCCCAGGAACATGGAGTCCAGGGCCTGCGCGAAGTGCTCCTCGGTCAGGGTCTCCCAGGGGCCCACCCGCATGATCCCCGCGTTGAGCACGAGGACGTCCAAACGGCCGAAGCGGGCGACCACCTCCTCGGGAAGGACCTCGACCTCCTCCGGGACGGTCACGTCGCACACCACCCCCTGGGCGTCGATCCCCTGCGAGGTGAGCTCGGCCACGGCCCGGGTCAGGCGCTCCCGTCCCCGGGCGCAGATCGCCACCGAGGCGCCGCGTCCGCCGAACTCGTGGGCCAGACGTAATCCGAGGCCGCGCGAGCCCCCGGTCACGAGTACGACCTCTCCGTCCATGCGTCGGGACCGTCTCCGCGCGGGCGGAGCCGGGAAGGTCGTCGGACCGCGCATCGCCGTCTCCGTTCGGTCGGGTGGGCGGACGGTGGATGTGGGAGTACGGCTACCCGAGGTAGGCGTCGTGGAAACGGCGGGTCGGAGAGGTGACGAGGCCCGAAGGAATTCGTGCGGTCGGTACGTATGAGACGCATGTGACCCGGGTAGTCGCGTTGACAGGCTCCCTCCCGAACGTCCAGGACCACGTGCGAAGGGCGGTGCAAGGCCATGAAGAACGTGTTCGTCATGGGCATGGACGAACGTAACCACGACCTGTTGAGAAGAACCCCGACCGGGAGGGACTGCCGATTCCATCGCCTGTTGAGCATCGAGGAGCTCCAGATCGGCGAGATCGACATCGAACGGACCCTCGACGCCGCTCGAAGGGTGCTCGACGACTTCGACGGGCCCGTGGACGCCATCATCGGCTACCGAGACTTTCCCATCACCCTGCTCGTACCGATCCTGTGCGCCGAACGCGGCCTGCCCGGACCCGATCTGGAGGCTGTCGTCCGTTGCGAGCACAAGTACTGGAGCAGGTTCCTCCAGGCGGAGGTGACCGACGCCCACCCGCCCTTCGCCCTGGTCGACCTGGATCTCGACGATCCCCGGCCGGGCGTGGAGTATCCGCTGTGGATGAAGCCCATCAAGTCGGCCTCCTCCGAACTGGCCTTCCGGGTGGAGGACGACCGGGGCCTGGCCCGTGCGGTCGAGCTCCTGAGGGAGGGGATCGACCGGCTCTCCCGCCCCTTCGAGAGCGTCATGGAACGGGTGGATCCGCCCGAGAAGGTCGCCGAGGCCGGTCGGCATCACTGCCTGGCCGAGGGGGCTCTGCACGGGGTCCAGATCGCCGTCGAGGGATACGTGTACCGGGGGAGGGCCGTCGTGTACGCGGTGCTGGACTCCGTCGACTTCCCCGGCACCCCGGTCTTCCTGCGACACCAGTACCCCTCGGCGATGCCGGACGAGATACGACGGCGCCTCGTCGACATCGCCGAACGGGTCGTCGAACACCACGGATTGGACTCCACGACGTTCAGTGTCGAGTTCTTCTACGACCCGATCGAGGATCGGATCGGCATCGTGGAGATCAACCCCCGACATTCCCAGAGCCACACCGCCCTGTTCGAACTCGTGGACGGGGTGGCCAACCACGAACGCATGCTCCGCCTGGCGATGGGGGAGGACCCCGACCTCTCCGACGTCGGGGAGAAGGGATACCCGGTGGCCGCCGAGTGGTACCACCGCCGGTTCCGGGACGGCGTGGTCTCCCGGGTTCCCACCACGGAGGAGGTACGGGCGTTGGAGAGGACCCTGCCCGGCGTGCGGATCCAGATCGTGCCGGAGGCGGGTCGGCGTCTCTCCGACATGTTCGCTCAGGACGGCTACAGCTACGAACTGGCCAAGGTCGTCACCGGGGGCGAGGACGAACTGGAGATCCAGGCCAAGTACGAACGCTGCGTCAAGGCCCTCCGGTTCGAGTTCGAGGACGAGACGGTCCGGGGCGGCGACATCGTGTGACGGGAGGAGGTCCCCTATGCGGTGGGTGGAACGGACACCCCACGAGATCCGGACCGAGGAGTACGTCCGGATCCCCATGTCGGACGGTGTGACCCTGGCCGGACGGCTGTGGCTGCCCCGCGACGCCGAACGCCGGCCCGTACCCGCCGTCCTCGAATACATTCCCTACCGGCGCAGGGATCTGACGGCGGTGCGCGACTCGATGCACCACCCCTATATCGCCGGCCACGGCTACGCCTGCGTACGAGTCGACCTGCGCGGCACCGGGGACTCCGAAGGGGTGCTCACCGACGAGTACCTCGAACGCGAACAGCGGGACGCCGAGGAGGTACTGGCCTGGTTGGCCGAACGCCCCTGGTGTGACGGTTCCACCGCGATGATGGGGCTGTCCTGGGGAGGTTTCGCCGCGCTCCAAGTGGCCGCGCGCCGCCCCGAGAGCCTGCGCGCCATCGCCGCCTCCTCCTTCACCGACGACCGTTACGGCGACGACTTCCACTACATGGGCGGCTGTCTGCTCTCGGACAACCTGGCCGAGTCCGGTACGACCTTCGCCTACGCCACCTGCCCGCCCGACCCCGAGATCGTCGGCCCCGCATGGCGGCGCATGTGGCTGGAACGGTTGGAGGCCAACAGGCCCTGGGTCGTGGAATGGCTACGGCATCAGCGCAGGGACGACTATTGGCGGCACGCGTCCGTGTGTGAGGACTACGGCGATCTCCGCTGTCCGGTCCTGGCCTCCAGCGGTTGGGCGGACGGCTACTCCAACGCCGTACTCCGCCTCTTGGAGCACTCGGACGCTCCGGTCAAGGGGTTGGTGGGCCCGTGGTCGCACCGATATCCGCACATGGGGTACCCCGGCCCGGCGATCGGCTATCTCCAAGAGGTGGTCCGCTGGTTCGACCACTGGACCAAGGGCAGGGACAACGGCGTCGACCGGGAGACCGGACTCTGGGCCTGGATGCAGGAGAGCGTTCCGCCCTCCACCTCCTACGTGGAACGTCCCGGACGTTGGGTCCACGAACCCGGGCGGCCCTCCGCGGGGGTCGAGGACCACGCCCTCTCCCTCTCCGAGTACCGCCTCCTTCCCTTGGAGGAACGGAGGAACATCACGACGCGGACCGTGCGCTCGCCGCTGTCCGTCGGGCAGTTCGCCGGAAAGTGGGCCTCCTACAGCGCCCCGCCCGACCTGCCCTATGACCAGCGGGAGGAGGACGGCGGTTCCCTGGTCTTCGACACCGAACCCCTGGAGGGGCGATTGGAGATCCTGGGCGCGGCCCGAGTGGTCGCCGAGCTCTCCGTGACCGAACCGGTCGCGATGGTCGCGGCCCGCCTGTGCGACGTCGCTCCCGACGGCGCCGCCACCCGGGTGACCTACGGTCTGCTCAACCTGACCCACCGGGAGGGGCACGAACACCCCCGTCCACTGGTGCCGGGGGAGCGCTACCGCGTCGAGATCACCATGAACGGGGTCGCCCAGGTCTTCCCGCCCGGACACCGGATCCGACTCTCCCTGTCGACCTCCTATTGGCCGCTGGCCTGGCCGCCACCGCGGCCGGTCCTGCTCTCGGTCCACCCGGAGGGGAGCTCCCTCGTCCTGCCGGTCCGCCCCGAGAGGGCGGACGGCACCGACGGTCTGGACGGGTTCGGGACGCCCGAGGCGGTTCCGCCGATCCCGAGCACCCGCCGGCGTCCGGGCGACCACCGCTGGTCGGTCCACCGGGACATGGCCACCGACCGCTTCTCCCTGGAGATCCTCAAGGACGGAGGAATCCTGCACTTGGACGACATCGACCTCGACATGACCAGGAAGGCCCACGAGGTCTACGAGGCGGTGGGGGAGGACCACACGTCGGTGAGCGGGCGCACCGCGTGGACGATGCGCTTCTCCAGAGGGGGCTGGCACACCAGGACCGAGACGTGCACGGTCCTGGACTGCACCGAGGACGAGTTCAGGGTCCACGCCACCCTCGACGCCTACGAGTCGGGGGAGCGGATCTTCTCACGGGAGTGGACCGAGCACATCCCCCGGGACCACGTATGAGCCGGCGCGTGGACGAGGGACGACCGGAGCCGCGAAGGGCGGAGGAGAGCATGGGCGGAGAACGACGCCGAAGCACGAGGGGCACGACCCCGGCCGAGACCGCGAGGGTCGTGACGTCCGTGCTCGCGCCCACGGTGGCCCGCGGCGTCATCGTGCGCCGACCCGTGGGCGAGGCCCTCGTCTCCGCGCTCGACCTCGATCGCGGCCTCGTCTCCACCCTGCGCTCCCTGAGAGAACGGTACGGGGACGACCCGCTTCCCCTGGATCACCTGGGCCGCAGCGCGGCCCTGGTCCTGAACCCGGAGGACGTGCGCACCCTGCTCCGCGGTACCCCGGACCCGTTCTCGCCCGGAGGGGCGGAGAAACGGGGCGCGCTCTCCCACTTCCAACCCCATGGCGCCCTCATCTCCCGAGGAGGGCCCCGAGCCCTGAGACGGGAGGCCAACGAAGAGGCCCTGGCCCTGGGACGGGCGGTCCACCCCGACGCCGACGCCATCGCCGGACACGCGGAGGAGGAGGCCCGAACCCTGGTGGCGGCGCTGCGCGGGGCCCGAGGCGCGGGCTCCGAGCTGGACTGGTCGCGCTTTTCCCAAAGCTTCGACGCCCTGGCGCGCAGGGTGGTCTTCGGCGCCTTCGCCGCCGAGGATCGGCGCACCACCGGACTCCTCAAGACGTTGAGGTCACGGGCCAACTGGTCGTACCTGGCCCCGGTGTCGGAGCGGACCAGACGGACCTTCCTGGACCGGGTCCGTGAGAACGTCGATCGGGCCGCCACCGACTCCCTCGCCGCCCGCCTGGGCCGCCCCGGCTCAGAGGAGCACCCCGAGGATCAGGTGGCCCATTGGCTGTTCGCCTTCGACGCCGCGGCCGTCGCCACCTACCGCGCGTTGGCCCTGCTGACCTGTGCCGGACCGGCCGCCGACGCCGCGCGCGACGAGGGACTCACCGAGACGGGGAACGACCTCCCCCTGCTGCGCGCCACCCTGCGCGAGTCGGTCCGCCTGTGGCCCACCACCCTCGTGGTGATCAGAGAGAGCACCAGGGAGACGACCTGGCGCGAGGGGACCTTCCCCGAGGGCACGGCCTTCCTGATGATGAGCTCCTACTTCCACCGGGATTCCGCTCGCACGCCCTACGCGGACACGTTCGACCCCGAGATCTGGCGGGACGGCCGGGCCGAACGCGACCCCGGGATCCTCCCCTTCGGTTACGGCCCCGCAGGCTGTCCGGGGCGCGACCTGGTGCCGCTGACGGTCTCCCTCTTCCTGCGCTCGCTGATCCGGAACGGCCCGCCGCGCAGGGCGGACGACGGGCCGCCCCTGCGCTACCGGGGGCTCCCCGCCTCCCTCGACCACTTCGCCCTGCGCTTCTCCTATCCGGACGTGTCCATGAAGAACGAGACGGGAGGTATCGCCCCATGAGCGTCATCGGAAGGATGCTGTACGCCCACCCGGACGACCCCGAGGGCGTGGGAGGGAAGGTGAGCGCCGCGGTGGAGGCCGCCGACGACTGCGCCCATGTCTGCGTGGTGTGCGCCGACGCCTGTATGCGCGAGGAGGACGCGGCCGACCTGATCTCCTGCGCCCGATCCGATCTGGACTGCGCCGACCTGTGCGAGGCCACCACCCGGATCCTGGTCCGGCGTACCGCGGAGGAGGACGGCTTCGTCTCGGCGGTCCTGGAGGCCTGCGCCCAGGCCTGTGACCGGTGCGCCGACGAATGCGAACGGCACGCCGCCGCGCACGAGCACTGTCGTCTCTGCGCGGAGGCGTGCCGCCGGTGCGCCACGGCCTGCCGGGAACTGCTCGCCGTTCTGTGAGGCTGCTCCGTTCCGGCCCCGAGGGCTCTCGGGTCAGGCGGAACGCCAGCGGAACCGGGAGTCCTCGGCGGTGGTGGTGCACTGCATGAGCGTCCCGTTGTTCGTCCGGCCGAACTGCCAGTGCTGCGAGCAGAAGGACCCGGGGTGGACGCCCTCCACCGGGGCGGGCTCGGGCGCGGGTTCCGGATCCGGCGCGGGCGCCGGAGCGGGGGCGCTCTCCGGGGTGCTCTCGGGGGCCGGCGCGGGCTCGGGCACGGACTCGGGGGTGGGCTCGGGCTCCGGTTCCGGCTCGGGACTCGGGTCGCCGACCCGCGCCGGGCACTCCTGCCCGGAGGAGACCACGAACAGTTCCACTTCGAGCCCGTCGTCGAACGGGGCGGTCTCCTCGCCCTCGTCCGGACGTTGCGCGCACACGGAGAGATCGGCGGCGTCGGTCGCCGGTGCGTCGACGTCGCCGAAGGCGCTCTCGACCACGACGGTCAGGCCCAGGGACTCGAACCGTTCACGGGCATCGGGGAGGTCCTGCCCCTCGGAGGAGGGGAGGGCGGGCCACTCCTGAGGGTCGGTGTCCTCCTCGGGGCAGT
The DNA here is from genome assembly GCF_000341225.1 of Nocardiopsis alba DSM 43377. Lineage (GTDB taxonomy): Bacteria > Actinomycetota > Actinomycetes > Streptosporangiales > Streptosporangiaceae > Nocardiopsis > Nocardiopsis alba. Next base: position 111,710 of record NZ_ANAC01000014.1, read on the forward strand.
CGACCCCCTCCGGGGCCAGGCCCAGGACGGCGGTGTCGTCGGCGACGTCCTGCGCGCAGACGACCATGGCGGAATGGGTCCACTCGACCTCGTCACCGGAGGCGACGAGCTCCGGCTCGCCCAGGTCGAGGTCGGCCTCCTCCAGAAGCTCCTCGGCCTCCGGCAGGGACAGTCCGACCAGCTCGGGCACGACCTCCTCCACGGGGGAGGGTTCGGCCGCCGATCCCTCCGGGGTGGAGACGAGCATGCCGAGCAGGATCAGCCCGACGAGGCCGATCAGGGCCAGGACGGCGCAGCCGCCGCAGCCCACGCCGACCTTGGCGGCCGTGGACATCTTCCGCGTGGGCGCTCCGGGCGTATGCGGGGGGTGTCGGGGGATGGACATGGGGCTCCGTCTTTCACGAGCGTACGGAGGCGGAGCGGGCGCCAGGGGTGGGAGACCGCCCTGAACAGGGCGATCTCCTCGAGGCTAGCCGACACAAAGGGCATAACGGGCCGGAACGGAAAAAGTCCACCTGAACCGGCCCGAGACGCGGTGCCCCTCGGCTCAGGCCGCGCCCGCACCCTCCAGACGGCGACCGCGCAGCGAACGGGCGTTCCACCGGCCTCCCACGCGCTCGACGCCGATCGGATACCCGAAGGCCCGCGTGATCGTCTCGGTCGTCACCGACTCCTCGACCGGACCGGAGGCCACCACCGCGCCGCCGGAGACGAGCAGCGCGTGGGTCGTCGTCTCGGGAAGCTCCTCCAGATGGTGGGTGACCAGGACCGACGTCGTCTCCGCGGGACCGACCGAAAGATCGTCGAGGGTCTCCAGGAGCCGCTCTCGGGCTGCCAGGTCCAGACCGGTCGTCGGTTCATCGAGGAGCAGCAGACGCGGCTCGGCGATGAGGGCGCGCGCGATCAGGGCCCGGCCCCGCTCACCCTGGGACAGCGTCGGCCACCGCGCGAGGAGACGCTCGGACAGACCCACCTCGCGGATCAGCTCCTCCGCCCTCTCCCGTTGTTCGGGGGCGGGGCTCCACCGGGGCGGCGTCTCGATGGTGCCGGTGATCCCGGTGAGCACCAGCTCCAGCACCGTGAGCGCCGATTCGAGCGGATGCCTCGGGTTCACATGGCCGATCTCGCGCCGCAACTCCTGGACGTCGACACGGCCCAGACGGTGCCCCAGCACGTGGACCGTGCCGGAGGTGGGGTGGGTCCGCGCCCCGCAGAACCCGAGGATCGTGCTCTTGCCCGCGCCGTTGGGGCCCAGGAGCGCCCAGCGCTCACCGGCGTGGACGGTCATGTCGACGCCGTGGAGGATCTCTCGACCCTCCCGGCGGAACGTCACGCCCCGGAGTTCGAGGACGGGGGTGGGCATACGGCTCTCCTTCGGCTGTGGGTCGGCGATGTCGGGCGACCGGTCACGGCCGGCGGACCCCTGTGCTCAGGGCGGGTCGGGGTCCGCCGGGGAGGCGGTGTGGAGGTGGAGCCGGTCGATCCGTCCGACCTGGACGATGGTGCCGCGCCCATCTCCGTGGATCTCGTTCACGACGCTCATGGGCGCCCGTGGCGAGACGTTCCGGGCGTGGAGCCCCGGCCATCGTCGGCCGGCCTTGTGGGCCAGGATCCGGACGAGGAGGTCAGCGATCCCCAGCGCGACCCGGCACAGGAACAGCCCCGCGGCGATGGCCGCGAGGAACCCGAACACGAGCGGTGGGTCGATCGAGGCGAGGAGGTTCCGGGCAGGCTCGGTCGCGGATGGAGACCCCGATAAGAGGGTTCATGGCGATGAGCGTCGTTGCCGTGATCCTCGTGCCCGCCTTTCCGACCGCCCGACGGCGGTCCCGACCAGCCTACAACCGACCCCCCGCCCCCGCCACCCTCCCGAGCGGTCGAAACGCACGATATAGAAGGTTTTGTGTCGGTTGCTGTTTTCATGTTCGATCTGTGGCTGGAGTTTTCCCTGTTGCTTCTCATTTCGAGAAGGGGGAGCGACTTCGCGAGAATCAGGTCATGACTTTTGGAAAGAGGGCGCGGTGGAACTCCAGAGGGATCGCCCTCGTGTCCATCGGGCTGATCGTGCTGTCATCGGCGCTGCTCCTCGTCTTGAACCGGCAGGGGTTGGGGGTCTCCGCCAACGTCGCGCAATTGGTGGCGGTGGCTTTGGCGCTCCCCGGCGTTATCGCTCTGTTGATCGGTTGGCGTCAAGGCTTCCTCCGTCGTGAGGCGCCGACCTCGACCGACCTCGCCGATACCGAGAGCGTGCTCGCCTGGCAGGTGGAGGTACGACTCCGGAACGAGCTCGAGTCGAGACTGCTGTACGACCCCGGTCCCATGCCGGTGCGCTGGAGGTTCACGGTCGATGCGCGTCTCATGGATCGGAACCCCGGTGCTCAAGGGGAGGGCGAGGCCGAATTCGGAGGATCCGACGTAGAGATCGAGGGGATGGTGGAGCGTTTCCTTTCCCTTCCTTTCGGGCGCCTCGCCATTGTGGGAGGGGAGGGCGCCGGTAAGACCACCCTCGCGTTCCAGCTGGCCTTGGGCCTGTTGCATAGCCGCTCCGATGGAGATCCGATCCCGGTTCCACTGTCGATGGACGGATGGGATCCCGGAGCGTATACAACCCTGAACGATTGGCTGATCCATCGACTCAGGCTGGAGTATCCGAACCTGAAGGGGACCGTTCTCGGCGGAAGGGCCGCAGAGTATCTGGTCGAGCGCGGCGCGATCCTTCCGGTGCTCGACGGTTTCGATGAACTTCCGAGAGAGGCGCGCTCCTCCGCCGTCGTCTCGCTGAATCGATCGATGCGGGGTTCTCGCCCACTGATTTTGACGAGCCGGCGGGATGAGTTCCTCGAGGTGATCTCCGATACCGAGAGTGTCCTCTCCTCCACCGCCGTGGTGATGCCCCGCATCCTGCGTTTGGACGATGTGGCGTGCTATCTGGACCGCTGTCTGCGTACTCACCGGCAGAGGGAACAGTGGGAGCCGGTCCTGGCGAGTCTGCGCTCATCTCCTCGTTCGAGGGGCGAGCGAACCCCTTTCCAACAGATCGCCGGTGTCCCCCTGTGGTTGTGGCTCGTGCGTTCCGTCTACCTCGATAGCGGGGCCGACCCCACCCCGCTCTTGGGGAAAGGGCGCTTCGCCACTCGGGAGGCCCTTGAGGAGGAGTTGCTGGAGCGGGTGGTCGAGGCGACCGTCGCGGTCCATCGGGACCGTGGTGAGAGGTACGGAAAAGAGACGCTGCCCTTCCTCACCCGTGAAGGGTACGACGTGGTCCGGGTCCACGATCGCCTGGAGTATCTGGCATGGCTGTTGCGGCATGCCGCGCTCGACGGGCGGCTTCCTCAGGAGAGGGAGCTGGCCTGGTGGCAGGCGGGCCTCCTGGCCTTCCCCGAGGAGGGCGGGTGGTGGTCCAGAGTGCGTTTCCGTGGGTTCCTGGGGGCGCTGATGGGCCTGCACGGTTTCGTCTTCGGTTTCCCGGTGTTCGCGCTTCTCGGGTTGTGGAAGTCGGGGCCCGAGAATGTCCTGCCTGGAGCTCTCCTCGGAGCCCTGCTTCTAGGAGGTGTGAACGCGATCCTCAATACAGTGAGCCTGGAGGAATATCTCTCCTGGTCGAAGAAGGGACCCGGCTACGCGAACGTCGGAATTTCCGGCCGTGCTCGGGAATTGGTCCAGAGCGTCGTGAGAAAAAGTGCACGCGCTGTTCTGGTCTCCTGCTTCATGGGTATCTGGATCGGCTCTATAGCGGGTATGGAGTACGGCTTTCGGGTCGGACTCTCTGTGGGGGCGACCGTTATTTTCGGAATGGTCGTCTTCCTCTCCCCGGTCCTCGGTTTCCTCGGAGGTCTCTTCGAGTGGATGGAGAAGCCGATCCGGGGAGGAAGGATGGTCTCCCCGAGGTCCTCATTGCGGCAGGATCGGGTTCTGAACCTCGTGCGCGGGGCCTCTTGGGGCGTGGCATTAGGTGCCTGTCTAGGTCTTTTGTCCTGGCTCTCTCCGGAGGTGGGACCGGGCCTGGCGATCGCCTCCTTCACCTTCTGCGCCTACCTGTTCGGGGTGAGGAGCATGGTCGGTGGGAAGGAGTTCGCCGCCTGGCCGTCCTACCTCGTGGCTACCTGCCGCTTCGCCTACGAGCGGCGTCTTCCGCGGAACCTCATGGCCTTCCTCGACGATCTGCGCGTCGTCGGGCTTCTACGGGCGGTCGGCCCGGTCTATCGATTCCGCCACGCGCGGCTCCAGGATCACTTGGCCGCGGCGTACGAGAGGAAGAGATCGGCCCGCGGAGAGCGCACAAATGGACCCCTCGAAGCCGAGGCCGAGGGGCTGTTCGTCGGAGGGGGTTAGGAGGGGCGGGAGCCGTCGGGGGAAGGGGGCCGGTCCGAGTGGGCGGCGCGGTCCTCGCGGCGGCGCATGGCCATGTCGGACAGGGCGGCCACTCCGAAGGCGAAGACCATCGCCGTGATCACGCCGAGGGCGGTGAGGGCGGTGTCGAAGGAGGAGGGGTCGATCATGGGGGCTCCTGTCGGAAGACGGTCCGGCACCCCGATCGTAATAGGTGTTAACTTTCAAACCTAGCGTTAACTCTCGTGAGCCGGCTCATACACGGACGGGGCCGTACATACGAAGGGGCCCGTGATCGTCTCCGACCACGGGCCCCTCGCGAAACGCGGTGCTACAGGATGGAGCCCGGCTTGTAGGCGGCGGCCTCGGGGTGGGCGGCCACGACGGCGTCCACGCGGGCCACGACCTCGGCGACCTGGTCGGCGGCGGCACCGGTGAAGGTGATCCGGTCGGCCAGCAGGGCGTCCAGGGCGGCGCGGTCCAAGGGGAAGCGCTCGTCGGCGGCCAGCCGGTCCAGCAGGAGGTTGTCCGCGCCCTCCTGACGCATCGCCAGGGCGGAGGCCACGGCGTGCTCCTTGATGAGCTCGTGCGCGGTCTCACGGCCCACGCCGGCGCGCACGGCCGCCATCAGCATCTTGGTGGTGGCCAGGAACGGCAGGTAGCGGTCCAGCTCGGCGGAGATCACCGCGGGGAAGGCGCCGAACTCGTCCAGGACGGTCAGCATGGTCTCGATCAGGCCGTCGAAGGCGAAGAAGGCGTCCGGCAGCGCGACCCGGCGCACCACCGAGCACGACACGTCGCCCTCGTTCCACTGGTCGCCCGCCAGCTCGCCGGCCATGGAGGCGTAGCCGCGCAGGATCACGGTGAGACCGTTGACCCGCTCACAGGAGCGCGTGTTCATCTTGTGCGGCATGGCCGAGGAGCCCACCTGGCCCTCGGCGAAGCCCTCGGTGACCAGCTCGTGTCCGGCCATCAGGCGGATCGTCTTGGCCAGCGAGGAGGGGCCCGCGGCGAGCTGCACCAGCGTCGTGAGCACCTCGAAGTCCAGCGAGCGCGGGTAGACCTGGCCCACGCTGGTGAACCGCCGCTCGAAGCCCAGGTGGGCGGCGACCTCGTTCTCCAGGGTGGTCAGCGCCTCGCGGTCGCCGCCGAGCAGGTCCAGCATGTCCTGGGCGGTGCCGACCGGACCCTTGATCCCGCGCAGCGGGTAGCGGGCGATCAGCTCCTCCAGCCGTCCGTAGGCGACCAGCACCTCGTCGGCGATCGACGCGAACCGCTTGCCCAGCGTGGTGGCCTGCGCGGCCACGTTGTGGGAGCGGCCCGCCATCACGGTCTCGCCGTACTCGGCGGACAGCCGGCCCAGTCGGGCCAGCAGCGCCACGACGCGGTCGCGCGCCAGAAGGAGGCTGTCGCGGACCTGGAGCTGTTCGACGTTCTCGGTCAGGTCGCGCGAGGTCATGCCCTTGTGCACGTGCTCGTGCCCGGCGAGGGCGTTGAACTCCTCGATGCGCGCCTTGACGTCGTGGCGGGTGATCCGCTCACGTTCGGCGATGGAGGCCGGGTCGACCTGCTCCAGGACCTTCTCGTAGTCCTCGACCACACCGGCCGGGACCTCCACGCCCAGACGCGCCTGGGCGCGCAGTACGGCCAGCCACAGGCGCCGTTCGGCGACCACCTTGTACTCGGGGGACCACAGCCGGGTCAGCTCCGCGGAAGCGTAGCGGGCGGCCAGGACATCGGGGATGACGGGTTTCGCGCTCACGTCAGCTCACCCTACCGTTCTGAACTGCGGGTCCGGTGCCCCACCCGTCCACTCGGGGTAGGGCGCTCCCCACCCCGGATCGGTGGGACCGACGGATGTCCCCGGGCGGGGCCCGAGCCCTAGCTTGGAGGTCATGAACACGCGTATCGGCTCCGGCGCCCGGCCGGACACCCTGCTGCGGGCGATGACCGGCCCGCGCTACCTGGTCACGGGATGGGCCTGGCGGGCCCTGGCCTACACCTTCACCACCCTGATGGTGGGTGGTGTCCTGTTGCTGGTCGCCGCGCCGATCTACGCGCCGTGGGCGATCTTCGTCTCGATGATCGGCCGCGATACCTCCGTCGCCGGCTACATGGTCTTCACCTTCGTGGCGGGGGTGGCGATGGTCCTCTTCTTCGCCCCGCTGGTCGCGATCCCGTTGGGGGCCCTGGAACGGCGCCGCCTCCGGCTGGTCCTGCCCGGCCCCGCCGGCAGCGGCCATCGGACCCCGCCGCCCGGCCTGTGGGGGTGGGTCCGTACCCGCTACACCGAGGCGTCCACGTGGCGGGAGGTCGCCTACGCGGGGGTGATGGCGGTCGGGTTCGGTCTGGCCCTGGTCCTGGTCGGCTCCCTGACCACTCTGACCCTGGTCCTGGCGGCGAGCCCGCTCATCCTCGCCTCCGACGGGGAGGAGTACGTCAGCATGGGATGGACGGTGCTGACCAGTCCGGCCGAGGCCGTCCCCTACGCCCTGCTCTCTCCCGTGGTGCTGATCCTGCTCGTGTACTGCTGTGGAGCGCTCTCCTACGGGCACGGAGTGGTGGCCCGCGCACTCCTGGTGGGCCCGCCCAAGGAGGAGCTCTACGCCGAACTGGACCAGGTGACCGAGTCGCGGGCGCGTCTGGCCAACGCCTTCGAGTACGAGCGTCGCCGGATCGAACGCGATCTGCACGACGGGGCCCAGCAACGTCTGGTGGCGCTGAGCATGGACCTGGGCATGGCCCGGGTCGATCTGGAGGAGGGTTCGCCCGCCGATCTGCGCGTGGCGGCGGCCCAGGTCAAGGTGGACGACCTCATCGACGAGCTGCGCGAGCTGGTACGCGGGATCCATCCGCGGGTCCTGTCCGACCGGGGTCTTCCCGCCGCCTTGGCCGAGTTGGCCGATCACACCCCGGTCCCGGTCTCACTCGCGACCGACCTGCCCCGACGTCCGCCCGCACACGTGGAGGGCACCGCCTACTTCGTCGTCGCCGAGGCGCTCACCAACGTCTACAAGCACGCCGGGGGAGGGGCCGTCACCGTCCACGCCGAACTGCGCGGGGACCCCCGAGGGGAGACGCTCGTGGTGGAGGTGACCGATCAGGGGCCCGGGGGCGCCGACCCCGCGCGGGGCAGCGGCCTCACGGGGATGGCGGACCGGGTCGCGGTCATGGGCGGCACAATGGATCTGTCGAGTCCCGTGGGTGGGCCGACCCGGATCCGAGTGGAGCTGCCGTGTACGAACGATCGCCCCGAGGCGGCGAAGTGACCCCCGTTCCGACCGTGCTCGCCGAGGACGGGGTGCTGCTCCGCGAGGGGCTGGTGGGGGTGCTGGAGCGCTTCGGCTTCCCGGTGGTGGCCGCGGTCGGCGACGCCGAGGAGCTGGTCGAGGCGGTGGCCGAGCATCGGCCGGGGCTCGTGGTGACCGACATCAGGATGCCGCCGGACTTCAGCGACGAGGGGTTGCGGGCCGCCGTGCGGCTGCGCCGTGAGCATCCGGATCTGGCGGTGGTGGCCCTCAGCCAGTACGTGGAGCTGAGTTACGCCACCGACCTGCTGGACTCCGGGGACGGCAAGGGCGTGGGCTATCTGCTCAAGCAGCGGGTGGGGGACGTGCGGGAGTTCGCCTCGGTACTGCGCAACGTCGTCGAGGGGGCGACCTTCGTCGACCCCGAGGTGGTCCGTCAGCTGCTGCGCCGCAGCGCCGACCCGCTCCAGAGGCTCACCGCCCGGGAGCGACAGGTGCTCGAACTCATGGCCGAGGGGCATTCCAACAGCGCCATCGCCCGCAGGCTGGTGGTCGGGGACGCGGCCGTGGGCAAGCACGTCGGCAACATCCTGGCCAAGCTCGACCTGCCGCCCGACGACGGCGTGCACCGCCGGGTCCAGGCGGTCCTGGCCTATCTGCGGGGCCAGGCCGGCTGAACCCGGACGTGGACGCTCAGCCGTCCATGGAGCGGTCCAGGACGACCACGGTCTCGTCGCCCACGACCCAGGCGTCGTGCCCGGGCGGGACGAACGCCACCTGGCCGGCCTTCAGCTCGCGCTCGACACCGTCGGAGGTACGGAACCTCATGGTGCCCTGCATGAGCGTGAGCGAGTGGGTGAGCATGCACAGGTCGGTCCCGATGTCGGGACGCAGGTGCTCGCTCCAGCGCCACCCCGGTTCCAGGGTGAGACGGTTGATGTTCTGGCCGCCCAGGTGCACCACCTCGGAGTGCCCGTGATCGAACTCCATGCGCTCGTCGGAGGCGTCGAAGTCGCCGACGCGCACGGATTCGGGGGACTCCTCGTCCCAGGCCTGCACCATGGACTGGTGGACGATCTCGCCGTCGGACAGGTCCAGCATGGAGATGCTCTTGACGGTGAGGCCGTCCGGGTAGGTGCAGCGCTCGGTGTAGGCGGCGTGGTCGCCGTCCGTCACGTAGTCCAGGACCTCGTGGTCCAGGTCCATCGAGTAGACCTCGCGGATGAAGTCCTCGATGGAGTCGCGCCCCTGGATGACGGTGGGGGCGCTGGGCGGGGTGCGGCGGTCCACGGTCTCCATGTCCGCGTCGTCGGCGAACCTGCTGACGAGGGCTCGTACGTCGCCCTCCTCCACGGCCCGACGGAACGCCTCGATGTCGAATCGGGTGCCGCTGGTCGTGTCCGCCATGGGGAAGACCCCCTTCCGGAGGAACGGTAGGCACGCTCCACTTGTGGGTGCCTCTCCTTCCAGCGTCCTCCCGACCCTGCCCCCGTTTCGATCAATCTCCGGTCATGTCAGGGTTTGCCCGGCCGGTGAAGGGGGAGCGGCAGGGCCTACGAGGCCGAAGATCGAACCGGGCTCGGTCGTGACGTTCGAAGTGTCCCCGTCATGGGAAATATCCCCTTCCGTCGGACGCCTTCGGAAGGCGCCGCCGTGCCGGGCGCGCCCCGTCCGCGGGCCCGGCTCCGGAGCCCCCCCCGCCTGAACCCGGAGGAGAGAACAGGATGCAGCCGACGGTCGCACCCCCCGAAAGCGTCACCTGGCGTATCCACCTCGATCGCTCCATGTGGGTGGCGGGGGTGCGGGCGCTCATGCTCCAGGCCCTGCACCCGATCGCGATGCAGGGGGTGTGGCAGCGTTCGGACTTTCGTTCCGATCCCACCGGCCGTCTCCTGCGCACCGCGCACTTCGTCGCGGTCACCACCTATGGGAGCCCCGACGAGGCCGACGCGTTGGGCGCGCGTATCCGTCGCGTCCACCGGGCCCTGACCTTCACCGATCCCGGGACCGGGCGTCGTCACCGGGCCGATCAGCGCGATCTCCTGGTGTGGGTGCACTGCGCGGAGGTCTGTTCCTATCTGGAGACCACCCGGCGGGCCGGGCTGCGGTTGAGCGAGGAGGACATGGACCGCTACCTGGACGAACAGTCCCGGACCGCCGGCTACGTGGGTCTGTCCCGTGACGACGTGCCGCGCGACCTGGCCGGGATGCGCCGTTATCTGGCCATGGTGCGCCCCACCCTGCGGGTCACCCCCGAGGCCCGGAAGGTGGTCCGTTTCCTGCTGTGGCCCGATCTTCCCGAACGGCTGGCCTGGGCGGCCCCGCTCAAACCGCTGTGGTTCCCGGTGGGCGCGATGGCGTACACGACCCTGCCGGACTGGGCGCGCCGTGCCTACGGGGTGCTGCCCGAGACCCCCGGGGCCCGCGCGGCGGCCACGGCGGGGCTGCGGATGCTGCGTTCGGGGCTGGACCGGGTGCCCGAGCGCTACTACAACCTGCTCTTGGACGAGGCCACCGTGCGCAGCGCCAAGGACGCCGAACGCCGTCTGCTGGAGGCCGGCTACCGGAAGAGGGACACGGCCAGGGCTCTGCGTTCGTTCGCCCGCTCGAGGACACGCCCTCCGACCGTCGCCGCGGCGCCCCGAACGCGCTCGACCGTCCCCGAACCGGCGGGATAGCCTGGAAGAAGGGACGACCACACCAACGGGAGACCGGAGGTGACATGGTCAAACGCAGGAAGGTCCAGTACGCCCTCGTCATGGGGCTGTGCCTGGTGCTGTTCACCGGATCCGCCCCCGTGTACTACCTGTTCGGCACGGGGTGGGCGGTGGCGATGTGCGTGATCGCGATGTTCCTGCCGCCGATCGCGGTGACCCTGGGCAACATCTCCGACCCGGACGATCCGCGCGACCACGACAACAGGTACGGGCCCAACGCCGAGTAGGCGGTCGGGCCCGTAACCGGTTCAGCGCTCCAGGACGCGGCGCAGGGCGGCCAGCACCAGCTCGGCCCGGTCCAGGCGCGCGTTGTGCCCCATCAGACCGATCCGCCAGATCGACGCCGCGTAGGGGCCCACGCCCGCGCCGATCTCCAGACCGAACTCGCGCAGCAGCCGCTCACGGACCTTGGCCGAGTCGACGTCCTCGGGGACGCGCACCGACGTCAACTGGGAGAGACGGTGGCCCTCCTCCGCGAACAGCTCCAGGCCCATCTCCGTCAGCCCCTCGCGCAGCCGCGCGCCGGCCTCCTCGTGACGGGCCGCCACCGCCTCGGGGCCCTCCTCCTCGATCCGGCCCAGGGCCGCGTCGAGGGAGGCGACCATCGCGGTCGGGGCGGTGTGGTGGTAGGCGCGACCACCGGGACCGCCGCGCACGTAGGCGCCCAGCAGCCCCAGGTCCACGTACCAGACCGGCGGGGACTGCACCCGGCGCTCCCAGGCGCGCTCGGAGAAGGTGAAGGGGGCCAGACCCGGGGCCACGCCCAGACACTTCTGGGTGCCCGAGTAGGCGATGTCGACCCGCCAGGCGTCCAGCTCCATGGGCATGCCGCCCAGGGAGGTCACGCAGTCCACGAGCAGCAGGGTGTCGTCGGAACGCTCGCGCAGGGCCCGGCCCAGCGCGCCGATGTCGCTGACCACGCCGGTGGAGGTCTCGGCGTGCACCGCGGCCACGATCGCGGGGGAGGGGTGGGCGGCCAGTACGCGCTCCACGTCGACGGGACGACCCCACTCGTGGTCCACCCGGATCACGTGGGCCCCATAGCGACCGGCGACCTCGCACATGCGCTCACCGAACAGGCCGTTGACCGCGACGACCACCACGTCGCCGTCGCGCACGGTGTTGGCGAAGGCGGTCTCCATCCCCAGGGAACCGGTTCCCGACAGGGGCAGTGTGAGCGGGTTCTCGGTCCCCCACAGGGAACGGAGGCGATCACAGGTGCGTTCCAGCAGAGCGAGGAACTCCGGGTCCAGGTGGCCCAGCAGCGGGGCGGCCAGGCCCAGGGTCGCCTCGGGGTAGGGGTTGCTCGGCCCCGGTCCCAGAAGGATGCGTTCGGTGACTGACATGGGCACACCCTAGGAGACCTCTCCGACCAGGGAGAAATCGGGGTCCGGTCGCGGCCTCCGGAGCCGTAGGATTTCGGCGGACGAAACGGACACCCGTGTGTCCGGGGTGGAGAACCGGGCGGTGGGAACGGTAGGCGAGGGGAGAATCTCATGACCGGAGCGGTCCGGAGCGACGGACCCGGGACCGACGCCGAGACGGCGCGGATCCTGCGGGTGGAGCACGACGACCCGAGGGTCCAGGGGCTGTTGGACGGGCTCCTGGAGGAGTACAGCGAACGCTATGGCGCCGAGGGGGCCGCCGCCGAACTCGGCCGCTACCCGATCACCGAGTTCGCCGCCCCTCACGGGCGCCTGGTCCTGGCCGAACTGGACGGCGAGATCGTCGCGGGCGGCGCGCTGCGCCCCTACCCCGGCGCGACGGAGGACGGACCGAGGACGGTCGAGTTCAAACGGATCTGGACCTCGGCCCGACACCGCCGTCGAGGCCTGGGCCGGCTCATCATGTCGGCGCTGGAGGAGACCGCGCGCGACCTGGGCTACGAGGCGGTCGTGCTCTTCACCGGCCCCTCCCAGCCGGAGGCGGTGGCCCTCTACGAACGGATCGGCTACCGGTGGGTCGACCCGACCACGATCGAGGACCTGCCCTACCCCAAGGCGATCCCCTTCGCGTACGACCTGCGCGCCTGACCAGCCCTCGGGCATGCCCGGCCCTCACCGGGCGTTGTTATGGGCAACGCTATGTCCCGGGGGCGGTGAGGCGGGTGTACCGCCCCCTACGATGGATCATGGGCCGCCACCAGCGGCCCGTACCCGCTTCCACCCTTTCGACGAACTCGACGAGGAGAGTGCACGAGTGAGCGAGCAGCAGCGCCCGGAGGCCGAGACGGACGCCTTCGTGTTCAGTCCACGCAAGAACGGCCAGGCGCAGTCGGTCTCCGACGAGCTCGCCGCGTGGATGCGGACCGGCTGGGCCGACACCGAGATGCGCGACCTGGAGCCGATCGAGCAGGCCGAGCACACCGCCCGCCGGCGTGCCGCCCTCAGCGAGGCCTTCCCGGGCGAGCGCCTGGTGATCCCCTCCGGACAGCTCCTGACCCGGTCCAACGACACCGAGTACCCCTTCCGCGCCGCCACGAACTACGCCTACCTGACCGGTGACACCACCGACGGCAACTGCCTGGTGCTCACCCCTCGGGACGGCGGCGGCCACGACGCGGTCCTCTACCTCAAGGGCCGTTCCGACCGTGACAACGGCGAGTTCTGGCTCGGTGGCTACGGCGAGCTGTGGACGGGGCGCCGCAACAGCCTCGAAGAGGCCTCCGCCCTCCTGGGCGTGGCCACCGCCGACGTGCGCACCCTGCCCGGCGCCCTGCGCGCCGACGGCGTCACCACCCGCGTCGTGCGCGGCCACGACGCCGAGGTCGACGCCATCGTCGACGAGCTGCGCGCCGACGCCGACGCCGAGGCCCGCGCCAAGTCCGCCCGTCTGGACGAGGAACTGGCCGTGACCCTGGCCGACCACCGTCTGGTCAAGGACGAGTGGGAGATCGCCCAGCTCCAGAAGGCCGTGGACGCCACCACGCGCGGCTTCGAGGACGTGGCCGGGACCCTGCCCAAGGCCAAGGACACCTCCGAGCGCTACATCGAGGGCACCTTCTTCCTGCGCGCCCGGGTGGAGGGCAACGACGTCGGTTACGGCACCATCGCCGCCTCCGGCCCCAACGCCACCACCCTGCACTGGACCCGCAACGACGGTCCGGTCCGCGAGGGCGAGCTGCTGCTCCTGGACGCCGGTGTGGAGACCACCACCCTCTACACGGCCGACGTCACCCGCACCATGCCGATCTCGGGCACCTTCACCGATCTACAGCGCAAGGTCTACGACCTGGTCTACAAGGCCCAGGAGGCCGGTATCGCCGCGGTCGCCCCGGGGCGTCCCTTCACCGACTTCCACGAGGCCTCCCAGCGGGTGCTGGCCGAGGGCCTGGTCGAGTGGGGCCTGCTGGAGGGTCCGGTCGACCGCGTCCTGGAGCTGGGTCTACAGCGTCGCTACACCCTGCACGGCACCGGGCACATGCTCGGCATGGACGTGCACGACTGCGCGGTCTCCCGTCAGGAGACGCACCTGTACGGCGACCTGAAGCCGGGCATGGTGCTCACCGTCGAGCCGGGCCTGTACTTCCAGCCCGACGACCTGACCGTCCCCGAGGAGCTGCGCGGCATCGGCGTGCGCATCGAGGACGACGTCCTGGTCACCGAGGAGGGCCGGACCGTGATGTCGGCGGGTCTGCCGCGTTCCTCCGCCGAGGTGGAGGCCTGGCTGGCCGAGCGTCTGCCGCGCTGACCACACCGGCGAACACCGGCGGGCCGTCTCCTGGACACGGGGGGACGGCCCGCCGTCGTCTCGGCGAACTCTCCGCGTGCCGGCGCGCGGAGACGGTGGCCACGACGATCCCGCCCACGCCCGCCTCGGCTCGTTCCGGGCCGGGGGAGTGAGGGATCCGTCCCCTTTCGGGGGCGAACGACGCCCGACGAGGTCAACGAAGGGGCGTCTCGCGCGGTACGCTGCACGGCGGCCGTCTTGAGCATCGGGGAGGCGCCCTGTCGCCTCACCCGATAACGTCGGGGTGGCGTGGAAAGACACAGGAGATCGGGGAGGGCGACTCGTGCGCGCGGAACGGCTGTGGCGCAGGGGGTTGCGGTTTCCGCGCCTGTTCCTGGCGGACCGGACGGTCCTCGTCCACGGCGACGTCGACCCCAACCCGGACCCGCGTAAGTCGCGTTACGAGGCGCGGGCCTTCGACACCCGCTCCCTCCGTCCCCTGGGAACGGCCTTCGAGGCCCAGGGGCCGGTGAACCTGGCGCGGGCCCCGCAGGGGCGGGGATGGCCGCGGACGGTGCTGATCCAGGCCTCGCGCCGCTCGGTGACCGTGCGCGACCCTCGTACCGGCAGCCCGCTGTTGGAGACCGACCTGGCCGAACCGGGCGAGCTGTGGCCCGACGACGTCGCGCTGCGGGTGGTCGACAAGGAGGCGGTGGTCTTCCTCTACGGGGAGGACGGCGACGGCACGACCCGCTGGTGGGCGGTGGACCCCTGTACCGGCGCCGCCGTGCCCGACCTCACCGACTCCCGGCCCGGCCACGAGGCCCGCGGCGAACGGATGTCCTTCGCCGGTGACTACCTGGTGGCGCCCGGACAGGACCCCGGCTTCGATCCGGTCATCCTCGCCGACTACGAGCACCCCAGGGAACGCGTCTACCGGCTGGAGGACGGCGAGTACCTGGGCGAGGTGGAGAGCCACGCCGACTCCGAGACCGTGGCCGCGAAGGTGGGCGGCCGATCCCTGCTGGCGGTGGCCGGCCGGATCCACTCGCTCCCCGACCTGGAGTTGGTCGCCGAACTGGGCGGGCCGCGCACCCTGACCTCCCTGGTGGAGTGGGGAGGCGAGGCGGTCGCCGTCTACCAGGAGGAGGACGCCCGCCCCGGAGGGCTCGGCTCCTGGTACCTGGACCGGTTGCGGGTGCGCCACCTGGACCGGCCGGGGCAGCCGGTGACGGAGATCCCCGGCACCTGGCCGGGCGAGCTGGAGGACCTGGTGGCGGCCCCCGACGGTGTGGTGGTGCTGGCCACCACCGAAGGGGTGCACGCCCTTCACGTGGACCTTTGACCCCGGCCCGGCGCCGTATCCGCCGCCCTCCCCGACGGAGCCGTCATCCGGCGGAAGACGGGGCCCGGTCCATATGGGAGAGCGCCTCCGCGACGAAGTCCAGTTGCTCCTCCCAGCCCATGGTGTCCGCACCGGCGACCACGCGCCGGGCGCCCGCCTCCGCGTAGGCCGTGTAGAGTCCGGCCAGTTCCTCGGGGGTGCGGGCGACCATCGGCGCCCGTTCCGCCTTCTCGGGGGAGATCCCATGGTGTTCGATCAGCTCGCGCACCAGGAGGGCCCGGGCCCGTTCGGCCCTGTCGTCCGTTCCCAGGATGAGGTGGCCACCGACCGTCACCGGAGGCGCGGGCAGCCCACGTTCGTCGGCCGCGGCGCTCAGCCGGGAGATCGCTCCGGCCAGGTCGGGCGGCGAGAGCTGGGAGGGGAACCAGCCACCGCCGTGGCGTAGGACCCGGGCGAAGGCCGCCTCTCCACCGCCGATCCACACCGGGGGCATGGAGGCGGCCGGGGCCAGGCGCAGCGGGGTCTCCTCCTCACCGATGCGGACCTCCTCGCCGGTGACCAGCGACGGCAACAGGTCCAGGGTCGCGTCGGTGGCCCGACCCCGACCTCGGGGGGAGACACCGAGCGCCCGCCACCAGGGGGAATCGGGGAAGCCGCCGATGCCCACACCGAGCTCGATCCGCCCCCGCGACAGGTGCTGGAGGGTGGCGACCTGCGAGGCGACCCAGGGGGCGGGGCGCGGTGGGAGGGAGAGCACCCCGAAGCCGAGCCGCACTCGCTCGGTGACCGCCGCGGCGGCGGCGAGGGTGAGCGCCGGTTCCAAGGCGGGGGTGCCGTCGCCCAGGACCAGGTCGGCGACCCAGAGGGACTCCATGCCGCGCTCCTCGACCATACGGGCGGCCCTGATCGGGTCGGGGGTGGTCGGATCCGTCAGTTCGTCCATGGCGCTGGGAAGGATCGCGCCGATCTCGATGTGCGTCATACCCCCAGGATCGAACCTCGACCAAGGTAGAGGTCAAGGGGCGGATTCGGGGTGGGGGAGAGCGGGGATACCGTCCCCGCGCGGGACCACCGACCGCGCACCCGGACACGAGGAGTCGACATGCGAACGCCCCTTCTCCGCGCCCTCGCCCTGGGCCTGGCCGCGGGCGCGCGCGGCACCCTGGGACCGTGCGCGCCCCTGTGGGCGCGGGCCCGTGACGAGGGACGGGTCGGTGGCCGGTGCCTGGCCGCCCTGACGGTCGCCGGAGAGATGCTCGGCGACAAGACGCCCGCCGTCCCGGCGCGTACGGAGGGCCCCGGCCTGCTCTTCCGGGCCTTCTCCGGTGCCTGGGGCGGGACCCTGTTGGCCCGCCGGACCGGGGCCTCCGTTCCCCTGACCGCGGGGATCTGCGCGCTCACGGCCCCGGTGGGCGCCGCGTTCGGGGTGGGCTGGCGTTCCTGGTGGGGTGAACGACGCCCCGACTGGCAGGGCGCGCTCATGGAGGACGCCGTGGCGCTCTCCCTGGCCGGGTACGCCGTCCGGAGACGGTGAGACCGACCCCGCGTCCTCCGGCTCAGTCCTCGAACACGTCGAGCACGCGGAACTCCACCCCGGCCCGGGGCAGACGTTCGATGAGCGCGTCGCCCATGGCCACCGCCGTGGTCACCTGGCCCGAGGTCGGCGGCAGTTCGTCGCGCCACAGGCACAGGGCCGACTCCGCGAGCATGCCCGAGGTCGCCCCGTAGCCGGGCTCCCCACCCGAGACCAGGGTGTGGACCCTGCGGCCCCCGCCCGTGCCCACGAAGTGCACCGTGAACCAGCCCTCGGCGAGCGCCTCCTCGTCGGGGCCCTCACCGGGGGAGCGCAACGACAGGAGCCGCTCCCGTAGAGAGGGCACCCGGACGGCGGCCAGCACACCGGCGGCCCCGGCGGCCGCGCCCGCCGCGCTGGACAGGTGCCGGAAGGCCGCGTAGTGCCCGTACGAGAAGTCGGGGCCGTAGCGCTCCAGGGAGGCGGCCGAACGCGCCACGACCAGCGGGTCCAGGGTCGGCAGCGGCAGCGTCCACCCTCGGGCCAGGCGTGTACGGGGCCTGCCGCTCCGGTCGATCCGCACCCGGCGACCCTCCGGCCGGCCCTCCATCGCACGCCGCTCCCGAGAGGCCTCCTTCATACCGCCGAGGTCGGAGAAGGCGCCCAACGCCGAACGCAGGGTGCCGCCCGAAGCGGTCCCCTTGGCCCGCACGAACCCCTCCAGGTGCAGAGGGACGCCCTCGGGCAGTCGCTCCACGGTGAACAGAGCGCCCAGGTCGTAGGGGATCGAGTCGAAACCGCAGGAGTGCACGATCCGCGCGCCGGTGCGTCGGGCGGTCTCGTGGTACCTCATGTACATCCGGTCCACGAAGGCCGGCTCGCCGCACAGGTCCACGTAGTCGGTGCCCTCGGCCGCGCACGCGGCGACCAGGGGCTCGCCGTAGTCGGTGTAGGGGCCCACCGTGGTGACGACCACCCGGGCGGAGGCGGCCAGAGAGCGGATCGAGGCGGCGTCGTCGATGTCGGCCAGGAGCAGGTCGGGCGTGGGCCGGTCCGGGTCGATCTCGGCCAACTCGGCCCGGAGCGCCTCCAGCCTCTCTCCGTTCCGTCCGGCCAACGCCCAGCGCAGCTCGCGGGGGGAGTTCTCGGCCAGGTACTCGGCGGTGAGCGTCCCCGTGTACCCCGTCGCGCCGAACAGGACGATGTCGTAACCGCGTTCCATGAAAACCCTCTGTCGATCGGCCATCGTGTCGCGCCTCGTGGTCCCCCAGTCTGTCAGGTCGCCCCGCGCCGCACGGCCCCGCCCATCGTTCCGGTGGGAATGCGAAGGGCCCCGCCCCGCCGTCGTGGCGGGGCGGGGCCCTCTCGGGTCGGTTCGGGCTCAGACCTTGGCCGGCACCTCGACGGGTGCGGTCTCCTCGACCGGGGCGGCGACCTCTCCGGCCAGGAGGGTCGGGGTCACGATCCCCTGTTCCACGGCCATCTCCCGGATCAGGCGAGGGGTGGTCCACAAGGACGGCAGCATGATCAGACCCACCGGCACCGCGGTGACCACGATGAAGGACTGGAGCGCTTGTACGCCGCCGTCCCCGATGGTCAGCAGGACGACGGCCGCCACGCCCATGCCCACGCACCAGAACGCGCGGATCAGGGAGCGCGGTTCGCCCTCGCGCATGCTCGACGCGGAGATGGCGTAGGACATCGCGTCCATGGTGCCCGCGAAGAAGATCAGGGTCACCACGACCATGACCAGGGCGGTCAGACCGCTCATCGGCAGGGCGTCGACGATGGCCAGGGCCGCGGCGGGCAGCCCGTGCTCGGCGTAGGGGCCGGAGATGACCCCGGGGTCGCTCTGCTCCAGCCACAGACCGGTGCCGCCCAGAGCGGTGAACCACAGTCCGGTGACCACGGCGGGCAGCACGGTCGCGCCCAGGAAGATCTGGCGCACCGTGCGGCCCTTGGAGATCCGCGCGATGAAGATCGCCATGAGCGGGCCGTAGCCGATGAACCAGCCGAAGAAGAAGACGGTCCAGTAGCCGAGCCATTCCTGGTCGCCGCGGAACAGCGTCATGGGCACGAACTCTCGGATGTGCACCGCGCTCGCCTGGAGGAACAGGTCCACGACGTAGGGGAGCGAGGCCAGCCCCACGAGCAGGACGATCAGGGCCAGGGCGGCCCAGACGTTGATCCGGCTGATCAGCTGGATGCCGCGGTCGAGGCCGCTGAGCACCGACACCGTGGCGACCAGGGTCAGCCCGATGATGACGATCACCTGGGTCCCGTAACCGGAGGAGAGCCCGAAGACCTCACCGCCGATGTAGGACATCTGGAGACCGAGGAAACCGATCGGGCCGACGGTGCCGGCGACCACCGCGACCACGCAGCAGATGTCGACGACCGAGCCGATCCAGTGGGTGCGGATCCGGTCGCCCATGACCGGCCACAGCAGGGTGCGCGGGCGCAGGGGCATGCCCTTCTCGACGCCGCGCATCATCACCAGGGTGGCGAGCGATCCGCCGATCGCCCACGCGGGGAAGCCCCAGTGGACGAAGCTCTGCGCCATCGCGACGGCGGCCCCGTCCATGCCGCCCTGGACGTCGGCGTACTGCGGCGGCGCGTCGACGTAGTGGGCGATCGGCTCTGCCGCCGCCCAGAAGACCCCGCCCGCGGCGAGCAACGTCGTCAGGATCATGGCGACCCAGCGGAACCAGCCGAACTCGGGTGTGACATCACCGCCCATACGGACCCGCCCGTAGCGGGACATGGCGAGGACGGTGATGACGGCCACGGTGGCCAGGAGCAGGACCTGCCAGTAGGCGCCGAACCAGCGTGCGGACCAGGCGAAGGCGGCGTCGACCCCGGCGCTCACCTGCGCGGGGAGGATCAGGGCGGTCAGGACGAACGCGACCAGGAGGCCGCCGGAGACGCCGATGACCCAGGGGTCGGGGCGACTTCCGGTCTTGGGCACGGGTGTGCGCTGTTCGGAGGACATGGAGTGAAGAGATCTCCTCGAATAGGAGCATGGGACCGGGCACGCCTTCGGGCGCTTCGGGAAGTCTGAAGAGAATGGCCGTCACAGCGGTACCGACACGGCGGACGGCGAAGGCCCCGGACACGGGACCCGACGGAGTCTACGTGCGTTCTCCCCCGGTGCGGCGGGGTGAACGGGGTGCGACCGCACACGCCGGTGTGTGTTCTCGAACGCGTTCTCCCCGGTCATGGGGGTTTTCCGGTTATTTCGTCCGTTCGGCGGGTACGAGTGGCCGAGTGTGCTCTATCGGTCGTCGAGAAGGGCCACCGAGCCCCGGTCCATCAGCCGGACCGGAAGGCGGACCGTCTCGGTCCCGGTGCCGGTCAGCAACCGCATGATGTGGTCGCCCAACAGTTCACGGTCCAGGCGCAGCGTGGTCAGACCGGGGTCCAACAGGGCCGAGGTGGGCAGGTCGTCGTGGCCGATCACGCTCACGTCGCTCCCCACGCGTAGGCCGAGGGAGCGGGCGGCGTCGTAGACGGCGATGCCCAGGTGGTCGGAGTTGAGCACGAACGCCTCGTGCCCTTCGGTCGAGGTGAGCCTCTCGGCCGTCATCCGCGCCACGTTCTCGTGGTCCAGGGGGCAGCGCACCACCGTTCCGGCCAGCCCCCACGCGGCGCACCTTCGGTGGAACTCCTCCTCACGTCCCCCGTCGGCGGCCAGCCCCTCCGGGGCCGTCACCAGGGTCGCGCCTCGGTGACCTCGAGCGCGCAAATGTTCCAGGGCCAGGGAGACGGCGGCGTCGTCGTCGGGGCCCACGGTGGAGACGCGTCCGCCCGGACCGGACAGGTCCGGGTCGGGGGTGCAGTTGAACGCCACGACGGGGACGTCGGGGTGGCGGGGCAACCAGTCGGAGAGGGGGCCTCCACGGCCGATGGGGGTGATGGCGACACCGCCCACCCCTTCGGTGCCGAGCCGGCGCAGCACCGATTCCTCCCGCGCGGTGTCGTAGTCCGAGCTCAGGATGAGCAGGGAGGCGCCCTCCCGGTGGGCGCGCACCTCCATGCCGCGCAGCACGTCCAGGAAGAAGGGGTTGCGCATGTTGCGAATGACCACCCCGTAGAGAGATCTGCGGCCGGTACGCAGCTCTCGGGCCCGGCGGTCGACCTGGTAGTCGAGTTCGTCGGCGGCCCGCCTGATCCGTTCGGCGGTGGCGGGGGCGACGCGGCCCCGTCCGTTCAGGGCGAAGCTGGCCTGGGCCACCGACACCCCGGCTCGGGCGGCGACGTCGCGCAGGGTCGCGCGTTTGCGGGGCTCGGACACGGGTTCCTTCCAGGGAACGGGGCGGTGGACGCGCCGGTGGCGTGGGCTCGGGACACGCGGTGGGGGAACGCGGTCCACCCCTTGTCGATCGATCGTTCCATCGGGGCCGCCCCGGGTCCACTCGTCGCCGCGTGGACGGGCCGTTCCTGTGGAGGCGTTCTCGAACGAGACTGAGAGAAAATCCGACACGACGGTATCTATCGTGACAAACGACACCAAATCGTTACCATGGGCCGTGTTGTGACCACCACGAGTGGGCCGCCGGTGGCGTGTGCGAAACGGCCGGAGGGCCGGCGGGCCACGGACGGGGAGAGCCATGAACGACGACAGCACTCGAGACGGTGTCACACCCCGACGTACGGGTTGGATCGCCGGAGCGGTCCTGGCCGCGACGGCCGTCGCCCTTCTCACCGCGGGATGCCCCGGATCCGGGGACGGCGGAGGCGGTGGCGGTGGATACGGCACCGTCGAAGGGGAGATCCACGCCCGGGAATCCGCGCCGACCGATCATCGATGAGACGTCCGGCCTCGGGGCGGGCCCCTGTCCGAACGGCCCGATCGCTCCGGGGTCACGTCGACGCGCGGGGTTCTCACGGGCTCCGCGCGGACTTCTCCACCCGCCTCACCTCCACCCCTTCCCGATCGTCCCTCCCTCCGGCCCCTCGCACCTCCCCTCGGTTCCGTGGTCGTGATCGACCTCCACAGGGGGCGCGTTCATCTCCCCGCCCTCCCCGGCCCCTGTGTCGCCCGTCTCCCGAGTGTGTGACGGCCGGCTGTTCCCACGGCGTTCCCCTTCAGGACACATATCGAGACATCGCAGGTCACCCCTGTGGTTAATCGTTTCATCAGGAAGCACTCTCGGTCCGCCCCTCGGCCCGCGAACGGGTCTTCGTTCCCCTGATGGAGCCTTCATGTCCCACCGACACACGGTGATCCCCGCGACCGCCACCGCGGCCGCCCTCGCCCTGGCCCTGACCTCCTGCGGCAACGTGGCGGCGCCCGAGGGCACCGCCACGGGCGACGGGGAGATCGTCATCACCTACAACTCGCCCACCGAATGGGGCAACTACGGGCGGGTCCTGTCCACCTTCACCGAGAGGACCGGGATCCAGGCCCCCAACGACCCCAAGAACTCCGGGCAGGCCCTGGCCGCCCTCCAGGCCGAGAAGGGCGCGCCCGTCGCCGACGTGGCCTACACCGGCATCGCCTTCGCCGAGCAGCTGACGGACGCCGAGGTCCTCCAGGACTACGTCCCCGAGGGCGCGGACCAGGTCCCCGACGACCTGCGCGACCCCGACGGGGCCTGGACCACCGTCCACACCGGGACCATCGCCTTCATCGTCAACGAGGACCACCTCGACGGCGCCCCGGTCCCCACCGGCTGGGAGGACCTGCTCGAGCCCGAGTACGAGGGTCTGGTCGGCTACCTCGACCCCACCCAGGCCGCCGTCGGCTACTCCGTCGCCACCGCCGCCAACCTGGCCCTGGGCGGAACGCTCGAGGACTGGGGCCCGGGCCTGGACTACCTCGACGGTCTCAAGGAGAACGGGGCCTCGACGGCGGCCCAGACCGCGACCGCGAAGGTCGCCCAGGGCGAGATCCCCATCCTCATCGACACCGACTTCAACGGCTACAAACTCCAGGACGAGGGCGCCGACGTCTCGGTCGTCATCCCCGAGGAGGGTTCCCTCCAGATCCCCTACATCGTGGGTCTGGTCGCCGGTGCCCCCAACGAGGACAACGGCAGAGAGCTCCTCGACTTCTACTTCTCCGAGGAGGGGCAGGGCCTGTTCGCCGCCGGGTACATGCGCCCCGTCATCGGCGACCTGCCCGAGGACGTCGCCGAGCGCGTCCTGCCGGACGAGGACTACGAGCGGGCCGTCACCATCGACTACATCGAGCAGGGCGCCCGCCAGCAGGAGTTCATCGAGCTGTACCAGGACGAGGTGGGCTTCTAGTGCCCGTCCGCGCCCCTGCCCGGGGGCGCGCCGTGCCCGGCCCGGCCTGGCTCGCCGCGCTCCCGGCCCTGATCGTCATCGGTCTGTTCAGCGTCCACCCCGTCATGGTGATGGTGGCCGGCTCCCTGGGCGTGGGACGCCCACCGGCCGACGAGGGTCTCACCCTCGACCACTACACGCGCGCCTTCGGATCCGAGACCGTCAGATCCGCCCTGCTCGACTCCGTGCTGATCGCCGGAGGTTCGGTCCTCCTCGTCCTGCTGGTGGCCGTTCCGGTGGTCCTGCGCCAGGCCGACGACGACCGACACGGTCGCGGTGGCGTGGCCACCGACGTCCTGCTGACCCTGCCCATCGCCCTGCCCGGCATCATCATCGGCTTCTTCGCGATCGTCCTCACCGGTCGTACCGGGCTGTTGGGACTGGCCTGGGGCGGGTTCTCCGGTCTCGCCTACACCTTCTCCGGCCTGCTGGTGGCCTACATGTACTTCTCCCTGCCCCGGGTCCTGGGGCCGCTGCGGGGCGCCGCCGCGACCCTCGACCCGGCCTTGACCGAGAGCGCCCGCACCCTGGGCGCCTCCCGAACCCGGGTCTTCACCACCGTGACCCTGCCGCTGCTGCTGCCCGCCCTCATCGAGACGAGCGGGACGGCCATCGCGGTGGCCCTGGGCGGCTACGGCACGGTCGCGACCCTCTCAGAAGGGGTGCGGCTGCTGCCGCTCAACGTCGCCAACGAGCTCACCACCGGCTACCGGCTGGCCGACTCCTCGGCCCTGGCGGTGATCCTCGCGGTGACCGCCGTGCTGGCCCTGGTCCTGGGGCGGGCGCTGTCCCGCCTGGTCCGTAGGGCGGTGGCCGCATGACCCGCTTCGTCAGCCGCGCCACCTGCGCGTTCGTCCTCATCCCGATCCTGGCCACCCTGGTCGCCGCCACCAGCGTCGACTTCTCCCAGGGGCCCTGGGGCGGCGGCGTCACCCTCGACTGGTTCGCCTACGCCTGGCCGCCGCTGGCCCCGGTGATCGGCCGGAGCCTGGCCGTGGCCGCGATCGTGGTCGCGCTCAACCTCCTCCTCGGAGGGCCGCTGGCCTGGTGGGTGGCGCGGCACCCCTCTCCGCTGACCCGGCTCACCGGTTACCTCGTCAACGTGCCCCTGGCCGTACCGGGCATCGCTCTGAGCGTGGCGCTGGTGGGCACCTACCCGATGCTGCGCCCCAGCGGTCTGCTGCTGGTCATGGGCCACCTGGTCTTCACGCTGCCGTTCACCCTGGCCGCGTTGACGCCGGCCCTGGCCGACACCGAACTGCGCACCAACGAGAGCGTGGCCCGCAGTCTGGGGGCCGGTCCGCTCCGAGTGCTGCGCACCATCACCGTTCCGGCCTGCCTGGTCGCCGTCACCCAGGCGGTGACCATGGTCTTCGCCCTGTCCTTCGGCGAGTTCAACGTCTCCTTTTTCATCAACCCTCCGGCGACGTCGACCGCGCCCTTCGCCCTGTTCGACTCCTACTCCACCCAACGGCTCGAATCGGCCTCGGCCCAGTCGGCGATCTTCATCGCCTTCGTCGTGCCGGTCCTGACCGCCGTCGTCCTGGCCCGCCGCCGTGCCCCGAGGAGGACCCCGTGACCACCACCGTTTCCACCGACTCGCGGAGCGGGGGCCCGGACGGCGCCGTCCGGGCGGCCGGTCTGGCCGTGGACGACCTGAACGTCCGCTACGGCGACACCACCGCGGTGGAAGGCGTATCCCTGGACGTGGCCCCGGCCGAGACCGTCGCCGTCATCGGCCCCTCGGGCTGCGGCAAGAGCAGCACCCTGCGCGCCGTCGCCGGCCTGGTCCCCGTCGCCGGGGGCACGATCACCCTGGCCGGCCGCGACGTCACCTCGCTGGATCCGGCCCGGCGCAACGTCGGACTGGTGCCGCAGAACTACGCGGTGTTCCCGCACATGACCGTGGCCGCCAACATCGCCTACGGGCTGCGCGCCAGAGGGGTGCCCGCCTCGGAACGACGGGCCCGGGTGGGCGAGATGCTCGACCTGACCCGCCTCACCGAACTGGCCGAACGCCGCCCCGACCAGCTCTCGGGCGGTCAGCGGCAGAGGGTGGCGCTGGCCCGCGCGCTGGCGATCCGCCCCGACACCCTGCTCCTGGACGAGCCCCTGGCCGCCCTGGACCCCCAACTGCGCGGGGGACTGCGGCGAGAGCTGTCCGGCATGCTCGCGGCCACCGAATGCGCCACGCTCATCGTCACCCACGACCAGCGCGAGGCGCTGTCCCTGGGGTCGCGGATCCTCCTGCTCCGGGACGGCCGCCCGGTCCAGTTCGACACTCCGCGGCGGCTCTGGGACGACCCGGCCGACGCGTTCGTCGCCGACTTCCTGTCCGGGGCGGTACTGCTGGAGGCCGAACGCGACCACGACCACGCCGTGGTCATGGACGGACGCTGGCGGATCCCGGTGCGCGAGCTGGACGTGCGCCCGACCGAACACGGGAGCACCCGCCTGCTGCTGCACCACGACGGCCTCGGCGTGGTCGACGAGGAGGAGACGCCCGATGACGGATCCGCGCTGGTCGCGGAGGTGGAGCACGTCGAGTTCACCGGCGACGCCCTCCACCTGACCGTGCGCGCCGGAGGGCACGCGCTCGGGGTCCGGGTACCGCCCGGAACCCGCGTCGGCCGCTCCGTGGCCCTGACCGTGAACCCGGGCCGGGCCGCGCTGCTCACCCCGAACCCCTGACGACCGCACGCCCCGAAAGGACGGACATGCTCGAACTGGAGATCCTCGGATCCAACGCGACCGCGCCGACGAAGAAGGGCCCAGCCTCCTGCTACCTGCTGCGCACCGAGACCGGTGTGCTGCTGGTCGACGCGGGGCCCGGCTCGCTGGCGGCCTACTGCGCCCGCCACGAACTCTCCGAGCTGCGCGGCATCGTGGTTACCCACCTGCACGCCGACCACAGCCTGGACCTGATGGCCTGGGCCTACCGATGGACCTTCCCCGAGGAACTGCCGTCGATCCCGCTCTTCTTCCCCGAGGGCGAGGCCGAACGGTTGGCCGCCTTCGACGCGGTCTTCGGCATCCCGACGCTGCCGACGATGAACCGCCCCATCGCTCAGTCGTTCGAGGCCCGTCCGATGGCGCGGGACGGTGTCACCGTCTACGAGGTGGACGGGCTGGTGTTCCGCTCCTTCGCCGCCCACCACAGCGTGCCCTCGGCGGCGCTGCGCTTCGAGGCGCCGGACGGACGGGTGCTCGCCTTCTCCTCCGACACGGGCCTGTGCGATCCGCTGGTGGAGGCGGCCCGCGACGCGGACCTGTTCGTCTGCGAGGCCACCTACCTGGAGGCCGACGAGCGGGCGCTGCACGGTCACGGCCATCTGACCGCCCGGATGGCGGGGGAGGTGGCCGCGAGCGCGAACGCGCGGCACCTGGTGCTCACCCACTTCGCCGACCCCGCCGACTGGGAGGAGGGCCGACGCCGGGCAGCCGAGGTCTTCGACGGCCGCCTCGACGTGGCCGTCCCCGGCAGCCGCTTCTGAGAGATCCCCGAGGGCGGCGGCCGTATCGGGGTACGGCCGCGCCGTGCGCGGCGGCCGACCGGCCCTCGACACGCCCCGTCCGTGACCGACGGCCGACCTCCGAGGGGGTGGGCTATCCGGCCTCGGGGGCCGGAACAGTGGGTTCGGGGTGGATCCGCTCGACCCCGTCCCGCGCGGTGTACATGTCCCAGTAACGCTCGGCGAGGTCGTCCGGATCAACGATCGGGAACGTGTCGAGCAGAGTGGATCCGGCCGAAGCGGTCGCGGACGGCCGCGATCAGCGCGGGCACCTCGGCGGGCTCGGACAGGTCGGCGGAGAAGGCGGCCGCTTCGACGCCCTCGTCGGCGAGCCTCTTCACGAGCGTGTCGAGACGATCCTTACGGCGCGGGACCAGGGTTGTGAGGGCGTCGGGGTGTGGCCAGGGCAGGCTATGAGCGTCGAGATGTCGATGCCGCTCTCGGTAGCACATGCTTGCCGCGGTTGAGGCCTCGCAGAGCTCCCCAGCATCGGCTGAACAGCGAATTCACCGAGGGGAGGGCCGTGGGGAGTCTTCTTCTGTGTGGTCTTCATTGCGAATAAAATCCGACAAAAGTCTCGAATCTTGAAAATTCGGAAAATTTTTATTCTAAATATGTCGATGACCTGCGATGATTCAAGGGCGGGGCGAGAAGTTCACTCAGTGCGTTTGCAATCACGAGAAGATTAAGGCAAGCTGATATTCCCCTGTCTTCTGGACGGGGGTGCCTCGAAGCTCAAAACGACCTCCTGCTGCAACAGGGGGCCGTTGAGGTGTGTCAAGTTAATAGTGCGAAGGAGACTCGCTGGATATCCCGCCCCAAGAGCCCTCCGACTCCCTTGAAGTATTCCCGGAAGCGGTGCAGATGTCAACAAGATATCCGCAGTTCACGGCGCTTCTTTTCGGGGGAGGAGGTCTGGCCGCTTCTTTGGCCTGGGCTTTTGCTGCACTGCCCGGATGGGCTGTGGTCATCCTCGCCCTCATCATCGCTACATCCTTCGCGACCCCGGTGTTCGCGCTGGGTGCTGTGACATGGGTCGGCCTCAGTGCCGAATCCGTGGGGAGAAGGAAGAGCGCGGAGAGGATCTTCGAGCTCCTCTTGGAGTTCTTCAGGATCGTCCTCCGCAGTCCGGGCAGCTGAATCACCCCTGGTCGGGTGCCCAGAACGGGGCACCCGACCCTCCTTCGTCACCGACTTCAAGGAGATCCACATGTCCGACCCCCGTTACAGCCGTTACCGTGTCAGGGCTCACTACCGTGCCGACGGTACTTACGTGCGCAGCCACTACCGCAATAAGCGCTCCGCGCCCGTGGCCAACACCGGTATCACCGGATCGGAGTTGATCGGAGGAGTACTCGCCCTCCTCTTCTTCATCGGATTGATCGGCGCGAACATGCCCACTCCTTAGGTCGGGCGTTCATCCGCTTCGGGGTGAGCGCGCTCACCCCGAAGCGGATGCCTGTACGAACAGGGTTTCTCCGGCATTGGGTTCCACAGGACACTCATCGGACTCCGAAAGTCCGCTCCCTTCTCGTCGACTCACCCGTCCAGGGTGCGGCGTCCCCGGATACAGACGAAGGGGAAGAAGCCGACGCGCGTTCGGGGGTCGGACATGAGGGCGTGGATCCGGTCGAGTTCGGCCTCGGTCCAACCGATCGCGGTCAGCGCCGGGGTGAACTGCCGGGCGTAGTTGGAGATCAGCCGGCAGGTGGCCGAACCGCCCCGGGCGGTGTGCCGGTACTCGGCGGTCTCCACCCCCTCCAGTCCCGCGTGGATCATGGCGCGGTCGGCCTCGTACCCCCAGGCGTAGTCCTGTCCGGCGGGACGTGCGATGCGTTCGATCGTGGTCTCCAGAAGCCGGTGGTACAACGCGGCCTCCGACTCCGTCGGCGCCTCGAAGGGCACGGTGGGCGGTCGGGTGAACTCTCCGAGCACCAGCAGGCCGCCGGGGGCGAGTTCCCGGACCAGGGACTCCAGGATCTCGTGGCGGCGTTCGAGGTGCATCAGCAACAGGCGCGCGTGGATCAGGTCGAAGGGGCCGTCGACGGGCGGCCCCTCTTCGACGTCGTGCCGGTGGACCCGGACCTCGGGCACGTCGTCCAGATGCGTGGTGTCCAGATCGACGGCGTCCACCCGCCCGGTCGGGCCGACCCGCTCGGCCAGCCAAGCGGCGATCGAGCCGTTGCCCGCGCCCAACTCCAGACAGCGCTGCCCCTCGCGGGCGGCCACCTCCCCGATGAAGTCCCGGCTCGCCCCGTCGAGCAGCAGCGACAGGTGGTCGAGTTGGAACCGCCCCAGGTCGGTGCCGGAATCGAACGTGTAGTCGGTGTTCATGACGTTCCCCCCGTGGGGGGAGTATGCCCCGAGGGCGGCGGCCGTATCGGGGGTGCGGCCGAGCCCTCTCAGGGGTCCTCTGTCTAGAGGAAGCGGAGCAGGCGGTCGACCAGCTCGGCGGGGCGCTCCTCGGGGAGGAAGTGGCCACAGTCCTCCAAGGCCTCTCCGGTGACGTCGTCGGCGTATTCGCGCCAGATGTCGGCGACCGGGAGCGCGGCGGGCAGGCCCGCGTCCCCCCACAGGACCAGGAGCGGCATGGTCAGCCGCCGGCCGGCCTCCTGGTCGGCCTCGTCGGCGTTCAGGTCCTCGGGGTGGGTGGCGCGGTAGTCGTCGAAGCCGGCGCGCAGCGCCCCGGGGCGGGAGAAGGCGTCGACGTAGTGGTCGATGGCCTCCTCCACGGCGGAGCGATTGACGGTCCACCGTTCGAAGAAGTACCGCAGGTAGGTGTCGTGACGGCCTCCGACCAGCTGCTCGGGCAGGTCGGGCTGCATGTGGAACAGCCAGTGCCAGTAGTTGCGGGCCACGGTCATGGAGGTGCGTCGGAAGGTCGCCAGGGTGGGGGCGATGTCCAGCAGGGCCATCCGTTCGACCTCGTCGGGGTGGTCGAGGGCGTAGCGGTGGGCCACGCGCGCGCCCCGGTCGTGGCCCACCAACCGGATGGGCCCGTCGTCGAACCGTCGGGCCAGGGCCCGGACGTCGGCGGCCATGGTGCGCTTGTCGTATCCGCCGACGGGCTTGTCGGTGAGCCCGTATCCGCGCAGGTCGGGGGCGATGACGGTGTAGTGCTCGGCCAGGGCCGGCATGACGTGGCGCCAGCAGTGGGAGGTCTGGGGCCAGCCGTGGAGCAGGACGAGGAGGGGGCCGCTTCCGGCGCGCAGGTAGTGCATTCGCAGGTCGCCGACGAGGGCGGTCTCGCTGTGCATCATAGATCCTAACCATCTAAGGGGGTTAGAGAGTAAGGCTAGGATGGCGTCCTGTTCAAGTCGGGTCGAGCCGAGGAGGAGCCATGGCCACGTCCGCCCACGACTGGATCTGGGACGGCGGCCGGCCCTGCCTGGACCTGGTCAACACCCTGCGCGACCGCTGGAACGAACCTCGCGAGCTGCTCGTGACCCCGGCCGACCTCGCGGAATGGGCCGAGCGGAGCGGCCTCGCCGAGGCGGCGGGCGAACGGGTCCCCGAACCGGAACCGGCGTTGCTGGAGGAGGCGCGTGGACTGCGCGAGGCCGTCGACCGGCTGCTGATCGTCGCCCGGGAGGGGACCTCACCCGAGGCCGCCGACATCGCGACCGTCAATCGGTGGGCGGTCCGGGCCCACGAGGCCCGCCCCCTCCTGAAGGACGACGGGGGCGTGCTGCGCTCGGCCGATCCGGCCCCGGGGGTCGAACGGGCCCTGGCCGGCGCGGCCGCCGACACGATCGCCCTGGTCGCGGCGGGGGAGACGGGCGCGGTGCGGGTCTGCTCGCACGAACGGTGCGGGCTGCGTTTCCACGACCGTTCGCCCGGACGCAACCGCCGTTGGTGTTCGATGACGCGCTGCGGGAATCGGGCCAAGGCCGCCCGCCACTATGGGGGCACGCGACGGAGCGGGGCGAAGGGCGGGGAACGCCCGTCCTGACCCCCGCCCCGGGGTCAGCGGGAGCGCAGGATCGGGATCGAGAGGGCGATCGCGACGGCGAGCAGGATCAGGGAGGCCGGGCCGAACACCATCGAGGCCAGCCCGAAGCCGATGTTGGCGCCGATCACCGGGGCGGTCCCGATCATCCACCACAGTCCGGCCATCGCCGCGATCGGCGTCAGGGACAGGATGACCGCGCCCCACCGACGGTCCAGACGTTCGACCACCATCGCCCGGACGAGCAGCGCCGCCATGGCCAGGGCGATCACCAGGGCGGAGGCGCCGATCAGCGTCTCTGCCCACGCGGGCAGGACGAGGGGGTCGATCGCGTGGTCGGCCTCGTCGAGGGAGAAGCCTCCGGCGGCCGCCTCCTCATGGGGCGGAGTGCGTGTCACCCACCAGGTGGAGACGGCGGTGCCGGCCAGGAGCAGGGCGGTCATCAGGGCCGAGAGCGGCCGGGGGAGGGAGGCGGGGCGGGTCGGTGCGGGGTTCATGTCCCCATGCTCTCCGGACGGGGCCGCGGGCACGTGAGTACGAGTACTCAAGTTCGCCCCCGCGTTCCCCTCAGCGCGTTCGGGGAGGTCGCCACCCCAGTTCCTCGCCGATGGCGTCCGCCGCCGCGACCAGGTCGTCGGTGAGTCCGAGGAGCCCGTCGCGGTCCAGGACGACGCTGGGCGCGGACACCGAGATCGCCGCGTTCACCCTGCCCGCCGCGTCACGGACCGGGGCGGCGACGCAGTGGATGAACTCCTCGTGTTCGAAGTCGTCCAGGGCCCAGCCCCGGCGCAGGATCCGGTCCAGGTCGGCGTCGAGTGAGGCGCGGTCGGTGAGGGTTCCGGCGGTGCACCTGGCGAACGGCTCCGGGCCCAACAGGGCGTCGCGCTCCGCGGGCGGGAGGTGGGCCAGGATCACCTTGCCGATACCGGTCGCGTGCAGGGGCGCCAGGGCGCCGATGTGGGAGTACATGCGCACCGCGTGACGCGACTCCACCTTGTCCAGGTACACGATCCGATCGCCCTCCAGAGCCCCCAGATGGACGGTCTGGCCGGTGGCCTCGCCCAGGTCCCGGAGGTGACGGGCGGCCGAGCCCCGGATGTCCAGGCCGGTCAGCGCGGCGGCGGCGAGGGTGGCCATACGCGCTCCGAGCTGGAAGCGGCCGTCCTCGGTACGCCGCACGAAACGCTGTTCCTCGAGGGTGCGCAGCAGTCGGAGCGAGGTGGTGCGGTGCACGTCGAGACGTCGGCCGAGCTCACTGATGGTGCTGGGGCCGTCGGCCAGCTCCACGAGGATGCGCATCGCGCGTTCGACGCTGTTGGACACCTGTGCACCTTCTCCTTCGCCCCGCTCGTTCAGTGGTGGCGGCCCGAGGGCCCCGTGTCAGTGTCGCAGGAGGTCGGGGGTGGTGGGGGAGCGGGGGCGTCCCCCTCCAGTCCCAGGACCAGCCCGGCCAGGGCGGTCCCCTCCGCCAGACACTCCATCGGAGGCGCCTCGTCCAGCAGCCGGTGGAGGAATCCGGCGGCGAAGGCGTCGCCCGCGCCGACCGGTTCGACGACCTCGACCTCCGGGGCCGGATGGAAGAAGGAACCGCCCGCACGCAGGGCGGTCGCCCCGGTGGCGCCCTGCTTGACCACGAGCCACTCGGGTTCGGGGATGAGCGCGCGGAGCCCGTCGATGGTCTCGATCCCCCACAGGGCCTGGGCCTCGTCCAGCCCGCAGAAGACGACGTCGGCCCGGCGGGCCAGATCCAGCAGCCGTCGACGTCGACCCGGCGTGTCGTGCAGCGCCGGCCGATGGTTGACGTCGAAGCTGCGCAGTGTGGTGGGTGAGGTGTCGGTCAGCAGCTCCTCGACCAGCTCATCCGCGGTCTCCGACAGGGCCGCGGTGATGCCGGTGGTGTGGACCAGGCGCGGCGCGGCCTTTCGGACCGCGACGGCGTCGTCCCGGCCCAGGGCCGAGGCGGCCGACCCGCGCCTCCAGTAGCGCATCCGGGTGCCCTCGGGGCCGGGGTGCTTCATGTACAGGCCGGTCGGACGGGCCGGGTCGATCCGGGAACGACAGACCACGCCGGAGGCGGTGAGCCGCTCGCGGATGCGGTCGCCGAAGGGGTCGTCGCCCAGGGGGCCGTGCCACTCCACCCGACGTCCGGCCCGGGCCAGGTGCACGGCGACGTTGCCCTCGGCGCCGCCGACCTCGGCGCGGAAACGCGGGGCGTGGCCGGGGGGCGCCTCCTCCGGGACCAGGAGCGCCATGCACTCTCCCACGCACACCGCGTCGATCCGCGGTCGTGCCGTCCCGGGGGCGTGCGTGGATCGGGGGTCCCTCTGAGCGGGGGGATGCGGCTCGTCCACCGAGGTCCTTTCGTAGCGCTCGACACCGAACTCATTGACCCGTGTCACGTCGGGATGCTATTCAATCTGTTGGCAATGGAGCAACAGTGTTGCGCAGGGCGCAACACCATGGGGGTGATGGGTGTGTGGGACCTTCTGCTCCACGGCGGACGGGTCATCGACCCGGGCACGGGAAGGGACGAGATCGCCGACATCGGCGTCCGAGGCGGCAGGATCGTCGACGTCGCGGTCGACCTGCCCCGCTCCGAGGCCGTGCACGCGGTGGACGTCACGGGCCTGGTGGTCCTGCCCGGCCTCGTCGACCTGCACACCCACCTGGGCGACGGCGCGGGCTACTGGGGGCTCGACCCCGCACCGATCGCCTGGCGCACCGGGGTGACGACCTGGATCGACGCCGGCTCGGCGGGCGCCTACACCCTCGCCGGGCTGCGCCGGTCGATCGTCGACCCCTCCCCGCTGCGCGTGCACGCCCTGATCAACGTGGCCGGCACCGGCCTGGTCGGTCGGACCGGCGAACACCACGTGCTGGAGAACCTCGACGTCGACACCACCGTGGCGGTCGCCGCCGCCGAACCGGACCTGGTCCGCGGGGTCAAGGCCCGGATCGACCGGCACACCGTCGGCCCCCACGGGATCGAACCCCTGCGCCGCGCCCGCAGCGTGGCCGACCGGCTCGGCCGCCCCCTCATGGTCCACATCGGCTACGGGCCGCCCGGTCTGGCCGAGATCGCCCCGCTCCTGAAGGAGGGGGACGTCCTCACTCACTGCGCCACCGGCGTGGCCGCCGGACTGGTCTTCGAGGGGCGACCCACCGACACGCTCCTGCGCCTGCGCGACACGGGCGTCGTCTTCGACCTGGGCCACGGCTCGGGCGCCTTCGACTTCGAGGTGTTCGAGGCCGAACTGGCCGCCGGGATCGACCCCGTCGTCTCCACCGACCTGCACGTCCGGTCGATCCACGGGCCCGCCTTCGATCTGCCCACCGTCATGGCCAAGGCCATGGCCGCGGGGATGGACCTGAACCGGGCGGTGGCCGCCGCGACCGTCCGCCCCGCCCGCGCGCTGGGCCTGGACGCGGGAACCCTGGCGGTCGGCGCCGCCGCCGACATCGCCGTCTTCGAGATCGACCACGACGGCTTCGACGCCGTGGACGTCCACGGCGGCGTCCGCAGGGCGCCGGTACGACTGACCAACACCGCCACCTACGTCGGTGGTCGCCTCCTGCCCCCGGCCTCGGCCGCGCCACCGCCCCTCTGGGTGCCGCTCAGCCCGGCCCAACAGGAGGCGGAGAACGAACGCCGCGAACGGGTGCGGGCCTCCGTGCGCCGCCTCGACCGGCCCGAGGACTTCGACGAACCCTTCCCCCGCCCCTGACCGGAGGACCTCGACGAGACCCTCCACCGACCCCCCGCACGAACGCCCCGGGCCCCGGGGCGCAGCCGCACCCGTCCGCCGACCGGTGGACCGATCCGATGTTCGAGGAGAACACATGAGCAAGAAGAAGACCCTGGTCACCCCCAACGCCTCCCCGCCCGGAGGCCCCTACTCCCACGCCGCCATCGCCGGGGACTTCGTGTACCTGGCCGGGGCCACCCCGCACCGCACCGACGGCTCCCTGGTGGAGGGCACCTTCGAGGAGCAGGCCCGCGCCACCTTCGCCAACCTCGTCGCCATCGCCGAGGCCGCGGGTTCGAGCCTGCGGGACGCCGTCCAGGCCCGGGTCTACCTGCGCGACCTGGACGACTTCCAGGCGATGAACACGCTCTTCGCCGAGTACTTCGGTGACGAGCCGCCCGTGCGCACCACCATCCAGGCCGACCTGCCCGGGTTCCTCATCGAGATCGACGCGGTGCTCTACACCGCCTGAGGAACGGCCTCCACCGGTCCTCCCGTCCGGGGTCGCCCTTCGACCGGGCGACCCCGCTCCCTCACCCCGCCCCGGAGCCCCCACGGCCCCGTACCCCCTCACGACGGAGCAGTGTCATGGTCGAAGCACGGATGATCTATCTCCCCGCCCTGATCGCCGCGGTCCTCCTCATGATCGGCGTCGGCTGGTGGGTGGCCCGAAGGACCCGCGACGGGGAGGACTTCCTCCTCGCCGGGCGCCGCCTCGGGGTCCCCCTGATCATGGGCAGCACCCTGGCGACCCTGGTCGGCACCGGATCCAGTCTCGGCGCGGTCGGCTTCGCCTACCAGAACGGCTGGGCCGGAGCCCTGTACGGGATCGGCGGCGCGGCGGGGATCCTCCTGCTCATGTGGCTCTTCGCCGACGTGCGCGAGTACGGGTTCATGACCTTCGCCGAGGAGATGAGCTTCTACTACGGCGCGAACCGCGTGGTGAAGGGCGTGGTGGCGGTTCTGCTGTTCCTGGCCTCCGTCGGATGGCTGGGCGCGCACATCATGGGCGGCGCCATGTATCTGTCCTTTCTGACCGGGATGGACGCCGCGACGGCCAAGGTCGTCGTGGCGCTGGGCTTCGGGATCTACACCGTCGTCGGCGGCTACCTGGCCGTGGTCGTCACCGACGCGATCCAGGGCACGCTGCTGTTCGTCGGCTTCACGCTCCTGGCGGTGCTGGCCCTGGTCCACGTCGGAGGGTTCGCCGGTCTGGCCGAGGGCAACAGTGAGGAGGCCCTGTCCATGCTGGGCGTCGAGGCGCTGGGGCTCCTGCCCGCCCTGTCTCTGGCCGTGGTCATCGCGGTGGGCGTCCTGGCCACCCCCTCCTACCGGCAGCGGATCTACTCGGCCGCCGACGTGCGGACGGTGCGCCGCGGCTTTCTGATCGCCGGAACGCTGTTCGCGGTCTTCTCCCTGCTGCCCGCCATCGCGGGGATGTCCGCCCACGCTCTGGAACCGGGCCTGGACAACCCCGATCTGGCCTTCCCCTACCTGGCGACGACGCTCTTCCCCCTCTGGCTGGGCGCCTTCCTCCTGGTGGCCGGGTTGTCGGCCACGATGTCCTCGGGGGACTCCGACGCCATCGTCGGCGTCACGATCCTGCTGCGCGACGTCGTGCAGCTCGTCACCGGACGGCTGCCCCGGCCCGACCGTCTCGTCTTCCACTCCCGGGTGGCCCTGGCCTCGGTCCTCGCCCTGGCGCTGGTCTTCGCCCTGCTGGCCACGACGATCATCGACTACATCACCCTGCTCATCTCCACGGTGCTCACCGGCCTGCTGGTGGCCTCCCTCCTCGGCCGGTTCTGGCCCCGGGCCACCTGGCAGGGCGGGGTCTCGGCGATGGCGGCCGGTTCGGTGGCGGCGCTGGTCGTGAACAACGTGGACTCCTACGCCGCCTTCTGGGGCAACGCGGTGCTCCCGTCCCTGGCCGCGGCCCTGATCGCGGGCGTGGTGGTCAGCCTGCTCACGCCGAGGAACCGGGTCTCCGACGAGGAGGCGCTGCGGGTCCTGGCCGAGGAGCGGGCCGAGCTGGACGTGGGCACCGAGATCAAGGGCGAACGTCCCCGTACGACCGAGGACTGAGGGAACGGAGGCGGCCGTTCCGGGCGGGACCCGGAACGGCCCGCCGTCACGGTCGGCCGCTCCGTCGACGGGTCCGTTCGGCGACCCGCGCGCTCAGTTCCTCCTCGGCCTCGGGTCCGGGGCGCACGCCGCCGGGGATCCGGATGAGGAAGACCAGCCCCAGCGCCCACCAGGCGACGAACATCAGCCACGGCTCCGGGGACAGCGACGCCGGCATGCCGGGCAGGTAGAGGGCGAGCATGGCCGTGGTGGTCACCACGGCCGCGACCCCCACCAGGACGCCGACCCAGGGACGTCGGCCGCCCACGCGCATGGGGCGTTCCATCCCCGGCTCGCGTCGGCGCAGCAGCAGGAACACCACCGAGACCATCAGATAGGTGATGACGATGCTCGGCCCGCCGGAGTCGACCGCCCAGTCGAGCATCGCCAGCCCGAAGAACGGCGCCCCCATCGACAGGGCGCCCACGAACAGCAGCGCGTTGACCGGGGTGCCGTTGCGCCGGTGCATCACCCCGAACCAGCGGGGGATCATGCCCGAACGGGCCATCGCCCACAGCAGCCGGGACACCCCGATCAGGAAGGCGTTCCAGGTGGTGACGATCCCCGCGAGACCGCCCGCGACCACGAACATCCCCCAGAAGGGGTGGCCGAGCATGTGCGTCATCGCGTCGGCGGTGGCCAGGTCCATCGAACCCAGGGAGGCGGTGGGCGCGGCCAGCGAGGTGGTCACCACGATCACGATGTAGAACACCGCGGCCATCACCACGGACAGGACCACCAGGGAGCCGATCCGTCGGGGCGAGACCCGGGCCTCCTCGGCCGACTGCGGGATCACGTCGAAGCCCACGAAGAGGAAGGGCACCACGACCAGGACGGCGATGATCCCGGAACCGCCGCCGGTGAAGAGCGGTTCGACGTTCTCGGGTCGGCCGCCGAAGAAGGAGGAGGCGAGCAGCACCACGGCGACGACCACCAGGAACAGCACCGCCGAGGTCTGGAGGAGACCGGCCTGCCGGATCCCTCGGATGTTCAGCCAGGTCAGCAGGGCGGCCGTGGCCGATCCGACCAGGGCCCAGGTCAGGTGCACGTCGGCGCCCGCGATGGTCCACAACTCGATCCGGGGCAGATCGGGGAAGAGGTAGGTCAGTGATCGGGGGACGGCGACCGACTGGAAGAGGATCACGGTGACGTAGCCGCCGACGATGCCCCACGAGCCGAGCAGCGCGGCTCTGGGGCCCATCCCTCGAAGGAGGTAGTGGTGTTCGCCGCCGGCCTTGGGCATGGCGGAGACCAGTTCGGAGTAGACCAGGCCGACCAGCGCCATGACGACGCCGCCGACGAGGAAGGCCGTGACGGCTCCGAGGGTGCCCGCGCTCTGGATCCAGCCTCCGGTGAGCACGATCCAGCCGAAGCCGATCATCGAGCCGAACCCGAGGAAGAAGACGTCGATCCGGCCCAGGGTCCTGATGAAGCCGTGTCGTTCCTCGGGTGGGGAGGTGTCGGAGGGGTGCGTGGTCATGGGGGTCCTCACTGTGGGAGACGTTCCTCCAGGAGGGTGACGTGGAACACAGTGCGAACGCAATGCCGGCACGGTCGAAGATCCCGACGAAGGGGCCCACGCGCGGCGCGGGGCCCGGAAAAACCCTTGGCGTGGCCCGTTCCCGCCGGGTTAGCGTTCCCGCATGGAACAGAGCGAGAACGCGCTGACGTGGGATGCCGAGACCGCCGCCGAGTACGACACCCCGGGTGAGGGGATGTTCGCGCCGGAGAGACTCGGCCCGACCGTGGAACGTCTGGCCGAGCTCGCCGAGGGCGGGGCCGCGCTCGAATTCGCCGTCGGCACCGGCCGCGTGGCGATCCCGCTCGCCGAACGCGGGGTCCCGGTCACGGGGATCGAGCTGTCCGAGGCGATGATCGTCCGCCTCCGTGAGAAGGCCGACGAGACCGCCCTGCCGGTGACGGTCGGGGACATGGCCACCACCCGCGTCCCGGGCGACTTCACCCTCGTCTACCTGGTCTACAACACGATCGGCAATCTTCTCGAACAGGACGAGCAGGTGGAGTGCTTCCGCAACGCCGCGCGTCACCTTCGACCCGGTGGCCGGTTCGTCGTCGAACTGGGCGTGCCCGACCTGCGCAGGCTGCCCCCGGAACAGAAGGGCGTCCTGTTCACGGCCGAGGACGGCTACATCGGTCTGGACACCTACGACGTGGCCCGCCAGCATCTGGTCTCGCACCACTTCCGCTTCGGGGAGGGACGCGAGGCGCGGCTGCTCCGGTGCGCGCAGCGTTACGTCTGGCCGGCCGAACTCGACCTGATGGCCCGCCTGGCCGGTTTCGTCCTGGAGTCCCGGCACGCCGATTGGGAGGGGGCCGCCTTCACCTCCGAGTCCCGTTCGCACGTGTCGGTCTATCGGCTGCCCGAGACCGGCTGAGGATCACGACGAGGGGCCCGCGCCACCCGGCGCGGGCCCCTCGTCGCGTGTCCGCCCGTCCTCCCCCTCGGGACGGGGTCAGCACTCCCAGACGGTGCCGTAACGTTCGGTCAGCTCACGCACGTCCTCGGGCGTCAGCACGGAGAACTCCCGTCCCTGGAGGGAGACCACGATCCGGGAGGCCTCCTCCAACTCGATCGCCCCGTCCAGGGCCGCGGCCGGGTCGGCCGCCGCCACCAGGGAACCGTGGTTGGCCAGCAGCGCCGCGCGGAAGTCGCCGGGCAGCTCGTCCAGGTTCTCGGCCAGGCGCGCGCTGCCCGGGGCCGCGTAGGGCACCAGGGGCGCCTGCCCGACCCGCATCACCAGGTAGGGGGTGATCGGCGGCAGGGCGGAGGTCTTCGACCAGGCGGGCAGACAGGAGGCCGCGACGGTGTGCGGGGAGTGCAGGTGCACGACCGCCCCGGCCCGCTGCACCCGGCGGTACATCGCCAGGTGCAGCGGGAACTCCTTGGACGGGGCCGGGCCATCGACGTGGCGGCCGGAGTCGTCCAGGACGGACAGCTCTCCCGGGTCCAGTTCGCTCAGCGGGACCCCCGTGGGGCTCATCAACGTCAGGTCGCCCGAACGGACCGAGACGTTGCCCGACGCGCCCGGGCTCAGCCCCAGGTCGACGGCGCGACGCCCCGCCGCGCACAGTCTCTCGGCGTCCTCCAGTGTCGTAGGGTTCACTCCCCTTCCTCCCAAGCGCGGACGAAGAGGTCCTCGCCGCCGAAGTTGCCGGACTTGAGCATCAGGTGCAGGTCGGCGCCGTCCTTACGGCCGAGCATCCACGCCACACCCGGGTCGACCTCGGGGCCCAGGGCCAGCGGGCCCACGCCCAGACGTCGCACGACGGCGCCGCTGGTCTCGCCGCCCGCGACCAGGAGGGCGCGCACCCCGGCGGCCACGAGTCGCGCGGCGATCTCCGAGAGGGCGTCCTCGATCAAGGGCGCGTCGGCCGTGTCGCCGACGTGCTCGGGGGCCGAGGTCGCGTACACCACGAACGGGCCCTCGCCCGAGCCGAGCGCGCGTTCCACGGCGGTGGAGACCACCCCGTCGAAGTCCGCGCGCAGGTCGGCGGGGACCAGGTGGATCCCGTCGCCCTCGGCGAGCGCGTGGCGGACCTGGCCCTGGGTGGCGCGGGAGGCGCTGCCGGCCAGGACCACCCGGGGACCCTCGGGGAGGGTGATCCGGGAGGGGCCGAAGTCGCGGGGGCCGCGCAGACCCTGGGCCAAGGCGCTGCCGCCGGTCAGCAGACGCAGGTGGTCGGTGGCCTCGGCGAGCGTGTCCAGGTCGGCGTCGTCCAGGGCGTCGACGACCACGAAACGGGCGCCCGAGGCGGCCGCCGCGTCGATGGCGGAGCGTACGGCGTCGGCCCCTCGGACCACGACCTGCCAGGGCACCAGGGCGATGTCGTCCGCGCCCCCGGACACCTGGGGCGCGAGCAGACGCGGCAGGCTGGAGTCGGTCATCGGGGTGAGCGGGTGGTGGCGCATCGACGACTCGTCGAGGGGGTCGTCGCCCACGAACAGGTGGCCCCGGTAGACGGTGCGGCCGTTGGCGGGGAAGGCGGGGGCGATCACGGTGACGGGCTCGCCGAGGGCCTCCAGCACCGCCTCGCAGACGGGGCCGATGTTGCCGTCCGGGGTGGAGTCGAAGGTCGAGCAGTACTTGACGTAGAACCGTTCGCAGCCGGCCGTCCGCAACGTCTCCAGCGCGTTCAGGGAGTCGGCGACCGCCTCCCGTACGGGCGCGGTGCGCGATTTCAGGGCCACGACCACGGCGTCGGCGCCGTCGGTGTCGACGGCGCCGACGTTCGGGTCGTCGCCCAGGACGACGGTGGTCCGGTATCCGGCCGACGTGAGGGCGATCGCGATGTCGGTCGCTCCGGTGAGGTCGTCGGCGATCACTCCGAGGGTCGCCATGGGGTCCTCCGTAGGTTGGTCGTTTCTTCCGGTCGTGCGGGCCGTCCCCGCGCCGCGTCGGACGCGGGGACGGCCCTCTCCCGCTGGGAGGGGATCAGACGAGCCCGGCGGCGTGCATGGCGTAGAGCACCACGAACCCGGTCACACCCGACAGCACCGAGGCGACCCCGATGGAGCGGATGCCCTGGCCCACCGTCATGTTGGACAGGGTGGTGGTCACCCAGAAGCCCGAGGAGTTCGCGTGCTTCATGATCTGCGCGCCGGTGGCGCAGGCCAGGTAGACCGCGAGCGGGGACAGGTCGAGCGAGGGCAGCAGCGGCTGCATGATCGCGGCCGAGGTCATGACCCCGAGGATGTTGGAGCCGGTGATCGTGCACACCGCGGCGGCGATGAGGAAGGGGATGAGGATCGGGGACAGTCCGATCCCCTCGATGCCCCCGGCCACGCTCTCGGCCACACCGGTCTCCCGGATGATGGTGGCCAGTGCCCCGCCGACACCGGTCAGGGCCAGGGGCATGGCGGCGATGCGCAGCCCCGACTCGAACAGGTCGTTGAGGGTCTCCTTGTCGCGCCAGCGGCCGCGGAACAGCGGCAGCGCGAGGAGGCAGGCCAGGAACAGGGCGACGGTCGGCTCGCCGACGAACAGCACGGTGCCGGTGATCCAGGAGCCCTCGGGCAGCGCCGGTCCCGCCAGGGAGGCGAAGACGATGAGGACGATGGGGGCGAGGATGGGCAGCAGGGCGCCGAACAGCCCGACCTTCGACCCCGGGGCCGTGTCGTCGGTGGCCCCCTCGCCGGAGCCGCCGGAGGACGGGCCGCCGGCCCCCACCAGGTGCTCGACGAACTCGGGCTTGGGCGGCACGTAGGTCTTGATGCGCGACAGGTAGAGGGTCGCGACCAGGACGCCGGGCACACCCACCATGAGGCCGTAGAGGATCGCCTCGCCCATGGAGACCTCCAGCAGGGAGGCGGAGGCGAGGGGGCCGGGGCCGGGCGGGATGACCGAGGTCATGACGTAGGCGCCGATGTACAGGATCGGGCCCAGGCGCATCATCGAGAAGCCCGTGCGGTAGGCCAGGGCGGACACGATGGGGATGAGCATGACCACCGCCGTGTCGGCGATGAGCGGGATGCCGAGCACGGTCGAGGCCAGGGCGATCGCCCAGGGCACCCGCTTCTCCGCGAACATCCGCAGCGCGGTCTCGGTGATCTTCATGGCCGCGCCGCTCAGTTCGAGCATCTTGCCGAGGACACAGCCGAAGATCACCAGCAGGCCGACCTTGGCCAGGGTGCTGCCGAAGCCCTCCATGACCAGTTCGACGGTGGCGGTGCCGCCCATGCCCAGGACCAGGCCGAGACCCATGACCACGATGAACAGCGTGGCCACGGGGTGGACCTTGAAGCGGGCGATGAGCAGGACGAGGACGACGACGGCGGTGACGAACGCCAGCAGTGTGTAGAGATCCGACATGTCAGTTGTTCCGATCGCTCGCCCGGAGTCGGGCGTGGTGCCAGACGTCCATCAGGGTCTCGTCGGGGTCGGCGAGGTCGCCCAGGCGCACCAGGGCGCCCTCGGGAACGTCGCGCCCCAGGGTGGTGTGGGCCGCCAGGTAGAGCGGGGCCACGTCGTCCGGCGCCTGCGCCGGGTCCAGGAGGACGGGGGCCACGCCGGTGACGTCGTGGTGGTGCCCGCCCATGTCCAGTCGGGTGCCTGCGG
This sequence comes from Nocardiopsis alba DSM 43377, assembly GCF_000341225.1. Classification (GTDB taxonomy): domain Bacteria; phylum Actinomycetota; class Actinomycetes; order Streptosporangiales; family Streptosporangiaceae; genus Nocardiopsis; species Nocardiopsis alba. Next base: position 154,230 of record NZ_ANAC01000014.1, read on the forward strand.
CCAGCGGGCCCCGGGCCCGTCCGGCGAGGATCGCGTGCGGCGCCGGTCGGCGCGTACCCGCGGCCCGATGGCGGTCGACCGCGTCCAGCAGGCTCAGGGGGGTCTCCACGCCCATGAGGTGGTAGGGCAGGTAGAGACAGGCGTAGCGGCCCGAACGCGAGGTCACGTGCCCCTTCTGGGCGAGCAGCTCCCAGGTCACGGGGTCGCCGGTGCGCACGATGACGAAGACGCCCCCGGCGAAGGAGGCCTCCTCCGGCAGACGCAGCACGCTGAAGACGTCCACGACCCCGGAGCGGTTCAGGATCCCGCCGTCCTCGGCGAGGGAGTAGACGTCGGCGAGCTCGGCGGTCCGGGCGACCGGATAGTGGAGCCCCTCCACGTCCGAGGTCAGCCCGGTGTGGTCGGCGACGACGCCCATCTCGCAGTAGTCGGCGGCGGCCGAACGGTCGAGTTCGGCCACGGCGCGGGCCCGGGCGGCGAGGGTGGCGGGCACGTCCGTTCCCAGGGACAGCAGATCGGCCAGTTCGGGGGCGTCGATCTCCCGGTCGAGTTGGCGGACCCGCCCGGTCTCGGGGTCGAACACCAGGTCGTACTCGCCGGACTTGCCGATCGCGACCACGTCGAGGCCGAGGGTGAGCGCGCGCTCGTACCACTCGATGAGGTTGGCGGGCTGGTCGCCCATTCCGGGGGTGTAGACGACGCCGTGTTCCCGGGCGAGGCCGGCCAGGGCGGTTCCGGCGACGGAGGCGACCTCCTTGGAGACCATGACGACGTGGCGGCCGGTCTCGATGGCGGTCCGCGCGGCCGCGGTCCCGGCGGCCGGGCTACCGGTGGCCTCGACGAGGACGTCGTAGCCCTCCTGAGCGAGCAGGCCGGCGTCATCGGTCACGGCGATCCGGCCGGGTTCCAGGGCGGCCAGCTCGTCCGGGGTGGAACAGACCCGCAGGTCCTCGGGGGCGTAGCCGAGTTCTTCGCACAGGGCGACGGTTCCGGCGGTGTCGAGGTCGCACAGGACGGTGGGGCGCAACCGTTCGATCCGCAGGGTCTGGGCGAGCAGCGTGCGCGCGAACCCGCCCCGCGCCCCGGTGAGCGCGTACCGGACGGGGGCGTGAGGCGAGGTGGTGGGATCGGTGCCTTGCATGGTTCTCCTTCTCTCACCTCGTGGGGGGACGCGTGGTGCGCCGGCCGTCGAGGCGATGAGCAGTGTTTTAACACTGCCGGAACATATGAGTCAAAAATTATCACAGCTAAGATCATCTGGTAACTCTCGGTACCATGTCTGTGGGAACCGACGACGAAGGAGGACGATGATTCCGGCGCAACGGCGTGACCTGCTCCTGAGGGAGCTGCGCGGCACGGGAGTGCTGAGCGTGAAGGAGCTCTGCGAGATCCTCGACGTCTCGCACATGACGGTGCGGCGCGACATCATGACCCTGGAGGAGGAGGGCCGGGTCCGCTCGGTCCCGGGCGGGGTCGAACTCGCCTCCCAGGTGCGCTCCGAACCCTCCTACCGGGACAAGTCCAGCGTGGACGTCGCGGAGAAACGGGCGATGGCCGGCGCGGCGGCCGCCCTGGTGGGCGAGGGCCAGACCCTCTACCTGGACGCGGGGACGACGCTCGGCCATCTGGTCCCCCTGCTGTGGAACGTCACCGGGCTCACCGTCATCACCAACGACCTCACCACCGCGGCCTCGCTCACCGACCACCCCGACCTGACCCTGTTCCTCATCGGGGGCCAGATCGACCGGGAGAACCGTTCCTCGGTCGGGGACATCGCGGCCGCCACGGTCACCGAGTTCAACATCGACATCGCCTTCGTCTCGACCAGCTCCTGGGACCTCAACCGCGGCTCGACCACGCCGTCGCGGTCGAAGGTGGCGGTCAAGCGCGCCGCCATGGCCGCGGCCTCCTCGTCGGTGCTCGTCGCCGGAGCCGACAAGTACGGGGCCTTCGGCACCTTCAAGGTCGCCCCGCTCTCCGGTTTCTCCTCGGTGATCACCGACGACCGCCTCGCGGACTCCTCGGCGCGGGCGATCCGCGAACACGGCGTCCACCTGGAGATCGCCGCCACCCCGAACGAGAACGGGGACGGAGAGACCACCCCGGCCTGAGCCGGTGGCCCGAGGGGGCCACGGAACCGGCCGGACCGAGAGCGTACCCGCCCCACCAGCGGTTTCGCCGGCCCCGGGCCGGCAGACTGGACCGATGGCAGAGCACACCGAACGGCTGGGACCGCAGGCGCGACACGCCGTCGTCGACCTGCTCCGCCGGCTGGAGACCGGCGAGTACCTGGGGGCGGAGGAGGCCGAGACGATCCTGGGGGACATGGGCGAGGAACTCGCCTCCCAGGTCCAACGGACCTCCGCTCTCGTGGGCCGGCTCCGACGGCGCGAACGGGAACTGCTCGCCCTGATCACGAGCACCCACGACCTGGTCGACGTGCACGATCCCCAGGCCGTCCTCAAGCGTCTGGTGGACCGGGCCCACGACCTCGTCGGCACCGAGGTCACCTACATGTCCCTCTACGACCCCGACACCGACGAGCTGTTCGTGCGGGCCAGCCGGGGGACGGTCTCCCCGCGTTTCCCCGGGTTGCGCGTCCCCACCGGGGTGGGCATCGCCAGTCGGGTGGTCCACACCCTCAGCCCGCAGTGGGTCGCCGACTACTCGGAGACGGCCGACTTCGACCGCGACCCGGAGATCGACCTGGCCGTCAAGGACGAGCGGCTCCGTTCCCTGCTGGGCGTGCCGGTCTCCGCCGACGGGGAGATCCTCGGCGTGCTCTTCGCGGCCGACCGTTCGGCCCGCTCCTTCGGCGGCGACGAGATCGCCCTGCTCTCGGCCTTCGCCGACCAGGCCGCCCTCATCCTGCGCACCGCGCGGCTCTTCTCCACCGCCTCCGAGGCGGCCCAACGGGCCCGCAAGCACGCCGAGGAGATGGCCGTGGCCGCCCGCGTGCACGAACGACTCACCGCCCTGGTCCTGTCCGGGCACGGGCCCCGTGAGGTCGCCGACACCCTGGCCGGGGCCCTGGAACGTCCGGTCGCCGTCGTCGACCGCGATCACCGGCCGCTGGCCTCCTCGCCCGGGGCCGCCGAACGCCGGTGGCACGACGGCCGCCCCCTGCCCGAGGTGGTCCGGGCGGCCGAACGCAGCCGGGCCTCGGGGCACTGCGCCGACGTGGGCGCACACGGCCTGGCCACCGTGGCCGCCGTCATGGCCGGGCCGGTCTTCCTCGGGCTGGTCCTGGTGGGGGAGGCGCGAGAGCCCCTCACCGACCTGGAACAGCGCACCATCGAACGCTCGGCCCAGATCCTGGCCCTGCTGACCATGCGGCGCGACGCGTTGACCGAGGCCGAGGACCGGGTGCGCGGCGAGCTGGCCCTGGACCTGCTCTCGGGCAGCACCGACACCGAGTCGCTCGAACGCCGCGCCAAGGCCCGGGGCATCGAACTCGACCGGGCCTGGACGGTGCTGGCCCTCCCCGTCCCCGACACCCGACGCCACACCGTGCTCCGCGCCCTGTCGGGAGGGCGCGGCTGGCTGGCGGCGGTCCAGGACGGCGGGGTCGGCGTCCTGATCCCGGGGGAGGGGGCGACCGATCGGGCCGAGGAGGTCCGGGCCCGCGCCCACCAGGCGGAGGCCGAGGCGACGACCGTGGTGGTGGGCCGGGCCGAGGGGACCGCCGGACTGCCCGAGGCCATGCGGGAGGCCTGGGAGTGCGCCGCCCTGCTCCCCGGACTCGGGGCGGAGGAGGGGGTCTTCTCCACCGAGGAGTACGCGCCCTACCTCGCCATGTTCGGCACCGACGGCGAACGCGCGCGCCGGTTCGCCGAACGCCTGCTCGGCCCGGTGATCGCCTGGGACCGCGACCACGGCACGGACCTGATCGGCACGCTCCTGACCTACGTCGACAGCGGTGCCGGGGTGACCCGCACCGCCCGGACGCTGTTCGTGCACCCCAACACCGTCAAGCAGCGGTTGGAGCGTCTGTCCGAACTCCTGGGGTCGGACTGGCGTTCCTCCGACGCGCTCTTTCGACTCGGCGTGGCGGCCCGCCTCCATGTGATCGGAAGGAAACGGCCAGGTTAACGGGGAGTTCTCTGTCCGAATCGGACATGTCGCCCACGTTGCGGGGCTGCTTGCATGGTCTCCATCACAGTGACGCACCGCATAGTCGGCGGTGCCTTCTCCCAGGGGGTGTCCCAGCTTGGCCGGTAACAGCAGGCTGTCCGGGTTCCGTAACCTCGACGTCGTCGAGAGGCGACGCACGGCCGCGCGCGAGTGCGGACTGGAGCCGGACGCGCTCGACGTTCTGGAGACGGGCGGCCTGGACTCCGAGATCGCCGACCGGATGATCGAGAACGCCGTCGGTGTCATCGGTGTGCCGGTGGGCGTGGCCACCAACTTCACCGTCAACGGGCGTGACGTCCTCGTCCCGATGGCCACCGAGGAGCCCTCGGTCGTGGCCGCCGCCTCCAACGCGGCCCGCATCGCCCGCGTCCGCGGCGGTTTCACCACCACGAGCACCACCCCGGTGATGCAGGCGCAGGTGCAGATCGTCGACGTCACCGACCCGGAGGCGGCCCGTCTGCGGGTGCTGGAGGCGCGGGAGGAGATCATCGAACTGGCCGAGCGCCAGGACCCCACCCTCGTCCGTCTGGGCGGAGGCGTGGTCGACCTGACCGTGCGCACCGTGCCGACCGGGGACCAGACCTACGTGGTGGCCCACCTGGCCGTCGACGTGCGCGACGCGATGGGCGCCAACGCCGTCAACACCATGGCCGAGGCCGTCGCGCCCCGGATCGCCGAACTGGCCCAGGGCCGCCCCCTGCTGCGCATCCTCACCAACCGCGCCGACCGGCGGATCAGCCGGGCCCGCGCGGTCCTGGACGCCGAGGCGCTGGGCGGGCCCGAGGTCGCCCGCGACATCGTCCACGGCTACCGTCTGGCCGCCGCCGACCCCTACCGGGCCGCCACCCACAACAAGGGCATCATGAACGGCGTCTCGGCCGTGGTCCTGGCCACCGGCAACGACACCCGCGCGATGGAGGCCGGCGCCCACGCGCACGCCGTCGACGCCTCCGGTCGCTACACCTCCCTGTCGACCTTCGAGCTCGACGCCGAAGGCGATGTCGTCGCCACCCTGGAGCTGCCCACCCCGGTCGGCCTCGTCGGTGGCGCCACCCGCACGCACCCGGTCGCCCGGGCCGCGCTGGCGCTGACCGGTGTGACCACGGCCCGCGAACTCGGCGAGCTCATGGTGGCGGTCGGCCTCGCCCAGAACATCGCGGCGGTGCGCGCCCTGGCCACCGAGGGCATCCAGCGCGGCCACATGTCGCTGCACGCCCGCAACATCGCCGTCGCCGCCGGTGCCGAACCCGAGGAGATCCCCCAGGTGGTGGCCGCCCTGGTGGCCGATCGTTCCTTCGGCGCCGACCACGCCGAGGCCGTCCTGGCACGTCTGCGAGACCGGCGATGACCGCCCCGGAGGAAGGGAAGGAGGCGACGGGCCGGCTCCTGGAGATCTGGGGCGACACCGTCGACTCCCGCCACACGCTGTGGGCGATCCTGCTCGGAGCCGGGATCGCGGTCCCGCTCTACCTGGTCTCGGAACGGCTGTTCGCCCACTTCGGCGACAACCCGGACGTGGCCTCCACCTACGCCCTCCTGGTGGGCCTGGGCGGCTGTCTCCTCGCCGGCTTCCTCAACGCCGTGTTCTTCCGACCCAAGCGCATCGTCCGCGAGACCGCCGCCGACGGTGAGGGTCGGAGGAAGGCCATGGACGCCATCGAGGCCGAGATCGGCCCCCTGGGCGACCCGTCCGAACTGCCCACCGCGGTCCAGGAGGAACTCCGGACCCTGGGGCTGTACGACGACCTGCTCGCGCAGCACCGGCGGCGCTCCACCGAAGCCGAGGAACGATCATGAGCCCCGAACTCCTCACCGACATGACCTGGGCCGTGGCCATGGGCATCATCGGTGTCGTGGTCTTCGCCTTCATCGGCCTGGCCTCCTACACCGACGAGACGGCCACGGTCGCCCCTCTGACCCTGCTCGTGGTGCTGCTGGGCGTGCCGCCCACCGGCGTCTTCACCTTCTTCATCGGCGCCATCGTCGCCAAGCACATCACCCACGCGATCCCCACGACCCTGTTGGGCATCCCCGGTGACACCCTGGCCGTGCCGATGTTGCGGGACGCGCAGATGCTGCGCGAGTTGGGCGTGCCCCACATCGCGCTGCGCAAGGCCATCTCCGGCGGTGTGCTCGCCGCGTTCATCTCGGTCCCGCTGTCGGTCCTGTTCGCCTGGCTGCTGAGCCCCTTCACCGAGGCGATCGGAGCGGCGGCCCCCTGGATCTTCCTCGCGGCGGCGCTCATCATCGCCTACACCTCGAAGGGGCGGCTGGCGGCGGTCTTCGCGCTGATCCCGTTCGTCCTGCTGGTCGTGGGGTTGCAGACCTTCATCGGCGAGACCATCGGCACGCCGCTGACGATCAGCTTCTTCATGGGCATCGCCATCGGACCGCTCATCGCGGACCTGTTCCTGTCGCTGTCCCCGGCCGGACGGGAGGGCCTGCGCAGGTCGAAGCCGCGATCGTTCGACCTGGCCCCGGACAACCGGACGTGGAAGGGGCGGGTGCCCAACCCGTTCAAGATCCTCGACCGGCGACAGGTGGGGTACACGGCCGCCGCGGCCTCGGTCTCCAGCGCGACCTTCGTGTTCTCCCCGGTCGCGATGACCGTGCTCATGGGCGAGGCGGCCGGCTCCCGGATCAAGAACGGGTACCACCGGCTCACCACCGTGATGTCGGTGCGCAACGGCACCACCGAGTCCACCTACATCGCCGAGACGCTCATCCCGCTGATCGCGTTGGGGCTTCCGCTGTCGCCGATGGCGGCCGGACCGGCCGCGCCGCTGTTCAACGCCCCGCCGGTGTACACGGTGGACACGGAGACGGGCGCGACCAACAACCTGCACGACCTGCTGTCCGGGGGAGAGTTCCTCTTCTACGGTCTGCTCGGCGTGGTGCTGGCGACCGTCATCGCCTACCCGTTCGCGATGACCTACGCCCACAAGGCCGCCGGTTTCGTCATGCGCCGGATCTCCCACGAGGCGATCATCGGATCGTTCGCGGGCCTGATCCTGGTGATCTGCCTCTACGAGGGCGGCCTGTTGGCCGTCGGCGTGGCGGTCAGCGTCGGCCTCGTCGGCGGACTGCTGAACCGGATGTTCAACATGCACACCGGTGTGCAGTTCATGGGCTTCTACGTGGCGCTGTTGACGGTGCCGCAACTGCTCGCCCTGGTCGGCTGACCCGGCTCCACGGCCACGTCGGAAGGGCCCGCCCCGGAACGGGGGTGGGCCCTTCCGGTCGTACTCGGGGTCTCGGGGGTCTTCTCATGGACGCCGTGATGTCCTAATGTCGACATCGCGATGGAACACCCCCTCCCGAAAGGTCGCCCCATGACCCGGCCGGACACCCCTCGCCCCCGCTTCCACCTGGCCGTCCCCGTCGACGATCTGACGGCCGCCCGTCACTTCTACGGCACCGTGCTCGGCCTCGAACAGGGCCGCAGCTCCGACACCTGGATCGACTGGAACCTCGAAGGCCACCAGTTCGTCACCCACCTGGCCCCCGAACGTCGGGCCGCCGTCCACAACCCGGTCGACGGACACGACGTGCCCGTGCCCCACTTCGGTCTCATCCTCGCTCCGGAGGCCTTCGAACGGCTGGCCGAGCGATTGCGCGAGGCCGGGACCGAGTTCGTCATCGAACCGTACGTGCGCTTCGAAGGCCTGCCGGGCGAGCAGCGGACGATGTTCCTCCTCGACCCCGCCGGCAACGCCCTGGAGTTCAAGGCCTTCGCCGACGAGTCCCACATCTTCGCCACCTGACCCCGACACCCCGGTGTTTCCCGAGGTCGGAGAGCGGGCAGGGCGTCCCACACCGGAACCGACCATTCGGGGGGATGAGAGGAATGCCGGGTAAGGACGAACTTCCCGACACTCTGCGCCGGTCACCGAAGAAGGCGCAGCGGACCTGGATCGAAGCGCACGACAACGCGGTGAAGGAGTACGGCGAGGGCGAACGCGCCCACCGGGTGGCCTTCGCGGCGGTCAAGCACACCTTCGAGAAGGTCGGCGATCACTGGGAGGCCAAGCAGAGCAAGGGGCCCTCGGACGCCCAGGCGCGCAACCCGCGTTCGGGACGGCGCTCCGGCCCGGACCTGCCCACCGCCGGCGGGGTCGACGCCGAGGCCACCAAGGACCACCTGTACCGCCAGGCCCGCCGGCTGGGCATCGAGGGACGTTCCCGGATGCGCAAGAACGAGCTGGTCGACGCCCTGCGCAAGGAGAGCGAACGTCAGACCTCCGGGTCCGGACGCCGCTCCCGCCGAACCGCCGGAACGGCGTCCTCGCGGCCTCGTCGTGGATGACTCCGAGCCCGCCCCGTTTCCGGGGGCGGGCCCGGAGCCGTTCTAGGGGAGTCCTCCGCTTCGGGCGGGGGACTCCAGGTGCCGCCACCGCACCGGGTCGTGCGATCCGGTGTCCGCGACGGGTTCGGGCTCGTCCTTCGGCAGGGCGGAACGCTCGGCGCACTCCAGGATCAACGCCTCCGGCTCACCCCGGAAGAACGCGTACTCCACCCGCTCCACCCGCGAGGTGACGCCGTACCCCGCCAGCATCGCCCGCATCCGGTCCAGCGCCGGATAGCGCCGGGAATCCGCGTGCAGGAACAAGGGGTAGAGCCGCACCTGCCACCGGGACACCCGCACCAGTTCGAGCAGGGATCTGCGGTGGAAGTCCTCGCTCAACTGTCGTCCGTAGGAGAACAGCAGGTGCGAGCTGAGGACGAGATCGAAGGAGCGCTCGGCGAAGGGCAGCCGGGGGAGCGAACCCGCGACGTAGCGTTCGGGGCGCTTCCCGATGTCCGCCGCGAAGGCGCGCGCCGCCCGCGAACGGGAGCGGGTGTACTGTTCGGGCCCGTCGAACCACGTCCACACGAAGTCCTCCCGACGTTCGAGCAGTTCCTGGTGTTTGTGCTCGTTCTCCTTGAGCGCCAGCTCTCCCAGACGTTCCCGGTCGGACCCGTAGACGGGGTCCACGGCGACGGCGTCGATACCCCGCTCGCCGGCCTCGGACACGAAACCCGCGGCGCCGCCCGGGCAGTCCAGGATCCGCAGGGACAGATCGCGATCGGTGAGGGAGAACATCGCCCGGTACTCCTCGAAGGAGCGCGCGCTGACGAACACGGGTCATCCCCTCCCGATGAAGGGCATAGAGGCCGGTAGGACGGTGACGTACTGGACGTTGGTGTCCGGGGGCATCGACGCCATCAACAACAGCGTCTCGACGAACCGTTCCACCGGGATCGTCGTCTCCACCGCCATCGTCCCGTCCGCCTGCATCGAGGGCGGCTGCGGGCCGCCGTCCAGCGGGGCCACGTTGCCGACGTCGATCTGTCCGCAGGTGATGCCGTACGGCCGCCCGTCCAGGGACAGCGCCTTGGTCAGACCGAGGACGGCGTGCTTGGCGGTGGTGTAGGCGGCGGTATGGGGCCGGGGCGTATGGGCGGAGGGCGCGCCGTTGTTGATGATGCGTCCGCCCTGCGGGGACTGCTCCCGCATCACCCGGAAGGCCTCACGGGCGCACAGGAACGTGCCGGTGACCGTGGTGTCCATGATCGTGGTCCAGTCCTCGAACGCGATCTCGGCGACCGGCCTGCGGGGCACGGCCGCGCCCGCGTTGTTGAAGAGCAGGTCCACCCGGCCGAACCGCTCACGCGCGGAGGCGAACAGCGCCGCGACCCGCTCTGGATCGCGGATGTCGGTCGGGGCGGCCAGGAGCCGCCGCTCCCCGTCCCCGGCCAGGGCGATCGTCTCCTTCAAGGCCTCCTCGCGGCGCCCGGCGATCACCACCGACCAGCCGGCCTCGACCAGGGCGAGCGCTCCCGCCCGGCCCAGCCCGCCACCGCCGCCGGTGACCACGGCGACGCCGCGCCGCCCCTCCTCCGGGGCGCTCATCGGTCACCGTCGTTCATCCAGGCCCGGAGCACGCGGCGCGCCCGAGGACCGGGCTCGTCCACGTAGGGCGAGCGTCCGTGCAGGACACGGCTGTTGCGGATGAACAGCAGGTCGCCCGCGGCCAGCCGCAGCCCGAAGGCGATCTCCGGCCGGTAGAGGACCTCGTCGAGCACGTCGAGGGCCTCCCACTGTCGGTCGCTCAAGGGAGGACCGCCCCGCTCGGGCGAGGTGCGCACGGTCCGGGTCTGGTAGTAGCAGCCGGTGGTCCCGTCCTCCTGGGTGAAGAGGATGGGGGAGACGATGACCTGCTGTCCGGCGCGTCCGGTCCGGTCGAAGGTCCAGTCGCCCTCCAGGGTCTCCAGGACGTCCGGGCGCTCCCGGGCGATGATCTCCCGGACGTGGCGCGCGCTCGCGAGCTTGGTGTTCCCCCCGCCCAGGACCGCCGGCTGGAGGCAGAGCAGGACGAGCACGTCGCAGGTGTCGCAGTGGAAGCCCAGCTCGGTGGCGCCGTCGCCGTCGCGGTCGCGCAGCACCTGGAACAGGTCGCCCTGGGCGTTCTGCGGGATGATCTCACCGAAGTCCCGCAGCAGGAAGGACAGGGACGTCACGATGTCGACCTCGTCCTCACTCGGGTCGAGCAGGTCGGGGACGTGCGCGAAACCCACCGAGGCGACGCTCCCCTGGACGAAGGACCGCAGCCGCTCGCGCGCCTCCTTCCCCTCGCTCCAGGCCCGGGCCGCGGCGTCCCGCCTGAGCAGCCGCCGGTCCTCGTCGTCGAGGGGCATCGACCACAGGTCGCTCCGGCTCTCCAACGTCGTGCTTCCCCAACCGATCTCGGTCACGGTGTTCTCCGTCATCTCCTGGTCCGTTCCCTTCGTCATGGCCTCGGGTCACCTGGTCTCGGGAGGAAGCCGACGTCCACGGCCCAGGCCATGGCCGCCGACCACCACGTTCGGGTCGGAGGGGCGAAGCGGACCCCGGCGCGCTCCAGCGTCGACGTCGTCCGCGAGCCGTCGACCACCACGTTGCGGTCCTCCAGCTGCGACCACGCCATCGCCAGGCGCGCGGCGGTCGGATCGCTCCGTTCGAGGCGGGAGAGGGCCTCGGCGAACCCGTGGTCGTCGGTCAGGGTGATCGGATATCCCAGGTCGACCAGCCAGGACACCAGTTCGTCGTGGGCCACCGTGTGCGGGGACTCCACGTGGTGGACCCCGGGAGCCGAGTGCGCTCGGGTCGCGATGCCCGCCGCGACCGTGTCGACGTGGGAGAAGGCGAAGCCCTCCGAAGGGCGACTCGGGGCGGCCCCGGCCAGGACGTATCCGCGTACGAGCTGGTAGATCCGGTTGTCGGCCACGTTGTCCTGGAAGGCGCCGGTGCGGCTGTGCGCGGCGATGTGCCCGCTGCGGTGCACGTGGTAGGGGCGGCCGCCGGCGGCCCAGGCGCGGACGGTCTCCTCCGCCGCGAACTTCGTCCTCTCGTAGGGGGTGCGGAAGTCCTGGTCGATCCGCAGGTCGGCCTCGGAGAACCGGCGGGGAGGTCCGTCGACCCGGCCGGCGACCGCGAGCGTGGACAGGTGATGCAGTCGCGCGTCGGGCGCCTCCTTCTCGATCCAGGCCACCAGGCGTCGGACCGCGAGGTCATTGGTGCGTTCCAGTTCCTCGGGCGGGGCGACCAGACGTACGTCGGCGGCCGCGTGCACGATCACCTCGGCCCGGCGGGCCAGGGCGAGCCCGTCGCCGCCCAGCCCCAGCCCTTCGAGGTCGATGTCCCCGGCGATCACGTCCAGGGCCCCTTCCGAGCCGACGGGGGCGCCGGTCCGTTCGGCGAGCCGTCGGGCCGCGTCGGCGTCGTCCCGCCCCCGGACCAGGCAGGTGACCCGGGAGCCCCGGTCCAGGAGCGCGGTCACCAGGTGCCGGCCCAGATAGCCGGTGGCCCCGGTGAGCAGGACGTGGGGCGGCGGTTCCAGGACCCGGGCCCGAGCGGGGGAGGGGAGCCCGGGGTGCAGGAGGTGGCCCGAGGGCGGCACCGCGTTCGGTATCGGTGCGGGGGCGGGTGCCTCGGCCTCCGCCGCCACGGTGCGACCGAGGGCGGCGACGATCTCCTCGGCCGCGTCGTGCGACAGCCACGGCCACGCGTACACGAGGTCGATCACCAGCCTCCCCTCGACGACTCGGGCGGTCAGACGGAGCCGATGCAGCGGATCGGCGCTCGGGCAGCGTGCCGGTCCCGGGCTCTCGGAAGCCACCGACCAGCGCAGGGTCGGCTCGTCGGGCAGGGTGAAGGTGCCCAGGAGGTTGAAGCCGACCTCGGGGCGGGGACCGGCCGCGTCCATCGGCCGTTCCGGGGCCTCGCGGAGTCGGCGTTCGGTCTCCTCGATCGTCTCCGCGGTCGGGCGGGTGCCGTCCACGGCCACGTGTTTGACCGCCGTGAACCAGCCGACGGTGTCCATGTAGGCGTCGCCCCGGTCCGTGGTGTCCCGACCGTGGGTCTCCACCTCCACGGTGAGGGCCTCGCCCCCGTCCCGCGTGGAGACGGCGTGGGCGAACGCCGACAGCAGAAGGGCCTCCAGCCGTTGGGAGCGCCCGTGCCTGTGGAGGAGCCGGTCGGTGGCCCCGGCGTCGAGGGACCAGGTGAGGGCGGCCGGCTCGGTCCCGGCCAGGGCCTCGGGGCGGACCGGTGGGTCGGCGGGGGCCGGCGGCGCCGTCGCGGCCCATCGGTGGAAGTCGGCGGTCGGCGGTGGGAGGGCCGTGTCCCCGGAGAGCGCGGCGCGGTAGGCGTGGGCCAGGTCGTCGAGCAGGATCCGCCAGGAGAGGCCGTCCACCGTCAGGTGGTGCGCGAACAAGGCGAGCCGGTCCGGTGCTCCGTCCCGTCCGGAGAAGAGGTGGACACGGAGCGAGAGGCCGGCCGCCGGGTCCAGGGTGTGCTGGAGCTCGGCGCAGGTGGCCTCGACCCTCTCCGCCGCGTGTTCGGGGTCGCGGGGGAGCCGGGAGAAGGTCACCGTGTCCAGGTCCTCGACCTCCCGGGGCGCACCCGGACCCTCCGGGCCGATCGGCCGGCGCAGGGCGACGTGGCGGGTCAGGACCGTGCCCACCGCCCGGACCAGGGCCGAGGGGGCCACCGGCACCCCGCACTCCAGGAGGATCGCCTGGTTCCAGTGGCGCAGCTCCCGCGCCTCCTGTCGGAAGAACCACCGTTGGGCGGGAGCGAGGGCGAGCGCGTCGGCGGTGTCCCGTTCGGCTCCGGCGGAGACTCCTTCCCCGGTCACGGGTCGTGCGACCGACACCAGGAGCAGGGGCGAGGGGGAGCGGTAGAAGTCCTCGAAGGCGACCCGGTATCCGTGACGCCGCAGCAGGGTGATGGTGCGCATGGCCAGGATCGAGTCCCCGCCCAGGCTCAGGACGTCGGAGTCGGGCGCGACGTGGGACAGCCCGAGCGCGCCCGCCCAGAGTTCGGTGACGGCCTCCACCAGGGGGAGCCGTTCCGGGGACGGGGATGGTTCCGTCGCCCGGACGGAGGGCTCGGGCTCGTGCTCCCTCGCCGCGGCCTCGTCCACCAGGACGGCGAGACGTTCGTGGTCGAGCTTGCCGTTGGGCCCCGTCGGGAACCCCGTCAACGCGACGATCGGCCGGGGGATCGAGTACTCGGGCAGCCGATCCGTCAGGTGGACGCGGAGTTCGGCGAGGAGGCGTTCGGGGTCGAGGCCCGGCCCGGGGCGGACCGCCGCCGCCAGACGCGCCCCCGAAGGGGTCCGACGCACGACGACCGCGGCCTGGTCGACCCCGGAGAGGTCGCCCATCACCCACTCGACGTCGGCCGGGTCCACACGATGGCCGCGGATCTTGACCTGGCGGTCCGTACGGCCGGCGAAGACCAGGTCCCCCTCCGGCCGACGACGGCACAGGTCGCCGGTCAGGTAGCCGATCCCGCCCCGGTGGGGGACGAAACGCCGCGCGGTCTCCTCGGGGCGTCCGAAGTAGCCCGCGGTGACCCCGCGGCCGCCGATCAGCAGTTCGCCCTCTTCGGGTACGGGTGTCCCGTCCGGACCGACCAGGTCCAGGACGACCTCGCCGATCGCCGTGCCGATGGGGACCGTGGGCTCGTCCGCCGGAAGCTCGGACGAGGAGGCCACGAAGCAGGTGGCGCCGATGGTGGTCTCGGTGGGGCCGTAGTGGTTGACCACCTGGCGGGCCACCCCGGTGTCCAGGAGCCCGGCGGCCAGGGAACGGGGCAGCGCCTCACCGCCCAACAACAGGGTGCGCAGAGGCGGGCTCCCGGCCGGCCTTCCCTCGGCCAGGGCGGTCAGATGCGACGGCGTCGTCTTGAGCACCGCCACCCCGGCCCCGGCCAAGGAGGCCCAGAAGGCGGCCGGCTCCCGGGTCTCGTGGTCGGGGACGACGTGCACCGATCCACCGGTGGCCAGGGCGAGCAGCCAGGCGGTGTGCCCGAGGTCGGCCGCCAGGGTGGTGACGTGCGCGCAGCACGGCGCCTCGTCCTCGCCCAGATCCAGCCGCGCGCGCAGAGAGAGCGCGTAGTGCACGGCGTTGGCGTGGGTGACCGTGACGGCCTTGGGCTCTCCGCTCGACCCCGAGGTGAAGGAGAGATAGGCGGGCGCGGCGGGTGCGAGCACCGGAGGCTCGAAGGGACGTGGGGCCGGGTCCGGGGCGTCCACGTCCAGGATCTCGACCGGACGTCCCTCGGGGACGGGGAGGGAGGCGTCCGCGACCAGGACGCACCGCGCGTCGACTGAGTCCAGACGGCGACGCACGTCGGCCGCGCTCCACGTGGGGTCGATGGCCACCGCCGCCGCGCCGGAGCGCAGCACCCCGTACAGCAGGGCGCACACCCGGGCGTCGCGAGGGCCCGCGATCGCCACCCGGTCACCGGGAACGACACCGAGTTCGTGGAGTCGGACGGCCACACGATCGGCCGTGAGGTGGAGCGCGCGGTAGTCGAGGGCACGGACACCGTCGGACAACGCCGGCCGCTCCGGATACGCGCGCGCCCGGTGGGTCAGCACGTCGGAGAGCGAGAGGGCCGGGCTCATCGTACGGGTCAAGGGCGTGGGCCTCCGGTCCGGTCGGTGTCGGGACGTGGGGGCGGCGGCCCCTGCTCGGACGAGGACTCCGGGACACCGGCGACGAACGCCTCGGTCCTCTCTCCCGGCGCCAGACGGTCGGACAGCGCCCAGGCCACCGACCGGTGCAACCCGTCCAGGTGGATGAGACCGCTGCGCACGCGCAGGTCGGCGTAGTCGGGGTGCGGGATCGGGCTCGTGCTCAGGTAGATCGGGCTGTGCGGGGAGCGTCGGAACAGGTCCAGCTTCTCCGCGCAGACCGGGTTCTCCCTCTCCATGGCCTCCGGGTCGGAGCGGACGAGTTCCGCGGCCTCGCCCACCGTCGTCCCGGTCTTGGGCACGAGGGCGAACCCGCCGCCCTCGCTCAGGTGCCAGGGCAGGGTGATGCCGAGGACCTCTTCGCGGGTGAGCAGGACCCGGACCCAGGTGCCGAGCATCTCGTCGGCCATCTCCAGGGCCCGTTCCCCGTCGCCGTTGGTGTTGGACCGATGTTCACGGTCGAGGGGGTGGTCGCCGCGATAGACCGCTCTCACGTAGGAGAAGGCGACAGTGCCGATGATCCTCATACGGAAGGACTCCGTTCCGCCGGTGTGTATTCGTCGAAGTGCCGTTCCGCGAACAGTTCGGGTCGGCGCCCGCCGTCCAGGTCCAGTGCCCGGGCCCGGGCCCGGGCGAGCATGTGCCGCCAGAACGGCTTCACGGGGCGCCACAGCGCCCCCACCTGACAGTACGAGGCGTCGACGAAGTAGCGCGGCTTTCCCGAACCGGGGATGTCCGAGGGTCTGCGGGCGTGGAACAGGGCCGAGTTCATCAGCACGGTCGACCCGGGCGGGAGCCGGTCGACGACGATCTCTCCGGGCAGTGCGGCGGTGTCGAGGTGGGCCCGGGCCCTCTTGTCGGCGTGTTCCAGGTGGGAGCCGGGCAGGAGCACGAGGTGGCCGACGGAGCCGTCGAGTCCGCCGAGGTAGTGCAGGGCGTGGACCATCAGCAGGTCCGGGTCGTCCCGGTCGTTGGGCTCGTGGTCGTGGTGCCAGGGTTTGCTCCCGGTCACGTCCCCGTGGCGGTCGCTGTGCAGATGATGGAAGACGAACGGGGCGGCCATCAGCTCGTCGAGGATCCTCATCAGGGGCTCATGCGCGAGGAGTCGACCGTGCGAGGGCAGTTCCAGCTCCATGAGCGGCGGGGGCGGGGCCTGGGAGCCGGGGGAGAGACAGGCGGCGATCGAACGTTCGCGCCAACCCTCGTCCACCCAGCGGTCCACCTCGGGGGCCAGGCCGTCGACGAGGTCTTCGGGCAGGAAGCCGGGGAGGATCAGATAGCCGGATTCCATGAAACGTTTCCGTTGTGCGGCTGTCGTCTCTATTTCCTGGGGAAACGTGTCCGTCAAGTTATCGCCCCTCATTCGGGTGCGGGCGGCGGGCCGTCCGACGGGTGCGGTTCGGGTCGGAGAGGATCGGTGGGGAACGCCGCTCGGTGGGCGCGCTGAAATGACCCTCTCCGTGCCTTTCGTTGGTCTGTTCCGGGTGTCGCCCGGAAGGCCGAGGAGATGTTCGAGGACTCGGCTTTATCAGTTTCCAGTTGTGGAGGGTGATGTCAAGGGAATCGGCGAGGAATCGTCCGATCTTCCTTCGTGTGTTCTCGGTTCGGCGGGCTGTGCGATGGCGTCGGCCTTCGTCGCCTGCGGTGATGGTGGGGTACGGGTTTGAACGGAGGCCGTATGGCTGCTGGTGGCACGTGGTGTTCGGTATGTCAATGGCGGACGTCGACTGTTTTCCCTATCTTTTCACGGGAGGGGTTATGTGTCCCCTATCGGGTAGTTCATGGGGGTTTGTAAAGATGTTGCTACGGTGAGTTATGGTGATGTTGTTGCACGAGTAGCGGGATGTCTTTTATCGAATCCGAGCGATGCCCTTTCGTTCGAAAACGGGTCCTTGGTAGGGTCTGCTCGGTGAAGTCGTCCGTGGGGGACTTCACTTCAAGACCCATCCCCGAACGAATGGATTCGATCTCGTATCGTGTCCGTGCGCACGCCCTTTCCGATCCTTTCCGATTCCGTACTCCCCGAGGCGCACAGATGTGGCCCGGCGTTCGAGGCGGAGCGGTCCGGCCTCCGTTCCGAGTGAAACGGAGCCCATTTCTGGACCAGGTCATGTTTCCGTCGCCCGCGTCACGGTCATGGCGGAGGTAGGGACGAAGGGGAGGGATTCGAATGAAGGTCGGCTACAAACTGTTCGCCGAGGGGTTCGGGCCGCGCGAGATCGTGGAACAGGCGGTACGGGCCGAGCGGGCCGGATTCGACTTCGTGGAGATCAGCGACCACTTCCACCCCTGGCTGTTCAGTCATGGGCACTCCGGGTTCGTGTGGTCGATGCTGGCCGCGATCGCCGAACGGACCGAGAACATCGGCCTGGCGACCGGGGTCACCTGTCCGATCCTGCGGGTCCACCCGGCGATCGTCGCCCAGGCGGCCGCCACCACGGCCCTGCTCTCCGAAGGCCGTTTCACCCTGGGCGTGGGCTCGGGTGAGAGGCTCAACGAACACGTGGTGGGGCGCGGCTGGCCCAGCGCGACCATCCGCCACGAGATGCTGCGGGAGGCGGTCACCATCATCCGCATGCTGTGGTCCGGTGGCTACCACTCCTACAGGGGCGAGCACCTGGTCCTGGAGGACGCCCGGGTGTTCGATCTGCCGGAGGAGCCCCCGCCCATCGCCGTGGCGGCCGGAGGAAGACGCGCGGCGGAGCTCGCCGCCGAACTCGGTGACGGGCTTTTCGGTACCGAGCCGGATCGGACGCTGGTCACCGACTACCGGGAGATGGGCGGAACGGGGCCCGCCTACGGCGAGGTGCCCCTGGCCTGGGCCGCGGACGACGGTTCGGCGCTGGAGTCGGCGCGCGAGATCTTCCGGTTCGGTCTCACCGGATGGAAGGTCCAGTCCGAGCTGCCCAACCCCGTCAACTTCGAGGCGGCGACCTCCCTGATCAGCAGGGACGCGATGGGGGACGTCTTCGGATACGGCCCCGACCCCGAACGGCACCTGACGGTGGTCCGCGAGTTCGTCAAGGCCGGCTACGACCATCTGGTCCTGATCAACGCCGGTCCGGACCCGGAGGGCTTCTTCACCTTCTTCGAGGAGGAGCTGTCCGGCCCGATCCGCGACATGGTGCAGATGCCGCTGGGTTGACGCGTCTTCAGGGACACCCCGGGATCTCGCCGGGTGGCGCAGGTCATAGGCGGAACGCCCCGGTTCCCGTTACTGTACCGTCCGGACGGTATGAGAAGGGGAGTCTGTGGAGACCATGGTGAAGCCGCGCGTGAAGGCCTCGGTACGCGACGCCGGGACGACGGACGTGGCGGCGATCGGTCACGTCCTGAGCCGGGCCTTCGAGGGGGATCCCTTCAACGAGTGGATGTTCCCCGACCCCGCCCTGCGCCCCGCGCGCTCCCGACGCCTCTACGCCCTGGAGGCCGGGTTCGAATACCTGCCGCACGGAAGGGTCGAGGTGGCCGACCTCGATGGACGTGTGGTCGGCGCCGCCCTGTGGGGTGACCCCGACGCCCGGGACACGTGGGTCGCGCTGCGTGTGGCCCCGCACCTGCCCGGGATCTTCGGGATGCGACGGCTGCCCACCGTGCTCAAGGGGCTGAAGCGGCTCGAAGAGCACTTCCCCCGCGGGCCGCACTGGTACCTGGCGGAACTGGGCACCGACCCCGACGTGCGCGGCTCCGGGGCGGGCAAGGCGTTGTTGCTCTCGGGTCTGGAACGGGCCGACCGCTCCGGGCTCCCCGCCTACCTGGAATCGAGCAAGGCCGAGAACCTCCCCTTCTACGAGAGGTTCGGTTTCCGGACCACTGCGGCGATCACCGTCCCCGACGGCCCCACGCTCTACGCGATGTCGCGTGAGCCCGGCGCGGGGGAGAGCCCCGCGTAGCAGGGGGAGTCGCCCCCGTAGACCTCGGCGAGCAGACCGGCCAGCGCGGTGAGCTGTGGACCGGTGTCGGCGGTCCGTCGGACCAGCCCCAGCTGGGAGGGCTCCTCCCATTCCGAGATCGGCAGGCAGCGCACGTCGGTCCTGGAGATGCTCTGGGCCATCGGACGGCAGACCAGCATGGCGTGCGTCCCCGCGGCGACCAGCGCCAACCCCTCCTGGACGGTGTTGATGCCCGTACCCGAGCGGATCGGCCGGCCCGACGGCGTGGTCGGCGGGACCCGGGCCGCCATCCAGTAGTCGGGGGCGTCCCCGACCGGCCGCAGCAGGTCGAACTCGGCCAGTTCCTCCACGCGCACCCCCTCGCGTGAGGCCAGGGGGTGGGCCGTGCCCACCGCCAGGAGCTGTTCCTGGGGTGGGAAACGGAAACCCACGGTGAGGGCGGGGTCGTGGACGGGCAGCTCCACCAACGCGGCGTCCAGCCGCCCTTCCAGGACCGCGGAGAACGGGGAGCCCAACGGTATCTCGCTGAGCGTCACCGTCACCTCGTGTTCGGCGCGCAGGAGGCGGAAGGCCTCGGTCACCTGCTCGTAGACGCTGCCGTGGAAACCCAGTCGCAGCTCGCGCAGGGCGCCGCGCATGGCCCGGTCCCGGGCGCGGAGGAAGGTGGTGCTCAGGTTCTCGTAGGCGGGCCGCACCTCCTCGACGAACTGGGCGCCGAATCGGGTGAGCGACACTCGACGGCTGGTGCGCTCCACCAAGCGCACGCCCACCCGTCGCTCCAGGGCCGAGAGGAGTTGGCTGGCCCGGCTGGGGGAGTAGCCCAGACGCGCGGCGGTCCGCCCGAAGTGCAGCTCCTCGGACAACACGAGCAGACACTCGATCTGTTGGACGTGCACCTGGTTCAACGTTCCGCTCCCGCCCGTCATATCGTTGAGCCTAGCTCAACGATCGCTGAGCGGATCGCTGTTGTTCGCCCCGGTGACGGCCGCTTGGCTGGACCCATGAGTTCAACCGTGTCGACGACGGCCGTCGACGATTCCCGCACCACGCCCCGACGGTGGGCCGCCGTCGCGGTGCTGTCCCTGAGCACCTTCCTGGTCGTCACCTCCGAGATGCTGCCGATCGGCGTGCTCACCCCCATGGCCGAGGGGCTCGGCATATCGACGGGCGCCACCGGATCCAGCCTCACCGTCACCGGTCTGGTGGCGGCGGTGACCGCCCCGCTCGTCCCCCGGCTGCTCGGCGGACTCGACCGGCGGACGGTCCTGGCCGTGGCCATGGTGGTCCTGGCGCTGGGCAACGCGCTCACCGCCCTCGCCTCCGGTTTCGCCTTCATGGTCCTCTCCCGCGTGATCCTGGGACTGGCCATGGGGACGGTGTGGGGGATGGCGGCGGCGGTCACCACTCGACTGGTGGCGCTCCGCGACGTGGCCCTGGCCGTGTCCTTCGTCATCGGCGGGGTCGCCGCCGCCTCCGTGGCCGGTGTGCCCCTGGGCACCATGGTGGGCGACGCCCTCGGATGGCGGGCGGCCTTCACCGCCCTGGCGATCGCGGCGCTCGTCCTGGCCGCGGCCCTGACCATCGCGCTGCCACGACTGCCCCGACCGGCGGCCTCGGCCGGCGACGACGGACCGGCCCAAGCCTTGCTCCCCCCGGCCGTGGCCATCGGCCTGGCGATGGTGGCACTCCTGGTCACCGCGCACTTCGCCGCCTACACCTACGTGCGCCCCGTCCTGGAGGAGCACTCCGGACTCGCCCCGACGGCGATCGCCCCGCTCCTGCTGGTCTACGGCCTGTTCGGGCTGGCCGGGAACTTCCTCGCCGGGGCGACGGCGGCCCGCCGCTCCCGTCTCACGATCCTGACCCTGGCCGGCGGGATCGCCCTGGCCGTCGCCCTGTCGGCGCTCTCGGGGCAGACGTCCTGGGTCGCCTGGGTCTGGATCGCCCTGTGGGGCGCGGCCTACGGCGGTGTCTCGGTGGCGGGCCGGCTCTGGATGACCCGCGCGGTACCCCACCGGGTCGAACAGATCGCCGGACTCTACGTCGGGGTGTTCACCGCCTCGATCGCCCTGGGCGCCCTGCTCGGCGGGGTTGTGGTGGAGGCGGCGGGGCTCGTCCTCCTGCTGTGGAGCGCGGCTGCCCTGGCCCTGGTCTCCCTGTTCGTGGGGGTGTTCGGCCCCCGAAGGTGACCGGAGCGCACGATGACCGCCGGGTCCTCGCGGGTCGCCCCCGCGAGGACCCCTTCCGTCGTCTCTCGGCCCTCACTCGCCGGTCGCCCGCTCCTCGCGGTCCACGCCGAGCAGGGAGAGCAGCCGGGCGCGCAACGCCGCGAAACCGGGGGCGGCGACCTCGCGCGGGGCGGCGAGGTCGACCCGTAGATCGGCCGCGACCACCCCCTCGGACAGGACCACCACCCGATCGGCCAGGACTATGGCCTCGTCCACGCTGTGCGTGACCAGGAGGACCGCGGGGCGGTGCCGCTCGGTCAGTCGCAGGAGGAGGTCCTGCATCCGCGTCCGGGTGAGGGCGTCCAACGCGCCGAACGGCTCGTCGGCCAACAACAGGCGCGGCTCGCGCACCAGAGAACGGGCCAGCGCGGCGCGCTGGAGCTCCCCGCCGGAGAGCTCGTGGGGCCAGGCCCGCTCCCTGCCCTCCAACCCGACCTCGGTCAGGGCCGCCCGACCGCGCTCGCGGGCCCCGGGGCCCGGCAACACCAGGGTGACGTTGGCCAGGACCCGCTGCCAGGGCAGGAGCCGGGAGTCCTGGAAGACCATGGAGACGCTCTCGGGTGTGTCGACGTCCCCGGCCCCGGCCACCCCGTGGTCGAGCCCGGCCACCGCCCTGAGCAGCGTGCTCTTTCCCGAACCGCTGCGTCCCAGCAGGGCGACGAACTCGCCGCGAGCGATGTCCAGGTCCACCCCGCGCAGGACCGCGCGTCCGTCGAAGCCGCGGGTCAGACCGCGTACCCGGACCGCGGGGGCCTCGGTGGTCAGGGGCGCCCCCTCGGTCGGGGGAGCCAGGGTCAGCCTTCCAGTGTGCGACGCCATGTCAGCGCCCTCCTCTGTACGAGTCGAACGAGTCCGTCGAGCAGTAGACCGAGGACGGCGTAGACGACCAGACCGACGACGATCACGTCGGTCTGCCCGTAGCTTCCGGCCAGGGTCATCATGTAGCCGAGGCCGTTGGTGGAGTTGACCTGTTCCACCACGACCAGGGACAGCCAGGCGGCGGTCACGGCGAAGCGCAGCCCGAGCAGGAAACCGGGCAGTGCCCCGGGCAGGACCACCCGGCCGATGAAGGTGGCGCGGCCCGTGCCGAGGGTCTCGGCCAGCTCCACGTACCTCTGGTCGATGGCGCTCAGCGCGTTGTGGGTGTGCACGTAGATCGGCACGACCACCGCCAGGGCGATCGTGATCACCTTCATCTCCTCGCCGATGCCGAACCAGAGGATCAGCAGCGGCAGCAACGCCAGGTTCGGAACGGCCCGGTTGATCTGCATGGGGCCGTCGACCAGCCCCTCGCCGATCCTGCTCAGCCCCGCCACCAGGGCCAGGGCCAGGCCGGTCGTCACGCCCACGCCCAACCCGAGCAGCGCCCGACCGGCGGAGGCGAGCAGATGTTCCTGCAAGGTTCCCGCCGAGATGAGGTCGGCGGCCGTCCGCGCCACCGTCCAGGGCGCCGACAGGGTGCGTTCCTCGATGAGGCCGGTGGCCGACCCGACGAACCAGACCGTCAGGAGCAGCAGCGGGCCCAGGGCGAGCAGCCCCGGTACGCGGGGTCCGGGGCCCGGACCCCGACGACGCGCGCGGCGTTCGGGCAGGGGGACCGTCGTGGAGCGTTCCGGGCCGGCCCCGGGGGCGGGGGTGTGGTCGCTCATCGGGCGTCCCCCTCGGTCAGGCCCTCGAAGGCGACGGTCTCGAAGCGCGTGTCGTAGACCTCCTCGCGTACGTCCACGGAAGGCCATTCCTGGATACGGGAGAGCAGGTCGGCGGTGGCCTGGTGGCGTTCGATGGTCTCGTCCCAGTCCTCGGGGATCACGCTGACCCCGTCGCGCTCCACGAGGTGTTCGGCGTCCTCGGGGCTCAGCCCCTCGTGGTCGACGTAGAAGCCCTCGGCCCACTCCTCGGGATGTTCGCCGATCCACACCTGGGCCCGGCCCCAGGCCCGGACCAGCTCCCGGATCGCGGCGGCCTTGTCGGCGTCCTCCAGGACGCTTTCGGGCGTGTACAGGTGCCAGGGGTCGTCGCGCAGCCCGTGGGGGAGCACGGTGGCCCCGTCCCGGGCGTACCGGTCCAGGTAGCGGCGGATGAGCACGTCGCCCAGAGGCGCGACGTCGACCTGGTCGGAGGCCAGGGCGTTGACGTAGGTGTCGTCGACACTGGTCATCTCGACCAGTTCCACGTCCTCCGGCTCCAGCCCGACCGATTCCAGCACGCGCAGGACGAGTGCGCCCTGGGCCTGGCCGGGGCTGTAGGCCACGCGCGCGCCCTCGATGTCGGAGAGGTCGTCGATGTCGGCGCCGGGCGCGATCCCGATCTCGTAGAGGGGGTGTTCCAGTGGCGCCTCGCGCTCGGCGGCGGCGACCACGCGCACGTCCAGTCCGGTCCACCGGGCGTGCAGGGGCGGGATGTCGGCGACGGCGCCCACGTCGAGGGCCTCGGCGCGGAAGGCCTCGGAGGTCTGTGGTCCACCGAACATGTTCGCCCACTCGACCTCGAAGGGCAGGTCGTCGATCTCGCCGGACAGTTCCAGGGCGCGCTGGGTCCGGGGATCTCCGACGACGAGCGTGGTCCCCTCGGGGATCCGTTCGGGCAGCGGGGCGTTCAGGGGCAGGTACTCGCCGCCCTCGTCCCCGGAGCAGGCGGTGGCGGCGAGCAGGCAGGTCAGGGCCAGGGACAGGCCGGGGATCAGGGGGTGGTGGCGTCGGGGGTGGATGACGGGCTCCTCGGTGGGTGGGGTTTCGGGGCCTGTTCAATTCCCACATATCCTACTTATTAAGTAGGTTTAATGGCAATGGCACCCCGCCCGCCTCCACGCGACACTGGACCCATGACCCGGAGCGTCAGCCGGTCGGGGCGCGCGGGTTCCGTGTCCGCCCGGGCCCGCGCGCCGCCAGACCGAAGGCCAGGCCGCCGACCACGAACCAGGGGTTCCAGAGCAGCAGCGTCCACAGCCGCTGCTCCGCGCTCACCTCCACCCACCGGCCCGCCGTGTCGAACAGCAGCAACGCCTCGACCGCGAGCCCGCGCGCCAGGAGGACCGCGCAGGCGCACCACCCCAGCGCCGTGACCACTCGCCCTGCCGCACCGGCCGGTCTCGATTCGCCCAGAAGCCATCCGAGCGCGGCGCCCACCAGGCACAGCGCACCCACGCCCCACAGGCCCACCAGTACGAACCACCCGGGGCGTTCCTCGGCCAGGGGGCCCGCGGAGACGGCCAGTCCCAGGTCGCCGCCGAGCGCCCAGTAGAAGTGCGCCGCCGCGAAGACGAGCGCCCAGGCGCACGCGATGCGCCCCCACGGCCCCGGTCTCGCCCCGCCCAGTCGATCCTCGCTCATGGACGAGAGCATGCCATCGCCGCGCGGCCCGAGGGAGGTCGGGCCCACCACCGCACCTCGCGGGCGGGCACAGGGAGCCGGAGACGGATCGATCCGTTCCAGGGCGAGATCGCGCCGCTCCGATAGGGCCGGTGACCACCACGGACGACGACGGCTTCGCTCGACACGGAGCGGCTCCGCCGATACCGGGCCTCACCCCTGGACGGGCCCGCGTAGACCGTGCGCCCCCTTATAGGCGGCCGGCTCCGGTGGGCTCCACCCTTGGAGCAGGTCGGGTGAGGGCCGCCGGATCTCCACCGCGAGGGGGCGGCACACGTCGATCGGGTCGCGGGCGTCCGGCCCCCACAGCGGGACCGAGAGGTCGCCGCCGGGGCAGGTCGACAGGGCGCACAGCAGGTCCTGTTCGGCGAAGAACTCCAGGAAGTCGCCGGTCCGCGCGGGAGAGGCCTTCATGAAGTACCGGTCCTCGTCGTTGAGGCCGGTGCACTGGAAGACGTTGAGCACGTCGTGCACGTCGAACTCGGTCAGTCCGTACGGCAGCACCGCCCGGGTCAGGTTCGAGTGGCAGTGCAGGTCGAAGTCCTCACCGGTGAGGATCCGGTTCACGTAGGGGTCGCACCGTGTGCCCAGCAGGTCGTGGACGCGCCCGCCGTCGGCGTCGGTCCCGTAGCCCTCCAGGGAGTCGGCGGTGATCGTGGCCAACGGCCGCAGCCGGGGCAGCGTCGACCACAGTCGATCGTGGCGGGACACGTGGGCGCTCTGCAACTGTCGGGTGCGGGAGGCCCACAGTCGTTCCCGGGGATCGTGCCGGTTCCAGAGGTTGAGGTCGCCGACCTGGGGGCCTTCGGGGGCGATGATCCGGAACAGGTGCCCGGCGGGTACCTCCCAGGCCAGGCCGGAGCGGATCGGCAGGACGAGGTGTTCGACCACCTCCTGATCGTCGGAACGGGCGGCGAGACGGTCGTAGAAGGCGGTGTCGACGTCGAGGACGCCGCCCTCTCCGACCCGGTAGGCGGCCTCGGGTGAACCCATGGGTCTCCTCGTCTGCTCGGTCGGGGTCGAGAGGGGCGTCCCTCGACCGTGTCCGGTGGGATCCCTACCCCTCCTTCGCGAGGCGGACCCCCGCCCCTCGTCCCCTGTGGACGACGGGGCGCCCGAGCGGGGCCGACCTCAGCCGGTGGCGGGGTCCGCCAGGCGGCGTTCCAGCCCCGAGGCCAGGTGGTCGAGCAGCGCCGTCGTGCGCCCCGGCAGATGGGCGGTGGCGTCGGTGATCCCGAAGATGTCCGCCGGCGGTGTGGGCACCTCCGGCAACAGGCACACCAGCAGTCCCCGCTCCACCAGTGGTCGCGCCTGCCAGGCCGAACGGAACATGATGCCCCGGCCGGCCAGACACCAGTCCAGGATCACCTCGCCGTCGTTGCAGGCCATGTCGCCGGACACGCGGATCGCGCTCTCGTCGTCCGGGCCGGTACCGAACCGCCACACCCCGAAGTCGGCGTCGTTCTCCTTGATCACCAGACAGTCGTGGTCGGCCAGCTCCGACAGCGATCGGGGCGCGCCGTGCTCGGCCAGGTACGAGGGGGCCGCGCACAGGATCCGACGGTTGGCGTGCAGCCGTCGGATCCGCAATCGGGCGTCGGGCGGCGAGCCCACCCGGATCGCCAGATCGTAGCCGGATCCGGCGATGCTGAAGGCGTGCTCGGACAGGGTCAGGTCCATCTCGACGGCCGGATGCGCGGTCGTGAACTCCTCCAACAACGGTGCGATGTGGCGGCGGCCCAGGCCCAGGGTCGAGTGCACCGACAGGCGACCGCGCAGTTCTCCCGAGGCGCGGCTCACCCGTTCCTCCAGGTCGGCGCGGTTCTGCACCAGATCGCGTGCGCCCGAGGCGTACAGCGCGCCGCTCTCGGTCAGGGTGAGCCGGCGGGTGCTCCGCTGGATCAACTGGGTGCCCAGACGGGACTCCAAGCGGGTCAGACGCTTGCTCACGGCGGACAGGGACACGCTCCACGTCCGCGCGGCCGCCGTCATGTTGGGCGAGCGCGCCAGAGTAGCGAAGAACTCCAGGTCGTCCAGGTCGGAAAGGGTGGACATCGTCTCGCTTCTTGCGTTGGAGGAAAGAGAGCGTTGACCGGAGGGCTGTTCCTCCGTGTCGGCTTTCCTCCTAGTTTGGTCCGGCATGAGAGTGCGGTGAACCACCGCCACGAACACGAAGGGCCTTGCGCATGTCGGAGAGCTACCGGATCGCCGTGATCCCCGGGGACGGAATCGGTAAGGAGGTCGTCCCCGAGGGGGTGCGGGTCCTGCGCGCCGCCGCCGAGGTCTTCGGGTTCGGGCTCGACCTGGTCGAGTACGACTTCGCCTCGGCCGACTACTGGCTCGAACACGGGAAGATGCTCCCCGACGACTGGTTCGAGGAACTGTCCGGCTACGACGCCCTGTTCCTGGGCGCCGTAGGCTGGCCCGAGGTCGTCCCCGACCACGTCTCCCTCTGGGGCAGCCTGCTGAAGTTCCGTCGCGGGTTCGACCAGTACGCGAACGTCCGCCCCGTCCGGCTCATGCCCGGGGTGACCAGCCCGCTCGCCGGTCGCGGCCCCGGCGACGTCGACTTCTACGTGGTCCGCGAGAACACCGAGGGCGAGTACAGCTCCATCGGCGGCAGGATCTTCGAGGGCACCGACCGGGAGACGGTGATCCAGGAGACCGTCATGACCCGCACCGGCGTGGACCGGATCCTGCGCTACGCCTTCGAACTGGCCCGCACCCGTGACCGCCGGCACCTGACCTCGGCCACCAAGAGCAACGGCATCTCCGAGACCATGCCCTACTGGGACGAGCGTGTGGCGGCGATGAGCGCCGAGTTCCCCGACATCACCGTGGACCAGTACCACATCGACATCCTGACCGCGCACTTCGTGCAGCACCCGGACCGGTTCGACGTGGTCGTGGCCAGCAACCTGTTCGGCGACATCCTCTCCGACCTGGGCCCGGCCTGCACGGGGACGATCGGCATCGCCCCCAGCGCCAACATCAACCCCGAGGGCCGCTACCCGAGCCTGTTCGAGCCGGTCCACGGTTCGGCCCCCGACATCGCGGGTCGGGGCATCGCCAACCCGGTCGGACAGATCTGGAGCGCCTCCATGATGCTCGAACACCTGGGGCAGGAGAAGGCGGGCGCCGCCGTCCTCGGCGCGATCGAGCGCGTGCTCGCCGGCGACCGTTCCGTGTTCACCCCGGACCTGGGCGGGAACGGTACGACCGTCGGCCTGGGCAAGGCCGTCGCCGACGAGCTGGTCGAGGGGGCCCGGGCATGACACACGTCCACCGCGAGGCCGGGCCGAGCGCCTACGGGGAGCGGTCATGGTCCACACGCTGATCCCCGGTTTCGAGGCCTCGGACCTCACCCTGGCGAACGGGCAACGGATCCGTACGGCGGTCGGCGGTCGAGGCCCCGCGCTGCTGCTCCTGCACGGGCATCCGCAGACCCACGCCACCTGGCGCGAGGTCGCCCCCGAGCTGGCACGCGACTTCACGGTCGTCGCCACCGACCTGCGGGGTTATGGGGACTCGACCTCGCCGGAGAGCGAACCCGACCACGCCTCCTACTCCAAGCGGGCGATGGCCGCCGACCAGGTGGAGGTGATGCGCCTGCTCGGTCACGAGCGTTTCGCCGTGGTCGGCCACGATCGGGGCGGACGGGTCGCGCACCGGATGGCCCTGGACCACCCCGAGGCGGTGGACCGGCTCGCGGTCATGGACATCGCCCCCACGGCGACCATGTACGACCGGACCGACCGCGAGTTCGCCACCCGGTACTTCTGGTGGTTCTTCCTGATCCAGCCGTCCCCGCTGCCGGAGACGATGATCGCGGGGGCGACCGAGACGTACCTGCGCGCGCATCTGCGCGGACAGAGCCGCAGCGAGGGCGTGCCGAACGAGGATCTGGTCCAGGAGTACCTGCGCTGCTACCGGGACCCGGAGACGGTGCGCGCGATCTGCGAGGACTACCGCGCGGCCGCCGGGATCGACCTGGAGCACGACCGTCACGACACCGAACGCGGACACCTGGTGACCCGGCCGCTGCTCGCCCTGTGGGGTGCGCGGGGCACGGTCGGTCGCCTGTACGACGTCGCCGCCACCTGGCGGGAGGTCTGCTCCGGACCGGTGACCGGCTCCGCGATGGACTGCGGCCACCTGCTCCAGGAGGAGCGCCCGGCCGAGCTGGTCTCCCGGCTGCGCGCCTTCCTCCAGGCGTGAGCCGACCCCCTCGTCCCCGAACGCGTCGACGTTCGGGGACGAGGGGGCTCAACCCTTCACCGCGCCCTGGGTGAGGCCGTTGACGAAGCTGCGCTGGAAGACCAGGTAGACGACCACGATGGGGGCGATGACCAGGAGGGTCGCCGCCGACAGCAGCGGGATGTCGGTCCCGTACTGGCCCACGAACAACCCCAGCCCGGTGGGGGCCGTGCGCAACGCCGGGTCCTGGATCATCACCAGGACCAGGAGGAACTGGTTCCACGACCACATGAACACCAGGACCGCCAGGGTCGTGATGGCCGGCCACGAGACGGGCAGCAGCACCCGGGCCAGCACGGTGAGGTCCCGGGCCCCGTCCACCCGGGCGGCCTCCACCAGCTCCCGGGGCATCGAGGCGAAGTGCGACTGCATCCAGTACACGCCGAACGGCAGGAACAGGGCGACCTCGGCGAGGATCACCCCCGTGTAGGTGTTGGTCATCCCCACCTCGCGCAGGTTGAAGTACAGCGCGATGACCAGCAGTTCCACCGGCAGGGTCAGACCGAGGACGAAGGCGAGCGAGAGAGCGCGTCCGCCCCACACCCCCAGGATCGACAGCGCGTACCCGGCCAGGGTGGCGAAGCAGACCGTCAGGGGCACCACGAACACCGCGATGACCGTGCCCGACCACATCAGCCGGTCGAAACCGCCGGTCTCCCAGGCCAGGCGGAAATTCTCCCACGACCACCGTTCGGGGAGGGAGAACCCGGGCACCTGGCCGCCGGCCGGATGCAGCGAGGCCAGGACGATCCCCAGGAACGGCAGCAGCACCAGCGCCGCCAGAGTGCTCAGCAGCCCATAGCGCAGGGCGGTCGCGATCGCGTCCGGTTTCAACGTTCCTCCCGCGTCAGCAGACGGATCGCGCCGACCAGCACGATGACCAGCAGGGTCAGCACCACCGCGAGCGCGCTCGCGGCGCCGATGGAGCCCTCGTTGAAGGCGAGCCGGTACACCAGCAGCGCCGGCACGTTGGTCTGTCCGGCCGGACCGCCGTTGGTGGTGACGAACACCAGATCGAAGCCGGCCAGCGCGGCGATGGTGGTGATGACCGCGGCGATACCGATCTCGCGGCGCAGCCCGGGCAGGGTCACGTTCATGAACCTGCGCACTGGCCCGGCCCCGTCGATGGCGGCCGCCTCGTTCAGCGACGGGTCGATCCGCTGGGCCCCGCTCAGGAACAGCACCATGCACAGGCCGCTCATGCACCAGGTGCCGATCAGCCCCAGCGCGAACAGCGCCAGATCGTGGTCGCCCAGCCAGGCGCGGGTCAGGAAGCCGGCCCCCACCGCCTCCAACGCCTGGTTGATCATGCCGTCGTCGGCGTACAGCCAGCGCCAGGTGGTGCCCACCGCCACCAACGGCAGCACCTGGGGCAGGAAGAACACGGTGCGGTAGAAGGTCATCCCGCGCCGCACCCGCCCCAGGAGCAGCCCGGTGAGCAGCAGCCCCACGGCGATCGGGATCAGCGAGAAGAAGACGATGAGCACCAGGGCGTTGAGGATCGCCCCGGACAGCAGCGGGTCGGTGAGCACCCGGGCGTAATTGTCCGGTCCGGCCCAGGCCGGGGTCTGGAACCCGTCCCAGTGCAGGAACGAGAACAGCAGCGTGTTGAGCCCCGAGTAGACCGCGAAGCCCAGGTAGACGACCAGCGCGGGCAGCAGGTAGAGCCAGGCCCGCCAACGGGAGCGTCCCCCTCTTCCACGGCCGCCCGGACGCCGCCTGGTCTCCTCCCTCCCGCGTCGGAGGAGCGCGCTACCGGCCATGGACCCGGTCCCATTCGGTCTGGATCTCGGCGAGGAAGGCCTCCTCGTCGAGGGTCCCCGACGTCAGCCCCTGGGCGCCCGGGGTGAGCCGGTCGATCATGCCGGGGGTGACGAAGTCGGGGAAGGGGACGATGCCCTCCTCCTCGGCCACCCGCGTATAGGCCGTGTTGATCTCCTCCAACACGCCTCCCTCCTGTGCGGTCACGTCGGTGTCCACCGGCATGAACCCGGCCCCGAGCTGGATCCGCGCCGACTCGGGCGAGCTCAGGTGGTCCAGGAAGGCGGCGGCCACGTCGGGGTGTTCGGTCTGCGAGGACACGACGAAGGAGACGCTGGAGCCGGAGATCAGGGGCTCCTGGTCGGCGTCGACGCCGGGCATCGGGAAGAAGCCGACGTTCTCTCCCATCGCCTCGTCCAGTTCGAAGGCGGCCCAGTTGCCGGTGACCAGGAAGGCGCCGCTCCCCGTGGCGAAGTCGGCCCTGGCGTCGTCGTCGGAGGTGGCGTTGGCGCTCGCGGGCACGTATCCGGCCTCCACCCAGCGGGTGAAGGTCCGGGTCGCCTCCAGCGCGGAGGGGGTCTCGATGGTGGAGTCCGGGACCCCGTGCACCCAGTCGCGGTAGGCCCCTCCGTCCCCGTGGGCGTTGAGCAGCGCGTTCCACAGGTGGATGCCGCCCACCCCCAGTCCGCCGACGTCGAACGGGACGATGCCGGCCGCCGCGACCCGTTCCAGGGCCTCCTCGAACTCCTCGAGGGTGGTGGGCGGCTCCTCCACTCCGGCCTTCGCCAACAGTTCCCGGTTGTAGAACACCCCGATGACCGAGAGCGCGCCGGGCGCCGCGTACAGACTCCCCTCGCCGAAGCGGGCGGCGTCCTCGTCGGCGCGCAGCGGCTCCAGGCTCGCGGCCGGGAAGGACCCCTCCCAGTCGTAGGCCTCGGAGTAGGGATCCAGGTCGAGCACGTAGCCGCCCGGGATGAGCGATCGCATGGCGCCCGGGTTGTACTGGGCCAGGTCGGGCGGGTCCTCCGAGGACATCGCGAGCGTGACGGTCTTGATGTAGTCGCTGAACGGGGTCTGCTGGAGCTCGATCGAGACGTTGGGGTGGAGTTCGGTGAACCCCTCGACGAGCTCGGTGACGGGCGGATCGTCGGTGTAGGCCACGACCAGCTCGACCGGTTCGTCGGTGATGTCGGTGGAGACGTCGTGGGGGACGTTGTCCAGCCGATCCCCGGTGGTCAGCACGGCGCACGAGGTGAGCAGGAGGACCGAGGCCGCGCCCGCCGCGACGGGGCCGGCCCGCCCCGAGGGCGGCCCGGGGGCGGTCGTCTCTGAACGAGGGGACATCGCGCCCTCCGTGGGTCGGGATCGGCCGGTGGTGGGACCGCGGGGACAGGGCGCGTGCACACGCCCTACCCGTTCCGCTTCTATCCATACCGAATATGGTTATGTACTGTACGTAATCGATTCGTATCCTGACCGAATGGGCACGCGGATGATCGAGGACGCACGGGACACGCCCGCATGGGGCGCCGCCATCGACGCACTGGCCCGTCGGATCCTCGGCTCCGCGCATCGACCGCTGCGCCTGCGCGAGCACGAGGACGAGCGGCGCTCCTTCGAGTACCGCGCCGACGGCGGGACGCTCACGGTCTCGGCGACCGATCCGATCGCGGCCGCCGTGGGGCTGCACACCTATCTGCGGCGGGTGTGCGGGCGTTCGGTGTCCTGGGACACCGTCCTCCCGCTACCGGTCTCCTCCCTGCCCGACGCCCCGCCCACGCGCGGCGCGGCCGAGGTCGACCGGACCTATCACCTCAACTTCTGCACCACCGGTTACACGGCCGCCTACTGGAACTGGGCCGACTGGGAACGCGAGATCGACTGGATGGCGCTGCACGGCGTCACCACGCCGCTCACCCTGAGCGGGCACGAGGCCGTCCTGTACGACACCTACGTCCGGCTCGGGATGGACGAGGAACGGGTCCGGGAGTTCATCGGCGGCCCCGGCTACCTGCCCTGGCAGTACATGGGCAACCTGGACCACTTCGCCGGGCCGATGCCCCGGTCGTGGATCGAGGGCCACCGCGAACTGGGGCGCCGGGTGCTGGAGCGCCAGCGCGCGCTGGGCATGGCCCCGGTCCTGCCCGGGTTCACCGGACACGTCCCGCCCTCGCTGGCCCCCGGCCGGACCGGGAGCCGCACCTGGCAGGGCCTGGTCACCCACGTCCTCGTTCCCACCGACCCCCTCTACACCACGCTCTGCGCCGAGATCGTCGAGACCCAGAAGGAGCTCTTCGGTACCGACCACCAGTACGCGATCGACCCCTTCATCGAGATGATCCCGGTCGACTCCGATCCCGGCTTCCCCGGGCTGGTCGCCCGCGCCACCATCGAGGGGCTCACCCGGGCCGACCCCCGCGCGGTGTGGTTCCTCCAGACCTGGCCCTTCTCCTACCAGAGCGACTTCTGGAGCCCCGAACGCGTCGAGGCCTTCCTCGACGCCATCCCCGACGACCATCTGCACCTGCTCGACCTGTGGGCCGAGTACGACCCCCAGTGGAGCCGCTTCCACTCCTTCGGCGGTACGCCCTGGACCTGGTGCGCCCTGCTGAACTTCGGTGGCCGGACCGACCCGATGGCCGACCTCCAAGGGGCCGTGGACCGGATCGGCGCGGCGAAGGACTCCGCCCACCCGCCCGAGGGGATCGGCCTGTCCATGGAGGCCACCCGCAACAACCCGGCCTTCTTCGAACTGGTCGTCGACCAGGCCTGGACCCGGACCGGACGGGTCGAGGAGGAATGGCTGCCCGACTTCGTCGCACAGCGCTACGGCCCGGGTCACGACCCGGCGCTCCTGGAGGGGTGGCGGGGGCTGCTGCGCACCGTCCTGGGCGCCTCGGGCGTGCGGATCTTCCCCGAACAGTTCAACGGGGTCCTCACCCTGCGGCCCCACTACCGGCACCTGGAGGACTCGTCCGCGCTCCGGGCCGAGGTCACCGCCCTGGTCTGGTACCCCTGGCCCGACCTGCTCGCGGCCTGGGAACGCCTGGTGGCCGGGGCCGAGACCGACCCTCTCGCGGTCGAGGGGCCGTTGGGGCACGACCTGGTCGACGTGGCCATGGCGGTCCTGTCCCGGGTCGCCGACCACCGCTACCTGGAGATGGTCGAACACCTCGACCACCACCCGGAGCTCCCCGAAGGAGGCCTGGAACGGTTCCTGGAGGTCTTCGACGACCTGGACGCCCTGTTGGAGACCCGCCCCGAGTACCGCTACCGGACCTGGGAGGCCAAGGCGACCTCCTGGGCCACCGGCACCGAGGATCACCGGGTCCTGACCGACAACGCCCGCCGCATCCTCACCGTCTGGACCACCCTGGACGACCCCCGGCTCGACGACTACGCCGGACGTCTGTGGTCGGGGCTGGTCGGCGGCTACTACCGTCCGCGTTGGGAGTCCTGGGGCGAGGGGGCCTCACTGGCCGTGCACGAACCGGACCGCGCCCAGGCGCGGCTCGACGATCGGCTCACCGAGCACGCCGACCGGTTCCTCAGACGAGGGGCGCCGCTCCCGCCGAGATCGACCGAGGGCACGCTCGCCCTCTCACGTCGTCTCCTGGACCGCTACGGCGGCGACGCCACCCCGTCGGGCCGTCCACAGGCGGAGGGCATCGGGCCGGATCAGTCGGCGGAGCCGTGGTCGTTGTAGGTGTCGGCCCGCTCCTGGCCGGTCAGCTCGTGGATGGCGTCCATGACCCGGTCGGTGATGGCCCTGCGGGCCTTGGCCGGTGTCAGGTGGTCGAAGCCGGTGGAGAAGTTCAGGGGTTCGCCGAACCGCACGGTGAAGGGGTGCGGGCGCGGAACGCCGGCGCCCACCGGCTGGACCTTCTGGGTGCCGCTGATCCCGACCGGCACGACCAGGGACTTGGACTCCAGCGCCAGATGGGCGACGCCGGTGCGGCCCCGGTACAGGCGTCCGTCCCGGGAACGGGTGCCCTCGGGGTAGACCACGCAGGCCTCGCCCTCGTTGAGCCGGTCCAACATCGTCTCCAGGGCCACCATGGCGTCGCGCGAGCTGCCGCGTCGGACCGGCATGGCGCCCAAGGCGCCGAACATCGTCTTGGTGAGCCGTCCCTTGACCCCGGGGGTCTCGAAGTAGTCGGACTTGGCGAGGAAGCGGACGCGGCGCTGGGGGACCGACAACGGGATGACGACGCTGTCGACGAAGGACAGATGGTTGCTGGCCAGGATGACCGACCCGGTGGCGGGGACGTTCTCACGGCCCTCGATGGTCGGGCGGCACAAGGTCCGGGCGAGGATCGCCGCGGTCTGCCGCAACGCACCGTAGAGCACGTGTTCTCCCTTGGGATGGTCGGACGAACGCCGCACCCAATGTAAGGGTGACCCGGCGGTAACAATGGTGTGGCACACATAGAGTGCGCCAGGTCACCCAAAGGGAGGGAAACGGGGGAGAACGGTCGAACGCACACCCCCGTGGAAGGGTTCCGGCCCCGGTCAGTCGACCGGACGCCAGTCCGCGTTGGCCCCGCACACCACCAGGCACGGGTTCTCGCCGGGCACGCGTCCGGCCAGCCAGGCGGCGAAGGGGACGGCCGCGGCGGGCTCGGTGGCGATCCGGAACTCCTGCCACAGACGGGTCTGGGCGCTGATGATCTCGGCGTCGCTGACCAGCGCGGGCGTCACCGGGTGGGCGCGCAGCACCTCGAAGGGCACCCGGCCCAGGGTGGCGGCGCCCAACGCCGAGGACGCCACGGACTCCACCGGGGTGGTGACCGGATGTCCCGCCGCCATCGCCGCGTGCATGCTCTGGCAGCCCTCGGGCTCGACCGCGACCACACGACGGCCGTCCGCTCCCAGCCGCACCCCGGCCGCCAGACCGCCGCCGCCCACGGCCACCACGATCGTGTCGCACTCGGGGGCGTCGGCCGCCACCTCCAGCCCCACGGTGCCCTGACCGGCCACCACGAGGGCGTCGTCGAAGGCGTGCAGGTAGCGGATCCCCTCGGTCTCCGCCTGGTGACGGGCGGCCTCGGCGGCCACCGCGTAGTGCTCGCCCACCCGGACGATCTCGGCCCCGGTCGCGGCCAAGGGGACGGCCTTGGCCTCGGGGACCGTCTCGGGGACGTAGACCGTGGCCCGCACGCCCAGGATCTTCGCGGCGGTGGCCACGCCCAGACCGTGGTTGCCACCGGAGGCGGTGATGACCCGGTCGGTGGGCTCGCCGCCCATGAGGGCGTTGAGCGCGCCGCGCAGCTTGAAGGCGCCCGTGCGCTGGAGCTGCTCCAGCTTCAGGGTGAGGGTCCGCCCGTCGATCTCGGCGCGCATCACCGGGGTTCGTCTGGTGTGGGGGGAGATGCGTTCGGCGGCGGCACGGACGTCGGTGGCCGTGGGCACTGCGGGCGCGGTCGTGGTGCTCATGGTCCCACTCTGCCGCTACCGGCGATTAACTTAAAGTTGTGTCTGCTAAAGATGATTAAGCGAAACTTTGTGTCAGACTTTGATTCGGTACGGAATGTCGCGAGGGGAGGCCGGATGCTGGACGCCAATCGGGTGCGGGTCCTGGTCGAGATCGCGCGCGCCGGATCGATCGCGGCCGCCGCCGAACGGCTCTCCTTCACCCCCTCGGCCCTGTCGCAACAGCTCACCAAGTTGGAGACCGAACTCGGCTGCCGGCTGGTCGAACGCGGACGCACCGGCGCCACGCTCACCGAGGCCGGCCGTGTCCTGCTCGAACACGGGGAACGCGTCCTGGGCGAACTGCGCGACGCCGAGGCCGCGGTACGCGCCGTCTCGGGGGAGCGGGCGGACCGTCTCTCCCTGGGCGCCTTCGCCAGCGCGGGCAAGGTGCTGCTGCCCGAGGCCCTGGCGGTGTTCGGCCACGAACATCCCCACGTGCGCCTGTCGCTGTCCGACATCGAACCGCCCGGAGGCCACGACCTGGTCACCTCCGGCGACCTCGACCTGCTCATCACCCACCGCTATCCGGGCGTCCCTCCGCCCCGCACGGGCGGCCTGCACCGGGAGCGGCTCCTGGTGGATCCGCTCATGGTGGCGGCCCCGGCCGGTCACCCGCTCGCCGACGGGGAGCTCTCCCTGGCCGAACTGGCCGACGAGGACTGGATCTGCGGGGCCCCGGGCATCCACAACCGGGTCAGTCTGGACGCGGCGGCCGAGGCGGCGGGGGTACGCTTGCGGGTCGCCTACGAGACCCGCGACTACGAGGTGGCGCTGGCCCTGATCGAGGCGGGCATGGGGGTGGCCCTCCTCCCGCGGAGCATCCTGGGGGCCGCGCACGGAGACGGGTGGGTCGCCCGTCCTCTGCGCGGGGCCCGTCTGGCACGGGAGATCTACACGGTGCACCGCCGTCGTCCGACCGAACCGGTGTCCGCCATGGTCACCACCCTGCGCCGCGCCGCCGCACGGACCCTCGCCCGCTAGTGGACGGGCGCGTCGTCCTCGCCGCGCAGGACGCAGAACTCGTTGCCCTCGGGGTCGGCGAGGATCGCCCAGCCCGAACCGTCGGGGCGCCGATGGTCGGCGACGAAGGTGGCGCCCAGCCCCAGCAGCCGCTCGACCTCCCGCTCCCGCGAGGTGTCGGGGCGCAGACACAGGTGGATCCGATTCTTGACCGTCTTGGCCTCGGGTACCTGGTTGAAGTACAGGGTCGGCCCCTCGGCCATCTCCACCAGGGTCTCCTCGTCGCCCGGCCTGCTCTCCGGATGGACGGGACGTCCGGTCACCGCACTCCAGAAACGCGCGAGCCCGTAGGCGTCCTCACAGTCGATGGCCACGTTCAGCACTGTCGAGATCATGCGCGCCACCCTGA
Organism: Nocardiopsis alba DSM 43377; assembly: GCF_000341225.1. Taxonomy (GTDB): domain Bacteria; phylum Actinomycetota; class Actinomycetes; order Streptosporangiales; family Streptosporangiaceae; genus Nocardiopsis; species Nocardiopsis alba. The sequence continues at coordinate 191,721 of NZ_ANAC01000014.1, forward strand.
CATCCCGAAAACCTGAACACCACCCGTTTTCCACACCCTTCCTCAGACCCCGGCCGCCGTCTCGGCCGCCCGGATCCGCTTCGTGGTCAGCTTTCGTGCCGCCACCAGGGCCAGGACGAGGCTGAGCGCCCCCGAGGCCAGGAAGGGGACCGACAGTGCGTTCTGACGCCCGAGGATCGGTTCGAGCAGGGAGGCGAGCGACCCCGCCATGAGCATCCCGATCGGCGCGACCCCCCAACCGATCGTGCGATAGGCGGACAGGACCCGGGAGAGCAGGCGGCCGGGGATGAGGCGTTGACGCAGCGAGAGGGTGACCACGTTCCACCACACGGTGGCGAACCCGATCAGTGTCCAGAGCCCGGCGAACAGCAGAGCGTCGGGTACGACGGCGACGGCGACATAGGACGCACCCTGGACGACGAAGACCAGGGTCAGGGCGGCGCCGGGCGGTACGTACGGGACCATCCAGGGCACCACCTGGGCGCCGACCACCATTCCGACCGCGACCGCGGTGAGCAGGAGTCCGTAACCACGCGAGTCGAGGCCGAGCACGTCCTGGGCGAAGAGCACCAGGACCGCGGCGTTCATGGAAGCGGCCAGGTTCGACGCCCCCAGGAAGACCGCCAGGGTCCGCAGGAGGCGGTGGCGCCACAGCCACCGCACACCGTCGAGGAGCATGTGGCGGGGCGACCCCCGGTCCTGCCCGTCCACCGGCGCCGGGCGGAAGTCGCCCCGCATGCTCAGGAGGACCAGGGCGGCGCAGGCCACGAGCAGGGCCTGGAGACCGAAGGTCCACACCATGGACAGGGCCACGAGGAAACCGGCGACGGGGGTTCCCACGAAACGGCCGGCGACCTCCTCCACACTCCACAGGGTGCCGTTGGCCCGCTCCAGGCGGCTTCGCGGCACCACGGAGGGCAGGATCGACTGCGCGGTGTTGTCGAAGAAGACCTCGCAGACCCCCACGGCCAAGGCCACCAGGAGCACCACCGGAAGGCTCGCCACATCCAGGGCCACCAGGAGGGTCATCGCCACCAGGACGGCGGCCTTACCGCTCGCGGCCATCACCATCAACCGCCGTCGATCGACGCGGTCCCCGACCACACCCGCCACCAGGGCGAGCAGGAGCCAGGGCAGCCGGGTGGCCATGGCGACGGCGGAGATCGCCAGGGGGTCGTCGGTGAGGGTGGACGCGTACCAGGGCAGGGCGACCAGGGCGATGCCGTCCTCGAGGTTGCCCAGGGCGCCGGCGGTCAGCAGCCTCCGGTAGTCGCGGCCGAGGGGTTCTCGGGGCGGTGAGGCGGAGCGCCCCGGTCGAAGGCCCACCTGAACGTGCTCCCTCCGGGGACGGCGGACACGGCCCTCTCAGTGGTCCGGGTCAGGCGACGTATTGGGCGCGCACGGCGTAGATGGCGGCCTCGGTGCGCGAGTGCACCTGGAGCTTCTCCAGGATGTTGCGCACGTGGTTCTTCACGGTGTTCTCGGTGATGAACAGCCGTTCGCCGATCTCCCGGTTGTTCATCGAACGCGCCAGCAGCTTCAGCACCTCGGTCTCGCGGGGGGTGAGCTGGGGCAGCTCCGCCCTGGCCGGAGGGGAGCTGTCCTGTTTGGCCAACTCGGCGAACTCGGCGATCAGCTTGGTGGCCATGGAGGGTTCGATGAACGATCGGCCCCGGGCGATGGTGCGCACGGCCCGGGAGATGTCGGTGACCGCGATCTCCTTGAGCAGGTAGCCGGTGGCGCCGGCCTTCAACGCCTCGAACAGGTCGCTCTCGTCCTCGCTCATGGTCAGCATCACGAACTTGACCTCGGGGACGGCCGCGCGGATGCGGGGGCAGGCCTCGATGCCGGTGGAGCCGGGCATCATCACGTCCATGAGGACCACGTCGGGGCGCAGTTCGGTGGCCAGTCGGACCGCCTCGTCCCCGTCCCCGGCCTCGTTGACGACGTCGATGTCGTCCTCGTCGTCCAGGACCGAGACCAGCCCGCGTCGGAACAGGGCGTGGTCGTCCACCACGAGCACCCTGATGGGGCGTGCGCTCTCCTCCTCGTCATCGGAGGGGTGGGGGAGCGGAACGGGTCCGGGGGGGTGGGGGCTCACCGAAAAAGACTCCTCTTCTGTACGGGCCGTTTTCCGGTTCCCTTTCGTGGGAAAGGGGACCGATTCGGCCGGAACCCGGGTCCCTCGTCGCCTTGGGGGAGGGACGTTCGGGAGCCGTGGCCCCGGGGCCGTTCGCACGGCCCCGACACCCGTGGATCCGGCTCTGGCGACCGGCGCGGGCGAGGGGGAACCTCGCGTTCCGTCCTCCCGGGCGATTATCCCATGAGCGGTCGGGAAAGGGGCCGTTCTCGGCACTTCGCTCTTTCCTCGGAACCGACCGAAACCCGGCGTCCGTGGACTTCGCGTCGGTCACAGGGGCGGGGCGCCGGGAGGGTTGGGCGCGTTCCAGCGGTAACGCAACGCCAGCGTCCGGAGGGTGAAGCAGACCAGGGCGCCGACCACCGCGATCCACCCGGCGGAGAACCCGACCAGGTCGGCCAGGACCACGATCCCGGCGGCGAGCATCGCGGGGATCGCGTACAGGTGCGAGTTGGCGCTGAGCACGGTGGGCACCCGGTTGAGCAGGACGTCGCGGATGGTGCCTCCGCCCACCGCGCTGAGCACGCCCAGCAGGACCGCCTGGAGCGGTCCGAACCCGAAGGCCAGGGCCTTGGTCGCCCCGATGACCGCGAACAGACTCAGCCCGGCGGCGTCGAACAACAGGATCGGTTTGGCCAGGTGGGTGAGCCGACGGCTGAGGAAGAACGCCAGTGTGCCGCCGGCCAGCGCGGTCGTCAGGTAGCGCCAGTCCTGGAAGGTGGCCGGGGTCTCGCCGAGCAGGACGTCGCGTATGACGCCGCCGCCGATGGCGGTCACCACCCCCAGCGCCATCACCCCGACGATGTCGACCCGCGCGGTGCGGATCGCGGTCAGGGCCCCGTCCAGGGCGAAGGCGAAGATCCCGAGGAGGTCGAGGACGAGAAGGACGTTCTGAGTGGACATGGCCGGTGGAGGGTTCCTTGCGCGAGGTGGGGCGATGCCGATGATTCCATCACGCCCGCCCCGTTCCCCGCGCGTGCGGTCCGGCCGTTTCGCACGAGGTGCCGGTCCCTTCGCGGATCTGGCGGCGCGATCGCGGTTGAGAGGATCCCCTTCGGGGGAGTCGACAGGCGTGTCGGTTCCCTCCCGCCGACGCGCGTGCCGACACCATCGGGGAGGAGATCCGGCGAACCGAGGACGGGGAACATGGAACACGTGGACGCGATCGTCATCGGAATGGGGCCCGGCGGTGAGGTGGTCGCCGACCGACTGCTCACCGAGGGACGACGTGTGGCGGTGGTCGAACGGGAACTGATCGGCGGGGAGTGCGCCTACTACGCCTGTATCCCCACCAAGGTCCTGTTGCGTTCTCCCGAGGCGCGGGAGGAGGCGGCCGACGTGGCCGGGCTCTCCCGCCCGGACCGGAAGTGGTCCGAGCTGCGCTCCTACCGGGACGGCATGGTCCGCCACCTGGACGACAGCGCCCAGGCCGAGAACTATCGGGACCGCGGAGCCCTGGTGCTGCGCGGGGCCGCCCGGATCGTGGGGCGCGACCCCTGGCGGGTGGAGGTGGCGGGCACCGAGGTGACCGCCGACCACGTCGTGGTCGCCACCGGTTCGTCCCCGATCCGCCCGCCGGTCGAGGGGCTGGACCGGTTGGGCCCGGATCTGGTGTGGACCAACCGGGAGGCCACGAACCTCACCGAGATCCCCTCGCGGGCCCTGGTGATCGGCGGCAGCGCGGTCGGGATCGAACTGGGCGGGTTCCTCGCCGACATGGGTTCGGAGGTCACCATCGTCCAGCGCGGTCCCAGGCTGCTGGACCGTGAGGACCCCCGTCTGTGCGGGCTCGTCACCGAGAGGTTCGAGGCCGAGGGCGTCACCGTGCGCACCGGCGCCGAGGTGTCCTCGGTGGCGCGTGAGGGGGACGGGGTGGTGGCCGAACTCTCGGACGGCTCCCGTGTCCACGCCGACGTCGTGGTGCTGGCCACCGGACGTCGTCCTCGCGGCGACGAACTGGGCCTGGCCGACCTCGGGGTGGAGCCGGACCGGGGCTCTCTGCCGGTGGACGAACACTGTCGGGTGGCCCCGGGACTGTGGGCGGTGGGGGACGTGACCGCGCGCTCCATGTTCACGCACGTGGCCAAGTACCAGGGGCGGGTGGTGGCCGACAACGTCCTCGGGGGCTCGCGCGTCGCCGACTACACGGGCGTGCCCCGCGTGGTGTTCTCCCACCCCGAGATCGCGGCCGTGGGGCTCACCGAGGAGCAGGCCCGTGACCAGGGGGTGGACGTGACCACCTCAGAGGTCGACCTCACCGAGGTCCTGGCCCGGCCCTGGACCTACGCCACCGATCCGATCGGGCGCCTGGGTCTGGTGGCCGATCGCGGGCGGGGCGTGCTGGTGGGGGCCTGGGCCTTCGGACCGATGGCCTCGGAGTGGATCCACACCGTGGCGTTGGCGATCCGGACGGGGCTGTCGGTGGAGACGCTGCGCGACTCCGTTCCCCAGTTCCCCACCTACAACGAGGGCTACATCGTGGCCTTGGAGGCGCTCGACGTCTAGACGTCGACGCGCTCGCGCAGGGCGGCGGCCTCCTCGGCCTCCACGCTCTGGTTCCACTCGGCCTTGGAGGCCTGCCAGCCGTCCTCGTTGCGGCCCAGTCGCCAGTAGCCGGAGATCGACAGACGCTCCTTGGGGACCCCCAGGTCCACGCGCAACAGTCGACGCAGTTCGCGCACCATCCCGGCCTCGCCGTGGACGAAGGCCTGGAGGTCCCCCTCGGGGAAGGTCCATTCCTTCAGGGCCGGCACCAGGAGCGATCCCACCCGGGTGCCCTCGCGGTGCAGCCACCGCACGTGGACGCCCTCCGGGGTCCTCAGCTCCTGACGCTCCGCCGCGTCCTCGATCTCCAGGAACACGTGCGCGGTGGCGCCTTCGGGCAGCTGTTCCAGGGAGGCGGCGATGGCGGGCAGCGCGCTCTCGTCTCCGACCAGCAGGTGCCAGTCGGATTCGGCGGCGGGGGCGTAGGTACCGCCGGGGCCGAAGAAGCGCAGGAGGTCGCCGGGGCGGGCCTGGGCGGCCCAGACGGCGGCCAGGCCGACGTCGCCGTGATAGACGAAGTCGATGGTGAGCTCGCGGGTCCGCGGGTCCCAGGCGCGCACCGTGTAGGTGCGGGTGACCGGCCACTCCGAGCGCGGCCGTTCGGCCTTGATCGCCTCGACGTCGTAGGGCTCGGGGTCGCCGGGGGCGGGCGGCGGGAACAGCAGCTTCACGTAGGAGTCGGTGACCCCGGAGGTCTCGAACGCGGCCAGGCCCTCACCGCCCAGCACGACCCGGACCATGTGCGGGGTCGGGCGTTCGACGCGCTCGACCCGGCCGGTGTGGACGATTCTCTTCGGACGTGTCCGCCGCTCCGTCACGGAGTCCCCTCTCCTGTAGGTTAGGCAAGCCTAACCCGATACACAGTAGGGCACCGTGACGGAACGGAGCAAACCGGCGCCGATCAGGCCGGGACCGAGGGGGCGGCCGGATCCGCGCCGGTGAAGGCGGCGTGCAGCGCGGGGTCGTCGCCGTCCACACCGGCGTTCACCGCCGCCAGCCAGGCTGCGGCCCCCTCCGTGCGACCGGCCCGCAGCACGGGCGCCCCGGTGCCCAGGGTCAGCTTGTGGGTCAACGCCTCCCGGATCGGCGCGGACCGGATGAGCACCCCGCCCGCCAGCACCACCGGCAGACGTTCGCCCGGCACCCGGACCTGGTGCACCGACTGGGCCAGGTGCCCGGCGGCGGCGTTCACGATCACCTCGGCCGACGGATCGCCCTGTCGATGCGCCTCGGTCACCAGCGGGGCGAACTCGGCCAGACCGATCGGCGGGGCGGCGGTCAGGGTCCGGGCGAAGTCGCGCGCGTGCTCCTCGGGCCGGTACTCCCCGGTGGGGCGTCGCCCAGGGACCACCCGTTTGGCCACGGCACGGGCCAGCGGACTGAGCTCCCCGCCCAGACTCATCTGTCGAGCGGTCTCCCGGGCGGCCTGGTGCCCGATCCAGAACGCCGAGCCCTCGTCCCCGATCAGCCAGCCCATCCCGTCGGCGGTCCTGACACGGCGCCGCCCTTCGATCCGGGTGGCGATCGCCCCGGTCCCGGCGATGAGGACGGTGCCGTGGGGCTCGGGGGTGCCCGAGGCGAAGGCGACCTCGTCGTCCCCGACGAACTCGTCCCCGCCCGGGTTCAGGCCGGCCTTGACCAGCGCGTCCCCCATGTGTTCGCGGATCGTGTCGTCCCGCAGGAGAGACACCCCGGCCAGACCGACCACGGCCGCGACCACCGAACCGCGCGCCGTCGGCCCGGCCCGGTCCAGGGCGGAACCGATCGCCTCGGTCAGTTGCTCGGCGGCCCGTTCGGGGCCGTGCGCGTTGGGGTTGGCCCCGCCGGCCCGGGCCTCGCCCAAGGGGACGCCGTCCAGGGTGGTCACCAGGGCGCGGGTGGTCGTGCCCCCGGCGTCCACCCCCACGACCAGGGAGGGAGCGGGGGAGGAGGGAGGGAATCGTCGTGTCGTCACGAACAGAGCCTGCCCTGAGAGGGGGCGGATTACTCACCCGGGTGCGGCTCCGGGTTCGAACGGGAACCCGGTTCTCGCGCCGCTCTCGACGGCGCCGATCGAGGGTGTGACGTGTGAAAAACCTGTGGCTCGATCTTTCTCCGACCTGATAACCATCGATCATGGCCGGCGAACCCGAGGAGAAGACCGTGAACACGACCCGCAGAGAATGGACGGTGCGCCACGGCGACCGCGACGACTTCGCCGAGGCGATGCGCGTGGTCGGGCAGGCGCTCCTGTTCGGCGAGGAACTCGAGGCCCTGCTCGAACGATCCCGCCTTCTGCACGACGTGATGGGCTACGAACGCCTCCTCGTCGCTGTGGACGACACCGAAGGAACCGAGGAGATCATCGGCTCGGCCAACCACTTCCCCTTCGAGATGACCATGCCCGGCGGGCCCGTCCCCGTGGCCGGTGTGACCGGTGTGGGCGTGTGGCCCACCTATCGTCGGCGCGGCGTCCTGAGCGCGATCATGCGCCGTCAGCTCGCCGACATCCATGAGCAGGGGGTGCGCTACGCCGCCCTGTGGGCGTCGGAGGGCTCCATCTACGAGCGCTTCGGCTACGGCGTCGCCTGCCACGAGATGGACGAGATCTCGATCTCCAGCCCCCACGACGTGCTGCGGGCCGACGCTCCCCGCGACCCGGACCTGAAGGTCGTCCTGCGGGAGCCGGCGGCGGTCCGCGCCGACCTGGAGCGCGTCCACGACGCCTTCGCCTCGACCAGGGTCGGACAGTTCCGCCGGACCGAGCCCTGGTGGGACCGGACCCTGCGCGACACCCCCGACCGCCGCGAAGGGCGCAGCCCCATGATGGCGGTCGTGGTGTACGGGGCGGAGGGGCCGCTGGGCTACGCCCTGTACCGCACCAAGGCCCGGTGGGCCGACGACGGCGCCCAGGGCGAGGTGTACGTCCAGGAGATCGTCGCCACCGCCCCCGCCGTCTGGACCGCCCTGTTCGAGCACCTGTTCAACCGGGACCTGGTCTCCCGGGTCGAGTTCTCCTTCCTCCCGGCCGACTGCCCGCTGCACCACCTGCTCCCCGACCGGGGCCGTGCCCCGGCCAAGCTCTTCCCCTCGCTGTGGGTGCGCCTGGTCGACGTCCCGGGTGCTCTGTCCGAGCGTCCCTACGCCGCGCCCTTCGAGGGCGTCCTGGAGGTCGCCGATCGGTACGCGCCCTGGAACGCCGGACGGTGGCGGATCAAGGCCGACACCGACGGCGCCCGGGTCGAGGCCACCGACGCCGCGCCCGATCTGTCCCTGGACGTCCACCACCTGGGCTCGGCCCACCTCGGCCGGACCTCGCTCACCGGCTACCTGCGGGCGGGTCTGATCACCGAGCACACCCCGGGCGCCACGGCCCGACTCGACACCGCCCTGCACCGCCACGACGCACCCTTCTGCGGCGTCATCTTCTGATCGGCCGATCCCGCCGGGGCCGCGGTACGCATGTCGCGCGCCCCGGGCGGGGCCTCCCGTGCCACCATCGGGGTGATCCGACGACCTCGCCTGAGCCAGGGAGAGAGATGGCCACGCACGACATCCTGCCCGGAGAATACGAGCCGAGCGCCTCACAGTGGGTCCGCGACCAGGTGGAACTGTACGAACGCACCGGCGGTCGCGAGGGCGACACCCTCATGGACACGGGGATGCCGGTCGTCATCCTCAGCACGCGCGGACGCAAGAGCGGCAAGGTCCGCAAGTCCGCCGTCATGAAGGTCGAGCACGGCGGCCTGTACGCGGTGATCGGCTCCCAGGGCGGAGCCCCCGAGGACCCGGCCTGGGTGCACAACCTGCGCGCCGCCCCCGACGAGGTGGCGCTCCAGGACGGGCCCGAGCCCTTCGCCGCCACCGCGCGCGAGGTCGAGGGCGACGAGCGGGAGCTGTGGTGGGAGCGGGCCGTGGCCGCCTACCCGCCCTACGCCGACTACCAGCGCAAGACCGACCGCCGTATCCCGGTGTTCGTCGTCGGCCCCAAGGGCTGATCCCGACCGGTCCGGCCCTCGCCCCGCGTGAGCGTGATGGGCGGGGGCCGGTCGTGTGCGCGGGCTCAGAGGGAACCGGCGAGCGCCTCCAAGAGCCGGTCCACGTCGTCCTCGGTGTTGTACAGGTGGAACGACAGGCGCAGCCGCCCGTTCCGGACCGAGGCCTTCACCCCCGCCTCGGCCAACCGCGCGGCCGTGCCCTCCCGAACCGGCACGGACACGATCGCCGACCCGGTGCCCTCCAGCCCGAGCTCGGCGCGGAAGCGGTCGGCCAGGGAGGTGTCGTGCTCGTGGATCGCGGCGACCCCCACCTCCTCGATCAGCTCCAGGGAACGCTCCAACGCCACCCAGGCCGGCCACACCGGGGCCAGGTCCAGCCGCCCGGCGTCGGATCCCTGTTCCAGGGCCGCCCCGTACAGCGACCCCCACGGTTCGGCCCCCGCGTACCAGTTCGCCGCCCGCGGCCGCAGCGCGGCCAGCGCCTCGGCGGTCCCGGACAGGAAGGCCGAGCCCCGGGTCCCCAGCAGCCACTTGTAGGCGCTGCACACCACGTAGTCGAAGCGGTCGTCGTCCAAGGGAAGCCAGCCGGCGGACTGGGTGGTGTCGACCAGCAGGCGGGTATCGCGGTCGGAACAGGCCGCCACCAGGTCGTCCAGAGGGGCGAGCGCGCCGTCGGAGGACTGCGCCGCCGACACCGCCACGAGCGCGGTCGAGGGGCCGACCTCCTCGGGCAGCCGTTCCAGGGGGACCTCGCGCACCCTCAGCCCCTCACGGGTGGAGAAGGGGTGCACGGTGGAGCTGAACTCGCGTTCGGCCACCAGCACCTCCGCGCCCTCCGGCAGGCTCGCGGCGACGGTCCCGGTGAACTGGGCGGTGTGGGTGCCGAGGGCGACCCGGTCGGGGGTCACCCCCGTCAACCGGGCGTAGGAGGCGCGGGCGCGTTCGACCCCGGCGTCGGCCTCGGCGGGGGAGAAGCCTCCTTCGGCCACCTCGTGGGTGTGCTCCTCCAGTGCCCGGAGGGCCGGCCCGGGTGTCAGGCCATGGGTGGCGGTGTCGAGGTAGACGTTCCGGGCGCCGAACCACGATCGGGCGGCGCGCAGGCGCTCGTGGGCGCTGCTCTGTTCCATAGCGAGATGTTCACAGGGGAGTGCCCCCACGACAAGACCCGATCCTTCAACGAAGACCGGCGCCGTCGGCGCCCGTCGCGGCCCGGAGCCGGGCGATCCACTCGACGCCCTGCCGTCGTCCGTCGGGGAAACGGTCGTCCCGGTCCCATCGCCAGGCGGCGATCATCGCCGTCATGAGCGTGCGGCACCGGCGCAGTAGTTCCCTGTCGACGTCCGGGTAGTGGTCGGCGACCTCGTCGGGGGCGTGCGCGAGGTCGAACTCGACCGGCCCTCGGCAACAGGTCTCCAGGTCGACGAAGAGCGGTCCTTCGGCGGTGGGGAGCAGGTTGCCGGGGTGCGGTTCGCCGTGCAGGAGCCGCTCCGGGGCGCCGTGTTCGAGGACGCCCCGCTCCATCTCGCGCAGGGTGCCGGCGAGCAGCTCTCGGTCGGGGGCGGTCAGTTCCGGGGTGCGGTGGTGGTCGTCCACGAGGGCGCGGGCCTGAGCCACCCGGTCCGTGAAGCGCGGTGCGGGGAGGTCGATCTCGCGCAGACCTTCGTGCAGTCGGGCGAGGGCGTGGGCGTAGTCGGACGCGGGGACGTCCAAGGGAGGCACCGGCGGGTGGTGGGTCCACAGGGTGATCGCGAAGCCGTCGCGTTCGTGGACGGCCGCCGGCACGCGGGGGTGAGGGGAGGCCACGGGCGCTCCGGCCAGGGTGAGTCGTCGGGCGAGCTCCACCTCGAACCCGGCCGCGTCCTCGCCGGGAGGGGCCACCCGGGCCAGCACGTCGCCGGGCGTGAGCCACAGGGTGATCCGGTTCGACTCGTGCAGGACCACCGCGTCGTCGGCGTCGAGGTCGAAGGAGGCGGCGACGGCGAGGGCGGCGGCCACCGCCCGCCGGGCCCGGGGTTCTCTCATGATCGTCGGTCCCTTCGTGGGGGTGGGCACCGACCACCGGGCCGGTCTCTCAGTTGCGGAACTTGGCCTGGGCGTCGGTGGAGCCGGCCATCAGCTTGTTGAGCAGGCGCACCAGCTCACGGCGCTCCTCGGGTTCGAGGGCCTGGGCCCAGGCGCTCTCGCGTCGGTTGTGCGCGCGGAAGACGCCCAGGATCGCCCCGTAGCCGGCGTCGGTCAGGCTGAGCTGGAGGGCGCGCCGGTCGTGGGTGGCGCGTTCGCGGCTGAGCAGTCCGTCGCGTTCGAGGGTGTTGAGCAGGGCGGACAGGGCCGCGCGGCTCATTCCGGAGATCTCGGCGGTGGTCTTGGCCTCCATGGGGCCGGCCAGCCAGAGGGCGAAGAGGACGCGGAAGCCGGGCCAGGTCCAGCCTCGGGGGCGGTGGACGGAGGACTCCAGGTCGTAGACGACCATGCTCGTGGCCCGGTTGAGGGTGAGCACCATGCGCATGGCCTCGGCGTTCACCGTGGGGAGTTCCCGTTCGGCCTTCTGCACCGCGTAGTCCACGAAGGACCAGAAGGTGAGATCGTCCGGGGGTGCGGTGTTGTGAGTCACGCCGACCACCCTAGTACGCGGACGGGGCCGTCCCGGGGCGTTTTCCTCTGTCACACCGGCCCCACCAGCACTTTCCCTTCCGGTCGATGGCGGTGACGCTCCGAAACGGGTGCGTCATGGTCGCTTCGTCGGGTTTCACGCCCATGCTCGATATGTGAGCTGCATCACGATATCGAGGGTTCCAGGCCTCTTGGCCCTGTGGCGTAGGGCACGTTATGGTCATTTTCATCAAACGTTTGATCATTTGGGCGGCGGACACCGCCCGTGACGACCGAAGGGGCCTTCCGACCATGGCAGCCAAGCCGTTCGCCTCGTCCGCAGACACCGACGCCAAGGAACAGACCCTGGAGGTCCTGGCCGACGGCGTCTACGCCCTCACCGCCGAGGGCGACCCCAACGTGGGCGCCATCGAGGGCGAGGACTTCGTCGTGGCCTTCGAGGCCCTGGCCACCCCCACCGCCGCCAGGGAATGGCTCGCCAAGCTCCGTGAGCACACCGACAAGCCCGTCCGCTACCTGGTCCTGTCGCATTACCACGCGGTCCGGGTCCTGGGTGCCAGCGCCTTCGACGCCACCGTCATCCTCACCCACGAGAAGACGCACGAGCTCATCCGCGAACGCGGCGAGCAGGACTGGGCCAGCGAGTTCGGCCGTATGCCCCGGCTGGCCAAGGACGCCGACTCCGTCCCCGGCCTGACCTGGCCCACCCAGACCTTCGCCGACCGCACCACCATCGACCTGGGCGGCGACCGCGGCGAACTGGTCCTGGAGTACTTCGGCCGCGGCCACACCGAGGGCGACATCGTCGCCTGGCTGCCCAAGCAGCGGATCCTCTTCGCCGGCGACCTCGTCGAGGCCCAGGCCGCCCTCTACACCGGCGACGCCTTCCACAAGGACTGGGCCGGCGCCACCCTCGACCGGGTCAAGGCCCTCCAGGCCGAGATGCTCGTCGGCGGCCGCGGCGCCGTCAGCCGGGGCCGCGAGGAGGTCGACGCCGCCATCGAGCAGACCCGCGACTTCCTCAAGGTGATGATCCGCGAGGTCGGCGCCGTCCACGAACGCGGCGGCACCCTCAAGGAGGCCTTCGAGAACACCCACGCCGCCCTGGTCGACGGCTACGGTCACTGGCCCATCTTCGAGCACTGCCTTCCCTTCGACGTCTCCCGCCTGTGGGACGAGTTCTCCGGCATCGAGCGGCCCGTCATCTGGACCGCCGAACGCGACCGCGAGGTCTGGGACCTCCTCCAGGGCTGACCCGGCCCACCGCCCTCCCCGACCGGCCCCGACCGGAAGAACCCTGCCCCCACACCTCCACCTCCCCTCACGTCCGTACGGGACGCCCCACGAACGGAGCCCGGCATGCCCCGCCCCCCACAGCCACGTCCTCCCGCCGACACCTCCACCGACCCCGTGCTGGTCCTCGGCGCGGGACCGGTGGGACAGACGACGGCCCTGCTCCTGGCCCGTCGCGGGGTGCCCGTACGGATCGTCGACGCCCGACCCGAACGCGACGCCGTCGGCTCCAAGGCCATCTGCCAGCAACGCGACGTCCTCGACGTGTGGGACTGGCTCGGCGGCGGCGCCATCGCCGCCGAGGGCCTGACCTGGGACACCGCGCGCACCTTCTACCGGGACGACGAGCTGTTCGACGTCCGCCTGCCCGACCCCGGCTCCTCGCCCCTGCCCACCTTCGTCAACATCTCCCAATCGCGCACCGAGGAGATCCTCGACGACCTCCTCGCCCGCGCCGGGGTGGTCATCGGCTGGAACCACGAGGTCACCGGCATCGACCAGGACGACGACGGCGTCACCGTCGAATGCGCCACCCCACAGGGGCGGGTCCTGCTCCGCGGCACCCACGCCGTCTCCTGCCTGGGCTCCCACGGCGGCGTCGTCCGCAAGGCCCTGGGGGTGGACTTCGCCGGCACCAGCTTCGACGACCGCTTCCTCATCTGTGACATCCGCGCCGATCTCGGCGACTGGGAACGCGAACGCCGCTTCTACTTCGACCCCGAGTGGAACCCCGGCCGACAGGTGCTCATCCACCCCTGCCCCGACTCGGTGTTCCGGATCGACTGGCAGGTCCCCGCCGACTTCGATCTGGAGACGGAGGAGTCCAGTGGCCGGCTGGACGCGCGTATCCGCGAGATCATCGGCGACACCCCCTACGAGATCGTGTGGCACTCGGTCTATCGCTTCCACACCCGCGTCGCCGACCGGATGCGCGTGGGCCGGGTCCTGCTCGCCGGCGACAACGCCCACCTGGTCGCCCCCTTCGGCGCGCGCGGCCTCAACTCCGGGGTCCAGGACGCCGAGAACGCCGCCTGGAAACTGGCCTACGTCCGCGACGGTCGGGCCGGAGAGTGGCTCCTGGAGAGCTACCACACCGAACGCCACGCCGCCGCGCTGGAGAACGCCGAGGTCACCGGCGCCACCATGCGCTTCCTCGTCCCCCAGGGCGAGGACGAGCACGACCTGAGACTGAGCGTCCTCGAACGCGCCGTCACCGACGAGAAGGTCCACCCGAAGGTCGACTCCGGCCGACTGGCCGAACCCTTCTGGTACACCGACTCGGCGCTCACCACCCCCTGCCCCGACCGCCCCTTCGGCGGACGACCCCCGCGCGGGTCGGCACCCAGACCCTGTCCGGGCGTGATCATGCCCGACGTCCCGCTGGCGCTGCCCGGCCGTCCCGACCTGACCCGGCTCCGCCCCCTCCTGCGCGAGGGGCTGACACTCCTCCTGAGCGGAACCCCCGAGGGCACCGACCCCGAGACGACGCGCGCCGCGCTGCACGCCGTCGCCACCGGCACCACGCCCGCCCCGATCACCACGCTCCACCTGGACGACATCGACCCCACCGGAGCCCTGGGTCGCGCCCTGGAATGTGAACCCGGTCAGGTCTGGCTGGTGCGCCCCGACGCCCACATCGCGGCCGTCCTTCCCTGCGACGACCACGACGCCGTACGAGCCGCGATCCGCACCGCCCTGGGACACCCGGCCGCCGACATCGTCGCCACAGCCTGACGAACCCGGCCCCCGGCCGGGGGGACACGCACCCGAACCCGGGGAACGATCCACCCCGACGCACACGACGACCCGCTCCACGGCCCCGCGAAGGGGCGAGGACACCGGACCCGAGAGCCGAACAAGGAGACGACCATGGCCCACTACCGCCAGGTCGGCGAGGTGCCCCGCACCCGCCACACGCAGCACCGCAACCCCGACGGCGGCCTCTACTACGAGGAGCTCATGGGGGAGGAGGGCTTCTCCTCCGACTCCTCGCTCCTGTACCACCGGGCCATCCCGTCGGCCATCGTCGACGCCGCCGAGTGGGAGGTGCCCGACCAGACCCGCAGGCGCAACGCCCCGATGGTGCCCCGCCACCTCAAACTCCACGACCTGTTCCCCGGCCAGGACTGGAAGGCCGCCGACGTCGTCGAGTCCCGCCGCCTCGTCCTGGGCAACGACGACGTGCGCATCTCCTACGTGGTCGCCGGAGCCCCCTCCGAGCTGTACCGCAACGGCATCGGCGACGAATGCGTCTACGTCGAATCGGGCACCGCCCGCGTCGAGACGGTCTTCGGCGTCCTGGAGGTGGGCCGCGGCGACTACGTCATCCTGCCGCGCGCCACCACCCACCGCTGGGTGCCGACCGGCGAGGAGCCCCTGCGCGCCTACGTGGTCGAGGCCAACAGCCACATCGCCCCGCCCAAGCGCTACCTGTCCCGCTACGGCCAGTTCCTGGAGCACGCCCCCTACTGCGAACGCGACCTGCGCGGCCCCGAGGGTCCGCTGCTCGTCGAGGGCGAGAACGTCGACGTGCTCATCAAGCACCGCGGCGACGGACCCGGCGGTATCTCCGGCACCCGCTACACCTACCCCACGCACCCCTTCGACGTCGTGGGCTGGGACGGCTGCCTGTACCCCTACGCCTTCAACATCGACGACTTCCAGCCCATCACCGGCCGCGTCCACCAGCCGCCGCCCGTCCACCAGGTGTTCGAGGGGCACAACTTCGTCATCTGCAACTTCGTGCCCCGCAAGGTGGACTACCACCCCGAGTCCATCCCGGTGCCCTACTACCACTCCAACGTGGACTCCGACGAGGTCATGTTCTACTGCGGGGGCGACTACGAGGCGCGCAAGGGCTCCGGCATCGGCCAGGGCTCCATCTCCCTGCACCCCGGCGGCCACTCCCACGGCCCCCAGCCCGGCGCCTACGAGCGCAGCGTCGGCGCGGAGGCCTTCGACGAGCTCGCCGTCATGGTCGACACCTTCCGCCCGCTCGACCTGGGCGAGGGCGGCACCGCCGTCGACGACGGCACCTACGCCTGGACCTGGGCCAAGGGACAGGGGCGGGCATGACCTCGGCCCTGTACCGCGGACTGTTCGACGACGCCGCGCTGTTCCCGCCCGGTAACGCGCCCATGGGCGAGGCCCTGCCCGCCCACCGGGCGCACAGGGCGGGCGCCCGCGCCCCGTACGTGGGCCCCTTCCTGGTCTCCGACGGCCGGATCGCCGAACTGCGCGCGGTCCTGGCCCGGGAAGAGGGGGACCACGACCCGCTCGACGTCGTGGTGACCGTGCCCGGCGGATCCGACGACCTGGCCGCCGCCATCGAGGCGATCACCGCCGATCCGGCCCTGCGCCTGGTCGGAGTGGAGGTGGCCGCGCCCCCGGACCGGGCCGGCGACACCGCCGTCGCGCTCGCCGCCACCCTGCCCCGGGGCGTCGGCGGCCACGTCGAGATCGCCCGGGGGGAACGGGCCGCCTCCGACATCGCCTCCCTGGTCGGTACCGGCGCCCACGCCAAGTTCCGCACCGGTGGGGTCCGAGCCGAGGCCCACCCCTCCGAGGCCGAACTCGCCGCGCTCCTGGCCACCGCCGTCAACGCCGGGCTGCCCTTCAAGTGCACGGCCGGACTGCACCACGCGGTCCGCCACACGACCCCAGAGGGGTTCGAACAGCACGGCTTCCTCAACGTCCTGCTGGCCACCCGCCTGCTCCTGGACGGCGAAGGCTGCAAGGAGGCCGCCGCCACCCTGGCCGACCGGGACGGCCGGGCTCTGGCCGCCCGCGCCGCGGCCCTCACCGAGACCGAGATCGCCGACGTGCGTTCCCGGTTCCGCTCCTTCGGCACGTGCAGCGTCACCGAACCCCTGGAGGACCTCGTGGTCCTCGGAGCGCTCACCCTCTGACCTTCGGAAAGCGAGATCCATGTCCGACAGCCCGCTCGACATCGCCCCCGACGCGCGGTTCGGCCCGGCGACCCTGCCCTACGGGGTCTACTCCACCGCGAGCGACCCGCGCACCCGGGTCGGGGTGGCCTACGGCGACCACGTCCTGGACCTGGGGTCCGCGGCCCGCGCCCAGGGCGCCCCGTTCGCCGACGTCGTCGACGGACCGAACCTGGACGCGCTCCTGGCCGCCGGGAAACCCGTCTGGGACGAGGTCCGCGCCGCCCTGACCACGTGGCTGACCGACCCCGCCCACGCCGACGCGGTCCGCCCCCACCTGGTGGAGCGCGCCGAGGTGACCCTGCACCTGCCGTTCACCGTCGCCGACTACGTGGACTTCTACGCCTCCGAGCACCACGCCACCAACGTCGGCCGTATGTTCCGCCCCGACCAGGAGCCCCTCACCCCCAACTGGAAGCACCTGCCGATCGGCTACCACGGTCGTTCCGGCACGATCGTGGCCTCGGGGACCGACATCGTGCGCCCCACCGGCCAGCGCAAACCGCCCACGGAGTCCACACCGGTCTTCGGCCCCTCGGTCCGGTTGGACATCGAGGCCGAGGTCGGTTTCGTCGTGGGCACGCCCACGGCGATGGGCGAACGGGTGGGGGTCGACGACTTCGCCGACCACGTCTTCGGGGTGTTCCTGCTCAACGACTGGTCCTCGCGCGACCTCCAGGCCTGGGAGTACGTCCCCCTGGGCCCGTTCCTGGGCAAGTCGTTCGCCACCTCGATCTCGCCCTGGATCGTGCCGCTGTCCGCCCTGGAGGCGGCCCGGGTCGAACAGCCCGCCCAGGACCCCGAACCGCTGCCCTACCTGCGGGGCTCCCAGCCCTGGGGCCTGGACCTGCGGCTGGAGGTGCGGATCAACGGACACCTGGTGTCGAGCCCGCCGTTCTCCCTGATGTACTGGACCGCCGCCCAGCAGCTGGCGCACATGACCGTCAACGGCGCCTCCCTGCGCACCGGCGACGTGTACGCCTCGGGCACCGTCAGCGGCCCCGAGGTCGCCCAGCGCGGCTGTCTGCTGGAGCTCACCTGGTCCGGCAAGGAGCCGCTCCGGCTGCCCGACGGCACCGAGCGCACCTTCCTGGAGGACGGTGACGAGGTGACCATCACGGCCACCGCCCCCGGCCCGGACGGCACCCGGGTGGACTTCGGTGAGGTCACCGGCCGGATCCTGCCCGCCCGCTGACCATCGCGTTCCGGCCCCGCGCGCTTCGACGACAGGCGCGCGGGGCCGACCCGTGTCCCGGTCGGCGCGTAGCCTCTTGACCCTCACACCGTGTCAGGCGATCCACTCGGAGCATCATGTTCAACATCGGAGACTTCGCCCGACACGGTCGCGTCTCGGTCCGGATGCTGCGTCACTACGACGCGACCGGGCTGCTGCGTCCGGCCCACGTCGATCCCGCCAACGGCTACCGGCACTACACCGCGGCCCAGCTCGCCCGTCTCAACCGGATCATCGCGCTCAAGGACCTCGGCTTCACTTTGAGGCAGGTCCACGACATCGTCGACGAGAAGGTCGAGGCCGAGGAGCTGCGCGGCATGCTCAGGCTGCGGCGGGCCGAACTGGAGACCGCCATGGTCGCCGAGCGGGCCAGGCTGACCCAGGTCGAGGCGAGGCTCCGAGCGATCGAGAGCGAGGGGCACATGCCCACGAACGACGTCGTCCTCAAGTCCGTCCCCGCCGTCCGGGTGGCGCGAATGACCGCCACCGCGGCGAGCTTCGACCCCGAGGACATCGGTCCGGTCATCGGTCCGCTCTACACGGTGCTGTTCCGGCGCCTGGAACTGGCGGGCATCGCCCCGACCGGCCCCGGTGTCTCCCACTACGAGGACGCCCCCGAGGGTGGCGGCCGGATCACGGTCCACGCCGCCGTCCAGGTCTCGGCGCCGCTCGGGAGCGGCGACTTCGAGGTCGTCGACCTGCCGCCGGTGGAGCGGGCGGCGACCATCGTGCACCGGGGCGCGATGGCGACCGTGCTCCCCACCGCCCAGACCCTGGCCCGCTGGATCGACGCCGGTGGTCACACGTCGGTCGGCTACCCCCGGGAGGTCACCCTGGAATGCCCGGAGAACCTCGACGACTGGGTGACCGAACTCCAGGCGCCGCTCGATGAAGCCTGACGTCCGGTGACCGTGAACGAGTGAGCGGGTGGCGGAGGGCCGGCGAGGTCCACCGTCACCCGCGCCGCTTCGGGCACAGACGTTCCTCCAGTGCCGGAGGCAGGGGGTAGACCCGTTCGGCGGGGAGCAGGCGCCGGGCGCCGGCGGTGTCTCCGCGTCTGACCAGGTCGGCGGCCTTGCGCACTCGAGGGGTGAGGTCGGTGAGCCCGACGATCCAGTCGTCGACGAAGGTCCGGATCAGTCCGCGACCGATCCCGACCTGAACGCTGTAGTGGTTCAGCGCCGCCCCGCGCAGGGACCGTTCGGGGTCCCACTGGAGGTGGACGTCGGCCCGGGCCACGGCCTCGGGCGACGAGGTCGTGAGCACCGCCCGTCCCAGAGCCTCCTCCCATCCCTGACGGGTGATCCGCACCGCGAGGATCCGTTCCTGCCCGGTCTTACGGGCCCAGTTGCTGCGGTGGGCCAACCAGGGGAGCGAGGGTTTGATCCAGGTCATCCGCCGGAACGAGAACGGAGGGACGAAACGCCCCTCCCGCAGCGCCGGGTCGGCGATGGCGGACGAGTAGGCCTGGTAGACCACGATCGTGTGCGCGTCGTGGTCGGCGCGGACCTGGTACAGCGGTGTCATGGGCGTGATCCTGGCAGCGGGCGTGCGAGGGCGGCAAACCCTTTTCCGGTGTTCTGGCCTGGTTTTCGCGCCGGCATCCTGTCCAGGGAACGAAGGAGGTGGGGGTGGTCGCGACGTCGATCGAGGCCGGTGCCGCGCGTGTGGTGCGCGCCCGGAACGTCTGAGGTCGTCCATGTCGGAGATCCCGTTGGAGGGAGGGTTCGTCACCCGGGTCGTCCGGGTCGGCGACACCGTCCGTCGTGTCCCCGCCGAGCGTTCCGGGTTCGTGCACGAGCTGCTGGAACACCTGCGCGAGCGGTCCTGGCCCGGCGCCCTGCGCTTCCTGGGCCTGGACGAGCAGGGGCGCGAGGTCCTGTCCTTCCTGCCCGGCGACGTCGTCTGGCGGCCCGAGGACGCGATCGCCGTGCGCACGCTCGATGCTCTGCGCGGGGTGGCCCGGCTGGTCCGCGAACTCCACGATCTGACCGCCGGCACCCCGCTCGCCGGGGCGTCGGAGGTGGTCTGCCACAACGACCTGGCACCGAAGAACACCGTCTACCGGGACTCCGGCGCCGGCCCGCTCCCGGTGGCCTTCGTCGACTGGGACCTGGCCGGGCCGGGGGAGCGGATCCACGACCTGGCGCACGTCTGTTGGCAGTATCTGGATCTCGGCCCCGGATGGACCGACGCCGTGGCGGCGGGGGAGACGCTCCGCGAGATCGCCGACGCCTACGGTCCGGGAGCCTACGAGGACCCGGCCGACCTGGTCGACACCGTCCTGTGGTGGCAGGAGCGCTGCCGTCGGGGGATCGAGGAGGCGGCGCGGCGGGGGCACCCGGCCATGATCCACCTGCGGGAGACGGGGGTCGTGCGCGAGATCGAAGAGGCGCACGCGTGGACGCTCCAGCACCGTGAGGCCCTACTGCGCGGTCTCCGCCGCTGACCGTCCCACTCCGGATCGTCAACCGGAAGGACGCCTCAGGGCGAGGACGTACCGGTCGACCGGGGTGCCGTCCCCGAGCTCCCCTCGGCCATAGAGGGCGAAACCCGCCCGGCGCGCCACCGCCACGGAGGCCCGGTTCTCCGGTTCCACCTCGATCACCGCCTCGGTGCCTCCCAGGTCGGCCGCGTAGCGCGACGCCAGGAGAACCGCCCGGGTGGCCAGGCCGCGCCCCCGCCACAGGGGGTAGAGGCCATAGGCGAGGCTCACCTGGCCCGGGGCCAGACCCTCCTCCGCGAATCGCAGGTCGACCGTTCCCGCGAGCGTTCCCTCGGGCCCCACGCGGACACCGAAGGCACGGAGGGGCCCGGAGACCTCCCATTGCTCACGGCAGTGCCGGAGGTATCTCTCGACGGTCTCTCGGGTACCGGGGCCGCCGTTGAGCCATCGGACGAGGAGTTCGTCCTCACCGTCCAGGTGTGCCGTCGCGTCGTTCGGTCCCAGGGGCGTCAGGGTGACGACCCCGTCGGATGTGCTCGCTTCCGTCATCGGACCATGGTCGATCGTCGTGTCGCGCGCCGCCACCGGTTTTCCCCGGACCCCCGATATCACCCCTTCGACAGGAGGCGGGAGAAGGCCCGCAGGTCACGGGTGAAGAGTCCGGGCTGCTCGAAGGCGGCGAAGTGGCCCCCGCGAGGCTGCTCGGACCAGTGGACCGGGTTCCACTGACGTTCGACCCAGCTCCGGGGCGCGCGGGTCTTCTCGTACGGATAGATCGCCACACCGGTCGGCACCTCCACCCGGCGCCCCCAGACATGGGGGTCGGAACCGTACCGTTCGGAGTCCGCGTACAGGCGGGCGGCGGAGGTGGCGGTGCCGTTCAGCCAGTACAGCATGGTGTTGTCCAACATTCGGTCGAGGGTGAAGGGCGTCCCGTCGCGGGTGTCCGACCAGGTGTGGAACTTCTCCAGGAGCCAGGACGCCAGACCGGCGGGGGAGTCCTCCAAGGCCGGGCCTAGGGTGTGCGGCCGGGTGGCCTGCTGGACGTAGTACCCCTGGTCGGTCCCATAGACGCGCTCGTTGTACTCCAGAACGGCGCGTTCGTCCGGGGTGACATCGGCGAAGGGGTCTTCGAGATCGGGTGGTGGCACCGCCCAGGGGAAGTTGGTGTGGACGCCGATCAACCGGTCCGGGTGTTCCAGCCCGAGCTCGCGTACGACGAAGCCGCCCCAGTCGCCGCCCTGGGCGAGGAAGCGCGGGTATCCGAGCCCGGTCATGAGGTCGGCGAACGCCGACGCGATGGCGGGGACGTCGACCCCGGGGCGGGTGGGGGGACCGGACAACCCGAAGCCGGGCAGGGAGGGCAGCACCACGTGGAAGGCTTCCTCGGGGCGTCCGCCATGCTCGGTGGGGTGGACCAGCGCGGGCAGGCAGTCGAGGAACTCCACGATCGACCCCGGCCACCCGTGGCACAGCAGGAGCGGTGTCGCCCCCGGATGGGGTGAGCGCAGGTGGAAGGCGTGCACGCGGAGCCCGGCGGGTTCCCCGACGACCTGGGGCATCCGGTTCAGCTCCGCCTCGGTCCTCCGCCAGTCGTAGCGGTGCAGCCAGTGCTCCACGAGGTCGCGCAGCCAGGGTTGCGGGGTGCCCGAGCCCCACCCTTCGTCGGGGAGTTCGGGGCGAAAGCGGGTCATCTCCAGGCGACGCCGCAGGTCGTCGAGGTCCCGAGCGTCCGTTTCGATGCTGTGGGGTCGCATAGGGCCATTGTCCTTTCCCGCCATGTCCCTTGGGTACACGGCCCTTCGTCGCTCGCCGGAGCCGGAGGTGGGGCCGTCGGCTTCGCCCCGCTCCGCCTCTGAAAGCATGGAGCCGCCACGACCATCGACCCCGTCCCGAGCCGGGCGGGGCACGTCGAGAACGCGCGCCCTACGGCGGAGGAGCACATGACCCACCTGCACGTCTTCGACATGGACGGAACCCTGCTGCGGGGCACCACCGCGAGCCTGGAGATCGCCCGCCTGCTCCGGTGCGAGACCCGACTGCTGGAGCTGGAGGCCGACTTCCGCCGGCAGGCGATCGACACGCGGGTCTTCGCGCGCAGTGTCCACGCCCTCTGGTCCGAGCTCACCGAGGAGCACGTCCTGGCGGCCTTCGAGGCGAGCCCCTTCCTGGACGACGTCCGCGAGGTGTGCGAGGACATCCGCGCGCGGGGCGAGTACTCGATGGTGGTGAGCATGTCCCCGGACTTCTACGCGCGGCTGCTGCTCCGCTTCGGGTTCGACGAGGTGGTCGCCTCACGTTTCCCGCCGCTGCCCTTCGACGCCCCGATCGAACCGGAGAACATCCTCACCCCCGTGGACAAGGTGCGGATCGTGGAGAGCGAGCGTGCGCGCAGGGGAGTGGAGGTCGACGCCTGCGTGGCCTACGGCGACTCCCTGTCGGACGGTCCGCTCTTCGAGCACCTCACCCACACCGTGTCGGTCAACGGCGACGAGCACATCGCGCGGATGGCCTCCCTCCACTACACGGGGTCGAGTCTGTCGGAGGCGTATTCGCTGGCCAGAGGGCTGATCGAAGCGGCCTGACCGGCGCGGGGGCGCCACCCGGACCCGAGCCGTCCTGTCCGCCGAGAGGGAACAGCGGCGCTCCACGCCACCGTTGTTCCTCAGGACGGATACGGTGCGTTCCGATCAAGGAGGACATGTGCGCGCAGCCACTTACAGTCAGTACAGCTCGGACGTCGACACCATCGAGGTCCGTGACGTGCCCGAACCCAAGGTCTTCCCCGGATCCGTCCTGGTCGAGGTACGCGCGGCCGGGGTGAACCCGGTCGACTGGAAGGCGATGACCGGTGGACTCGATCCGCTGATCGACGCCACCTTCCCGGTGATCCCGGGCTGGGACGTGGCCGGGGTCGTCGTCGACGTCGGTCTGGACGCCCCCGAGTTCCAGATCGGCGACGCCGTCATGGCCTACGCCCGCAAGGACGTCCTGGGCCCGGGCACGTTCGCCGAACGGGTGGCGGTCTCGGCCGCCGCCACGACCCGCAAGCCCGACTCCCTCACCTGGGAACAGGCCGGTGGTCTGCCGCTGGCCGGCGGCACCGCCCTGCGTTCGGTGGACGCCCTGGGACCGATCGCGGGTCGGACGGTGCTGATCCACGCGGCGGCCGGGGGCGTGGGCTCCTTCGCCGCGCAGATCGCCCGTGCCCAGGGGGCCCGGGTGATCGGGACGGCCTCCGAACGCAACCACGAGTTCCTGCGCGGCCTCGGCGTGGAGCCGGTGAGCTATGGCGAGGGGCTGGCCGAACGGGTGACCGAGATGGCGCCCGAGGGCGTCGACGCGGTCGCCGACTTCGTCGGTGGCCAGCTGGAGACGACCCTGTCCGTCCTCACCCCGGACGGCGTCCACGTGTCGATCGTCGACAACGACGTGCTCGCGCACGGTGGTCGGGTGATCTGGGTGCGTCCGGACGGGAACGAGACGGCCCGGCTCGCCGCGCTCGCCGACCGGGGGGAGCTCACCGTCGAGGTGGCGGGCACCTACGGATTGGACGAGGTCCCGGAGGCCTTCCGGGTCAGCCGGGAGGGGCACGTGCGCGGCAAGCTCGTGATCGTCCCCTGAGGGACGGTGACGGTGTGGCCCGGCCGGGGTTCCGGTCGGGCCACGTTCGTGTCAGGGCGTGACGATGGGGAAGTCGGGTCGAGGTGCGTCCAGGAGCGCCATCAGACGGCGCAGCACCCCGAGATCGCCCTCGTACTCCGAACCCTCCGGCTCGGCGCCCGCGGTCACCCGGAGCAGCCGTTCCTTGGTCAGGGTGAGGGTGAGCCCGGACTCCTCGTCCTCCTCGGGGTCGGGATAGTGGACGAGGACCCCGTTGGAGAGCAGCGCCCGATGGCGCTCCCCGACGTCGGTCACCCGCAGCTCCAGGGACAGCTCCTCCCGCCAGGCGCGGGGCCCGTCGACGCGGATCGCCAGGGAGTCGAGGATCTGGGTGACGTTCAGCGCCGAGAGCAGACTGTCGGCCAGGGGCAGGGCCGTGGGCGGCACCTCGGAGGTGAGCTCGGAGGCCCCCACCAGGAAGAAGTTCCGCCAGGTCGCGCATTCTGACCCGTGTCCGAGCCGGGTCAACACGTGCGCCAGGAACTCCCGGGCGTCGGAGCGGTCGGGGGCGGCGAACACCGCGTGCGAACCCAGCTCGGCGGCGAACCGCAGATCACCCTCGTCGGCGAAGACCCGGGCCTGTGCGAGGAGACCGTCGACCCCGCCCATGGCGCGGGCGTAACGTTCTGCCTGAGCCTTGGGCGGATGCTGCCACAGGTGGGCCGGGTTGCCGTCGAACCAGCCCATGTAACGCTGGTAGATCGCCTTGACGTTATGGGAGACCGATCCGTAGTAGCCGCGCGAGCTCCACGCCCGTTCCAGCGCGGGCGGCAGCGTCAGCTCCTCGGCGATCTCGATCCCGGTGAAGCCCTGGTTCATCAGCCGGAGCGTCTGGTCGTGCAGGTAGGCGTAGATATCGCGCTGTTCGGCCAGGAGATCGCGCAGCGCGTCGGTGCCCCAGGTGGGCCAGTGGTGGGAGGCGAAGACGACGTCGGAGTCGTCGGCGAACAGCCGGATCGTCTCGTTCAGGTAGCGCGACCACATACGCGCGTCACGGACCTGGGCGCCCCGCAGGGTGAGCAGGTTGTGCAGGGTGTGGCAGGCGTTCTCCGCCGTGCACAGGGCCCGACGTTCGGGGAGGTGGAAGTTCATCTCCGCCGGGGCCTCGGTGCCCGGGGTCATCTGGAACACGAACCGGACCCCGTCCAGGACCTCCTCCTGGCCGGTATGGGTGATCTCCAGGGTCGGCGGGATCAGCCCCACGCTCCCGTTGGAGGTCCCGATGCCCAACCCCATCCCGACCCGCCCCTCGGGCCCGGGATCCAGGTCGAAGGCGGCGAAGTACATGCCGCGCCGGATCATCGCGGTGCCCGCGTACACGTTCTCCGACGCGGCGTGCTCCATGAAGTGCTCCGGGGCCACGATCGGCACCCGACCGGAGACGACGTCGTCCTCGTCGACGACCCCGCGCACACCACCGAAATGGTCCAGGTGCGGGTGGGTGTAGACGACCGCGGTGACCGGACGATCGGACCGGTACTCGCGGTACAGCCGCAGCGCCTCGGCGGCCACCTCCTCGGAGACCAGCGGGTCCACGACCACGACGCCCTCGTCGCCCTCGATCAGGGTCATGTTGGACAGATCCATGCCCCGGACCTGGTAGACGCCCTCGGTCACCTCGAAGAGCCCGCTCAGGACGGTCAACCGGCCCTGGCGCCACAGATGGGGGTGGACGGTCTCCGGCGCGGTCTTGCCCTGGAGGAAGTCGAACCGGCGCAGATCCCAGACCAGACGGCCTTCATCGTCGGTGACGAAGGTGGGCGCGGGGGCGATGAGCCCGCGCAGGGCGCTGTCGAAGTCGGTGGTGTCGTCCATGGACGGTTCGTGACCCTTCGATCCGGTGCCCCTCGACCTCGTCTGTCGGGGGACACCCGCGGTCGTGTGCGTCGATCCGGTGCCACGGGTCATCGGAACCTCCTCCGGTACGTCCCGGCCTCGGGCGAGGCCCACGGGCACAGGGTGTCCGAGCGCATCTACCCGGAGGTGGCTCGGGCTACGACCAAACGACGGTCAACAACCTCATGAGCGGGCCGTTTCGCCTCCCGCGACGGTGTGTGCGATGCTCCTGCCTCCCCTCGTCACCGGCCCTTGAGGAGATCACCGTGCCCACCCCCTCCTTTCTCGACCTGCGCGGCCGACGCTTCGGCCTCCTCGACTTCGGCGGTGACGGCGTCCCACTGATCGCCCTGCACGGCACGTTCGGTCGGGCCTCCACCTTCTTCGCCACGGCCTCGTACCTGGCCCCGGAGTTCCGGACCGTCGCCCTCGACCAGCGCGGCCACGGGCTCTCCGACCACGGTGGCGACCTCGGGAGCGACGCGTTCGTCGACGACGCCGTCGCCCTCCTCGAACACCTCGACCAGGGGCCGGCCCTCCTGCTCGGCCACTCCATGGGCGGGGTGGTCGCCTACCGGCTGGCGGCCCGCCGCCCCGACCTCGTCCGCGCCCTGGTGATCGAGGACGTCGGGTCGGTCACCGACGCCTCCGAGCTCGAACATCCGGTCTTCGACGTCACCGAATGGCCGCGCTCCTTCCCCGATCGGAACGCCCTCGCCGACTTCCTCGTCGGTCAGGGGGTGCCCGCGCTCGGCTACTTCATGGACAGCGCCCACGGGAGCGGTGGCCGGTGGCGGCTGCGCTTCGACCACGAGGACATGCTGGCCGTTCAACACGGCAACGCCGGGGACTTCCGGGCCGACTGGGCGGCCTCCGCCCACCCGACCCTGCTCCTGCGAGGTGGGAACAGCCCGCTCTTGTCCAGGGATCGCGCCGAGGAGATGGTCCGTGCCCGCCCCGGCACCCGTCTGCGTGAACTCGCCGGTTGCGGCCACTGGGTGCATCTGGACGACCCGCGCGGCCACGCCGAGCAGGTGCGGACCTTCCTGCGCGAGGTCCTCGACACCCCTCTCTGACGGCGTTCCACAAGGGGCGGAGAACGGTCGGAGACGGAGACGTATTCGGGACGCCGTCCCTTTTCGGGGATCCATCCCACGCATGGTTCCGGAGAAAACGGGCGTGAAGGGAGAACGCCCCCGGTGCTCCGATTGGCCGAGTACGGACACCTCTATCGCTTGAGCGCCATCGGGTCCTGATGAATGATGTTGACGCGTCGAGTTTTCCGGCGCCGGCCATCCGTTCCGGGTTCCACGATTCCGTTTCACGGGCGAAGGGTTTTCGAGCCGATTCCCTTTCCCCTCCCCGAGTGATCGTGCCGCCCGATATCCCCCATGTCCCTTGAGAATGGACAGCGCCGTCTTCCATCGCCATGGCGTCCGTGACCCCTGCCTTTCACGGGTGCCCGACCGAGGAGAGAACCATTTCTTCGTCGCCTTCCCGTTTCACGAAACGGCCCGCACGGCAAACGAACCCCCGTCGTCTCCTGACCGCCCTCGTGGCCTCCGCCGCGCTTCTCGTCGGTTCCCTGGGCGTCGCCCACGCGGAACCCGCCACCGACGACGCGACCGCCCTGGACTTTCCCGCGGATTTCAAGGCGCCCTTCGAATGCGGACTGCGGGTGACCTACTCCACCTATGAGGGCCACGACCACAACGCCCTCGACATCATCCGCGCCGACGGTGGACAGGACCTCGGGACCCCGATCCTCGCCTCCGCCCCCGGAACCGCCCGTCTGACCGAGGGGCCCGGCGCCGGTCTGGTCGTCAACATCGACCATGAGGGAGGTTGGCAGACCCGCCACTACCACCTGGACACACGCACGGTCGAGGACGGGCAGCGGGTCGAACAGGGCCAGCAGGTCGGCACCATGGGCAACACCGGTGTCAGCTCCGGACCCCACCTGCACTACGAACAGCGCCTGAACGGCACCGCCCAGGAGATCGTCGTGGACGGCGAGGAGCTGGCGCCCTACCCGTTCAGCTACCACGAGAAGTACTTCACCAGCACCAATGGCTGCGACGGCGAACAGCCGCCGGTGGAGAAGGAGGCGACCTCGCTGGCCTACACCGGCCCCGAGATCGTCTCCAACGGAGAGTCGGCCGAGCTGTCCGGCACCCTGACCGACGAGGGGGACGAGCCGGTCGCCGACCGGACGGTCTCCTTCACCCTGGGCACCGGCGACTCCGAACAGGCCTGTGAGGGCACGACCGGCTCCGACGGCGGGGCCACGTGCGTGATCGACACCGTCGACCAGCCCCTCACCGACGACGGCATGGTCCCCTTGCGGCTGGACTTCGCCGGAGACGACGAGTACGAGGCCTCCTCCCACGAGACCGAATTGCGCATCACCCTCGAAACGGAGCTGGAGTACACCGGCCCCGCCTCGATCGCCAACGACACCGCCGCCGAACTGTCGGGCACGCTGATCGACGAGACCGGTGCCCCGGTCGCCGACCAGACGGTGGCCTTCACCCTGGGTGCCGGCGACACCGAACAGGCCTGTGAGGGCACGACCGCCGCCGACGGAGCTGTGACGTGCACGGTCGAGGCCGTCGACCAGCCCCTCACCGACGAGACCACCGTCCCCGTCTCCCTGACCTTCGACGGCGACGGCTTCTACCTGCCCTCGGAGGCCTCCGCCGAGATCCTCCTGGAGTACGTGACCGGCAGCGCCTTCGGCCTGTCCGCCGACATCCCCGTCCTGGGCCTGCCGATCTCCATCGGACCGGCCCCCGAGAGCGGCGAGGTGCGGACCGCGCACGCCGAGGAGACCGAACCCTCCTGCCTGGAACGGCTGGGATCGGCGCTGGTCACCGCCGACGTGCTGTGCGCCCAGGTGGTGAGCGACACCGACCCGACCGCCGCCACCGCGAGCGCCAACGTCTCCGAGGCGCGGATCGGCCTGGCCGGTCTCTCGCTCATCGAACTGTCCGGGGTGGAGGTCGCCTCCACCAGCACCTGTGAGGAACAGGTCGGCTCCGTCGACATGACGCTGAAGGTCGCCGGAGTTCCGATCGAGATCGGGGACACCCCCGACCTGGAGATCGACGTCGACCTCGGGATCACCGGGGCCCGCCTCGTGGTCAACGAGCAGATCGTCGAGGAGGACGGCTCCCTCACCGTGAACGGGGCCCGACTGACCGCTCCGGGCGGCATCGACGTGGTCGTCGGTTCGGCCACCTCCGCCGCGCACAACTGCGCCTGACCCCGCGACGCGGCCCCTCGGGGGCGGGGCCCGTGGGCTCCGGTTCCCCGAGGGGCCGCACCCCGAGGAGAAGACGGCCGGGGACGTTTCGGGGCGCGCGGGGTCGGTCAGGGGCTTCGATGAGGGCCGTAGCGATGAAGGGAGAACGGCCATGGTGGACAGCATCGTCGAAGTGATGACCCCCGTGGTGCACACCGTCACCCCGGACACGACCCTGCGCGAGGCCGCCGAGATCATGCGCGACCAGGACGTGGGCGATGTCGTGGTACTGGAGGACGATCACCTGAGAGGCATCCTCACCGACCGGGACATCGTGGTCCGATGCGTGGCCGAAGGGGGAGACCCGGAGACCGTGACGGTCGGCGAGGTGTGCAGCTCCGAACCGGTGACGGTGCCGCATCAGAGCAGTGTCGGAGACGCCGTGCACGCGATGCGGGTGGAGCACGTACGCCGCCTGCCGGTCGTCGACGGCGAGGAGGTGACCGGCATCGTGACCATAGGGGACCTGGCCCTGGCCGTCGACGAGGACTCCGCCCTCGCCGATGTCAGCGGGGCCGCGCCCAACCGGTGACGGGGGCACGCCCCACCGGCCTCGCGCGGTGGGGCGTCCTGTGTTCTGAGCCCGGGAGTACGGATTCCACCCCTGCCGAGGTTCCGTGGCGGGGCGCCTTCGTACCCCGGAGAGACTTCGAGGGGCTCGGGGTGGTGACACCCCGAGCCCCTCGCGTGCGTGGATCGGCCGGGCGCCTCAACGTGAGGCGTCGGCCAGACGCTTGCTGAACCGGACACCCGAGGCCGTGTAACCGCGCCCCGAGTAGAAGTCGTGCGCCTCGCTCCGGCGTTCCCCGGAGTTCAGCTGCGCCCGCGCGGCGCCCCGGCCCGTCGCCCACCGTTCGAACGCGGAGCACAGGGCCGCGCCGACCCCCCGCCCCCTCGCGTGTTCGGCGGTGACCAGGGCGATGAGCTGGGCCGCCGGGACGTCGTCCTCGATCGGGAACAGCAGATGCCCGGCGGCGAAACCCACCAGCTCCCAGCGGGAATCCTCGACCACCCAGGCCTCATAGGTGGGGTCCTGGCCCAGGCGCTCCAGCCGTGCGCGTATCCGTTCGGTCGACGCGGGGTAGGACAGAGCGCTGAACAGGGGGACGAGCCGATCGGCGTCCGTGGGGCGGACGTTCCTGGGGAAGTAGCGGGGAGTCATACCCTTCGCCCTACCCGGGGTGATCGGAGCGATACCGAACGAACGCCCCGAACCTCTCACCTTCCCCCGAGTCGCCCGGAGCACCTCTTCGTAGGTCGGCGGAGGAGCGCCGAGCGGCCCGGGATCAGTCCCTGACGAAGGCCGCATCCTCCGCTTCGGCCATGCCCTCGACCCAATCGCGGACCTGCGTGTGACTGTCCTCGGTCGTGACCGTGAGCCGACGCCCCTGCTTCTTACTGCTCCCCTTCCCCTCCCACAGATGCACCGAGGCGTCCTGGGGGAGGAACTCGGTGAGGAAGGAGTAGGAGAACAGCTTCCAGCGATCGCCCTCGCCCACCGGCTTGAACCGCAACGGCGAGGCTCGGCGGAGCTTCTCCGCTTCCTGGCCCACGCCGCTGTCGGCGTGCACCTCGATGTCCTTCTTGAACACGATGGGAAGCCCCATGCCACCGAGGGCGAGGTCGTTCCGGCCCTCGTCGTGCACGACCTCCAGCCACTCCCGGGTCTTGATCTCCGGTTTGTATTGAACACCCGGGGTGTCCTCGGAGGCGCGGAAGTAGCGCAGCTCCTTCCCCGCCTGGGTCAGCACGCTCTCCCAACGGCTGAAGGGGGCGCCGCCGGTGACCCCGGCGATGGTGTGCTCCCTGGAGAGCACCGGATAGGGCGGTGCGCCCTTCCAGGCGTGCAGACCCACCTTGTCCTTGCTCAGATCCTTGGCCGCCTCCTTGGCGATGGCCATGAGGGAGGGCATCGCGTCCGCGGCCGGGCCGCTCCCGGGCCACAGATAGGAGGTCTTCTCGTAGTGTTCCAAGGTCGGCGTCGTCAAAGAGGACTTCGGCCACCCCTGCTCGGGAAGAGGGCCCTCGACATCGACGATGCGCACGG
This sequence comes from Nocardiopsis alba DSM 43377, assembly GCF_000341225.1. Classification (GTDB taxonomy): domain Bacteria; phylum Actinomycetota; class Actinomycetes; order Streptosporangiales; family Streptosporangiaceae; genus Nocardiopsis; species Nocardiopsis alba. Next base: position 222,762 of record NZ_ANAC01000014.1, read on the forward strand.
CACCGAACCCCCTTCGGGTCCGGGCCCCGATACCGCCGTAGGTCAGACTCAGCCACAAGGCCGCGAGCGCGCACTTATGAGCGTCGTGGTCCGTGCCGTCCAGCCGCACCTTGAGTTCGAACTCCTGCCCGGCGGGGACGAAGGCACGATTGAGCTCCATCGCGCTGTCGTCCCTCGACCAATTGGTCAGGCCGGGGCCGAGCAGATAAGCGATCCACCTGCCCTGGTCCCGGCCCTGAAGGAAGTCCGGGAACCTCGCACGGACGCTGTCCGGCTGTTTCGGCACCCGCAGCCTGATCGGGGAGGCACGTTTCGTGGAGCCGAGCACCCGGTTCTCCATCGCGCGCAACAGCGTAGGGTCGTCACCCGCCAGTATCCCCGCCATCGCGCGCAACCAGGTGTGCATCTCCCCGCGGATGGACGAGACCCGGATCTCGGCCAGCTCCGGGTCGCCGTCGGAGTTGAAGGTCGGGGTGACCGTACGCAGACGCAGAGTCGTCCAGGACATCGTTTCTACCTTTCGTCACGCCAACGTCGGTGGGAGAGCGGAGCGGTGATGGGCTGGTCGTCCCACAGGATCTGAGAGAAGACCCCCGCCGCCAGACACCAGAAGGTGGCCGCGGCCAGGATCGCGGAGGGGGAGACGCTCAAGTCCGAGGTTCCCGCCCACACCTCACGGAGTTGATGGTTTTTCTCGCCGAAGACCGTGGTGAGAGTGATCATTCCGACCACCGCCACGAACAGGGAGTGCACCAGCCCGGTGATGGTCACTGACAGAGCGCGAACGGCCAGAACGAACGGTGTCCACCCTCTGTCGGAGATCATGCCGGTGTTATGGTTACGCGCCTCGATGAGCAGATAGCCGAAGGACACCCCGCCGAGGACCACGAGGGCCGAGATCAGCCCCCATCCCCAGGTCACGTTCTCCCACCAATCGGGGTGGAACGCCACCAGTACGATCAGACCGACCGCTCCGGCCGCGGGTATCCGCAGGAACAACGGCATCGCCCAAGCTCGCCCGTGAATCAGGGTGCCGAAGCCGATAAGGAGGTAGCAGACCCCGATAGCGAGCAGGGTGAATGTGATGGACACACTTTCCATGAACGGCATCAGAATCGCCGAGAAGAAGGCGATCACCAGTACCAACCCCAGGGCCGCTGTTACGTAGGCGACCAGAGCTCGGTGATATACGGGAGGCCGGTACAGCCCCCACACGGCCGACCATGTCGCCCCCACCGCGAAGCGCGGTAGCAGATGACGCTCCACCACGTCGACCAGGACCGCCTTATCGGCGGCGGTCGGGTCGGGTGGTGCCACTTTTCGTCTCGCCCCCTTTCCTTTCTCCTTTGGTTCACAGAGAGTCAGTGGGCCATTTGAGAATTTCGGACGATAAGGAAGGGATTTAAAAAATCCCTTCGGTGGCCCAGGGTCCTGGAAGGCCAGCCATCGGACTTCCTCCTCGATGGCGAGAGGGGAGGCGTGGTCGAACAGAGGAAGGGACTGGTGGCGGTTCAGATGCCCACGCCAAATATCGCGGGCCTCACGCACCTTCCGGACCAGAGGTACCCAGGTGTCACTGCGGCCGAACAGGTGCTTGAGGATCTCCTTCCGCCACCACCCCTCCCACTCCGCATCGCCCGCACGGTGTCGGAAGGGCTCGGAGAGGGCCAGGAAGCGGGTGCGTGCGGCCAGGGGTTCCAGATGTCGATGGGCTGTGCCCTCCTTGCCGGACACGTGCTCCCAGAGCACCTCCACGCAGACGGTGAACACCGACCACACGTGTAGAGCCGACGCCTGTCCGGCACGACGCTCCTGCTCTTCGACTGTGGCCTTCCCACCCCCGGCCGCCTGTGGACCGAGAAGCCGGGGCAACACCACACCTAGGAGGTGTTCGGGGCGGTGGAGTAGCGCCCGGACCAGGTATTCGGAGCCCGGGTCGGCGAAGAGTTCGGCGAGGGCCTTGCGGGCTGCGGGTAGCTCCGGGCGGGCCGCCGGGGTCTCATGTCCGTCCCTCACCCGGAGCAGCTCTGCGAGCAGCCTGGAGTTCTCCCAAGCCATCTCATCGTTTCCGGCCGCGTATGCGGCCCTGTCAGTCCCAGCCGTGGTACCGATCCCCGAGGTCAGCCGGTCCAAGAGCGTTCCCTGGGGGGCATCGAGCCAGGTAGGAAGTACCTCTTTTTGCCGAAGTTCGCTGTCGCTCACGACTCCTGCTTTATCCCGGGAATGAGTTCACGCAACGCCATCCCGAAGGGGGTAAGACGCCACCGGCCACGGCCCGTATCGGGAACCTTCTCGTAGGCGAACCCTGCCCAGACACCTTCTTCGGGCAACTCGCCCTCGAGGTAACCGTCCTCTTGGAAACCGTCGAGCTTGCCCTCCAGGTCGTCCGACCTGGGTGAACTCAAAGGCAGCTCGATCGAACGTTCGATGGTGGAGAACTCGTACCGCGCGTGGGCGCTCACCTGACCGGGGTACAGACTGCGCAGTGCCTCGGCGAACGCCATGAGGAAGGGCATGGCCACCCGGAAACCACCGGTCAGGTGGAAACGGCAGGTGGATTTCTCGTGAGCCAGCAGTTTCTTGAAATGCGGTCCGAAGCCGCTCAGCTCTCGCATCGCGGCCAGGAAGCGGTCATGGTCCTGCGCGTCGAGCCCGGACAGACGGATGATGGCCACCCGGCCGGGCGCGATCTGGAGAGGGGTCTCCGCGTCGGGCAGGTAGTCCACCCGGCCCAGATCTCCCTCGGTCATCGCCAGGGCGTTGAACAAGGCGGCACGGAGGCCTTTGCCCGTGTCACTGGCGATGAGAAGCACCATCTCATCGTTCCCAGCGACCTCGAGCCTGTGGCGGCGACCTCGGTCGGAAGCGAGCGAGGAGAGCTCGGCGCTGAGGCTCGCCGGCCACTTCTCGGGCTTGATCTCCTTGATCAAGCTCTCCAGGCTTTCCCTCGCCGTGCCCTGGTCGGAGGTCTCCTTGATCAGTTGCTCCGAGATTCGATCGGCTTCCGCCTGCGGATCGCCCAGTTTTCCTGTGCTGCCGCTGATGGCGTCACGGTTGTCGAAGATCTCCTCGCCCAGATCTTGGTCACCCACGGCGTCTTCGATCCGGCTGCTCGAACCGGAGAGAAGGTCATCGAACAGACTGACACCTACCGGGAGCACGTACACGGTCATGGGGCGCTCGGTCACAGGTCCTCCTCGTCGACATCCGTGTGTTCGAAGTAGCCGTAGCCGGCGGTGGTCCGGCCTCCGGCGCCGAGTTCCTCGCCGGCCTCACCGAGCCATGTGGCGACCAGGTCCAGATCTCCCTTGTCGTCACCAAGTAGATCCACCCGCAGATCGCCGCTGATGGACAGGAACGGCAGCGGCACCGGGTTGTGGTGCTCGCCGGGGAAGGGGGCGTTCGTGTCGCTTCGGGCCGCGTCGGGGCCTTGAGGGTCGGTGCCGGTGTAGTAGGGATGCTGGTGCGGGGTGATGACGTCGCTGTGCACCTTCACCGTGTCCACGTCGGGCAGCGCGTCGAGGAACCGGACCGAACCACTGCGGTGCTCCTCTTGTGTAGGGCGAGGGTCCTTACCGAAGCGAGGACGGGGCCCGCCCAAGGCTCGCACCACCTGCGCGGTCTCGGCGCCCGCACTACGGGCCCCGGCGGCGGCCAACCCCTTGAGGGTGGAACCGGGCAGGGTCGGCCAACCATAGGTGCCGTTCAGGGCCAGACCGTTGTCCAGCACTCCGAACTGCAACCCGTGTCCACTGACCATCCGCCATTCCACGGTCAACCGCAGTCTGCGCACGTGTCGGCGTTCTGCACCGGTCTTCGTCCACCGTCGCAGGAACGACCTCCGCCGCTCCAGCGTCCGCCGGAGCAGGCCGTCGCCATCGTCTTGACCGAGCCCGGTCCTGGTGGCCCACTCGTGCAGCGGGACATGGTTCTTCCAGGGGTTGGTGCCGCCGTCCACAGGCTCGAAGGACAGCCGACGCAGGACGATGAGCGCGTTGGCCTGGGCGCTGACGTCCTGCCACTCTTCCCCGATCTGGTGCTTGAGAAGGGTGGTCGTTTTGGTCTCGGAGATTTTGTGTTCGACCCGGAGTACCCGACCGAGAGGACCATTGGCGGGGTAGGCCGTACCCCGCGCACCGGAACCGCCCGCTCCCTGCGGTCGCTTTCCGCCTCTCCCGGAACCACTGCCGCCGGGCCGAGGGCCCGGCTTGCCGGCAGCCGGAGGGGCGGGACGAGGACCGCGCGGCCCCCGGCCACCGAAGGCCTGCATGGGGTTAGGAGTTCCGGCCACGCTTGCCCCCTTCCTTGGTGGAACCGTTCTCCTCGGTCTCCTCACAGAGGGCCTCGGAGAGGCGGCTGAGCCAGACCGCGAGGATCTCCACCTCGACCGAGACCCGCGCGTAGTCATGGACGTCGGCTTCGCTCAAGGCCCGCAGAAACTCGTGCGGGGTCATCTGCTGCTTGCTCGTTCCAGAGAGCAACTGCTGCTCGGAGATCTGCTTGGCGATTTCTGCGGCCAGGCGGTGATAGGCCTGCGCCAACCTGTCGCCGCGCGGGTCGGCCTTGGAAAGGACGAAGGCGTAGGTGGCGGCCAGGCCGCTACCCCGCAACCGCATGGGGAGCTGCCGCATACGGGTGCGCAGTTCTCGGTTGACCTGCTCCCCGAGAATGCGGAATGCGATCCCGGCGGCCGCCTGGTCGACCCGGCTCACCGGGTGTTTGGACTCACTCATCGTTGCCTCCCGAGACCAGGCGGGACCACACCAGCCCCTTGCCCAGGGTCTCGTCGCCGCCGATCTGTAGTACGGCCCCGTCGAAGAGCTCGTTCAGCAGGCGACGGTGCTCCGCGTCGTGTTCCACGTCCTGCGAAGCACGCAGGGTCAGGACCGTCGCCAGCAGGGTCTCGGTGGGCAGGTATTCACTGGTGAACGGACCGTTCTCCACGGTCTTGGTCTCGGGGTCGAGCTGGACGCGCACGGAGTGCTCGGTGCACTCCCGCAAGAGTTGGCCCATCACCGTGGTGCCCACCACCAGCAGGTCGGAGCGGAACTTCTTCGCGAAGGGGGCCAGCGCGGACTCCTCGCCGATACCGTCCGCGGCGATCCGGTCGGCCCACCCCTTCATCCACTCCGACTTCTCGGCCTTGGGAGGCAAGGACATCGGAACCAGGGAGGATCCCAGAACCTGCTCGCTGGATACCCATTCCTCGTCGAGGGCCCACCCCTGAGCGTCACCGACATCGGGCACGCCGAGCCGATCACTTCGGGGATCGAGGCGGGTGTACTTGCGAGCCAGCCGTCCCAGGGCGACCTCGGAGGTCGCCCATGCGAAGGTGCGGCGCAGGGTGGGGACCGGCAGAGCGACCAACTGGGCGTCGCCCACGGTCAACAGACCGGCGGAGGGGTTGGCCCCCGGCTCCCCTTCACGCTTGACGGTCTTGCCGAAGATCCGGTCCAGAGAGTCCTGTTCCCAACCGGCGTCGCGTCCGGCGGAGCGCAACGCGCCCTTGAGGCTCTGCCCCCACACCACCGGATAGCCCGTGGTGGACTCCCGCTGGATGGGCAGGTCGAGGGAGCCCTCGGCGCCGGCGGCCCCGGCGTGCAGGGGGGATTCGGCGTACAGGTACAGCAGATAACTGGTCACGACCACACTCCGGTAAGGACGACGCCGAACCCGGCGGTGGCCAGGCGGACATCATCGGGACGATGGATGGGCTCCGGTAGGGGCAGTGCCCTGCCGTGATACCGCTCGGCCCAGCGCTCGGCGTCGTCGGCGTTGGGGAACTTCATCAGGTAGACGGCCCCTGGCGGGACCGCGTAGTAGAGGAAACGGGTGCTTCTGAACTTCCGGGCGTCCCGGTCGGGTGAGGCGGTGGCGACGGCCAGGGGGGCGTCCACCAAGGCGGCGACGAGTTCGGCCCCCGAGTTCTCGATCGGCGGACGCCAGCCTTTCGGCCACACGCCGGGGGTGGCCACGTACAGCAGCAGTCGCCCGTCGGGAAAGGAGGCGGGACGTTCGGGCCATTCCAGACCGGGCGCCGGGTCGATGTCGGCCATACGGGCCATCCCACCGAAGCGCACCGGACCGGTGACCTTATCCAAAGGCCGGTGCCGATCGGGGTGAGGCGTCACATGGGCGGCGAAGGACCAGCGTTCGTGCAATCGCAGGTGGGTGGCCTGGTAGAGCGCGCCGTGCTTCGCGGTACGGGTCTCGGGGTCGATGGCCAGACCGACCCGCAGTTCCGATTGGAGGGGTTCTTCGCGTGTGAGCTTGAGCTTGTCCACGGAGACCTTGCCCCCGAGGGGGATCAACCGGCCGTGCAGATACTTCTGCAAGGTCTTACCCGACATCCAACCTTCGACGGGCTCCGGTCCTTCGGCTTTCGGGGACGTGGTGAACATCCGCAGGTTCGGGGTGTCCTCGTCCAGGTCGGTGACCACCCCTCCCTCTCGTTCGCCCAAGGACATGCGGAGTACGTCCTCGTCTTTCGAGTCCGGGTGGTACAGGTCCGCGGGCATCGGGAAGTAGGGGGTCCAGGTCTCACCTGTACTACGCCTCCTGGCCAGGATCGGGCCGCGCACGCTCTCCGGCTCACCGCCCAGCCCCCCGTCCTTCGATGCCAGGGCTCCGGCGACGGTGGAGGGCCAGGGGTGGACGGTCTCCGCGATCCCCCCGGTTCCTCCGTCGAAGGTGCGTCCGTCACGGACCTGCACGGTGTCGTGCGGCCGCAGAAGGACCCACTGGTCGTCACCTCGATGTTCCTTGGGCGCGGGAAGGGGGTCCTCTGCGAAGGGCGCGGGGACGTGGGAGAGGTTCATCGGGCCTCCTGCCGAAGAAAGAGGGCGACACGGACGGCGTTCTCGTCTATCAGCTTTTGCTCCGGGGCCATACGGATCAACGATTCCGTCGCCTGCTCGGCGAAGGCCTCCTTCTCGGCCTTGTCGCTCTGGGCGGAGTGTTCGTTGGTCCCCCCACCGCCAAGAGTGAGAGAGGTGTGGCGTAGAACCAGCTTCTTCATCACCGCCCTGGCTGCCTTATAGGGCAGTACCTCGTACTTGCCCTGCGTGGCGACCTCGGGGCCTCCGTCGAGGTGGTTCCGTTGGGCCAGCAGGTCCGAGAGCAGCCGTGGAGACAGCCGGGCGCGGGGGTGACTCGCGCTGGGAACGAACAGTTCCAGGGAATCCACCGGAGAGCTCTGTGCCGAAGACGTTCCTTCCGTTTCTCCCCCCACCCAGGGCAGAGCGCACTCCGCGCTGCTCCCGGAGGAGCGGATGTAGCCCACACCCAGACCGTTCTTGCCCTCGATCTTCTTCGCCTCCTTCAGCAGCTCGTGGGCTTGCTTCAGAGCGCGCCGTAGCGAGGAACCGTGGTGGAAGAACAGCAGGCCGTCGCTGGCGTGCGGCAACCTGGTGTCGCCGGCCTCACGACAGGCCCGAGCGGCCTCCAAGGCGGACTCCGCCGGGACCAGGGCGAGAAGGTCGTCTCCGCCCGCGTAGATCACGACGCCGCCGGCGTCTTCGACCGCCGCGCGCTGGAGGGTCGCCGTACGGGCCAGCCGAGCCGAGACCTTCGAGTGTTCTTCGTGGCCGCGGGATAGATCCAGCCGCGTTCGGTCCTGCCCCTCTCCCTCACCTGACAGGTACTTCCCCATGGAGTCCACATCGTGGGCCAGGACGGCCAGATGGGGTGAGGGAGGGGCCACCCCTTCGGCGACCATGAGCTCCATCAGCTCTCGGGCGGCCCGTTCGCCGGACCGGACGGTTCGGATGAAGGACGGGTCGGTCTTGAGGACGTCGGCTTCGTCGAGAGAGTCGGTGCACTCACGGGCCAAGGCGTCCACATGCCAGGTCTCGGGGTAGATCCAACGGCTGCCGCGCCGTCGCAGCCAGCGGGGGACCTTGCCGGAGGGCTGTTCGGGCAGCCCAGGGGTGCGGGTCTCCTTGATCGGGTCGGAGGCGAGCGGCTCCGTCATCGCGGCGTCGTGGAGATGCTGGACGAGTTCGGGAACTCCGGGAACGTTCTCCCACAGTGTCAGGACGGCACGCCGGTAGGGCAGGGACGCGATCGCGTTGGTGGAGGGAAAACGCTGATCTCCGTCGGCGTCGCGACCCCATAGGCGTTTGACCCAGTTGGCCACGGCGAGTTGCTCGCCCTTCCAGTGCGCTGGGGCCCTTGAAGGCACATTCTCCTTGTTGACCGCCCGCCACCGGGGGGAGAGCATGCACAGCTCTTCGGAGACGTGGCCGGGCTGGGAGAAGTCGCGGATGTTCTTCCGTTCGGCCAGAGAACGCTGGGCCAGTTCCCAGGCCTGCGCGTAGGTCCGTGAACCGAGGGGCACGCTCACCCACTGGATCACCGGCCAGCCGGGTGTTTCGAGCTCTTCGCAGAAGACCTCTTCGACCCACTCGCCCCAGGTGTTCTCGAGAAGTTCCTTGGTGGCCTTCGCCGCGATGGCCCCCTGCCCCGCCGGTATCAGCGCCACCACCCGGTTGGGTATGCCGTCCTTGGCCTCCTCGCCGCCTTGCACACCGGTCGACGGGAAGACCATCTCCGCGTCGTGGTCTTTCTTCAGGTGATCGACGGCCTCCGAAGCCAGGTGGGCGACGATCTGACTGGCGGCGCGCAGGTCGGCGGTGGTCTGCGATTCGGTGATGTAGCGCTGTACCCCCGAGAGGGCGATAACGATCAGATCGCGTGGATCGTGGTCGCTCATAGGCATCCGCTTCCAAGGGCGAGGGGTGGTTGAAGAACGAGGTGGACGGTACGGGGTTCGGCCGGTGGCGCGAAAGGACCGGGAACGGTTCTTGCACTACTGGAATTTCGACCGTACGCCTGAACGGCTCGAAATGGCACAGGGCGGAGAACGCCTGTGGATAACTCGAGGTCCCCGTCGAGGGTGGCGACTCGAAGACGGCTCTCTACCTCTGTGGAGCCGTCGGCCTTCCCTAGGAGCACACCGGGACCGAGATGACGGTCCCGCGTATTCTGCACGGCTCGATCCGGTACCGGGACGGGCATCGTGCGGGGGGCACTCCGGGCGTGAGGGGAGTGAGGGTGTGTGTCCACTGGGTGGGCACGCGACCTCCGGGGGGTTCATGGATCTGTACGAGGCCGGCCGGCGATGGAGGGCCGCGCATCGGGCTTCTGGAAGAAGGTAGCACTCGGAACGCCGTCCCGTGCGGGAAAAGTGAGATCTGGCCACATGTGGGCATGGAGCTGCCGAAACGGTGCCGATGGGATAGAAGGACCGAGGCCGTGCGGGGTCGCTCCACTGAGGTTTTCTCAACGAAGATCATTTCCATCGCCGGTTGAGGACCAGAGTCGCAC
>NZ_ANAC01000015.1 GCF_000341225.1 Nocardiopsis alba DSM 43377
CCACGCCCGCCGCGTGGATCGCCGCCAACGCCGTCGCCGACGACACCGCCAGACGCTGAAGCTCCACGCCGGTACGCGGCCCGTCGGCCTCCACCGAGGCCTGGAGGGTGGGACCGTCGATGAACTCGGTGGCGATCCAGGGCTGCTCCGCCTCGGGGTCGGCGTCCAGGATCGCCGCCACGCAGAACCCGCTCACCCTCCGGGCCTGCTCCACCTCCGCGGTGAAACGGCGGCGCATGCCCTCGTCGCCCGCCCAGCTCGCGTGCAGCAGCTTGACCGCCGCCCTGGTGCCGTCCTCGCGTTCACCGAGGAACACCTCACCGAACCCGCCGCGCCCCAGGGACCTCAGCAGCCGATAGCCGCCGACCACGCGCTCCCGCGTGTCCTGGTTCTGGGGATCGTCCACAGTCCGCCCCGTCTCTCGATCGTCACCGTCGCCCGCCCGTCATCGCGGGCCCTGCCAGGGTGTCACAGGAGTGTGACCACCCGTACCCCGAAGAGGTTCCGTCCGAAGGGGAACCGATGTCGGCCCGTTATCGCCGTCCGGAACGCTCGCCGCGCAGAATCCGCTCCACGAGGTCGTCGGAGAGGGAACCGAAACCGGTGGCCGCCCAGACGCTCTCCTCCGCGGGCACCTCATAGTAGGGAACGGAACGTCCTTCGTGTTCCACTTGCAGGGCCGCGAGCCGGGTCCGCCCCCGCACCGCCTTGACGCATCCGCCGCACAGCGGGACCCGGACACTGCGCGTGGCCCCCAGTTGGCGCCAGTCCGTGTCGGTGGTCCCGGTCCCGTGGAGCGGGTTGGCGTAGCAGTGCCGTCGCCGGTCGGCCCCGCTCCACCGGCGGCCCTTGCCCGCAGCGGCGAGACCGTCCTCGGCCAGGTCGAGCAGGACCAGCACACCGACGACGTCGGCGAGGGACCCCTCCTCCAGGTGTTCGGCGACTCTTCGGGCCGCGTCGTGGGCGTCCAGGGCCCGCCCCAGGGAGAGGGACGCGTCGGTGCCCGTGGCCGGTTCCATCGCTCCGAGGCGTTCTCCGACCTCGATGAGCTCCCGTTCGGCCTGTCTTTCCAGACCCTCCCGTCGCGCCTGGGAGGCGTTGGCGAAGGCGGCGTGCTGCGGCATGCTCGGCGCGGTGGGACGCCGGGTCCACAGCAGGTATCCGCCTCCGAGTAGGGCCAGGAAGGCGACCGTCCCCAGGGCCCAGGGCCACATCGCCGCCGCACCCTCCGGGCTCTCGGTGTCCGATGCCTCGGCGTTCCCCGCCGGTTCGGGGGCCGCTTCCCGAGAGTCCTCGTAGGCGCTCATGTACTCCTCGTAGACGGCCTCGGGATCGTCGGAGACGGCGAACTCCACCGCCCGTTCCATCCGTTCCCCGACGCTTCCGTCGAACTCGGTGGCGTAGGAGGAGGCCAGGGCCGCATAGTGGGCGCGCAGATCCGGGGAACCGTCGGCCGACGGGGGCAGGTCCTGTCCCCGGAACGAGTCCCCCTCCAGTACGAGGTAGTGGCCGACCCCGCCCATACGGTCGTGGACGGCGGCGGCCAGCGCCGAGGCGTCGCCGTCCCAGTCGTCACCCGCCAACAGCGGCGTCAGGACGACGCGCACCGGCAGGCCGCTCTCCTCGATGGTCGCGACCGCCTCCGCCCGCATCTCCTCGGGCACGACCGTCGAGTAGACGGGGTCCACGTACACGGGGGACTCGCGGAGCGCGTTCGCGATGATCTCGGCCGAGGATTCCGCGGTGCTCTCGGCATGGGCGGGGACGGGCGCCAGGCCCGACAGGACGATCAGCAGCGAGGTGAGGAGGCCGAGCGGTCTCCGGATCCCCGGTCGGGTGTCAACGGGCACGGCTCTCCTCCAACAGACTCTCTCCGGACAATCGCCTCTTCGTGCCGTAGCGCGAGGAGACCCAGGTGCGCTCCCGCAGCGTCAGGTGGGGGACGAAACGTCTCCCACCGGCGCGCACACGGAGCGGGACGCGCCGTTCGGGGCGCCTGCGCAGACAGCCCCGGCACAGGGGCAACGGATTCCCCCCGTCCCAGCGGGGCAGACGCCCCCTTCCCTCGGCAGGCCCGTGCAGGGGGTCGGCCATGCACACGGGTCCGTCCGCGCGCCCCTCCGCCTCCTCCAGGCGTCGAGCGGCGCGACGAGCGAGGACGATCACCCCGACCAGGTCGAGTTCGTCGGGATGTTCGCCCAACACCATCAGAGCGACGTCGAGGTCCCGGACCGCCCGATCCGCCTCGGGATGGTCGCCTGCGGCGTCGAGCGCGGCGACGGCACGGTCGGCCGCGCGCCGGGCCATGGGGCGCAGACGCCGACCGGGGGTGGCCCGCGTCCACCGGACGGACCAGGGCAGGAGCAGGGCCACGCCCGCGCACACGAACCAGAGGAGCGCGCCCATCATGGGCCCGAGGATGAGCAGTCCGGGCCATAGCCCCTCCGCGTGGTAACGCTCCGCGCGTGTGGAGGGCTCTCCATCGTCGGCGGCGTCCGCGTGGAACTCGGCGGCCAAGGGCACCGTCGGTGCCACGCCGGGGGCCGAACGCGCCTCCCCGAGGCGGTCCAGCAGTTCCAGGGCCGCGGCGGTCACCGGAGCCCCTTCCGGGAGCTCGCTCATCGAGACGTTCAGGTCCCACACCTGAACACCGGCGTCCACCCCCAGCAGAGCCGTCCCGACCCCGCCGTGGAGACCGTCGACCACCACGTAGACACCGCCCCGGCCCGAGGTGTGGGCGAGCGCGTGGGCCAGCACCTCGGCGTCCCCCTCGGACTCGTCGTCGCGGTCGAGGGGGACCACGGCCGTGTACACCGGGACGCTCGCGTCGGCGACGGCGTCCGCCAACTCCTCTCCCGCCTCCGGACTCAGCGGGGTGAGGGGATCGACGAACACCCGCGTATCGTCGTCCCACCCATCGACCACCCGGTCGACCCGGTCGGTGGCGAGGACATAGGGCGGGGACGACAGGGCCTCGTCGAGCGCTTCCGAGGCCCGTTCACGAGGTCCGGCCTCGGGCAGCACGGTCAGGAGCAGGCCGGTGACGGCGATGGCCCCGGCGACCGCGACGGAACCGCCCGCCCACCACAGGGAGCCCACGGGCGGCCTTCCGGTGCCCCGACGTCGCCACACCAGGACGGCCCGGGCGCCGCCCACTCCGAGGACCGTCCCACCGAGCATCCCGGCCAGGGTTCCGGCGTTCTCCGGCCCGTTGACGGAGTCGGGGTCCATGTCATCGACGAACTCGCGCCATTTCGAGGCGCGGTCCTCGCTCGTCGACCCCCCGTCCTCGTCGTAGGAGGCCTGGCGGGCCCGCTCCGCGTGCTCGGCGACCTCGGGGTCCAGGAGGGCGTCGACATAGGCCTTGGCCACCACGGGGAGGGGATCGGAGTACTCCGGGCCGTCGTAGACCATGACCGTGTTCGCCTCGTCCATCGGCAGGTCGACACCGGCCGTCGTGGAGGCGTCGACGATCACGCTCCCCTCGCTCAGATAGGCGTAGAGCCCCGCCTCGCCCACCCGGTCCTGGAGGGCGGCGACGAACCCCCGCTGTCGCAGGTTCACCAGGTCCGTGCCGACGAAGACGTGGTAGGGAACGTCCAGCCGATCGAACTCGGCCCGGACCTCCTCCTCCAACCGCTCCAGGTCGTACTCGCCGGCGAGCAGGTCGTTCACCACGACGGCCCGACCCTCGGGCTGCTCGGCCATGAGGTCGGCGACGTGGGCCGCCGGGGACGCCGGTTCGGTATCGGCCATCGCGGCGGTGGGCCAGCCCACGAGGAACACCAGGACGAGGGCCAGGGTCGTGAGGGGCGCGGCGAGCAGGGCGCTTAAAGAGGGTTCGGAGGGTTTCGTGGGGACTTCGGGCATGCGCAGAGCATACCGAGGGGCCATCCGCGACCGTCCCTCACCTGCCCGAACGCACTCGACCCACCGTGGATCCGGACGACTCCGACCGTCTCACCGTCGGGTCCGGTGCTCCCCTCTCCGGATCCGCTCGACCAGATCGTCGGCCAGAGCCCCGTAACCGGTCGCCGACCACAGGCTCCGCTCGGCGGGCACCTCGTGGTAGGGGACCCTTCCCCCCTCGTGCTCCACATGCAGGGAGTCGGGGCGCCGTCGCTCCCGCACCGATTCCACGCAGGAGGGGCACAGGGGCACCCGGAGTGTCTCGTTTCCGCCCAACCCCCGCCAGTCGGTCTCGACCGTATCGGTACCGTGCAGCGGATCGGCGTAACAGTGGCGCGGTGCGAGAGCATCGGGCGGGCGCACACCGCGGGCTCGAGCCAGGGCGTCCTCGGCCATGTCGAGGAGGACGAGCACGCCCACGAGGTCCTCGATCGCGGGTTCCGTTCCGGCCCCCTCCAGGATCGTGCGGGCGGCGCCCCTCCGTTCCAAGGCCCTCTCCAGGAAGGTCAGGCCGACCTCGCCTCGGGCCCTGGCCCGGGCGATCCGCTCGCCCATCTCGGCCAACTCCCGTTCGGCCCGTTCCGCCAGGACCTCGTGTCGGGTGTGGGCCGCGTTGTCGAAGGAGGCGCGACTCGGAGGGACGAGCGTTCTCCGCCGGGAGCGGTACAGCAGACCGCCGGCCAGAAGCGACGCCCCGACGACACCCGCTCCCACGCCGATCCAAGGCCCGCGCGGCATCGTGGACGTGTCGTCGACCGGGGCCGGAGGCTCCGGAGGAGAGGGTTCCAGAGGAGAGGCCGCCTCCTGCTCATGGAGGCGCGTCTTCTCGTAGAGCTCCTCCGGGTCCGAGTGCACGGCGTAGTCCACCATCTCCCACAGCCGATCGTCCAACGAGAGCGACGTGTAGAAGCCCTCCTCCGCCATTCTGACCGCGTAGTACGCGTGCCCGAAGGGCTCCCTGAGCTCTCCGACGTAATCGATCCCGACCGACCTGTTCTTCTCAAGGAACAGGTAATGGCCGTCGTCACCGATCAGTCCGTGCACGTCGGCGACCAGCCGCTCGGCGTCACCCTGCCAGTACTCCTCCCCCTCCACCCCCAACGGGATCGCCAGGACCCGGATCGGCAGACCGCTTTCGAGGATGAGCCGTTCGATCTCCTGGATCGTTCTCCCGGAGACGTCGTCGGCGTAGGCCGGATCGATGTGCACCGGACCGTTCTCCACCAGACCTCGGGCGATCCGTCCGGCCTCGTCCACGTCGGCCGCCGCGGCGACCGGCGCCCCGGACAGCAGTACGACCATCGACAGGACGGCCAGGGCTCGTTCAACGCGCAACGCGCTCCTCCTCCACCATGTGCCTTTCCAGTACTTCCCGCGTGCCGTACCAGGTCCGGCCCCAGACGCGCTCGGCCGTTCCGTGGAAGACGATCCGCGACCCGATACGGAGGCGAAGAGGGACCCTCTCCTCCTCAGGAAGCCGTAGACACTCGGCGCACAGCGGAATCCGCCGCCTCGTGTGCCGGGGCCTCCCTCGACCCTCGGCGGGGCCGTGCAAAGGGTCGAGCATGCACACGGAGGGGCGGGAGACCGTCCCCGACAGACGTCCTCGGGCACGCCGCGCCAACACGATGACGCCCAGAAGGTCGAGGTCGTCCGGGTCTCCATGGAGAGCCGCCAGGGCCACGTCCGCCTCGGCCGTGGCCTCCGAGAGTCCCGGGGTCCGATTCGGCACCCGTTCCAGGTCCTCCAGCATCCGTCGGGCCTCACGCTCGGCCTGGGCGCGCAGGCGTCGCCCCCGGATCGGCACGGCCCTTCGCACGAGCCGTGTCCCGAAGAGGTGGGCCGCGCTCAGAGCCGCTCCGAGGAGCGGACCGACGACGAACAGCCCGGGGAGCAGGCCGTCGGAGAGGAACCCCGGTCCGGGTCCCCTCGGAACATCGGGTGAACGGGCGATCCGCTCCTCCACCTCGGGCGGGACCCTCGGCTCCACCGTCGGGTCGGGCACGGTGTCTCCGAAGGCGTCCGCGAGGCCGTGAAGGCTCTCGGCGAGGGCGGCCCCGTCCGGGTCGCTCGGCCTCGGAGGCGACCAGTCGAAGCCCTCCCCCGTCGGCCTCGCGCCGACGAAGGCCGTTCCGACCCTCCCGCCGATGACGTCCAGGACCACGTACACGCCTTCCTCCCCATAGGTGTGCGCCAACGCGTAGGCGAGGACATCGGGCACACCGGCGGACTCGTCGGACCCGTGCTGGACCATCAGAGCCGCTCGAACGGGAACCGTCACCTCCTCCAACCCGGCGCCGATCCGCGTCAGCCCGATACGGTCCCCCTGCACGTGGGGGTCGACGTACAACGGTGTGTCGCCCCACCCCTCGACGATCCGGTCGATCCGCTCCGTGGAGGTGACGTGGGGAGGGGAGGAGAGCCTCCGGACGGACGCCGGGTTCTCCGACCGCCCGAGCACGGCCCCGGACGTCGCCGCGCCCGCCCCGATGGCGAGGACGGCGGCGACGGCGACCGCTCCCACGACGGCGCCGGTCCCGGGAAGATCCTCCTTCGACGCGCGATAACGACGCCGGAGGACACGGACCCGCACCACGGCCAGGATGATCAGGGCCCCTCCCACCGTCCCGACGAGGAGACCCGCGTCGGCGGAGGCGCCGGGGCGATCCGGGTCGAGGAGACCCGGCGAGGAGCGGTCCCCGCCCTCCTCATCGAGCGGATCTCGAGGTGGGACGTGCCAGGGGTTCTCGGCCCACTCCTCCAACGCCGGGTCCAGGAGGGTCTCCACATAGATCTCGGCGATCGTCTCGATGGAGGAATGTTCCTCGCCCCTGGCACGCGCCCCGACGAGGCCGTCCACGTCCTCCACCGGCGTGTCCACCCCCACCGCCACCGTCCTGACCCTCGGGGAACCGTCGGCGATGTGCACGTAGAGGCCGTCGGCTCCGACCCGCTCGGCCACCTCCGACAGGAACGCCCTCCCCTCATAGGTGTAGGGCATCGACGGCGAGGCGTAGACGTGGAAGGGGACGCCCAGGTCGGAGAAGAGATCACGGACATGATCGGCCGTGTCCTCGAGGTCGTGGGTGCCGGCGAGCATGTCCCCGATCACGACCGCTTCGCCCTCGGGCTCCGCGATCAGGAGGTCGGCGACGTATTCGGCCGGACCGATGTCATGGAGGGCCTCCGCCCTCGCGTCGGAGGGTCCCGCGAGAAGGGACAGGAAGGCGCACGACACGATGATCGAAAGGCGACCGGACCGGGGGATGAGGGTCGGGGGCATGACCGGATCTTAGCCACCCACATTGGTCATATGAGGACCAAGGGTGCGAAAAGGGCCACCGCTGTCGGTGTGACGGCGGTGGCCCGAGGATCCGATCCGGTGCCCGAGGGCGCCGGTGGAGCCGAAGGGACTACTCGGCGATCAGCTGACGCAGCACGTACTGGAGGATGCCGCCGTTGCGGTAGTAGTCCGCCTCACCGGGGGTGTCGATCCGCACCACGGCGTCGAACTCGACACCGG
This sequence comes from Nocardiopsis alba DSM 43377, assembly GCF_000341225.1. Lineage (GTDB taxonomy): Bacteria > Actinomycetota > Actinomycetes > Streptosporangiales > Streptosporangiaceae > Nocardiopsis > Nocardiopsis alba. The sequence continues at coordinate 7,433 of NZ_ANAC01000015.1, forward strand.
TGTCGGTGGTGACCTTCACCGTCTCGGGGACGCGGCCCTCGTTGAGCTCGGTCACGCCGGTGATGGAGAAGGTCTCCTCACCGGTCAGGCCGAGGGAGTCGGCCGAGGAGCCCTCCGGGAACTGCAACGGAAGGACGCCCATGCCGATCAGGTTGGAACGGTGGATGCGCTCGTACGACTCGGTGATGACCGCGCGCACGCCCAGCAGGCGGGTGCCCTTGGCCGCCCAGTCGCGCGAGGAACCGGAGCCGTACTCCTTGCCGCCCAGGACGACCAGCGGGGTGCCCTGCTCGGCGTAGTTCTGCGCGGCGTCGTAGATGAACGACACCGGGGCGTCGGCCTGGGTGAAGTCGCGGGTGTAGCCGCCCTCGGTGCCCGGCGCGATCTGGTTGCGCAGACGGATGTTGGCGAACGTGCCGCGGATCATCACCTCGTGGTTGCCGCGACGGGAACCGTAGGAGTTGAAGTCGCGACGCTCGACACCGTGCGCCTTGAGGTAGTCGGCGGCCGGGGTGCCCGGCTTGATGGCGCCGGCCGGGGAGATGTGGTCGGTGGTGACCGAGTCGCCCAGCTTGGCCAGGACGCGGGCCCCGGTGATGTCGGTGACCGGCGCGGGCGTGTCGCCCATGCCCTCGAAGTACGGGGGCTTGCGGACGTAGGTCGACTCGCCCTCCCACTCGAAGGTGTTGCCGGTCGGGGTGGGCAGCGAACGCCAGCGGTCGTCACCGGCGAACACGTCCGAGTACGCGTCCTGGTACATGTCGGAGGCGATGGCGCTGTCCATGACCTCCTGGATCTCCTCGGCGGTCGGCCAGATGTCGGCCAGGTAGACCGGCTCGCCGTCCTTGCCGTGGCCCAGGGGCTCGGTGGTGATGTCCACGTCGAGCGAACCGGCCAGCGCGTAGGCGACCACCAGCGGCGGCGAGGCCAGGTAGTTCATCTTCACGTCCGGGTTGATCCGGCCCTCGAAGTTACGGTTGCCGGACAGGACCGCGGTGACCGCGAGGTCGTTGTCCTGGACCGCCTGCGAGATCTCCTCGGGCAGCGGGCCCGAGTTGCCGATGCAGGTGGTGCAGCCGTAGCCGACCAGGTTGAAGCCCAGCTTGTCCAGGTACGGGGTCAGGCCGGAGCGCTCGTAGTAGTCGGTGACGACCTTGGAGCCCGGGGCCATGGAGGTCTTGACCCACGGCTTGCGGCTCAGGCCCTTCTCCACCGCCTTCTTGGCCAGCAGGGCGGCGCCCAGCATGACCGAGGGATTGGAGGTGTTGGTGCACGAGGTGATCGCGGCGATCACCACGGCGCCGTGGTCGATCTCGGTCTCGGTGCCGTCGGCCAGGGTGACCGGGACCGGACGGTGCGGACGGCCGCCGTTGGCGCTCTGCGCCGGGGCGTCGGAGGCCGGGAAGGACTCCTCGCCCGCCTCGTCGGCCTCGTCGGCGACGTAGTTGCGGACGTCGTGACGCCAGGTCGGCTTGGCCTCGGACAGCGCGATGCGGTCCTGCGGGCGCTTGGGACCGGCGATGGAGGGGACGACCTCGGCGAGGTCGAGCTCCAGGTACTCGGAGAACTCGGGCTCGTTGGCCGGGTCGTGCCAGAAGCCGTTGGCCTTGGCGTAGGCCTCGGTCAGCGCGACCTGCTGCTCGGAGCGGCCGGTCAGGCGCATGTAGCGGATGGTCTCGTCGTCGATCGGGAAGATCGCGGCGGTGGAGCCGAACTCGGGACTCATGTTGCCGATGGTGGCGCGGTTGGCCAGCGGCACCGAGGAGACGCCCTCGCCGTAGAACTCGACGAACTTGCCGACCACACCGTGCTCGCGGAGCTTCTCGGTGATGGTGAGCACCAGGTCGGTGGCGGTGGTGCCGGGCTTGAGCTCACCGGTCAGCTTGAAGCCGACCACGCGCGGGATGAGCATGGAGATCGGCTGGCCGAGCATGGCGGCCTCGGCCTCGATACCGCCGACGCCCCAGCCCAGGATGCCCAGGCCGTTCTGCATGGTGGTGTGCGAGTCCGTGCCGACGCAGGTGTCGGGGTAGGCCTGGCCGCCGCGGTCCATGGTGACGCGAGCGAGGTGCTCGATGTTGGCCTGGTGCACGATTCCGGTGCCGGGCGGGACGACCTTGAACTCGTCGAAGGCGGTCTGGCCCCAGCGCAGGAACTTGTAGCGCTCGTAGTTGCGCTCGTACTCGATCTCGACGTTGCGCTCGAAGGCGTCGGGACGACCGAAGAGGTCCACGACGACGGAGTGGTCGATCACCAGCTCGGCGGGGGCGAGCGGGTTGATCTTGTCCGGGTCGCCGCCCATGTCGCGGACGGCCTCGCGCATGGTGGCGAGGTCGACGACACAGGGGACGCCGGTGAAGTCCTGCATGATCACCCGGGCGGGGGTGAACTGGATCTCCTGGTTGGGCTGCGCCTTGGCGTCCCAGTTGCCCAGAGCGGTGATGTGCTCGGCGGTGACGTTCGCGCCGTCCTCGGTGCGCAGGAGGTTCTCCAGCAGCACCTTCAGGCTGTAGGGAAGTCGGTCGGCGCCCTTGACGGCGTCCAACCGGAAGATCTCATACGACTCGTCGCCAACGCGCAACGTGTCACGGGCGCCGAAGCTGTTCGCGGACACGGTGTCTGCCTCCTGATCTCGCCACTTTGTCCCCAGCATCCTGCCCTATGGCAAAGACGCGGGACCTACTGAGGCCGCCCTGACCGGGTTCCCGGAGAACGTGGAGCGCCCTCCTGCGCCCTACCCCTTCGAGAACCCCTCAGGGCCGCTTTGACCTGCGGCGACGCCACATCGCCGCCGGTCGCGCGGCTCGCTGGCCGCGCACGCCCACCCACTCGGGCCCGTGTGTCGAAACGCGGTCGACCTCACACGCCCGGGTCGGGAGCGGGCCGGGGGAGCCCCGCTATATCTTGATGTCAAGGTATCCAACTTGTATCTCGATATCAAGTTATCGGGTGCCTCCCCGAAGCCCTCCGGCACCCCCGGTTCCGGAACCGGTTCAGTCCAGCCGCGGAGCCACCGCGGAGGCCACCAGCTCCAGGTGATCCAGATCGGCCATGTCCAGGACCTGTAGGTACATCCTCTCCGCACCCGCCGCCGCGAACCGGCCGATCTTGTCCACCACCTCGTCCGGCGTGCCGGCCAGGCCGTCACGGCGCAGGTCCGAGACCTCGCGCCCGATGCGCTCGGCGCGCCGGGCCACCTCGGCCTCGTCACGCCCCACGCACAGCACCTGCGCCGCCGAGTAGACCATCGGAGCGGCGCGTCCGGCCGAACGGACCGCCTCCGCCGTACGACCGAAGGCCGCCGCGGTCTCCTCCACGGAGCAGAAGGGCACGTTGTACTCGTCGGCGAACCGGGCCGCCAGACGCGGGGTCCGCTTGGGCCCGGTCCCCCCGATCACCACCGGAGGGCGCGGCCCCTGCTGCGGTTTGGGCAACGCCGGCCCCTCCGCCAGCCGATAGTGCCGCCCCTCGTACCGGAAGGTCTCCCCCACCGGGGTCGACCACAACCCTGTGATGATGTCGAGCTGCTCCTCGTAGCGGTCGAAACGCTCACGGGCCGAGGCCGGGAAGGGGATCCCGTAGGCGGCGTGCTCCTGCTCGAACCATCCGGCGCCGAAGCCGAACTCGATCCGCCCACCGCTCATGCGATCGACCTGGGCAACGGCGATCGCGAGGGGGCCGGGATGACGGAAGGTCGCCGCGGTCATGAGGGTGCCGAGACGGATACGAGAGGTGTCCCTGGCCAGTCCGGCCAGGGTGATCCAGGCGTCGGTCGGGCCGGGGAGCCCGCTCACGTGATCACCCATGTGGAGGTAGTGGTCGGACCGCGAGAGCCCGTCGAAGCCCAGGTCCTCCGTGGCCCTGGCGACGGCGAGTTGGTCCTCGTAGGTGGCCCCCTGTTGGGGCTCAAGGAAGATACTCAGACGCATACGCCCCATTTTCTCCCACCCTGACCGGCAACTTCGGAACCGCCGCGCGGGTACCGTCGAAAAGGCGTGGTCAGGACGGTGCGAACCCGACCTCGCTCCGTCTGAACCGTTCTCCCTCCTTCCAGCGATAGCCGACCACGTGAAGTTCCTCCGCCGCTCGCGACGCCGCGTTCCCGACTACGACCCCGACAGCCCCGACCCGGTGCTGTTGACGGCCGTGGCCGCCGGGGAGACCGACGCCCTGGAGATCCTGCACCGCAGGCACGCTCCCTGGCTGCGCGCCCGGTTGCGCTACCGCTGTTCCGACTCCGACCAACTCGACGCCGCCCTCCAGGAGACCTTCCTCGCCGTGTGGCGCAACGCCGGTTCCTTCCGCCCCCGCCCCGGAGACACCGACGCCGGGGCCTGGCTGTGGACCATCGCGATCCGCCAACTCATCTCACAACTGCGCAAACGCGCCAACCGGTGGATCGCCGAGAGCGAGCCGGAGCCGTACGAGACCATCGGCGACGCCTCCGCCGAGGACACCGTGCTCCTCAACATCGAGCACGGCCCTCTGGGAACCGCCCTGCACGAGCTCTCCCCCGAGCTCCGCTCGGCCCTCAAGGCGACCGTCCTCGACGGCCTGACCGTCCGCGAGGCCGCGGAGATCCTCCAGATACCCGAGGGGACCGTCAAGACACGGGTCATGCGCGCGAAGGCTCGGCTACGGGAGGCACTGACCACATGAGCTGGCACCTGGACCAGGACCAACTGCACCGCTACGCGAACCACACCGCCGACGACGTCACCGCCATGTCCGTGGAGGCCCACCTGACGCACTGCGCCCACTGCCGAGACCGTCTGCCCACCGACGACGCCTGGCTGGAGAGCAGCTGGGCCGACCTGCGCGACATCGTGGACCGCCCCCGCCTCGGGCCGGTCGAACGCCTCTTGGGCGTGATGGGCGTGCGCGAGGGCACCGCCAAGCTACTGGCCGCCACCCCGGCGCTCTACCGGGCCTGGCTGATCGCCACCGTGGTCGTGCTCATCGCGGCCCTCACCCTGGCCCACGAGGTCCCGCGCGGCACCCTGCTGTTCTCCTTCACCGCGCCGATCGTCCCGCTGATCGGGGTCGCCCTCGCCTACGGACGCGGCGTGGATCCCGCCCACACCCTGACCTCGGTCACCCCGTGGGCCGGCTATCCGCTACTGCTCATGCGCACCTGCGCGGTCCTGGTCCCCGCCCTGCTCCTGTGCACGGTGGCGGCGATCCTGATGCCCTCGTCCGCCACGCTCTACGAGGCCGTCTTCTGGCTGTTGCCCGCGCTGGCGATGGTCGCCGGTTGCCTGACTCTGAGCCGCTGGATGCATCTGAGTCTGGCCGGTGGGATCGTCGCCGTCGGATGGGTGCTCACCGTGGGGATCATGGCGTTGGAGGGCGTCGATCCGCTTCTGCTGTTCTCCTCCACCGCGCAGGGCTGCTGGGCCATCGCCCTGACCCTGTTGACCGTGGCGATCGTCCTTCGGGTCAGGACCGCGTGAGCGGCGTGGAGGGCGCCTCCGGGGTCAGCGCCCGAGGGCTGGTCCGCACCTACGGCACCCGGAGGGCCCTGGACGGGATCGATCTCGACCTGGGCCCCGGGGTGACCGGACTCCTGGGACGCAACGGGGCCGGCAAGACCACCCTGATGCGCTGTCTGTCCACCGACCTGGAGATCAGCGACGGCGAGCTGCGGGTCCTGGACCGCTCCCCGGAACGCTCGACCGAGCGCACCGAGATCCGGCGGAACATGGGCTACCTGCCGCAGAACCCCTCCTTCTATCCGCACTTCACCGCGTTCGGCCTGCTGGACTACATGGCCGTCCTCAAGGACCTGGGCGGACGCCGGGAACGGCACGAGGAGGTACGTCGCGCGCTGCGTCGGGTGGACCTGTACGACCGAAGACACAGTCGGATCCGGCGTCTCTCGGGAGGCATGCGCCAGCGGCTGGGACTGGCCACCGCCCTTCTGGGAGACCCCCGCCTGCTCCTGCTCGACGAACCGACCGTCGGCCTGGACCCCGAACAGCGCATCCGCTTCCGCGATCTGGTCTCGGAGCTCGCGGTGCGCAGTACCGTGGTGCTCTCCACCCATCAGATCGAGGACGTCGCGGCGCTGTGCCGCCGGGTGGTGTGTCTGGACGGGGGACGGATCATCTTCGACGGCTCACCGGGCGAACTCGTCGACCGGGCCCGAGGTCGTGTCTGGGAACAGGACACGCGCCCCGAGGAGGGCGTGACCTCTTGGCGTCTGGCCGATGGCCGCCATCGGGTCCTGCTCCCCGTGGGCGCGCCCGCTCCCGAACCCGCCCCGCCCGGGAGGGTGGCCGTGGAGCCGTCCCTGGAGGACGCCTACCTGCTTCTGACCGGAGCCGTGGGGGGCGGGCGTTGACCAGGGCCTCCATCTTCTGGCGGCTGACCGGTCTCAACCTGCGGCACCTTCTGATCAGTCCGGTCTTCCTCGTCCTGATGCCCTTGATGCTCATCTGGCTGTGGCTGACGACGAGCATGCCCGCCCTGCCGACCCTGAACGACTTCTTCACCGACTCGGTCCTGAAGGTCGCCGGGGTCGGCGCGGTCATGTTCGCGGTCACGACCTTCCCGGCGCTCCGCGAGGTCCGTCATTCCCACGATCTGGCCCTGCCGTTGTCCTCGGCGCTCCGGCTGCTGTCGCTGACGCTCGCCTCGGTGACGGTCACCTCGGTGATCATGGGCTCGGTCGCGGCGCTGTACCCGCTCTTCGCCCCCGTCCCACCGGCGGGGGTGTTCCAACCGATCGCCCTGGTCGGGGTGATCCTCCTGAGCTGGTACGGGCCCCTCTCGGCCGTCGTCTCGGCCGTCTGGACCCGTTCCTTCGTGCCCCTGGTCGCGGTCGGTCTGCTCTTCCCGACGTACCTGCTGTACACCGCTCTGGCCCTGGTCACCCCGGCCGATCTGGTGATGGAGCAGATGAGCCGCTTCATGTACCTGGCCCTGTCGCCGCTTCCCTTCTACCCGGACACCTTCGAGACCGCGCTGATCTACCTGACGCACACCCTGCTGATGGTGCTCTGCCTGACGCTGCTGGTCCTGGCCGCTCGGCGAGGGGCCCGCCTGAGACGCGTCGCCTGTCTCGGCGTCGTGGGCCTGTCCCTGGTGGGGCTCGTCGGCCTCCAGGCCTATGCGAACGACGTCTACGTTGATCCCGAGCGGTCTCCGAGCCCTCTGCCTCGGGACCTGGCGGCCGAGGGGTGCGTCGAGATCGGCAGGATGACCTACTGCCCGCTGCCCGGGTACGAGCCGTGGGTCGAGCACTGGAGCACGGAGCTGACCCCCGTGGTGGCCCGGATCCCCGACCGGGCACCCCTGCCCGTGATCTGGCAGGCCAATCCCACCCGACGTTCCGACACCCTCTACACCCCGCCCGACGGCACCGCCCCGGTCGGGGAGTACTGGGACCCCGAGAACCCCTACCACGGCATGGACCTGGATTCCTCCGTCGTCGCCTACTCCCTGGGGCTCCCGCCGTACCTGTACCACCTGTGCTCGGCGACCGGTCAGGCCCGGGTCGTGGTGGGCTCCTGGCTGGTGAGCAGGGGCGCGGTGCACGAGGACGCGTCCACGCGCTTCACGGCCGCGGAGTGGTTCCTGATGGACTACCGTCCCGACCTTCCGGACCTGAGCCTGGCCTACCTGTTGACGCGCCTTCCCGAGGAACGCGTGGCCGCGGTGATCGAAGAGCACTGGGAGACGTTGACGTCCCCCGAGGCCGACCTCGACACCCTGACGGAACTGCTCGATCTCCCGCCGGCGGACGAGCTCCCCGAGCCCGACTGGGAGCAGGCCATGATCGAGCCCCACGAGCTCCCCTACGAGATGGGCGAGGACACCCCGCTCTGCCCTTGAGGCCCCTCCTCTCCTCGCACGCCCCTCTCCTCCCGAGGCTCCACCCCCCTTTCGAACGACCACACCCCATTGACCACCCCCGGGGGGTATGCCACGATCTTCATATACCCCTTGGGGGTATCTGACAAGGCTCGAAGGAGACGCATCATGTGCGGCATCGACGGCAGGACCACGACCACCGGAACCGACGGCCACGGACACGGACTCGTGGAGGGCATCGAGGCACGGATCGCCGGCACCGGAACGACCACGACCGCCGAGGACCCGACGACACCGGACTGGCACCTGCGAGGAGACTGGTTCGACGTCTGTAGCTGCGGACTCCCCTGCCCCTGCACCTTCGCTCAGGCGCCCACCCACGGAAGCTGCCTGTTCACACTCGTCTGGCACATCGAGGAGGGCCATTACCGGAACACCGACCTCGGTGGGCTGGGCGTCGTCGCGGTCGGCGAATTCGAGGGCAACATGTGGATCGGCGACCCCGGGGCCATGATGAGGCTGATGTTCTACATCGACTCCGCGGCGGACCCCGACCAGCGCCACGCCCTGGAACGCCTCTTCACCGGAAAGGAGGGCGGGTGGCCCGGACGGTTCGGCTCGCTCATCGGTGAACTGCGCGGCATCGAATACGCGCCCGTCCGCTTCCACGCCGCGCACGATCTGGCCCGCTGGGAGGCCGAGATCCCCGGCCGTGTGAAGGTCGGGGCCAAGGCCCTCACCGGCCCCACCGCCGACCCCGACCGCCGTGTCCAGCTGATCAACGCACCCGGATCCGAGGTCGGACCGGGCCAGGTCGCCACCTGGGGCGTGGTCGAGGACGACCACGCCACCGGTTTCGACTTCTCCCGCCCCTACCGAGGCGGTTCCAGCAAACACTTCCCCTTCGACTGGAGCCCCCGCTGATCGTCGCTCCCGGGCCCGCCGCCCGACCGGCGGGCCCGGGAGCCCACCCCGCCGTCCTCTCCACCGAAGCCCCCGCGCTACCGTGGCCCCATGAACCACTACCGGCACAAGGTCCTTCCGCCTCCGAGCGCCTGACCGGGCGCCCGAACCCCCTCTGTCCAGGCCCCGCCGTCACGGCGAGCGGCCGGTCCGTCGTGCGCCCGCCCCGCAGATCACCCAGGCGTCGAGACGGAAGATACGAACGTGCCGGAACACACCTCGTCCACGACCCCTCAGCGGTCGAAGCGTCCCTTGAACCACCGGGTCGGCGGTCCCCTGCCGATCCTCGGAGCGGCCGTCCTGTGGGGCACCACCGGGACCGCGGCCTCCTTCGCCCCCGAGAACGCCCACGCCGCCGCCATCGGATCGGCCGGACTCGTCCTCGGCGGACTCCTGCTGTTCCTGACCGGCCGCGGCTCCACCGCCCTGCTCCGCCACTCGGACCGGCGCACCCGGGGAGCCCTGCTCCTGGGCTCGATCGCGGTCGCCGGCTACCCGCTGTCCTTCTACCCCGCCGTCGCCCACGCGGGGGTGGCGGTCGGCACCGTGATCACCCTGGGCTGCGCCCCGGTCTTCGCGGGCCTGGCCGCCTGGGTCCTGGAACGGGTCCGCCCCGACCTGCGCTGGACCCTCGCGACGATCGCCGCCGTGCTCGGCTGCGCGGTCCTGGTCCTGGGCCCCGACCTCGTCGGCACCCCCGCACCGGTCCACCCCCTGGGCGTGCTCCTGGCCCTGGTCGCCGGGTTCTCCTACGCCCTCTACACGATCATCGCCCAGCGTCTGATCCGCCTCGGCCACCCCTCCGGGGCGGTGATGGGCACGATGTTCGCCGGCGGCGGCCTCCTCGTCCTCCCCGTGGTCGCGGCCACCGGTGCCGCCTGGCTGGCCACCCTCGACGGCGCCCTCGTCGCCCTCTACCTGGCCCTGTTCACCGTCTTCCTCGCCTACCGGCTGTTCGGCCACGGACTGCGCCGTACCTCCGCCACCACCGCGACCACGCTCAGCCTCGCCGAGCCCGCCGTCGCCGCGGTCCTGGGCGTGGCGCTGGTCGGTGAACGACTGCCCCCGATCTCCTGGTCCGGACTGGTCGTCCTCGCCCTGGGCCTGGCGATCCTGAAGGCCCCCTCCCGCTCGAAGCGCCCCTCGCCCTGACGGCCCGAGGGGCCTCGGGACCCTTCCGCTCGGAAGGTCCCGAGGCCCCTCCCCTACGCCCCGCCGACGGGCTCGGTGCGGACGCGGGCGGGGTCGAAGGCGACCAGGCCGGCGATGGCGGCGACTCCGGGGTAGGGCTCCTCGTAGGCCCACACCGCGTCGGTGAGAACGGCGCCGCCCTCCGGGACCAGGTCGTAGTAGGAGGCGGTGCCCTTGAAGGGGCAGTAGGTGGTGGTCTCGCTCCGGCGTAGCAGGGCCGGGTCCACGTCGGCGAGCGGAACGTAGTGGACGGGCGGATATCCGGCCTCGCGCAGGGTCGACGCCAGGGTGGTCTCGGCGATCCGCCGGCCGTCCACCTCCACCCGCACCGGGCGCCCGGTGGGTTCGACGGTGATCGGGTGGTCCTCGTTCGAGAACCCGCCGTGCTCGGCCATGATCCACGCTCCCTCGTCGGTCTCCCAGGTCGTGGCCCCACTGTAGGACCTGCGGGGTTATCGAAACGCTTATGGTCCCGCCTCTGGAACCCACGACACGAAGGTCAGTACGCTTCCGAGGCAGTTCCCCCGAATCGAAGGACCCCTCCCTTGCGCGGTACCGCGGCGGCCTTGGCCGCCCTCTCACTCATGGCCACATCGGCCGTCCTCCTGCCTTTCGAACGGACCGCCGAGGCCACGACCCTCGACGGCGCCGAGGTCGTCCCGGTCCAGGTCACCGGCGACCCCTCCGAACGGTTCAACCTCGTCCTGCTGGGCGACGGCTACACCACGGAGGAGATGCCGGACTTCCACGAGCAGGTGGAACGGCACCTCAACGTCCAGGGGAGCATCGAACCCTTCCGCTCCTACCGCCACTACTTCAACGTCTACGTGGTGGAGACGCCCTCCGCCGAGTCCGGCGTCGACTGCGACCCCGTCCATGGGTGGGAGCGGCGCGACACCGCGTTGGGGATGGGCTTCTTCAACGGCTGCGACGAGTCCGCCCTGGAGCGGCTGCTCACCGTGGACGCCGCGTCCGCGAACGCCGCCGCCGACCTGGTCCCCGGGGTGACCGAGGACAACCGGCAGATCCTGGCCCTGGCCAACAGCGAGACCTACGGCGGGGCCGGTGGACGCCTGGCGACCGCCTCCTCCGACAACGCCCTGTCCGCGCTGATCAGCCCGCACGAGCTGGCGCACTCGCTGGGACGGCTCCAGGACGAGTACCCCTACTACTTCCGCGACACCAGCCTGGGCCGCTACGACGGTGGCGAACCCGACTCGGCGCACCACACGCTGATGACCTCCGAGGAGATGCTCGCCCAGGAGGCCAAGTGGTGGCGCTGGCTGGGCGAGGAGAGCGAGTCCGGCGGCACGATCGCCGCGGCCGACCCCGACGGCCACGAGGGCGGCCTCTACCACTCCGAGGGGATCTGGCGCCCCAGCGACCACTCCATGCTCAAGACCCTCGGGTACTACTTCGACCAGGTCGGCCGTGAGGTGATGACCCACCGGATCTCGGGCCTGCGCGACCAGGCGACCCTGCCGGTGGCCTCCATCCCCGAGGGCGAGGTGGGCCCGGAGAACGTCGTCTGGGCCGAGGGACCGCACCCCGTCCGCCACGAACTGGCGTACACGTGGTCGGTCGGCGGAGAGGAACTCCCCGACGCCGAGGGCGCCCGTGCCCTGGACCTGTCGGCCCTGGACGTGTCCGCCGGCGACGAGGTGAGCGTGACGGTCACCGACCCCACCGACTTCGTCCGCGATCCGCTCATCCGTGCGTCCGATGCCATGACGCGGACGCTCACCTGGACCGTCGGCGCACCGCTGGAGCCGGTCGAGACCGAGGTGGGCTTCGAGAGGTTCCGGGACACCGAGCGCGCCGTCGGCGGCGACGAGGTCGTCTACGTCGAGACCGCCCGCCCCACCGACCGGATCCTGGACGTGGCCTGGGAGCTGGACGGTTCCCCCGTGTCCACCTCGACCGACGACCGCACCCTCGACCTGGGAGCGTTCGACCTTGCCTCGGGCGACCACACGCTGACGGCGACGGTCACCGACCCCACCGGGAAGGACGAGGCGTCGGAGAGCCTCACCTGGGCCGTGGACGCCACCGCCCCGACCGCCCCGCGCGAACTGTCCGAGGCCGCGGCCACCGCGGTGGACGGGGAGCACCACCTGTTCCTCAACGGGTTCTCCATGAAGCTGTCGCCCGAGGACGACCGGGACGGACACGTCGTCGGAGAGTTCCGGGTCGACGGGGACGGCTGGCACCACTACTACGGCTGGCCCGAGGACTCCGAGGCCCCGTTCCGGTTCACCCCGGACGGGACCGAGGTCGACGACCTGGTCTACGGCAGTCTCGGCACCGGTGGCCTGTCCATGGCCGTGTTCGAGGTCGACGGCCACGAGCCCGGCTGGGGTACCCACACCGTGGAGCACCGGGCGATCGACGCCGCCGGCAACATCGGCGCCCCCGAGTCCTTCCGGGCCACGGTCGTTCCCGGCGACGACCTGGAGTGCGCCGAGACCGCCACCGGGACGATCACCGGCGGTCTGAGGGTGGACGAGGGCGTCGTCTGCCTCGACGGGGCCGACGTGCGGGGCGGGATCACCGTCGCCGAGGGCGCCTCGCTCCTGGTGGACGGCGGTTCGGTGCGCGGCGGGATCGACGCCGCCGGGGCGCACACCGTCCGGCTCTTCGGTGCCGAGGTGCGCGGCTCGGTGTCGATCGCCGACACCACGTCGGAAGTGACGATCCTGGGCTCCACCCTGGCGGGTTCGGTGTCCCTGACCGGCAACACCCAGGCGCCCGCCTCGACCTGGACCGGCCCCGAGGAGGGGTACGGCCCCGTCCTGGCCGGCAACCGGCTGAACGGCGCGCTCGCCTGCTCGAACAACAGCGGCTCGGCCACCGACTTCGGCGCGGCCAATGAGGTCAAGGGTTCCGTCTCCGGACAGTGCTCCGGCCTTTGACCTCCCCGTCCGCGCGCTCCCCAGCGCACGGACCACGGACGCCCGGGACCGATCGGTCCCGGGCGTCCGTGTCTCTTCGTCTCTAGTCCTGCTCGCCCTCGTCGAGGCGCTCGCGGTGACGGCGGGCGAGCTTGACCGGCTCCAGCACCGCCAGGCACTCCACGTGGTGGGTCATCGGGAAGGCGTCGAAGGCGCGCAACCCGACCAACCGGTATCCGGAGCGGTCGAACGCGGCGATGTCACGGGCGAGCGTGGCCGGGTCACAGGAGACGTAGGCGATGCGGCGCGGCTTCATCCCCGCGACCTTGCGCACCACCTCGGCGCCGGCGCCCGCGCGCGGCGGGTCCAGGGCCACCACGTCGGCGCGCACGTCGGCCCACTCGCGCATCTGCTTGGCCACGTCGGCGCGTTCGATGCGCACCTGCTCCAGGTCCTTGAGGTTGTAGGTGGCGTCCCGGACCGCGGTCTCGCCGTTCTCCACACCCATGACCCGGCCTTCGGCGCCGACCGCCTCGGCGAGGGCACCGGTGAACAGGCCGGCGCCGCAGTACAGGTCCAGGGCGGTCTCGCCGGCCTCCGGCTCCAGAGCGTCCAGGACGGCGGCGGAGAGGGTCTCGGCCGCGGCCGGGTGGACCTGCCAGAAGCCGCCCGCGCCGACCCGGTACTCGCGTCCGGCCACGTCCTCGCGCACGCCCTTGCGGCCGCGCACCGACTGCACACGGCCGCCCTTGAAGCGGCGCAGCACCGCGCTGGAGGCCTTGAGGTCGGGCAGCGCGCCGAGCTTGGCGGTGGTGGGGGTGACCACGATGGCACGGTCGGCGCGGGTGGCGGAGGCCACCGCCTCCACGTCCGAGATGTTCTCCCAGTGGACCTCGGTCACGCCCAGCTCGTCGACCCCGGGGTGGGCGATCAGGCACCGGTCGATGGGCTCGATGTCGTGGGAGCGGTGACGGCGCAGTCCGGCCCGGCCCTCGGAGTCGACGGAGAAGCGGACCCGGGTGCGCCAGCCCAGACCGTCGGGGGTCCCGGGAAGCTCCTCGACGTCCACGTCGAGGTCCAGGCCCGCGATCCGGCTCAGCTGGTCGGCGACGACCTTGCCCTTGAGCCGGCGCTGAGCCTCCAGGGAGGCGTGCTGCCAGTCGCAGCCACCGCACATGCCGGGGCCCGCGAAGGCGCAGGGGGCCTCGACCCGGTCCGGAGAGGCGGTGAGGACCTCGACGGCCTCGCCCCTGAGGAAACGGCTGGTCCGCTCGGTGATCCGTACACGGACGCGCTCGCCGGGCAGCGCGTGTCGAACGAAGACGACCTGGGAGTCGTGACGTCCCACGCACCATCCTCCGTGGGCGACGTCCTCGACGCTCATCTCGATCTCGGTGCCGACTGTGATCATGGTGGATGTCCTTCGGTGGTGGGTGGGCGGGTCCTTCGGGTGACCCTGCGCGCACAGCCACCGACCGCCCCCAATCTACCGGCCTTCACGTGCCGCCCGTACTGCTCGCGGACGTGCCACCGGGGCGGACGCGCGTGTCACATCGATCTGTGCCAAGGTGGAGACGCGGGCCACGGGACACGATCCGTGCGCCCCGAGGTGGACGGGGAGTGCTGACGACGTGCACATCTTGATCATGGGGTGCGGCCGGGTGGGTTCCACCCTGGCGCACACGCTCGTGGACCTGGGGCACAGCGTGGCGGTGATCGACCAGGATCCCGACGCGTTCCGCCGGCTGCGCGGTTCGGTGGCCAAACACGCCGTTCGCGGTGTGGGCCACGATCGCGAGGTCCTGCTCTCGGCCGGGGTGGACCGGGCGTCCGCCTTCGCCGCGGTCAGCAACGGCGACAACTCCAACATCATCTCGGCGCGGGTGGCGCGCGAGGCGTTCGGGGTCCAGAACGTGGTGGCCCGTATCTACGACCCCCGCCGGGCCGAGGTCTACCAGCGGCTGGGCATCCCGACCGTGGCGACGGTGAGCTGGACCTCCGACGCGATCCTGCGTCGGATGATCCCGGGCGACGGGCGTCTGGACACGGCCCCCGAGTGGCAGGACGCCTCGGGCAGTCTGAGCATGCGCGCCTTCCCGCTGACCGAGGCGTGGTCCGGTGTGACCGTCGCCGAGCTGGAGGAGCGGGTCCCGTTGCGGCCCGTCTACCTGGTCCGTGGGGGACGGATCGTGCTGGCCGCTCCGGGGGAACCGCTCGCCGAGGGCGATGTTCTGCACGCGGTGGCGCACGGTCGGGACATGGCCGATCTGGCCGAGCGGCTGGAGGGGCCGCGCGAGGACGAGACGGGGCGTGGGTGAGATGCGGATCGCCATCGCGGGCGCGGGAAGCGTGGGTCGTTCGATCGCCACGGAGTTGGCGGGCAGCGGCCACGACGTGCTGTTGATCGATCGGGACACCAAGGCGATCGGGGTCGACGACCTGCCTCAGGTGGAGTGGCTGCTGGCGGACGCCTGCGAGCTGGCCACCCTGGAGGACGCCCGGCTGGGCGACTTCGACGTGGTGATCGCCGCCGGCAGCGACGACAAGGTGAACCTCGTGGTCTCGCTGCTGGCCAAGAAGGAGTTCGGGGTGGAACGGGTGATCGCCCGTATCAACGACCCGGACAACGAGTGGCTGTTCGACGACTCCTGGGGCGTGGATCTGGCGGTCTCGCCGCCCCGTCTGATCGCCGACCTCGTGGAGGGGATCCCCGAGGAGGAGTACGCCGAGGAGGGCATGCCTCCCCCGCTGCCCGGAGCGGAGATCGCCGAGTCCGTGCTGCACGCGGGGAGCCCGTTCGTGGACAGGCGGGAGGGCGAGTTGATCGCCGCGCTGCCCGAGGGTGTGGCGCTGGTGGCGATCCTGGGTTCGGGAGGGGTGTGCCCGCCCGACCCGGAGCGGACGTTGACGGCGGGCGACACCATGGTGTTCCTGGCCGAGACGGACGTGTTGGGCACTTTGGAGGAGGTCCTGGGACCGGTCGACGAGTCGGACCCGGCCTCCCTGGACTGAGTCTCCCCTAGTCGGTCTCGGGATCGCGGGCGACGGTCCCCGTCTCTTCGCGCTTCTCCTCCGCCAGCGGGGTACGGCCCCTGGCCAGCACCCACACCATGCCCGCGAAGGCGGCGACCTGGAGCGGCCAGCCCATGGCCACCTTGGACAGGCCCAGCAGGGCGAAGGCGTCGAACCAGCCGTTGCTGTCGGCGAGCCAGAGCGGGTACTGCACCAGGACCCGGATCACACAGGGCAGGACCAGCAGCCAGGTGAGCCGGGAGGCCAGCTTGACCACGGCCGGGTTGGCCCGCCAGGAGGTGAAGTCCTCCTTGTTGCCGATGAACGGGCCGATCATCAGGCCGATGGCGGGCCAGCGCACCAGGACCGACAGGCTCAACACCACCGCGTAGACGGCGTTGTAGATGATGCCGGGCAGGAAGGCGTCGGAGGCGTTGCCGCTGCGCATGGCGAAGAGCGCGGCGATGCCGATGCCGAACAGGCTGGTGACGACGTACTGCACCGAGGAGCGTTGGAGGAGCCGGACCACGCCCAGCAGCAGGGCCGCGCCCACACCGAGCATGATCGACAGCTTCAGCTCGGAGAGGACGATGTAGGAGATCGTGAAGGCCAGGGTGGGGATGGCCGCCTCGACCATGCCGCGCTTACCGCCCAGCGCCTCGGCGAGTTTGGCCCTGACCAGCGCTTCGACCGTGCCCTCGGTGACGACGGTGGACCGTTCCCGATCATCGACCCGGTCCGTCTCGCCCGAGGCCCTCTGCTGCTCAGTCACATCCCGCTCCCGCTCCGGTCTCGCTGTATGGGGTCCGACGGCCGCCGGTCATGATGCACCACCCTATGCCAACCGTCACAGGCCGATCCCCCCTTCCGGCCTCCGAGAACCGGCTGCCGGACGTACTCGTCCGCTTTCGCCCCGCCTTGTCGCGTGCGGCTTCTCACGTCCTCGACACCGTCGTCGGCGACGCCCGATCCCTGGCGTCGACCGGTCCCCTTCCGTACCCTGGCGGCCCACCCGCTTCGACGAGGAGGACCGCTTGAGCGCCACCGGAGGAGACCGACCGCCCAACGAGGACCACGCCCGTTTCGCCTCGGCCCTGGAACGCCTGTTGTCGGCGAAGGACCGTTCCCACGTCTGGTCGCCGTACTCGGTCGGCTCGGTCCTGGCCCTTCTGGCCGAGGGGGCCGCCGGACGGACCCGTGAGGAGCTGGCGGCCCTGCTCGCCCCGGTCGGAGGCGACCCCTCCGCCCACCTGGCGGCCCTGGACGCGGCCGTCGAGTCGGCCGACGGCCTGGACCTGGCCGTGCTCAACGGTCTGTACGTGCCCGACGACCTGCGACCGTACCCCGGGTTCGAGAAGGCCGTCCGGGCCCGGGCGGGCGCGGAGGTGGAACGGGTCGACTTCCGCGGCGCCTCGGAGGAGGTCCGCCGGTCGATCAACGGGCGGGTCTCGGAGGTCACCCGAGGGATCATCGACGAGCTCCTCGCACCGGGCACCGTCCACCCCGACGTTCGGATGATGCTGGTCAACGCCCTGTGGGTGAAGATGGTCTGGCGTGACCCCTTCGAGGTGGGGCTGACCGGGCAGCGTCGATTCCACACCCCACGAGGGGCGCGCAAGGTCCCCACCATGCACCGTTCCGGTCGTATGCCCTACGCCGAGCGGGACGGATGGCGGATGGTGAGCCTGGCGGGCGAGTACGACCTCGCCCTGGACGTGTTCCTCGGCGAGGGCGATACCCCGCCGGACCACCGCACGTCGCGCGCGTTGTACGAGGCCCTGCGCCCGGAGCGGGTCGACCTGGCCCTGCCCAGGTTCGCGGTCGAAAGCGACCTGTCCCTGCTCGAACCGTTGGCCGACGACTCGATCGGGGTGCGGACCCTGGCCACCGACGAGGCCGACTTCTCCGGGATCGCCGACGCGCGACTCAAGGTGGACGCCATCGTCCACCAGTCGGTCCTTCGCGTGGACGAGCGGGGCGCCGAGGGTGCGGCCGCCACCGCGGCCGTGATGTTGACGGCGGCGCTGCCGACCAAGGCGAAGCGGTTCGTGGTGGATCGGCCGTTCGGTTTCGCCCTGCGCCGAGGCGAGGCCGTCCTGTTCACCGGAAGGGTGGTCGATCCGGTCGATCCCGGCCCCGCCTCCTGAACCGTCCCGCCCCTCCCCCGTCGCTCCTCTCCGCCCGGCTCAGGGGGCGAGGAAGTCCGCCGTCGTCGAGGCCAGGGTCGTTCTGGCCTCCTCGTCGGTGATCGCCGGCCGACCGTCCCCCGGCTGGTCGCCGTAGGCGCCGAACTGGGCGTGGTTCATGCCCTCCACGGTCGTCGTGACGGCCGAGTCCGGCAGGGCGGGCCGGTGCCCCTCGACCTCGTCGGGGGACAGGAGCCCGTCCCGTCCGCCGGCGACGGAGAGCACCCTCAGGTCGTCGCGGTCGGACAGCTCCGCGGACTCCGTCGCGTAGGAGGCCCACAGCACCAGTCCGGCCCAGTCGACGTCGGTGTCCTCGGCCAGATGGCGGGCGGCGAAGGCCCCTCCCATCGAGTGCCCGCCCAGATACCAGGTCTCCACGTCGGGGGCCAGACCCACCACGCTCTCGGCCCGGGCCCGGTCGAGCAGGGCCAGGTTGAGTCTCAGATCGGGCACGATCACCGTCACCCCGGTGGCCTCCACCACCGGGGCCCAGGAGGCCACGTAGGCGTCGGCCTCCACCCGGGCGCCCGGGTAGAAGACCACCCCGACCCCCGAGGGGTCGCCCGCAGGGGCGATCGTCACCGCCTCCTCGCCCCGGGTCACGTCGACGTTCGGCAGGGCCGTGGCCCGTTCGAGGGGCCCGGGTTCGGCCCGGTGCGGATCGAGCGCCCAGGCCAGGAAGAGGAAGACCCCCGTCGCCACCAGGACGAACAGCACCGCAGCCGCCCATACGAGGGGCCGGGGCCCACGTGACCGCGCCCCTCCACCTTCGCTCATCGTCCCCTCATATCCCTTCCGTGTATCCGTCAGACCTCGAAGACCTCGAACGAGGTGGCCAGCGGGACCCCGGCCCGTTCACCGGCCAGAACCGCCGCCTCGCGCAGGAAGGTCCGCTGATCGAACCCCTCCAACGCCGCCAGGTACACCTCGTGCGCGTCCAGGGAGGCGATGCCCGCGGCCAGGTCGTCCTCGCTCAACTCGACGAAGTGGGTGGGGTCCGGCGCCGCCCCGAAGGCCACCAGACGCACACCCGACCAGGGCTCGGTGCCGTCCACGAGCTGTTCGGGGAAGACCCACCGGTTGGCCGCGTCGCGGACCGCGTCCAGTAGGGCCGGTCCCAGGACCCGGTGGTCGGCGTGGTTGAAGCCGCCCCCGCCGTCGAAGTGCTCACGGAAGTTGATCGAGACGATCGCCTCGGGCCGGTACCGTCTGATCGCCTCCGCCAGGGCTCTGCGCAGCGGCAGCCCGTACTCCAGCATGCCGTCGGGGAAGTCCAGGAACTCCACCTCCGTCGCCCCGACTGCCGCGGCCGAGGCCCGCTGTTCGGCCATGCGCACCGGCGCGCAGGAGCGGGGATCCATCGTGTCGATCCCGGCCTCGCCCTTGGTCACCAGGAGTTCGACCACCTGCTTGCCCTGCGAGGTCCACCGGTGGATCGCCGAGGAGGCACCGAACTCCAGGTCGTCGGGGTGGGCCACCACCGCCAGGAGACGGTCCCAGTCCTCCGGGAGCCGTCCGGGGGCGCCGTTCTCTCTCATCTGTGCCATGCAGGACACATTACGGAACGGAGCGCCCCCGGGCACGTTGTCCACAGGGGCGTTCTCCTCGGTCAGACGGGTGTGGCCCCACCGGTGTCCGGGCCGGAACCGTTGGGCGAACTCCCCGCGTTGCCACGCTGGGCCGCCTGCTGTGCGGCCCGCTGCTTGGCCGCGGCCGCCATCTGTTCCTGGACCTGCTTGGGCACGGTGATGGGCAGCAGCTCGTTGGGGGGCACCGGCTGGTCGCCGCGCACCACCACGATGCCGGCGAAGATCCGCTCCACCTCCGACATCATCTCGGGCTTGGTGGCGCCCTCGCCCCGGATGACGCCGCGCAGCACCCAACGAGGGCCGTCCACGCCGATGAAGCGCACCCGCTGTCCGAGCTGTCGACCGTCCTCGGTCTTCTTCCCCTTGATGGGGATGACCGCCTGGAGTTCGGGGCCGAAGGTGCCGTCGTGGTCCTCGACGCGTCCGCCCTGACCGGTGACCTGAGTACGCAGTTCCTCGCGCATCTCGCCCCACAGGCCGGAGGACTTGGGCGCGGCGAAGGGCTGGACCTGGAGGGCGGTCTTGCCGCGCACCAGGGTCACGCCGATGATCTTCTGCTTGCCCTGGCCGTCCTGGGCGACGTTCACCTGGATCTCGGTGCCCTGTTCCATCGGCAGCAGCATGCTGCCCAGGTCCATCCGCTTGATGTCGGGAGCGTCCTCGGTCGAGTCCCAGGGACCGGTGGGACGGTACCGGTCCTCGTCCTTGACGGGCTGACCCGAAGGACGCTCCGGTTCCACCTCGTTGTCGAACGAGACGGCCCCGGCGGCGCCATGGCGCTCCTTGGAACCGGACTGCTCCCGCCCGGCTCTCTCGGTCTCTTCGTCCCGCTTCTTACGGCGGCGTCCAAACACGCCTTCACCTCTCCGCTTCTTCATGGGTCCCGGGATCACACCGGGGTGTCGGGGGACGGTCACCGCAGCGCGGCGTGGCCCCCGGTCGAACCGAAACCGCCCGATCCCCGCGCCGAGTCCGGCAAGGTGTCGGCCTCGACGAACTCGGCCCGCTCCACACGCTGGATCACCAGCTGGGCGATCCGGTCACCGCGCGACAGCTCCACGGGGGTGCGGGGGTCGGTGTTGAGCAGGGTCACCCTGATCTCGCCCCGGTATCCGGCGTCGACGGTGCCGGGGGCGTTGACGATCGTCAGACCGCTGCGCGCGGCCAGACCCGAACGGGGGTGCACGAAGGCCGCGTACCCCTCGGGCAGGGCGATCGCCAGTCCGGTGGGGACGGTCTCCCGCTCCCCCGGTTCGAGGACGACGTCGACGGCGGTGTACAGGTCCGCTCCCGCGTCGCCCGGGTGGGCGTAGGCGGGCAGCGGGAGGCCGGGGTCCAGGCGACGGACCGTGATCGACACGCGGGTGCCTTCCAGGGATGAGGTACTCACATTCGCCGAGCCTATCGCTCCCGGAACGCTGCCCGGGTGTCCAGCGTGCCGTAACGACTCCTCGCGGAGGTCATGTGGGCGACGGACCGATGAACGATCCCGTACCGACGAGGGCGGGGCGGCTCCGGACCGATGTGGTCCGGAACCGCCCCGCCCGACGTGGTGCGTTCGTTTCGCCCGTTACCCGGCGGCCCCGTCCTCCTCGGCGGGGGGCAGGGTCACCTCGACGGAGAGCTCGCCCTCGTCGGTGGCCCGGAAGTCGATCCCGGCGGCGCGACCGGCCGCGGCGATGTCACCGGCCGCGGCGCGGGCCGACTCGGCCCGCTTGCCGGAGACCACGACGTGCTCGACCTCGGCGCGCATGGACAGCTTGGCCTCGGACTTGGCCTTGCGCACGGCGCGCAGGACCTCGGCGGTGGCGGCCAGGACGGCCGGGTCGCCGTCGGCCGCGACCGCGCGGTACTCGGCCGCGGACGGCCAGGGGCCGGCGTGCACCGAGCCGTCCTGCCACCAGCTCCAGACCTCTTCGGTGACGAAGGGCAGGAAGGGGGCGAACAGCTTGTGCAGCGCGCCCAGGGCGATGAGCAGGGCGGCGCGGGCCGAGGCGCCCTCGGCGGACTCGGTGTCGTAGGCGCGGGCCTTGACCAGCTCCAGGTAGTCGTCGCAGAAGTCCCAGAAGAAGCGCTCGGTGCGCTCCAGGGCCCGGGTGTGGTCGTAGGCGACGAACGCGGCCGTGGCCTCCTCGACCACGTCGGCCAAGGCGGCCAGCATGGCCCGGTCCAGGGGCTCGGTCACCAGGGAGGCGTCGGTGTCGGCGTTCTCACCGGCCACGGACATGACGAACTTGCTGGCGTTGAGGATCTTGATGGACAGCCGGCGGCCGATCTTCATCTGCCCCTCGTCCATGGCGGTGTCGGTGCCCAGACGGCCGCTGGCCGCCCAGTACCGGACCGCGTCGGAGCTGTACTTCTCCAGCAGGGCGACCGGGGTGACGACGTTGCCCTTGGACTTGGACATCTTCTTGCGGTCCGGGTCCAGGATCCATCCGGAGATGCCGGTGGTGCTCCAAGGCAGGGTGCCGTTCTCGAAGTGGGCGCGGACCACGGTGGAGAACAGCCAGGTGCGGATGATGTCCTGGCCCTGGGGGCGGAAGTCCATCGGGAAGACCCGCTCGAACAGGTCCTGGTCGCGTTCCCAGCCGGAGGCGATCTGCGGGGACAGCGAGGAGGTCGCCCAGGTGTCCATGACGTCGGGGTCGCCCATGAAGCCGTTCGCGCGACCGCGCTGGTCCTCGGTGTAGCCCTCCGGGACCTGGGAGCTGGGGTCGATGGGCAGCTGGGCCTCGGTGGGCAACAGCGGCTCGTCGTAGCGCGGGTTGCCGTCGGCGTCCAGCGGATACCAGACCGGGAAGGGGACGCCGAAGAAGCGCTGGCGGCTGATCAGCCAGTCTCCGTTGAGGCCCTCGACCCAGTTCTCGTAGCGCTGACGCATGTGCTCGGGGTACCAGGTGAGCTCACGGCCGCGCTGGAGGAGCTGAGCCCGGATGTCCTCGTCCCGGCCGCCGTTGCGGATGTACCACTGGCGGGTGGTGACGATCTCGAGGGGCTTGTCGCCCTTCTCGTAGAACTTCACCGGGTGGGTGATGGGCTTGGGGTCGCCGACCAGGTCACCGCTCTCTCGCAGCAGCCCGACGGTGCGCTCGCGCGCGGTGTGGACCGTGGCGCCGACCAGCGTGGCGTAGGCCTCGCGGCCGGCCTCGGAGTCGATGCCCTTGGGCGGGTCGGCGATGATCCGACCGTCCCAGCCGATGATGGGGCGGGTCTCCAGCTGGAGCTCGCGCCACCAGGTGACGTCGGTGGTGTCACCGAAGGTGCAGATCATGGCGATGCCGGACCCCTTCTCGGGGTCGGCGAGCCGGTGCGCCTTGACGGGGACCTCGACGCCGAAGACCGGGGTGGTCACGGTGGTGCCGAACAGGTCCCGGTAGCGCTCGTCGTCGGGGTGGGCGACCAGGGCGACACAGGCCGCGAGCAGCTCGGGGCGGGTGGTCTCGATGTGGACCGGGGTGCCGTCGGGCTTGTGGAAGGCGATCTCGTGGTAGGCGCTGGGACGCTCGCGGTCCTCCAGCTCGGCCTGGGCGACGGCGGTGCGGAAGGTGACGTCCCACAGGGTGGGGGCCTCGGCCATGTAGGCCTCGCCGCGGGCCAGGTTGCGCAGGAAGGCGCGCTGGGCGGCCGCCCGGGAGTTGTCGTCGATGGTGGCGTAGGTGTGCCGCCAGTCGACGCTCAGGCCGAGCCTGCGCCAGATGCCCTCGAAGACCTTCTCGTCCTCGACGGTGAGCTCGTCGCACAGCTCGATGAAGTTGCGACGGGAGATGGGGATCTGTCGCTTGGCGTCGGGCTTCTCCGGCGGGCGGAAGTCCGGGTCGTAGGGGATCGACGGGTCGCAGCGCACGCCGTAGTAGTTCTGGACGCGGCGTTCGGTGGGCAGACCGTTGTCGTCCCACCCCATCGGGTAGAAGACGGCCTTGCCGTTCATGCGCTGGAAGCGCGCGACGGTGTCGGTGTGCGTGTAGGAGAACACGTGCCCGATGTGCAGCGAGCCGGAGACGGTGGGCGGCGGGGTGTCGATCGAGTAGACGTCCTCGCGGCCGCGGGTGCGGTCGAAGTGGTAGACGCCGGACTCATCCCATACGTCCACCCACTTCGCCTCGATACCGTCCAGCGAAGGCTTGTCGGGCATGCGGAAGGAATGAGAGCGGTTGGCCATGAGGGCAATGTTAGTGCTCTCGGAGCCATGGTCGCTCCCGCTTTCCGGCACCGTGACCGGGGTCGGGAGGTGGTCGCCGCCTTCGGCGGGGACACCCGGCCGCGCGGGCGCTGCGCGGGACCGGCCCGGCGTGACAGTATTCCTCACGCAGACGGTGCGTATCGGCACGCACCATCGTACGCACAAGGGAACGGTGAACGATTCACATGGCTAAGAAGGACGGTGAGGTCGGACCGGTCGTCCTCGGACTCGTCGCGGGCTTCGCGGCGGAGTTCGTCACGCGCAAGGCGCTGACCTTCGCCTGGACCCGCGCGACCGGTGAAGAGCCCCCGACGGACCTGGAATCGCCCGAGGTGAGCCTGGGGCGCGCCCTGAGCTGGGCCGTGGTCGCCGGTGTCGGGGTCGAGGTGGCCCGCGTGCTGGCCGTACGCGCCGCCCGCAAGCAGTTGACCGGGGGCGGTTCCCAGGAGAGCGGCTCGTGAGCCTGAACGCTCCCTCGTGACCCTCCCGGCGCGAACGGGTGGCGGTGGACGGCTCACCCCACCGGGGTCCTCCCGGTGTGGGGTCGGCCGTCCACCGCCCGCGGGTCCCTACGCCACCACCGTGCGAGCCCCCGTGAACGGTGGTGACGTCCTCATCGTGCGGCCGAGGGCGGATCCTCGAACGGCGGGCCCTCGGAAGTTCGGACTCGGCGTGCCCGGTAGGAGGACACGCCGGGTCTCGCCGCCCACCGGTCGATGATGTTCGAGGCCGCACCGGCCCCCGTCCCTGACCCCGTGACCGTCCTGGGACCGTCGGGGGTCGGGGATCCCGTATCCGCCCGTATCAGGCGCATTCCTTGCAGACGAGCTGTCCGGCGCGCTGCTCCGCGAGCTGACTGCGGTGGTGCACCAGGAAGCAGCGCGAACAGGTGAACTCGTCGGCCTGGCGGGGAAGCACACGGACCGCGAGCTCCTCGCCGGACAGGTCGGCACCGGGCAGTTCCATGCCCTCGGCCACCTCGTCGGGGTCGACGTCGATGGTGCCGGTGCCCTTGTCCACACGCCGCGCCTGCAGTTCCTGGAGGCTGTCCTCGTTGATGTCCTCGTCAGTCTTGCGCGGGCTGTCGTAGTCGGTGGCCATCTCTGCTAACTCCATCCCCCTCGTTTAGTGCCTCGTCGCGCGGGTGTAACGCTTGAGAGACCTTCGTTGTGCCCGATTCGGCCGATGAGTTATCCCGATGTTCGCGAACGGTGCCCCCTCCCGGGTCACTGTTCGCTGGTCGGTAGCACTTTCCTGGGAATGTGACCGAAGGCGGCCAAGGTTCCGTGGCCCCTCACGCGTCGTTCCTTCGTGTACTACCCAACGTCGGGCGTCTCCTAGACCTGAAAAACGCGTTCGCGCCCATATGCCGGATCGGTGTGAACACTCCCCCGGATATAAGCGAAAACCAAGACATGCCCACGTCAGGAGGGATTCCCTCCGTGTCCACGCCCGGGGAAGCATACCCACCCCGAGTCGAGCCCCGTGACAGGGGTGGGCGTGTCTTCGGACACGTATAAATACCACGAAGCGGAGTCGGACGCAGCTTGGAGACCCTTCGGGGTGCGAACGGGTCGTGGAAAGGGCGTCGGCGGACGTGGGGGCGGGGGAAGGACGGAGGTCAGCGACGCTCGTTCCCCTCGCCGCCCGGTCCGGGCGCGGGCGGCAGACAGACGGTGATGACCAGACCGCCGCCGGCACGGGGCCAGGCGGTGACCACGCCCTCGTGCGCGCGGACCACCGAGCGCACGATCGACAGGCCCAGACCGGCGCTGCGCCCGGAGCCCACACGGTCGGCGGAACCCCGCCGGAACGGCTCGAAGAGCCCTTCGATCTCGTAGGCGGGGATCACCTTGCCCGAATTCTCCACCTGGACCGCCGGCATGCCCTCGTACATACCGCTGCGCACGGTGATCTCACCGTCGTCGACGTTGTACTTGAGGGCGTTCTCCACCAGATTGGCGACCAGGCGTTCCAGCAGGACCGGGTCTCCGACGACCGTCGCCGGGCGCAGGTCGCGCCGGATCGACAGACCGGAGCGGTCGAGGTCGCCGGAGAGCTGGCTGAGCACGGTCTCGGTGACCTCGCCCAGGTCGACGCGGGCCTTGACCTCCAGCTCGCGGTCGCTCTTGGCGAGGAAGAGGAGCCCCTCGATGAGGCGTTCGTGGCGGGCGTTGGTCTCCAGGAGGGTCTGGCCGACCGTCTTGAGGTCGGCCGACACGTCGGGCGCGCTCAGGGCCACCTCGAGCAGGGTGCGGTTGATCGCCAGGGGCGTGCGCAGCTCGTGGGAGGCGTTGGCGACGAAACGACGTTGTCCGTCGAAGGCGCGGTCCAGGCGTTCCAGCATGCCGTCGAAGGTGTCGGCGAGTTCGCGGATCTCGTCGTCGGGCCCGGACAGGGCGATGCGCTCGTGCAGGGAGCGTTCGGAGAGGCGACGGGCGATGCGGGTGATCTTCTGCAGGGGGGACAGGGCCCGCCCGGCGACCGCGTAGCCCAGGGCCACCGCCAGCAGCCCCACCAGGAACAGCGCCAGGAGCGAGAAGCGGGTGACGTGGGTGAGGACCTGCTCGATGTGGTGGCTGTGCTCGATCAGCTCGGCCAGGCTCTCCTCGGCGAGGAGGGCGTTGAGCAGGACCGCGACGACCAGGTAGTTGACCAGGACCAGCAGGGAGCCCGCCGCGAAGAAGAGCATCCCGTAGATGAGCGTGAGGCGGGCGCGCAGGCTGAGGTTGTCGGTGAAGCGGTGGACCGTGGCGTGGGCGGCGGAGCGCTCGGTCGTCTGACCACCGGGGGCCACGGAGTTCAGGCTCCGCCAGGTCCCCGTGTCACCGGGGCGGGTGGCCTCCACCTGCCCCGGTTCCGGACGCTCGCCCGGTCTCACAGCCGATACCCCGCGCCGGGGATCGTCTGGATGACCTGGGGGCCGCCGAGTTTCTTGCGCAGGGTCATGACGGTGACCCGTACGACGTTGGTGAACGGGTCGGCGTTCTCGTCCCAGGCCTTCTCCAGAAGGCCCTCGGCGCTGACCACGGTGCCCTGGGCGCGCATGAGCACCTGGAGGACCGCGAACTCCTTGGGCGTCAGCGAGATCTCGTTCCCGTCCCGGTACACCTGGTGGTTGGCCGGGTCCAGAGTGATGCCGTGACGTTCCAGGACCGGTGGCAGGGGCGGCGCGGAACGACGCCCGAGGGCGTGCACACGGGCGACCAGTTCGGGGAAGGCGAAGGGTTTGGCGAGGTAGTCGTCGGCGCCCAGGGTGAGCCCCTCGACCTTGTCCTGGACACCGTCGGAGGCGGTGAGCATCAGGATGCGGCCGTTGTAGCTCTCCTCGACCAGGGAGCGGGCGACGTCGTCGCCGTGGGTACCGGGCAGGTCGCGGTCGAGTACGACGACGTCGTACTCGTTGACCGCCGTGTACTCCAGGGCGGTGTCACCGTCGTAGACCACGTCCACCGCCATGGACTCCCGCCGCAGTCCGACCGCGACCGTGTCGGCCAGGACCCGTTCGTCTTCGACCACGAGTACGCGCAACGTTGTCCTTCTGGGGGGTTCGGCACATAGAACAAAAAAAGGGGGCCGCTGCCGGCGCATCCCCCAACACACCGGCAGCGGCGTTCTTGGTCCCGGCCGCGTCATCCGTTCTCCCACGGTCGGGGTAAGGACACGGTAAACCCGAAGGCCTTCATTCGCGTCCTCGCCCCCGTACGAGACGGGCGCTGGGCCGGGAGTCTCACGACCCCTGTTGTGTGCGGGGTGGCCGACGCCGACGAATCCCCCAACCGTCGGCGACGACTCAACCCCGCACATCTCAAATCTGACACATCAAGAATAAGAAACAAGTAAGCACAGGAGCCTCAGGGAAAATGTGTCGTGGGACACTCTTGCCCCACGCTTCACCTCCCTTCGCGGAGCGCCGCGTTCACCCGTGGCCTCGGCCCGCGCGAGGGGTCCGTGCTCCACTCCGGTCACGAAGGGATCACACGGGGGACCCGAGGTTTGACGCGCGTCACAGTGCGGTAGAGGTAGAAGGCACGCGTGGACACCGGATTCCGACTCCGGACCGCGACGAGCGTTCGTGTCACAAAGTCGTGACGTCTTCTTTCCGTGCCACGCGCAGGCGTGCGCACAACGATGTGCACCGAGGCATCGACATGCCCCGGCGCCGACCCCTGAAAGAGGTGCAATGGGCGAGTTCATGGCGGAGATCAAGGTCCGTATCAACGAGACCTACCGGTCGCTCCAGACGGCGAAGGCCGCCGGGGACGACTTCCTTGCCGAGACGCACGCGTCGGAGCTCGAGGATCTGTACCGCATCGCCGACCGCAACGGTATCGACGCCCGCTCCTAGGGCTCCGGCGTCGTCGTCTCCCCTCCTCGGGGCCGGCCACGACGGCGACGCGCACAGGGGCGGGCCCTCTCCGGACCCCGCCCACCCTTCCCCCGGTTCGACCCCGGGCACGGCGCACGTGCCCGGGGTTCGTCGTGTCGGGAGGCCTACGGGTCAGCCGTCGGTGTCGGCCCCCAGAGGCGTCACCAGACCGTCCAGCTCCTCGTAGAGGCCGGGACGGGCCACGATGACCAGGTCGTTCGAGGGCGGGCCGCCACGCGCCCCGCCCACCCGCAGACCGGCCTCGGAGGCGACCAGGCCCGGGGCGGCCCAGTCCCACAGGTGGAGCCCCCGCTCGTAGTAGGCGTTGTAACGACCCGTGGCCAGACCGGTGATGTCGACGGCGGCCGATCCGCCCCGCCGAATGTCGCGGATGTGCTCGATCACCCCGGTCAACACCTTGGCCTGCTGGAGTCGACGCTCGGGGAAGTACCCGAACCCGGTGGCGACCAGGGCCCGGTCCAGCGGCACCGTGTCGGGCGCGCGCAGGGTCCGCCCCTCCAGGCGCGCTCCCCCGCCCAGGACCGCCTCGAACATCCGGTGATGGGATGGCAGACAGACCGCGGAGGCCACGACCACGCCATCGATCTCCGCGGCGATCGCCACTCCCCAGTCGGGGCTTCCGTACAGGTAGTTGACGGTGCCGTCGATGGGGTCGACCACCCAACGCACCCCGCTGGTGCCCTCGACCCCGCCGTCCTCCTCGCCCAGGACCGCGTCGTCGGGACGGGCCGCGAGCAGGCGATCGCGGATGAGTCGTTCGGTGGCCCGATCCATCTCCGTGACGACGTCGGTGGGGCTGGACTTGGTGTCCAGGACGGTGATGCCCTCCTGCCCCTTGGCCGCGAACGCCCCGGCCTCGGCCGCCACCTCGACCGCCAGATCTCGCAGTTTCTCCCGGTCGTGGGTGGACTGGATGGTGGTCACTGCTGTCCTCTCCGCTCGTGGACGCCCGGACGGTCGTGCCCGGGCGGCTCTTCCCGCACCCTATGACCCGGGCCCCGCCCGGCCACGGGCGGACCTCGGACACGGGACGGGCCCCGACACACCCGGTATCGGGGCCCGTGGCCGCGCGGTCGATCAGAGGAGTTCGGGCTTGACCCACTCCTTGCCGTGGACGTGGTGGTCCAGGAAGGCGAAGATCGTCTCGTACCAGATCTTCGCGTTGCCCGGGGTCAGGATCCAGTGGTTCTCGTCCGGGAAGTAGAGGAACTTGGCGTCGACCTCGTGCAGGAGGAGGTCGCGCCACAACCGCAGCCCCTCGCCGATCGGCACCCGGTAGTCCTTGTCCCCGTGGATGACGAGCATGGGCGTCCGGATCCGGTCGGCGCTCAGGTGCGGGGAGTTGAGACGGTAGCGCTCGGGCTGCGCCAGCGGGGTGCCGAACTCCCGCTCCCAGACCGGCGGGTAGTCGGTGGTGCCGCTGAACCCGTCCAGCTGCCACAGGGAGGCGTGGGAGACGATCGCCTTGAACCGGTCGGTGTGCCCGGCGATCCAGTTGGCCATGTAGCCGCCGAAGGAGCCGCCCATCATGGCGGTGCGCTCGGCGTCGATGTCGGGGCGCGCCACGGCCGCGTCGGTGATGGCCATGACGTCGGCGTGCGTGCGCGGACCCCACTTGCCCCAGGCGCGACGCAGCATGTCCTGGCCGTAGCCGGTGGACAGGGCCGGGTCGGGGAGCAGGACGGCGTAGCCGCGCGCGGCCAGCAGCCACGGGTTCCAGCGCCAGGTCCACCCGTTGAAGCTCATGTACGGGCCGCCGTGGACCCAGAGCATGAGCGGGGCCGGCGACTCCTCTGAGGCCTCCTCGGGCAGCACCAGCCAGGAACGGATCCGGGTGCCGTCGTCGGCGGTGGTCTCGATCTCGGTGAGGGTGCCCGGCATGCTCAGCTCGGAGCCGGGAGTGCGCAGCGGGGTGGGCTCGCCGTCCACGGCGTCGGCGTCCAGGCGCACCGGGGCGGGCGGGGCGTCCCAGGCGTCGCGCAGGGCGTAGACGTACCGGCCGTCGGGCGAGGGCGCCAGCCCGCTGTAGGCGCCGTGGTCGCCGGTGACCCGGGTGAGTTCACCGGTGGCGACGTCGACGCGGAAGACGGGGCGGCGACCGTTCTGGTCGGCGACGAGGAAGACCGTCGAGGAGTCGGCCGACCAGGCGTAGTCGCGCGGCCAGAGCTCGTGGTCGGCCAGCAGGTCGCGGCCGGCCCCGGTGGCGAGGTCGGTGAGCCACAGGGTGTGGTCGCGGGGTTCACCGTCGTAGGAGCCCTCGGAGCCCGCGTGGAGCAGTACCCGGGTGCCGTCCGGGGAGACCAGGGGGCCGCCGAACTCCAACTCCTCGTCGGGACCGCCCGCGATGGTGCGCCGTTCACCGGTGGCGGTGTCGATGGCGACGACCTCGTCGCGGGTACTGCCGCCGCCGGCGGGGACCGACCAGGAGGTGATCAGGGTGGAGCCGTCCGGGGTGAGGGCGGGAGAGGCGCCCAGAAGGGACAGACCGGCGTCGGGCGTCAGGTCGCGGGGGTCGCCGAGACGGGAGTCCTCGTCTCGGGGCGGTTCGGCCACGAACAGGCGGGGGTGGTCCGGGCCCACGTCGCTGTCCCAGGAGCGCACGGGCAGGGCCTCGTGCAGGATCGCGGTGACCCCGGCCTCCTTGCGGGCCTTGCGGGCCTCGGCGTCCTCCTCCTGGTCCTCCGAACGGGGCAGGACCCGGCCGGTGAAGGCCACCAGGCCGGACTCGCGGGCGACGGTGAAGGCGCCGACGCCACCATGGGTGGAGGCGATCTGGCGGGCCTCGCCGCCGTCGACGGGCAGCAGCCACAGAGCGGTGCCGGACTCGTCGGAGGACTCCGCCTCGGGGTCGGGCCGGCCGCTGACGAAGAGCAGCGAGCCGTCGGGCAGGAAGCCCGCTCCGGCCTCGCCCTTGGTGGAGCGGGTCAGCCTGCGGGGAGCGGTGCCGCCCTCGGTCTCGGGACGGGCGTCGATCTCCCACAGGGCGTTGCGGAAGGATCTGCCGTCGGGGGCCAGGTCGCTGACCGGGGCGACGAGGCGGGTGCCGTCCGGGGACAGGCTCAGCCCGTTGACACGCCGCAGTTGGACGTACTCCGACAGCTCATACCAAGAACGAACCAAGACAGACACTCCTGAACCGACGACTTGTGGTCGGAACCGACCCTATCGGCCGTCGGTGACGCCGGTCACCACCTTTTCCCCACCTCAGAGGGGATCAACACTGTTGACCTCGGCGTCTTTTCCGGCGAGAGGATCCGATCCTCTTCGGAGCGCCCGCGTGAGACCCGGGGCGGGCCGGAGGACCGGCCCGCCCGGAGCGGGGTCAGCGCTGCCGGCAGCACTTCTCCTCGCCGTCGGAGCAACGGGGCAGGTCGCCCAGGCGGGCCGGTTCGGTCCCCTCGGTGTACTCGCGCACCAGAGCGGTGACCATCGAGACGAACGCGGGGTGGGTTCCGGGGCTGAGCGCGCGCTCGTAGCCGATGCCGAGCTTGTCCGCGGTCTCCCGGGCCTCCACGTCGAGGTCGAACTTGACCTCCATGTGGTCGGAGACGAAGCCGTGCGGGATCACCACGACGGCGGGGACGCCCTCGGCCGCCAGTTCCTCCATGCGGTCGTTGACGTCGGGCTCCAGCCAGGGCTGGCTGGGCGGGCCGCTCCGGCTCTGGTAGACGACCTCGAACGGGTATTCGCGGTCCAGGCGGGCGGCGACCAGACGGGCCACCTCGTTGAGCTGCGCGCCGTAGGCGCCCTCGGGGCCGTGGTCGTGGCAGGAGCCGCCGCTGGCCTCGGCCATCGCCGTGGGGATGGAGTGGGCCGAGAAGAGCAGGTGCGCGCCCTCCCTCTGCTCGGCGGGAAGGGCGTCCAGCGCCTTCCGGGTGTGCCCGACCAGGGGGTCGACGAACCCCGGGTGGTCGTAGAAGGGGCGGATCAGCTCGACCTCGGGGGCGTCGTCGCCGAGCTCGGCCAGAGCCCGGTCGATGTCCTCGTGGTAGGCGGTGCGGCTGGACCAGTTGCAGTAGGCGGAGGTGGGCATCGCCAGGATGCGGCGGACCCCGTCCTCCTTCATGCGGGCGAGGGTGTCGGTGAGCATCGGAGCCCAGAACCGGTTGCCCCAGTAGACGGGCAGGTCCACACCCTCGGTCTCGAAGTCGGCGGTGACGGCGGCGAGCAGGTCCCGGCACTGCTGGTTGATCGGGCTCACCCCTCCGAAGAGGAAGTAGTGCTCACCGACCTCCGCCAACCGCTCGCGGGGGATGTTGCGCCCGCGGGTGACGTTCTCCAGGAACGGGATGACCTCGTCCTCGCCCTCCGGTCCACCGAAGGAAATCAGCAAAAACGCGTCGTAAGGCCTCATGCACCCCATGAAACCAGCTCCGCCGGACCTCCCGGCCCCACCCCCGTGTTCCGGGGCGCGACTCCACGCGAGACGTGACCAGGACCATTCCGACTCTGGTCACACAAGTGACCGACCGGTAATGTCACCGCATGACTGATGTGTTGTGGCACACATGGGCCGACACCCATCGGGCCAGCCCCCGACGGACGGCCACCCCCGACGACACCGACGCGGTCGCCGCCGCCGTGCTCTCCGCGGCCGAGGAGGACCTGCGCGTACGCATGGTCGGCACCGGTCACTCCTTCACCGACGTGGCGATCACCGACGGCCTGCTCCTGTCCCCCACCGCCCTGACCGGCCTGCGCTCCCTCGATCCCGAGGCCGGCACGGCCACCGTCGCGGCGGGAACCCCCCTGTGCGACTTCAACGACGTCCTGGCCGGGCACGGCAGGGCCCTGGCCAACATGGGCGACATCGCCGTGCAGACGGTCTCCGGGGCGGTACAGACGGGCACCCACGGGACCGGGCGCGACGCCGGCGGTCTGGCCTCCCAGGTGGTGGGCATGGAGATGGTCCTGGCCGACGGATCGGTGGTGGAGTGCTCGGCCGACCACGAGCCCGACCTGTTCCACGCCGCCCGGGTGGGATTGGGCGCCTTCGGCGTCGTGACGGCGTTGACCTTCGCGGTGCGCCCGGCCTTCCTGCTGCACGCCAGGGAGGAGCCCATGCCCTTCGACGAGGTGCTGGAACGGCTGCCCGAGCTGCGCGCGGGCAACGACCACTTCGAGTTCTTCTGGTTCCCCCACACCGGGAACACCAACACCAAGCGCAACAACATCGCGGAGGGCCCCGCCCGCCCGCTGTCCCCGTTCAAGGCCTGGCTGGACGACGACTTCCTGTCCAACCGGCTCTTCGAGGGGATCAACCGCGTATGCCGCCGTTTCCCGTCGATGATCCCGACGGTGAACCAGATCAGCTCCCGCGCCCTGTCCGCGCGCTCCTACACGGACGTCTCCCACAAGGTGTTCGCCTCGGTGCGGGACGTGCGCTTCGTGGAGATGGAGTACGCGATCCCCGTCGAGCACACGGTGGACGTCCTGCGTGAGGTCCGCTCGATCGTGGACCGCGGCGACCACCGCGTGAGCTTCCCCGTCGAGGTGCGTTTCGCCCCCGCGGACGACGTGTGGACATCGACCGCCTACGGCCGTGAGACCGCCTACGTCGCGGTGCACATGTACAAGGGGACCCCCCACGAGTCCTACTTCGCCGACCTCGAGGCCGTCCTCACCTCCGTGGGCGGACGACCGCACTGGGGCAAACTGCACACGCGCGATCGCTCCTACCTGGAGGGCGTCTACCCGCGACTCGGGGACGCGCTGGCGGTGCGGGAGCGGGTGGACCCGCACCGCCGTTTCGGCAACGCCTATCTGGACCGGGTGTTCGGCTGACCCGACCCACGCGCGGTCGGGGGCTCAGCCCGTCGGGAGGGTCTCGTCGAACGGGGCGACCTCCCCGGTCCCGCCGCCACCGTTCCCGTTCCCCGTCCCGGGCTCCACCGGTTCCCGGGGTTCCGTCGGTTCCCCGCCGCCCGGGGGTTCCACCGGGTCGGTGGGCACCTCCGGGGTCCCGGGCTCCCGACCGCCGGGGTCGGTGTCGGGGGCCTCGGTGCCCTCGGTCCCCGTGCCCTGCTCCGAAGTGGTCTCGGTCGGCGGGGCCTGTCCCGTCCCCTGTTCCCGCGAGCCCTCCTCCTTCCCCGGGCCGTCGTCGACGGGGGCCTCGGTGCCCTCGTCCTCGTCGTCCTCGACCGCTGGGGCGGAGTGCCCGCCCAGGATCGAGGGCGAGGTGTGCTCGGTCTGTCCTTGGGTCCAGGCCGTCAACGAGCGCCCGGTGAACAGCTCGAAGGCGAGGATCACCAGCATGACCAGGACGAACACCACACCGGCGGGGATGAGGATCGCGCGAAGTCCACGCTTGGGGCGTTCCTTCTCATCGCTCTCCCCGAGGTCGGAGAAGTCCCCCTCGTCGTCCCCGGCCCCGACCGCGTCCATGCGCGAGGTCGGGTCGTCCAGGCCGCTCAGGGAGGGCAGCGCCATGGTCCGGGTGGCCTCGGGGTCCTCCGGGGCCGGTCCGTCCACGTCCATGGCCGGTTCCGGCCGTTCGACGAGCGTCCGGGCGCCGTGGTGTCGGCTCTTCTCCGCGAACTCCTTGGCCTGTTCGCCGCTCCGGGTGATCCAGTGCTGGACCACCGGGGTGACGCTGGTGCTGAGCACGGCCATCACGGCGGTGCCGATGACGGTTCCGTAGACGTTCAGGTAGGAGGCGGCGGTGGCCGCGGTGAGCGTGGCCACGCCCGCGCCGGCGACCTGGGCCACGCTCAACTCGATGCCTCTGCGCCGCCTTCCCTCCCCGGCCTCCTCGTCGCTCCCTCTCCGATCCTCCCCCTCGGCACCGGTCTCCGGCCCGTGCTCGGGTCGAGCCATGGTCTCGTTCCCCTCCGTAGGCCGCGCGGGGGCGCGGCAGGACACATGGTCATGGGATGGGCGTGTGATGGGGCATACATCCACGCAAGCCCCAAACTTCGCAACTCACCCACATGTGGACATATCACCCTAGTTGGAACCAGTCGGTGATAACGCCATCAATGAGGAGGTGTCACTTTATGGCATCCCTCGGCGTGTCGATTTGCCTACGACAAGGGTCGTCATGTCCGCATCGAACGCGAGATCCGAGGGTTCTCCCACCCCTGGGGCGATTCGGGGTGCGCGGGATACCATCACCGCGGAGCCTTCGCGCGGGATCGGCGACATTCCCCCACGATCGCTCCCGGTCGCGCAAGGTTCAGCGTGTCAAGATTGGCAACGGAAGCGACCGCGAGGGCCCCGGACCCCCGGGGTGGCTCCCACCGTGGTGTCCACCACGGACCGGGAGGCGGGCACAGTTCGGACATGCCGGGCGCGGTACTGGCCGAACAGTTGTCGGCCGACCAGACTTGGAGAACGCGAGGGACGGTCATTACCAACCCTCGACGGGAGGCGAAAGGGAGAGCGATGCACGAGCTTCGCCTCGTGGCCGTGAGCGAGGACGGCACCTATCTGGTGCTGGCCAGCCCCGGCCGTGGGACCCGTTTCACGCTGCCCGTCGACGACCGTCTCCGTGCCGCCGTACGCGGCCAGTTCTCCCGGCTCGGCCAGTACGAGATCGAAGTGGAGAATCCGTTGCGCCCCAAGGAAATCCAGGCCCGCATCCGGTCCGGCGAGACCGCGGAGGCCATCTCCGAGATCTCCGGGATACCGATCGAACGGGTGCGCTGGTTCGAGGGACCCGTCCTTCAAGAACGCGAGTACATCGCCCAGCAGGCCCAGCGCGCCACCGTGCGCACGCCGGGCGACGCCACCCCCGGTCCCTCCCTGGAGGAGATCGTCACCAAGAGGATCGGCGCCCACCAACTGGAGACCGGCGACGCCGTGTGGGACTCCTGGAAGCGGGAGGACCGTACCTGGCAGCTCAAGCTCGTCTTCCTCCACGGTGGCGAGGAACGTGTCGCGCACTGGCTCTACGAGCCCAGACACCGGAGTGTCACCCCCGCCGACGAGGAGGCCGCCCGGTTCTCCTCGCCCGAGCCTCCGGTCGTCTCGCCCGAGCCCGGGGCCAACGTCACACCGTTCGCCCCCCGCCGCTCCGAGGCGCCCACCGACCTGCCCCGCCTGGACGCACAGTCCACCGCCGAGCGACGCAACGAACACGTCGCCCCGCGTCGCCTGTCGTCCGCGCAGGACACGCCGTTGGACGATCCCCTACGTTCGGCGATGCCCAGAGGCGAGCAGCCGGGGGTCCCCGCCCGCGAGGAGACCCGTCGACCGGCCGAGCGTCGTCCCGAGCGCGCCCCCGACCGCGGTCCGTCCCCACAGGAGACCCCGCCCGCGGCCCCACT
Organism: Nocardiopsis alba DSM 43377; assembly: GCF_000341225.1. Lineage (GTDB taxonomy): Bacteria > Actinomycetota > Actinomycetes > Streptosporangiales > Streptosporangiaceae > Nocardiopsis > Nocardiopsis alba. Next base: position 43,917 of record NZ_ANAC01000015.1, read on the forward strand.
GCCCGGGAACGTCTCCTCCGAGCCCGTCCGGAGGCGCCCCGCGCCGCCGGTGGAGCGTCGCCCTCACCCCGAGCCCTGGCAGGAGCCCCAGACCGCCCCGGAGCCCGCCCCTCGTCCCGTGAGCGGGTTCGAGGACCCGTTCGAGCGTCCCGCGCCCCGCCACCGTCCCGACCCGCCTCCAGCGGCGCCGGAACGTCCGGCGGCCCGCGCCGTCGTCGAGCCCGAACCCGAGCCCGCCCCACCGCGTGCTCCGGCGCCCGAGCCCCAGCGGCCCCGGCGCCGTCGGGCCACCATCGACCTCGACGACCAGGGCACACCGCGTCGGGCCGCCGAGCAGCAACAACCGGCCGCTCCGCCCGTCCCGGCCGCCGCCGACGGTACCTCCGGCGGGGCCGCCGGCGCGGCCAGGCGCAAGGGACGGGGCCGCCGCGCCTCGGTCCCCTCCTGGGACGAGATCATGTTCGGTTCGAAGAAGAACGAGTAGGGTCCACGACCCCGTACGCGAGGGGGCGGCCACCGATCGGTGGCCGCCCCCTCGCTTCCGTCCTCGCCCTCGGCTCAGCGGGGCGGCTCTCCGTCCTCGCGTACCAGGAAGGGGCGCACCATCTCGGGGGTGATCCGCGCGGCGAAGTCCACCGACTCCTCCTGGGCGGCGTCCTGGGCCGTGTAGCCGCTCTCCCCCGCGCCCACCGCCAGCTCGAGGTCGACCAGTCCGGAGCGACGTTGGAACGGCGACTGGGTCCAGCTCCAGCCGATCACCGCCGACCGCTCCACCGTGGCCTGGGTCCGCCGCAACGAGCCCGAGCGCACGCTCACCAGCTCACCGTCGTAACCGTGGCCCAACGAGCGATACCGGTCCACCCCCAGAGGCACTCCGAGCAGGGCCAGCACGCCGGCGACCACCGACGGCCACACCGGCTCCAGGGCGATCGCGGCCACCGCCACCGCGGCGAACGGCAGGACCGCGCGGGTCAGCCGTCGGTACAGGGCCGCCCGAGGGTGGGGTGTCAGCCGACCGCGGAACAGGCCCAGGGCCCGATCCACGACCTCCTCCACCCTGGGCCTGGGGCCGATCGGCAACAGGACCGCTCGATTGGCGGTGTCCCCCAGCCCGGTGACGATGGCGCGCAGACTCACCGCCCGTCGTGTGCGTTCGAGGGGGTTGTCCAATAGTTCGTAGCCGCGGACGCGCCTTCGCTCCAACGTCACGCTGCGTCGGGTGAACAGTCCGCGTTCGGCGATCAGCGACCCGTCCCGCCCGCGGAGCGAGAAGCCCCAGTGGGTGAGGGAGTAGGAGACCACCGCGAACACCGGCATCAGCAGAATCAGGGCGCACGCGAACACCACCGCGAACACCAGGAGGAACCCTCGGTCGCTGGTCGTCACCCAGTCCACGAGGAAGTCCGCCGCCCTGTCGCCGACCGCCTGCTGGGCCATGCCGAACAGGGTCGCCAGGACCGCGAACGGGGTGAGCAGGTACCCCAGGGCCAACGCCCCGTACAGGTACCAGCTCCAAGGCATCCGGAAATAGGTCGTCCCGGTGTCCTCGGGTTCGGGAACGGTCTCGGGGGCCGGGGCCGGCTCGAGGGCGCTCCCCTCCTCACCCGCGACCGGCTCCGTCTCCTCCCGATGCCGTTCCAGGAGCACGGCCTTGCGGTGCAACAGGACCCGGCGCAGACGTTCGGCCTCGGCCACGCTCACCGCGTCGAGCTTGCCCTCCTCACCACCGCCGGGGGAACCGGCCGCCGCCTCGATGCGGACCACGGCCACACCGAGCATCCGGTGCAACAGGGTGCTGGTGACGTCCACGCCCCGGATCCGCTCCAGCGGGATGGTGCGCGTGGAACGCCGGATCAGGCCGCTGCGGATCTCCAGGCGTTCCTCGCCGATCTCGTAGCGGAAGGTCCGCCAGGTGACGAACCCGCCCACCAGCAGCCCGACCACCGCCACGCCGGTGGCCGTGAGCACCCACGGGTTGAACCCGCCGACGATCAGCCCGGCGGCGATGGGCACCAGCAGGCTCCTGAGCTGGTTGATCGGGCCCACGACCAGGCTGCGCGGGCTGAGCCGTCGAGCGTTCTCCGCTCCGAACACGGGGGCGCCCCCTCCGGTCCCCCACCAGTCGCGCGGGGCCTCGGAAGCGCTCTCGGTGACCGGCGATCCGGACCGAGGCGCCCCGGTGTCGTCCTCGGCCCCGTTCTCCGGCGACCCCGAGGCGGGCTCCGGTTCCCCGGCGGAGGGCCACCGCGGCGGCCCGTCCTCCGGTCGGGGACCGGCGGCGGTGCCGCCCGGCGCGACCCAGCCGCCGCCCTCTCCGGGGTCGGCGGGCTCTCCGGGGTCGACGGGCTCTTCGCGGTCCGAGGGCTCGCGGGGTCCGATTCCGTTCTCTCGTTCCATCAGGTCGCGTCGTCCCGAAGCGTGCCCGCGCGCGCGGCCAACTCCTCGCTGAGCACGCGCGCCTCCTCCGCGTCCAGCCCCTCGATGGTCGACGAACCGGCGTAGGAGGCCGTCTGGACCTCCAACGTGGCCACACCGAAGATCCGCTCCAGCCAACCCTGGGTGTGGTCCACCGTCTGAAGACGGTTCACCGGGACGAGCTGCCAGTGGCGGGCGATCCAGCCCGAGCGGGTGTAGACGACGTCCTCGGTGACCTCCCACCGGTGCACCCGATATCGCCATGAGGGCACGATCGCGGTCCTGAGCAGGGCGTACACGAAGTAGACGGTCGGGAGCATCCAGGCGTTCTCCCGCGCCCATTCGGGGATCCAGGACCAGGGCAGGACCCCCGCCGCCCAGGCCAGGACGCTGAGCAGGACCAGGTTGATCAGGCCGCCGAGGATCGACCGCACCGTCCACACCCCGATCGAGCGGCCGCTCACCCTGCGCAGGGGAGGGCGCAGACGGGCCGCACCCGTCGTCGGTTCGAAGGGACCTTCCGGCGGAGGCACGGCGTCATGGGGAGGGGTGTTCATCACCCCACCGAGTCTAGAAGGGACGGGCGGACGCCCGGCCCGGCGGGGAAGGCCTCGTCCGGCCCACGCGTTCCTCCGAGAAGACGGCCCATCGGTCATCGCTGACATCTCGGAACGAGGGCGACGTGTACGCGTATCAGCGGTCTGTCAGCGCGGCCGCCCAGACTGGGCGCAGACGCTGAAACGGAGGAACTCATGACCGACGCCATCCGCGCGGAAGGTCTGGTCAAGGTGTTCAAGGGCCGACGTGCCCTGGACGGGGTGGATCTGACCGCCAGGGCGGGGGCCGTGCTGGGCGTCCTGGGACCCAACGGGTCCGGGAAGACCACGACCGTACGCATCCTGGCCACCCTGCTGAGACCGGACGGGGGCCGCGCGTTCGTCGACGGCTTCGACGTGGCCGAACAGCCGCACGAGGTACGCCGCAGGATCGGGCTCACCGGACAGTACGCGGCGGTCGACGCCGAACTGACCGGGACGCAGAACCTGGTCCTGATCGCACGCCTCCTGGGCTTCGACCGGGCTCGGGCCCGGTCCCGCGCCGCCGAACTCCTGGAACGCTTCGGGCTCTCCGACGCCGGAGGCCGGGCCGCCAAGACCTATTCCGGCGGTATGCGCCGCCGACTCGACCTGGCCGCCAGCCTGGTCGGCCGGCCGTCGCTGCTGTACTTGGACGAGCCGACCACCGGTCTGGACCCGCACAGCCGCAACGAACTGTGGGACGTCGTGCGCGACCTGGTCGGCGACGGGGTGACCGTCCTGCTCACCACCCAGTACCTGGAGGAGGCCGACCAGCTCGCCGACGACATCATGGTGCTCGACCACGGCAGGGTGATCAGCCGGGGCACCCCCGAGGAGCTCAAGAACCGCGCCGGAGACCAGGTGCTGGAACTGCGCACCGTGGACCCCTCACAACTGCCCCTGGCCGTCAAGATCGTCGAGACGGTGACCAGCGCCCCGGTCGGCGACGACGGGCTGAGGCTCGGTGTCCCCGTCGGCGACGCCGCGGTTCTGCCCGAGGTGGTCCGCCGTCTGGACGAACAGGGCGTGGCCGTGGGCGAGCTGTCCCTGCGCAGACCCAGTCTGGACGAGGTGTTCCTGGCCCTGACCGGACGCACCGCCGAGGCCTCTCCCTCGGACGAGGAGACGAACGAGGAGACCCGAGCATGAGCGCCGTGACCACCCGATCCTCGGCGGCCTCACCCGAGAACGTCCCGCCCGTCCCCGACCGGGTGGGCCTGTCGGTGACCGTTCGCAACGGGCTCCAGCTCACCTGGCGCAGCATCGTCAAGCTCAGGACCAACCCCGAGGAGGTCCTCGGGTTGATGTTGCAGCCGATCATGTTCGTCACCCTCTTCGTCTTCGTCTTCGGGCAGGCGATGATGGGCGACTGGCAGACCTACCGCGACTTCCTGATGCCGGGGATCATCGCGCAGTCGGTCATCTTCGCCACGATGGGCACCGGCTTCACCCTGAGCCAGGACGTGGAGAAGGGCATCTTCGACCGCTTCCGTTCGCTGCCCATCGCCCGCTCGGCCCCGCTGATCGGCGCGGTCCTGGGAGACCTGGTCCGCTACGCGATCACCGTGGTGATGGTGCTGCTGGTCGGTCTGGCCATCGGGTTCCGTCCCGACGGCGGCGCGGTCGGCGTGGTGGTGGCCGGGGCGTTGATCCTGGTCTTCGCCTTCGCGCTGTGCTGGATGTCGGCCTTCGTCGGCATGCTCGCCCGGACGCCCATGGCGGTCCAGTCGTTCGCGATGATCCTGCTGTTCCCGCTGACCTTCGGCAGTTCGGCCTTCGTCGCCCCGGACGACATGCCGGGGTGGCTGGCCCCGATCGCCGCGAACAACCCGGTCACCCACGTCGTGGACGCCATGCGCGGGCTCATGCTGGGCGGCGACGTCACCGGACCGGTCACGTGGACCCTGGTCTGGGCGTTCGCCATCACCGCGGTCTTCTTCCCGCTCGCGGTGTGGGCCTACCGACGCCGTACCTGAACCGCGTCCTCGCGTGGAGGGGCCGGCGGGCACACGCCCGCCGGCCCCTCCCTCATCACCGGGCCCAGGTGTCCATCTCCACGTCGTCGGGCACGATCCGCTCCAGCCACTCCCCCACACGAGCGCTCGCCTCGGGCGTCGGTGTGTCCACCCCCTCCGACCACAGCCGGGCGAAGCGGGCCTCGCCCAGGACCTCGACCAGACGTTCCCCCAGGCGCAGGGTCCTCGGCCGTCGTGAGGGGAGCCCTCCGCGCAGGGTCGCCGCGTGGCCGAGCAGCAGCACCGCGCGTTCGGGGTCGCTGTCCACGATGATCCGGGCGAAGATCTCCAGGATCTCGCTCTTATAGGTGCTCAGGCCCCGTCCGGCCAGCCACCAGGCCCGGCCCGCCTCCTTCCAGGCCCGTGCGACGTCGCCGTCGGACAGGGCCACGTCGGCGGTGAGCCCCCGCCAGGCGGGCTCGATGTAGATCGGAGCGAGCCCGCCCAGTCCGACCACGACGGGTTCGGTCTCGTCCACCAACCGACGTGCCTCCTCCTGTCGCCCGGCCGCTTGGAGCCACATCACCCGGGTCATCCGGAACGTGACCAGGTGCTCCTTCTCCAGCGGGGTCTCCGTGACCGTCTCCAGGTCCTCCTCCGCCGAGGCGATCCGGCCCAGCTCCACGAGGGTCTGGGCGCGCAGGATCCGGAAGAGCGCGACGATGCCCCTCAGCCCGCTCCTCTCCGCGAGCCCGATCCCCTCGCTCAACAGATCCCCACAGCGCTCCGGATCGGTGTGGAAACAGACGTCCACGAGCTGGGCCAGGGCGTTGCACTGCCCCCACGCGTCGCCGAGCGCGCGCATCCCCTCCAGGGCGAGCCCCGCTCGTTCCCGGGAACGCCCGATCTCCCCGAAGGTCGCGTCGAGCATCGCGGTCATCAGGTACAGGAGCGCTCGGGTCCAGGGGTCGTCCGCGCCCTCCAGTTCCTCCTCCAACCTCACGCGCCAGGGCCCGTCGACTCGCCCGTCGGTGATCGCCCCGTAGACCAGGCACAGGGCGAGGGACGGATGCCTCCCGGTCTCGCGTTCGCCGACCCGGAGCAACCGCTCCACCTCGGTGAGGACGGTGAGGATGCCCTCCCGTCCCCTCTCCACGCCCTCGTCCAGGCTGAACAGACACATGGCGTAGGCCGTCTCCCGCCCCCGGGGGACCTCCTCGCCGACCAGGTCGAGCGTGGCCTCGGCCCACCGGTGGTTCCGGCTCCGCCCTCCGTCCAGGGCCCAGTACCACTGGGTGTACTCGACCAGGTCCAGGGCGAGTTCGGCGTCGCGCCGATCGACCGCCCAGCGAAAGGCCGCGTGGCAGTCATCGATCGCCGTTCCGAGCCGGGCCAGCCAGGAGGCCTGCTCGGGACCGCGCAGTTCAGGATCCGCCCGACGCCACAGGTCGACCGCGTAGCGGGCGTGGGCCTCCCGGACCCGCTCCTCCTCACCGCTCTCGGCCAGGCGTTCGAGGGCGTAGGCGCGGACCGTCTCCGATTGGCGGTAGGTGGGCGGCGCGTCGTCGCGCACCGGGTTCTCCGCCACCACCAGGGATTTGTCCACGAGGGCGAACAGGACCGACCACACGTCCCGCCCGAGGACCCCGCCCTCGGCCTCCTCCCCCGGGTCGGAGCCCACCCGTTCGACGGCCTCCAGTCCGGCCCCGCCGGGGAAGACCGCGAGGCGGCGCAACAGCCGGCGTTCGGCCTCGTCGAGCAGCTCCCAACTCCAATCGACCACCGCCCGCAGGGTGCGATGGCGCGGCAGGGCCGATCGGCTGCCGTTGGTGAGCAGGCGGAAGCGGTCGGTGAGGCGTTCGGCGAGTTGGCCCGGGGTCATCATCCTGAGCCGGGCCGCCGCCAGCTCCAGGGCCAGCGGCATACCGTCCAGCTCGCGGGTGATCCGGACGACGTGGGCGAGGTTGTCCTGGGAGACCCGGAACCCCGGCCTGACCGCCTCGGCCCGTTCGGTGAACAACCGCACGGCGGAGCGGGTACGGGCCCGTTCGAGGTCGTCACCCTCCGGCGGCAGGTCCAGCGGCGGCACCGGCAGGAGGACTTCGCCCGGCACCCCCAACGGTTCCCGGGAGGTGGCCAGCACGCGAAGGCCGGGGCAGCGTGCCAGAAGGGACTCCGTCAGCGCGGCCGCCTCGGCGATCAGATGCTCGCAGTTGTCCAGCACCAACAGGAACGGGCGGTCCCCCAGGTGGGAGGCGACCCGTTCGGCGGGGTCGAGGTGGGCCGCCCCGGTGTTCGCCCTGATGACGGCGTACTCGCGCAGTTCCAGGGTGTCGGCGACGACCTGGTGCAGGTCGGTCCCCTGCCCCACCGGGGCGAGCTCCACCCAGCGGACACCGCCGGAGACCAGCCCGGGGTTCCGTTCCGCCAGGGTCTCGGCGGATTCCGCGGCGAGGCGCGTCTTGCCGGCCCCTCCCGGGCCGATGAGGGTGACCGTTCGGGATCCGGAGAGACGTTCCACCGTCGCCCCGACCTCGTTCTCGCGCGGAACGAAGTCGGTCAGAGGTCGAGGCAGACGGACCGAGGGCGCGGCGGGGGGCCTGACGTTCCTCTCGATCGTGTTCTCCGGAGCGGGCGCCGTTTCCCCCCGGAGCAGGTTCAGGTGGACCCGCCGCAGACGGGGCGAGGGATCCAGCCCCAGTTCCTCGGCGAGCCGCGCGCGGAAGGCCTCGTACGCGTCGAGGGCCTCGGCGACACGACCGCCGCCGGCCAGAGCGCGCATGAGCAGCTCGATCGGACGCTCACGATGAGGGTCGCGTCCGGCCACCGCCTCGGCCTCCGGCAGGGCCTCGGTGTACCGCCCCAGGTCGAGACGGGCCTCCAGGAGGTCCTCCTCGGCGGTGCGGTGGATCCCGGCCAGACGCAGGGCCACGTCCTCGGCCCGCCCCCTCGCGGTGAGGTCGGACAGGGCCGGGCCGCGCCAGAGGGAAAGGGCCTCGACCAGGGCCGCCTCGGCCTCCGCCGGGCGCCCCGACGTCAGATGCGCCCTCCCGGACCCGGCCGACGCCTCGAAGACGTGGAGGTCCACCTGTTCGGGGGCGATCTCCAGCCGGTAGCCGGAGCCGTCACCGTGGATCCGGGCCTCCTCGCCCAACGCCCGACGCAGCCGGGAGACCAGGGCCTGAAGCGCGTTCCCCGCGGCGGCGGGGGTCTCGTCCCACCCCCAGATGGTGTCCGTGAGCCGTTCGACACCGACGGTGCGCCCGGGATGGAGCAGGAGCGACACCAGGAGGGCGCGCAGACGCGCTCCTCCGACGCCGACGGGAGCCCCCGCGGCGTCGTGTACCTGGAGAGGACCGAGAATGGAGAACCGCACCGCCCCATGATGACCGATACGCGGTCATCACGCCTCTCGGTATCGGTGTCGCCGACGTCTCCTCCCCGGATCGCCTCCGGAAGGTCCCTGGGTCCTCTCCGACCGCAGTAGGGTTCGCTCAGGGCCGTGTGACGGTGTCGGGGACGGCGCCGCTCCACACGGTTCCACCGTGACGGGCGCCGGGGTCAGCCGGGTGCCGGATCCGGTGCACAGCGAGTCTCGCCTTACGGCCCGAAAGTCCAGCAGGAGCCCCATTTTGTTCCCGGTCTTGCCTTCCACCCGGACCACCGTCTCGCGCGGCGTGCCCCGCACACCCCTCGGTGCCCGTGCGGGCGCAGCGGCGGCGGGGGCCGCGCTGCTCGCGTCGACCGGCTGCGGCGTGCTGAACTCGGAGCTGAGCGGCGAGATGCCGACCGACATCAACGTGACCAGCCCGATGATGCAGGAGGCCCAGCCGCTCCCCGTCGCCTACACCTGCGACGCCGACGGCGATCCCGTCTCTCCTCCGCTGAGTTGGTCGGGGTTGCCCGACGACGTGGGATCGATCGCCCTGGTGGTGGACGACCCCCAGGCCGCCGTCGTGTTCTGGGTCGTCCACGACCTGGATCCGCAGTTGGTGGAGCTGCGCCAGAACTCCGTCCCCGCCGACGCCAAGATCGGTCAGAACAGCGCCGGCGAGGCGTCCTACGGGGCCCCCTGCCCCTCGGAGAACGACGCGCACGAGTACCGCTTCACCGTGTACGCGCTGAGCGGCACCCTCGACCTGCCCGAGGGAGCCCCCTTGGATTCGATCCTGGAGGGTGTCGCCGAGCAGGCCATCGCGCGGGGCACCCTCGTCACCGAAAGCGAGTGATCCGGAGCCCCGATCGGCGCCCCGGTCACCGTCCGTGTTCCGGGGCGTCCGATCGATCGGAGGGCGCGAAGACGATCCGAGGAAGGCTCCGTCGCCCTCTGCACACAGAGCGCAGCAGCGCATACAGTGGGGTCGTGCCCCTCGCCCCTTTTCAGATGACCGATTCCCGTCCGTCCGCCGCGCGGCATCCCCTTCGGAGACCGCGGTGGAGCATCGGCGCCCGCGTCCCGTCGACCCCGTGGGCCCGGCGTTCCACGGCCGCGCGGAACCGGGCCGCCGTTCCTCCCCGGCCGGTCACCGGCGTGTCCCGGGCGTGACAGACCTCCCCAAGGTAGTGCGTACACCATGACCTTCACCGTCATCATCATCATCGCCGTCATCGTCGTGCTCGCCGTGCTCGTACTCATCCTTCTGGGCATGCGGGCGCTCAGCCTCGGCTCACGGGACGACGACTACGACGACGAGTACGAGTACGACGGCGTCGAGGACGACCGCGACGAACCCCGTGGACGGGCCCGGGACGAGGAGCCCGAGGACGAGGGGGCGCGGCCTCGCGGCCGGAGGTCGCGTCAAGGCGGGGAACGGGCGGAGCGACGTCCCCGGGGACGGAACAGGCGACGGGACGACTGGGAGGACGACGACTCGGCGGGACTCTCCGACAACGACTTCTGGTCGAGTCTGAACGAGGAGGAGCCGGATCGCCCGCGTTCACGGGGCAGGGACGAACGCGAGACCGCGAACGTCGATGACCGGATGGACGACGGATACGACGACGGTCACGACCACGACGCCCTCCCCGACGAGCCGCGTCCCGCCCCCACCTCGGAGATGCCCGCGACCCCCGCGGACTCCACCCCGGACCTGGCGGTGCTGGCCGGACTGGGGCAGAGCTCCACCCCGACCCCTGCGCCGGAGCCCGCCCCCCGCTCCGTCTCCGCGGACACCGGCTCCGAACGACCGGCGCCGCCCTCCGTCCGAGAGCCGCTCTCGCCCGCCCCCGAACCGCCCCCCGCTCCGCCGGCGCGGGACGAGGACCCTCTGGGGCCGGGTTCCTGGACGCCGCGTCCGCCCTCGACGGGCGACCCCTTCGAGGGCCGTGAGCCCCTCTCCCCCTCCGAGCGGCCCCTGGCCTCCGAACACCGTTCCCCCTTCGACTCCGGCACGATGGACCGGCGCGACGTTCCCCCCTACACCCCGGACCCCTCCCCGACGGGCGGCGGTCTCGACCCCCTGGCGCCGGGCTTCCGTTCCGGGGCCGCCCCGACGGAGGACCTCGGTTCCCCGATCTGGTCCAGCATGGACACCGGGACCCACCGGCGCCCGGAGCCGCCCGTGCCGGGCGGACCCGGGGTCGGCGGCCCCTCTCCGCTGTCCGATCCCCTCGCGGGAGGCCCGACGATGCCCGGGACGCCCTCGCCTGGATCGTCCCCCGATCCGCTGACCGGCGGCCCGTCCTCGGACGTGTTCCGTTCGACCTCCTCCTACGGCACCGGTGCCCACTCGACGGGCTCCTTCGACCGCTCGGGGTACGACACGGGCTCCCTCGACCGTTCCGCCTACGACACCGGATCCCACCGCCGCGGCCCCTACGACACCGGCGCCCACACCCGACCGAACGACCCCACGACACCCCCGCTCCCCGAATACGACACCGGCACGCACACCCGCTCCGCCTACGACACCGGATCCCTCGACCGATCCGGATACGGCGGCACCGGTGCCCACTCGACGGGCTCCCTCGACCGCTCGGGGTACGACACGGGTTCCTTCGACCGATCGGGGTACGACACCGGCGCCCGTTCCACGGGTTCCTTCGACCGTTCCGCCTACGACACCGGATCCCACCGCCGCGCTCCCTATGACACCGGCGCCCACACCCGACCGAACGACCCCACGACACCCCCGCTCCCCGAATACGACACCGGCACGCACACCCGCTCCGCCTACGACACCGGATCCCTCGACCGATCCGGATACGGCGGCACCGGATCCTTCGCACGCCCCGAACACGACACCGGCGCCCACCCCCGACCGAACGACCCCACGACACCCCCGCTCCCCGAATACGACACCGGCACGCACACCCGCTCCGCCTACGACACCGGATCCCTCGACCGATCCGGATACGGCGGCACCGGATCCTTCGGACGCCCCGAACACGACACCGGCGCCCACCACCGTCCCGCCTATGACACGGGCTCCTTCGACCGCTCCGGGTACGGCGCCGCCCCCTATGGGCGTCCCGAACACGACACCGGCACGCATCGCCGCCCGGACCCGGGACCGCTGCCCGGCTCTCCCGGGCTTTCCGGCGCCTCCGACCCGTTCGGCGCTCCGGGCCTGCCGGGCTCCCCTGGTGCGCCCGGGATCCCCGGAGCGCCCGGCACGGCCCCGCTCTGGGAGCGTCCCGAGGGGTCGGGATCGTACGGCGTTCCGGGACGCCCCGGTCACGACGCCGGTGGGCGGGGGCCCTCCGGCCCCATGACGCCCTTCGGCCCCGGGACGCCCGCCTCGTCCTCGCCCGTCGAGGGGTTCGGATACCCGGGCGAGGGAGGGGACCCCTCCGGCGCCCACCGGTTCGGTCCCGCCGACGGGGGCTCCCTGCCCCGTCCGGGCGTGCCCGCCCCCGAGTCGCCCTTCTCCTCCCCGCCCTTCCGGGACGGCCCGCAGGAGTTCGGCGGCCCGGGTCTTCCGGGCGGTTCCGGTCTTCCGGGCGTTCCCGGTGGCCCGATCCCGCAGGCCCCCGCCCCGGGCGGTACGCCGGATCCGATGGGCGGCGGCTTCCCCCGACCGAACGCGTACCCGCCCATGGAGGAGCCCCCCTCCCCCGGGGGCCCGCGCCACGGCGCGCCCGACTCCCGGGACGGGCGCGATCCCTACGGTCGCGACCCTCTCCCCGGCCACGAGCCGCCGTACTACGAGGGCGGTTACGACAACGGGCGTTTCCACTGACCGGACCGGGCCCCGTGATGGAGACCCATGACACACGGTGATCGGGCGCCGGCGGCCGTCGAGGCTCCGACCTGCCGATGAACATCACGACCGTGGTGGCGAGATCCTCTCGCCACCACGGTTTTTTTCTGTCTCAGTGGGCCTACAAAAGCCATCAAGTCGGGACAAGAGTAATCAAGAGCTCAAAATTCAGTAACGCTGAGTCATCTGGATTGACTACAGTTGGTGACAGTCGGAGCACTCTTCGAGTTCTCCCGTCACGTGTCCGCGTTCTTCGCCGGACACCGTCGCCCCCGTGCGCCTACGTACATCTGCCTGGTCCAACCCGAACGGAGTAACCATGCGCAACGACGCCCAGGGAGCACCGCCCGGACGAAAAGGGGAATCCTCCCCTCTTCCCGGGCCTCACACGGATCGCAAGGGAATCGGCGCCGACGTCGGCGCCTCCCTCGTGGTCTTCCTGGTCGCCGTCCCCCTGTCCCTGGGGATCGCCGTAGCCTCAGGAGCCCCGCTGGTGGCGGGGATCATCGCCGCCGTCGTCGGCGGCATCGTCGCCGGCCTGGTCGGCGGCTCCGTGGTCCAGGTCAGCGGCCCGGCCGCCGGCCTGACCATCATCGTCGCCGACCTGATCATGACCTACGGCTGGCGGGTCACCTGCCTGATCACCCTGCTGGCCGGACTGGTCCAACTCGCCCTGGGCGCCTTCCGGATCGCCCGGGCCGCGCTCGCCGTCTCGCCCGCCGTGGTCCACGGCATGCTCGCGGGGGTCGGCGTGACCATCGCCCTGGCCCAGCTCCACGTGGTCCTGGGCGGTGAACCGCAGAGCTCGGCCCTGGCCAACATCGCCGACCTGCCCGACCAGATCGCCCACAACCACACCGCGGCGGTCGCCGTCGGCGTCATCACCATCGCGATCATGTTCGGCTGGAACCGCCTGCCCGGCATCGGCCGGTTCCGCCCCGGCATGATCCCCGCCGCGCTGGTAGCGGTCGGCACCGCCACCGCCATCGCCACCCTGGGCCGCTGGGAGGTCGAGACGGTGGTCCTGCCCGCCTCCCTGGCCGACGCCTGGAACGGGCCGATGCTGCCCGAGTCCGGCCAGTGGCACGGTATCGCGCTGGCCGTGGCCGCCGTCGCCATGGTCGCCAGCGTGGAATCGCTCCTGGCCGCGATCGCGGTCGACCGCCTGCACAGCGGCCGCCGCGTCCAGCTCAACCGGGAACTGTGCGGCCAGGGCGCCGCCAACACCGTCAGCGGTGCCCTGGGAGGTCTGCCGATCGCCGGTGTGATCGTGCGCAGTACCGCCAACGTGCGCGCCGGCGCCCGCAGCCCGCTCTCGACGATCCTGCACGGCGTGTGGATCCTGCTGTTCGTGGCGTTCTTCGCGCACGTGGTCGAATTGATCCCGATGGCCGCGCTGGCGGCGCTCCTGGTGTTCATCGGTGTCCAGATGGTGTCGCTGGCCCATCTGCGCGACCTGAACCGCCATCACGAGGCCGGCGTCTACCTGGCGACACTGTTCGGCGTGGTGCTCCTGGGACTCCTGGAAGGGGTCTTCATCGGCTTCGCCCTGGCCATGATCGTCTCCCTGCGCCGACTGACCCGACTCACCGTGGTCACCGAGGAGCGCGACGGCCGGGTCCACGTCTCCGTGGACGGCTCGCTCACCTTCCTGGGGGTGCCCCGTCTGGCGCACGTGCTGCGCACCATCCCCTCCGGGGCCCGGGTCGACCTCGACCTGCACGTGGACTTCATGGACCACGCCGCCTTCGAGGCCATCCACGCGTGGCGCGTGGACCACGAGCGCACCGGCGGCAGCGTCGACATCGACGAGGTCCACGAACAGTGGTACGCCCGCAGCTCCGAACGTTCGGCCCCCGCGGCCAAGACCGTCCCCAAGGGCCGCTGGTGGGCGCCCTGGGAGATGCGCAAGAAGGCCGGGGACCGTCGAGAGGTCAACCCGGTGGGCCTGCTCACCGCCGGCGCCCGTGAATACCACTCGGGCACCGCGGACCGGATGCGTTCGCTCATGAGCCGACTGGCGAACGGCCAACACCCCACCTCGCTGTTCATCACCTGCGCCGACTCCCGGGTGGTGCCCAACCTGATCACCGCGAGCGGGCCGGGCGACCTGTTCACCCTGCGCAACGTCGGCAACCTGGTACCGCCCCACCACGACTCCGACGGGTCGGCCGGGGCCGCCATCGAATACGCGGTGAACGTCCTACGGGTGCCCTCGATCGTGATCTGCGGCCACTCCCACTGCGGGGCGCTCCAGGCCCTGCTGGACAAGGCCCACGAGGAGCCCGAGGCCGTGGAGACCGCGCACCTGCGCCGCTGGCTGCTCAGGGGCGAGGGAAGCCTGCACCGGGCGGGCGTGGACCAGGGGGTCCTGGACGGCCTGCCCAAATCCGAGGCCCTGCGCCGACTCTCCCAGGCCAACGTGATCGAGCAGCTCGGCAACCTCATGGGATACCCGACCGTCCGGGAACGGGTCGCCTCGGGCGAACTCACCCTGTCGGGCATGTACTACGACCTGGAGACGGCCAGGGTCCACCTCCTGGACGCCGAGACCGGGGAGTTCACCCCCGTGCAGAACGTCCAGGACGTGCCAGAGCCGGTACCGTCACCCCGCCCGGATCAGCCGGTGGCCGAATCGTCGTCGGGGGCGTCGTCGCGCCCGTCCTCTTGAACACCTGAGGCCTGATAGGCGGCGAGCAGGATGATCGCCACGATCGCCACGATCGGCAGGCCGAAGAGGACCACCCAGAAGGCGGTGGAGTCGAACAAGAGTCACCCATTCCCGTGAACGCGGATGTCCGTCGGGCCGTCCACCCCGGTTCGGCCCACGGACGTTCGCGCTCCGGGGCTCCCGGGGTACGGAGCGCAAGGGTCAATCTACCGCCCCACAAGGCGAGCCGACCATCACCACGGCGACTCAGGAATGTGTCCCCGGCGCACATTCCGAACCGGCGGCTCCCCCTGATCCGCATCCGTCGGACCACCCCATGATCCCCTCTTACACCCTGGTGAGGCTTTCCCGAAAGAGCGGTGAACACCCCTGTACGAAACGGACCGCGCGCCTTACTCTCCAGGGGATTGAAGGAAACCATCCTCTCCATCCCCCCTCTTCGGCATATTTCTTCACAGGAGAAAAGATGTGCGAGTCCTGCACGGCGCCCGTCTCCGACCCCCGCGCCTGTGAACAGCCCCCCTCCCCCTGGTCCCGCCGCATGCTCTTCGGCACCGGTCTGGGAGCCGCCGTGGCCCTGACCGGCGTAGGCGGCAACGCCACCGCCCACGCCGCCTCGGCGATGAACGCCGCCTGGTGCAACCCGGCCCTGGGCTATTTCCCCTCCGGCGGGCACTACGGCGCCCCCCGAGGCGGCAGCACCCACGCCGGCCAGGACATCACCAACAGCACCGGCACCGCCGTCTACGCGGCCGCCGCGGGCACCGTGATCCGTCGAGCCTGGGGAGGAGGTTTCCCCGGCCGGACCGGCGAGGCCATCGTCATCTCCCACGGCAACAACGTGTACACCTACTACGGTCACCTGAGCGCCTACCGGGTCTCGCTCAACGCCAAGGTCAGCGCCGGTCAGCGCATCGGCGACATGGGCGCCACCGGCAACGTGACCGGCCCCCACCTGCACTTCGAGACCCACACCGGCCGTCTGAACGGCATCACCGACCCGGTCCCCTTCATGCGCAACCGGGGCGTGGACCTGGGCGGCGGCTGGTCGAGCATCGACCCGGAGGCCCGCGGCGCGACGGTCACCGTCATCCAGCACCTGATGACCCAGCGCGGCACCTCGCTGGTGGCCGACGGCTACTACGGTCCCACCTCGGTCAACGCCGTCAAGGCCTTCCAGCGGAGCAAGGGTCTGGTCGCCGACGGTCAGGTCGGCCCCAAGACCTGGCCGCACCTGGTCTACACACTCAAGAGCGGGGTCCGCGACGGCTCCCACGTGCGCGCCCTTCAGACCGCGATGAACAAGCGCAGCGCCGGGCTGGCCGTCGACGGCAACTTCGGACCGGTCATGAACACCGCCGTACGCGACTACCAGCGGCTCAACCGCCTGGTCGTCGACGGTGAGGCCGGGGCGATCACCTGGAGGGCCCTGGTCGGCTGACCCGCGGCCCCGGCCCGGACCCGGGGCCGTGCGTACGGGCCGGGAGGGGTACGCCTCTTCCGGCCCGGGCGGCGCGGGGTGGGGATCGAAGAGAGGAGGAGTCGGCCGATAAGCCGGATTCTGTCGGTCCGATGGACCGGACGGCCATCCATCTGGGGCCGCCGTTGCCGGCGACCTCGGTGCGGTCTACCCGCGGACTCGGGCGGGCCGCCCTCGAACATCCGCGCGGGAACCCGAAGGTTCCCTTTTTGACCTTGCTCCGGGTGGGGTTTACCCAGCCGACCGGATCACTCCGGCCGCTGGTGGTCTCTTACACCACCGTTTCACCCTTACCACCGCGAGCGGTGGCGGTCTGCTTTCTGTGGCACTGTCCCGCGGGTCGCCCCGGGTCGGTGTTACCGACCACCCTGCCCTGTGGAGTCCGGACTTTCCTCGAACCCGCGTCGAGCGCGGATCCGCGACCGTCTGGCCGACTCCCCCTCGAAGGTCAGTCTAGCCGGTCCAGATGGGAGGTGTCGTTGAGGGAGCGCACCACCTGGGGACCATCCGCGTAACAATCCACCTCGGTCACGCAGGCCGTGTCCAGATGCATCCGGTAGAGCGCCTCGATCGGGGCGAGCAGCGCCCGCTGCACGACGATCTTGATCGGGGTCACATGGGACACCACCAGAACCCGACGGCCCCGGTGCCGTTCGAGCAGGGTGTCGCGGGCCGCTCCGACCCGGCGGGCGACCTCGGCGAAGGACTCCCCTCCGGGCGGGCCCGTCTCCGGGTCGGCCAGCCAACGCCGCACCGCCTCGGGATCGCGTTCGGAGGCCTCGCCGAAGGTGAGCCCCTCCCACGCTCCGAAGTCGGTCTCCACGAACCCCTCGTCCTCCTCGATGGGAAGACCGAGCAGATCGGCCGCGTACCCGGCGGTCTGCCGGGTACGCAGCAGCGGCGAGGAGACCACCGCGTCGATCCCCGCCCCGGCCAGGCGGCGCGCGGCCGCCTCGGCCTGGGCGTGACCCTCCTCCGTCAAAGGGATGTCACCGCGACCGGCGAAACGGCGTTCGACGGACAGCGGCGTCCGCCCGTGGCGGAGCAGCGTCAGGCGGGTCGGCTCGGTGTCGGGAGCCCCCCAACCCCGGCTCATTCGGCGGCCGGCTCTTTGAGCCCCGACTCCTCGGTGCGCACCAGGATGCGGCGGCAGTTCTCACAGCGCACGATCTCGTCGGCCGCGGCGGCACGGATCTCGTTGAGCTCCACGGTGCTCAGCGCGAGCTTGCAGCCGTTGCAGCGGCCGTAGCGCAGCGGAGAGGCCGCCAGACCGTCGTACTGCGAACGCAGCTTGTCGTAGAACGTCAGCAGGGCCTCGGGGATGTCGGCGGCCACCCGCTCCCGGTCCTGGTTCAGGCGGGTACGGTCCCACTGGATCTCGGCGGCGGCGGTGTCCCGTCGCGCCGTGACCTCGGCGGCCTCGGCCACCGCGGCCTCGCGTTCCCGGGTCAGGCGGTCGACCTCGGACTCGGCCGCCTCGGCCTGCTCCATCACCTCCAGGACGACCTCCTCCAGTTCGGCCTGGCGGCGGCCCAGGGATTCGATCTCCGACTGGAGGTTCTGGAGCTCCTTGGCGTTGGTGATCGTCCCCGACTCCATGCGCTTGACGTCGCGTTCGGCGCGGGAGCGCACCTGGTCGACGTCGCTCTCGGCCTTGCGCTGGTGACGGGCGACGTCGGAGGCCTTGGTCTGGGCGGTGATCAGCTCGGCGTCCAAGGCGTCGGCGCGCTCCTTGAGCCGGGCGGCCTCGGCGATCTCCGGCAGGCTCCGGAGGCGGTGGTCCAGACGCTGAAGCCGGGTGTCGAGCTCCTGGAGGTCGAGCAGTCTGGCCTGAGCGGCGGGGTCGGCTTTCACTTGGGGTCTCCTGAGAATCGCGGTTGGGAGGCCGGGGAGGGCCACCCGCGCCCTGTGCAGTTGTGGTCGGTGAAGCGGGTACTACACGTGCTGGAAGGTCTGTGACCAGGCATCCGTCACGGTGGTCGACACGCGGATCTCCACGTTAGCCCCCTGCGGGCCGACCCTGCGCACGAGAGCCTCGGACAGGTGCCGCGCCCCGTCGGCCAGCCAGGGCCATTCGCTCGCGAAGTGGGCGGTGTCGATCAGGGCGGGGCTCCCGGGACGCTCGACGAACTCCGAGGCCGGGTGGTGACGCAGGTCGGAGGTGACGTAGACGTCCACGTCCGCGGCCCGGGCCGCCTCCAGCAGGGAGTCGCCGGCACCGCCGGAGACCGCGACCCCGGTCACGAGCCGGTCGAGGTCGCCGGCCACCCGGATACCGGCCGCGGTGGCGGGCAGGGCGCGGGCGACCCGGTCGGCGAAGTCGCGCAGGGTGAGCGGGGAGGCGAGCTCACCGATCCGGCCGATGCCGCGCGCGCCGTCGGGGTCGGTGGTGTCGGGATCCAGCGGGCGGAGCGGCCCGGTGAGCCCGACCGCGCGCGCCAGGGCGTCCGAGACCCCGGGGGAGGCGGTATCGGCGTTGGTGTGCGCCGTGTACAGGGCCACCCCGGCCCGGATCAGTCGGTGCGCGATACGTCCCTTGGGGGTGTTCGCGGCCACGCTCGTGACCCCGCGCAACATCAGCGGATGGTGGGTGATGATCAGGTCCGCGTCCCCGGTCAGGGCCTCGTCGACGACGGCGTCCACCGGGTCCACGGCGAACAGTATCCGCCGTACCGGCTGCTCCGGGTCTCCGCAGACCAGGCCGACCGCGTCCCAGGAGGCGGCCCACCGAAGGGGGTAGACCTCCTCGAAGGCGGCGGTGACGTCGGACAGGGTGACGGAGGGCGTGGTCGAGGTGTTCACGGGCACGAGACTAACGCTCTCCCGTGCCGGGCGTGAAAACGTCCTCACCGCTCGGAGCCGGTTCGGTCGGCCAGACGCGCGGCCATCGCCCCCAGACGGTCGGCGACCTCGGGCGGGGCCTCCATGGCGGAGTCGACACCCAGGGCCAGGAGCGCCGCCGTGTACTGGCAGGTCAGGTCGAGGGATTCCGCGCTGATCCGGGCCTCACAGCGGTCGGTCCCCCTGGCCTCGATCCGCCCGGGCAGAGGGCCGTACAGCCGCTCGCGGACGCGTTCCGCGGACAGCTCCAGGGTGATCGTGACCGTGTACCGGTAGGTGCCCTGGGCGAACCGGCTGGTGAGGAAGGTCGCCGGGTCGGACTCGGGCGTCTCCCGAAGGGGGAACCGGCCGTGGGTGGGGCGTGGGTCGCGCAGACGGTCCAGCCGGAAGGTCCGCCAGTCGTCGCGGTCGGTGTCGTAGGCGATCAGGTACCAGTGGCCGCCGTGGGAGACCAGGTGGTGGGGTTCGACGCGGCGTTCGCTCTCACCACCGGAGCGATCGCGGTAGACGAAGTCGGTGACCGCGCGTTCGTGCCGGCAGGCGGCCAGGACGCCCAGCACCAGGGGGTCCACGGCGGGGGTGTCGGGGTAGGGCACGATCGAGGCGGCGCCGGCGACCGCGGCCAGTCGCGGGCGCAGGCGCGCGGGCAGGACCCGTTCGAGTTTGGCCAGGGCCCGCAGGGCGCTGTCCTCGACCTCCGTGGCGGTGGCCAGGGCCAGGGCGATCGCGATCGCCTCCTCGTCGTCCAGCAGCAACGGCGGCAGATCACGCCCGGACACCAGCCGGTAGCCGCCCGCCGTTCCGGGGGTGCCCTCCACCCGGTAGTCGAGATCGCGCAACCGTTCGACGTCGCGGCGCAGGGTCCGGGCGCTGACCCCGAGCCGTTCGGTGAGTTCGGCCCCGCTCCACTCGCGCCGGACCTGGAGCAGGGACAACAGGCGCAGGAGTCGTTGGGGCAGGGTGCCTCGGACCGTCCGTTCGCTCATGGATCCCATACTGACGGTCATCGCGGCCACGATGTGACCGCATCGCTTCCTACGGTGGACCTATGAGCGAGAACACGAAGGTCATGAGGGCGAAGGACCTGGCGGGCGCGCTCCGTGCGCGGACCGTCGGACCGGTGCACACCCCCGGGGACGAGGGCCATGAGAGGGGCCGGACCGGGATACAGCTGATGGACCGACACGAACCGGACGCCGTCGTGGAGGCGGCCACGGCCGAGGACGTGCGTGCGGCGGTGACGGTGGCCGCCGCGCACGGGGTCCCGGTGGCGGCCCAGCGCACCGGGCACGGCCACGGCGTCGGGATGGACGAGGGGATCCTGGTGGACACCCGGCGTCTGTCCGGGGTCCGGATCGACCCCGAACGGCGCACCGCGCGCGTCGAGGCCGGGGCCACCTGGCGGGACGTGATCGAGGCCGCCTCCCCCCACGGGTTGGCCCCGCTGTCGGGGAGCTCGCCCGACGTGGGCGTGGTCTCCTACCTTCTCGGCGGAGGTCTGAGCCTGCTGGGACGCCGCCACGGATACGCCGCCGACCACGTGCGGAGTCTGGAGCTGGTCACCCCGGACGGCAAGCACACGCGGGTGGACGAGCGCACCGGACCGGAGACGTTCTGGGCCCTGCGCGGTGGAGGGTCCTCGTTCGGTCTGGTCACCGGGGTGGAGTTCGACCTGTTCCCGGTGGCGCGCCTGTACGGCGGCGGCCTGTACCTGGACGCGACCGACACCCCCGACATCCTGGACCTGTGGCGACGCTGGGCCGACGACACCCCCGAGGAGATGACCTCCGGGGTCTCGGCCCTGCGCTACCCGGACATGGAGGGCGTACCCGACCACCTGCGCGGGCGGCCGATCGTCCAGATCTCCGCCGCCTGGTCCGGCCCTCCGGAACGGGGCCCCGCCCTTCTGTCGCCACTGCGTTCGGCGGCGCCCGTTCTCATGGACACCCTGCGCGAACTCCCCTACGCCGATTCCGGGGCCGTGTTCGACGACCACGACGACCGGGCCGGGTTCCGCGGCGAGGGGCTCATGGTGCGCGACCCCGGGCCCGAGGCCCTGACCGCCCTGCTCCGGACGGTCCTCGCCGACCGGCCGTTCATGAGCGTGGTCTGGCTGCGCCACCTGGGCGGGGCCATGGCGCGTCCACCCCGGACCCCGTCGGCCGTCGGCCACCGGGACGCCTCCCACGCCCTGAGCGCCCTCACCTTCACCGGCCCCGACGGCGTCGACACCGCCGCCATGGCCGACCTGCGCTCCGACGTCGCCGGGCTCTTCGCCGACCATGCCCTGGGCACCTCGTCCAACCTGAGCTTCGGCCCGGTGGAGGCCGAGCGGGTGAGGAGCATGTACGAACCCGCCACCCTGCGACGGCTCGTGGAACTGCGCGACCGGATGGACCCGCACCGGCGGATCCACACGAACCGGCCGCTCCCGCCCACGGTCTGAGGGATCCACGCGCACGGGCCGGACGACTCGATCGGGGCCGGCCCGTGCGCGACGCCACGATCCCCTAGAGTCGGTGGGCGATGAACAACACCGAAGAGCGACCCTCGTCCCCGGTCGGAGCGCATGTTCCGGTCGCGGGCGGTATGGCCACCAAGGGTCTGGCCTACGCGGAGAAGATCGGCGCCGAGACCGTCCAGGTCTTCGTGTCCAACCCCAGGGGTTGGGCGACCAACGGCGGCGACCCGGCGCAGGACGCCATGATGCGCGAACGCGCCGACCTGCCCAAATTCGTGCACGCGCCCTACCTGATCAACCCCGGCACCCCGAGCGAGGAGACCGCCGGCAAGTCGATCACCTCGATGGAGCACGCGCTGCGACGCGGCGCCGAGATCGGCGCCCTGGGCGTGGTCATGCACACCGGTTCGGCGGTGTCGGGGACCCGCGAGGACGGGCTGGCCCGGGTCCACGAGCGGCTGATCCCCATGCTGGAACGGCTGGGCGAGGACGTACCGCCGCTGCTGCTGGAGCCGATGGCCGGGCAGGGCCAGGTCCTGTGCGCCACCATCGACGACCTGGTGCCCTACTTCGAGGCGCTGGAGTGGCACCCCAACGTGGGCGTGTGTCTGGACACCGCGCACATGTTCGCGGCCGGGCACGATATCTCCACCGTGGAGGGCATGCGCGAGGCGCTGGACCGTTTCGGCGAGGTGGTGGGCGCCGACCGGCTCAAGCTCATCCACGGTAACGACTCCAAGGCTCCGTGCGGCAGCAACAAGGACCGGCACGAGAACATCGGCAAGGGCCACATCGGCGCCGAACCGTTCGCCGAGCTGTTCCGACACCCGGTGACCGCCGGGATCCCCATCACCCTGGAGACCCCGGGGCCGGAGGGTCCGCACGCCGAGGACGTGGCCACCCTCAAGCGTCTGCGCTCCGAGGCCTGACGACAGCCGGGCCCGTCGAAGCCTCCGCTCCGACGGGCCCGGTCCGTTCACGGCCCGGCCGTCTCGGCCAGGGCACGATCGGCCCGCAGCGCGGTCTCGGCGACGACCCTGCGGGCGAGCAGCGCGGTGACGGCGACGATCGCTCCGCCGACCAGGAACGGCAGCGCCAGGTCGACACGGCCCAGAAGCCCACCGAGCAGCGCCCCACCGGTGTGACGCCCCAGCCGATCATCCTGGAGACACCGGCGACACGGCCGCGCACGCGGTCGGGGACCACCACCTGGTGGTAGGGGCTCGCCGCGATGTTGGAGGCCACGATGCACAGGCCGAGCGCGGTGAAGAGGACGAAGGCCGTGTAGGGGTCGGACACCAGGGCGACGCCCACCGAGCAGCCGGCCATCCCCAGGTAGCCGCCGAAGACGACCGCGTTCCGGCCGAGCCGGAGGATCAGCCGGTCGACCACCAGCGTGGCGACGACGCCGCCGAGCGCCGACGACAGGGTGAAGACGCCGAAGAGGGCGAGCGGAACGCCCAGATCCTCCTGGACGTAGAGCACCAGCACGGCCGAGCCCATGTTCAGACCGATCATGAGGCCCGCGTTGCAGAGCATGTTGCCGCGCAGGAGACGGTCCTCGAAGACCAGTCGGAACCCCTCACGGGTGGAACGCCCGAACCCCTCGGGGGCGGTGGACGCGCTCTCCTCGAGGACCGGGCGACGCCACACCAGCGGCAGGGCGCACAGCAGTAGCGCGCACAGGGCGTAGGAGCCCGCGATACCCAGGAGGGGAGCGGCGGCTCCGGCGGCGAACAGGAAGCCGGCCACCGGCCGGCCCAGGCAGTCCTGGGCGACCAGCCGGCCGCCCTCCGATCGGCCGTTGGCCCGGTCCAACAGCCGCGCCGGGACCAGGGAGACCACGGCGATCCGACTCGCCGGGTCGGTGACGGTCTCGCAGCAGATCAGCACGAACATCGTCGCGTACAGGGCCTGGATCGACAGGTTCCCGGTGGCCAGGACCACCAGCAGGCCGACCGTGGCCAGGGTGGCGACCGTGTTGGACACGATCATCGCGCGGATCCGGTGCACACGGTCGATGAGCGCCCCGGACAGCGGGGCGAGCAGCAGCCAGGGCAGAAAGCGGGCCACCATCAGCCCGGACACCAGGAGAGGGTCCTGGGTGAGGGTGGCGGCGATCAAAGGCAGGGCGACGGCGGCCATGCCGTCGGCCAGGTTGGTGAACGTCCCCGCAGCCCAGAAGCGGTGGAAGTCGCCGCTCAGACGTGGGGGCCGGGTGGTCGTGGGGGGTGAGGCGACCATGGGGGGCTCCTGGATATGGGGGGGGTGGAGGGCCTTACCGCGCGGAGGGCCCGTCCTCGGGGTCGGCGTCCGTTCCGGTGAGGTTGGGGAACAGGTCGGTCTGCAACTCGACCGGTTCGGCCCCGGGGCGGTCCTCGGCGGTGCGTCCCTGGAAGGGGCGGAGCCGTTCTCGGATGAAGTCCTGGAGGTCGCGGCCGAACTCCTCGGTCTCCTCCGGGGTCATCCGTACGTGGGCGACCGAATCCTCGGCCGCCCTTCTCCACCGCCGCACCCCGGGATCGTCCGGCCGTTCATCGACCAGTCGGTTCCACCGGTCGAGCCGTTCCCGACGACCTCCGTAGTAGCGGGCCAGGATCCCCTCCGTCGCCTCACGGGTGGACGGGCCGCGCAGCAGTTCACCGCCGCGCATACGCCAACCCGCGGGGCGGAAACGCCACCAGCGTTCACGGCCCCCCGAACGCTCGGGGTCGTTCTCGATGAACCCGTAGCGGAAGAGCTGGCGCAGGTGGTAGCTGGTCGAGCCGCTGCTCTCCCCCAGCCGTTCGCCCAAGAGGGTGGCGGTCGCGGGGCCGCGCATATGGAGTTCGTCCAGGATCCGGGCGCGCAGGGGGTGGGCCAGGCCGCGCAGCGCCTCGCCCTCGACCTCCAGGGGGCGCCGGCCGGCCTCGTTCGGGTCCTCGGGTGTCTCGCTCATGCGACGACATTAACGCAAAGAGTTCTTTGCAAAAAGACCTTTGCGATTATTTCCCGAAGAACCCGCCCACTTTCATCCCGACGACACCCCCGCCGGGCCGTGCCCCGCATGAGTGACAATGGACATCGACGCCCTCTACGGACAGGGCGTGATCGACGAAGGAAGGGGCGTACCACCAGATGGATCCGTTCTCCATGGTCATCGGGGTGGCGATCGCGGTCGGCGGATACCTCGTGGGTCGCCACACCGCAGGTCGTCGCGCCAGACAGGAACTCCAACAGCACCGCGCCGACCCCCGCGCCGTCGGGCCGTCGACCCCCCAGCCCATCTGCGGCTGCGGCCACAACCTCGTCTTCCACGACCAGGAGACCAAGCTCTGCCGGACCCAGGTCGTCATCCCCGGCCGCTGGACCGGACAGGCCGACTCCACCTACCGGCAGTGCATGTGCCAGGGCTACCGCGGCCCCATGCCCGTCGACGAGTACTACGCCCCCGACTACCTCGACGGCAACGGCAACCCCTGATCCGGCCACGGGACCGACCACGCCCCCGAGTGCGGGAACCTGGGAGGTGCGGAACGGCGACGCGCCGGGGTGACAACACCCCTGCGTACGGCGAGAATGTCCGCGCACCGAACAGCCTAAGAGTGGACGTTAACCAGTGACGACCCCTGTGACACCCACGATCGACCAGCGCATCGCCGAGGAGCTCGGCGTCCGAGCGCACCAGGTCAGTGCCGCCGTCGAGCTGCTCGACGGCGGATCGACCGTGCCCTTCATCGCCCGCTACCGCAAGGAGGTGACCGGGGCACTGGACGACGCCCAACTGCGCGCGCTCGAAGAACGCCTACGCTACCTGCGCGAACTGGACGAACGACGCGGCGCGATCCTGGAGTCGATCCGTTCCCAGGGCAAGTTGGACGACGAGCTGGAGGCCCGGATCAACGAGGCCGACTCCAAGGCCCGTCTGGAGGACATCTACCTCCCCTACAAGCCCAAGCGCCGCACCAAGGCCCAGATCGCCCGCGAGGCCGGCCTCGAACCCCTGGCCGACGGCCTGTTCGACGACCCCGGACAGGACCCGCAGGAGGTCGCCGCCGCCTACGTCGACGCCGGCAAGGGCGTCGCCGACACCAAGGCCGCCCTGGACGGTGCCCGCGCCATCCTGGTCGAACGCTTCGCCGAGGACGCCGACCTCACCGGCCGTCTGCGCGAACGCCTGTGGGAGAAGGGCCGTCTCGGCTCGACCGTCCGTGAGGGCAAGGAGGAGGCCGGCGCCAAGTTCGCCGACTACTTCGACTTCTCCGAACCCCTCACCGCCCTGCCCTCGCACCGGGTCCTGGCTATGTACCGGGGTGAGAAGGAGGAGATCCTCACCCTCGCCCTGGAGCCGGAGGAGACCCCCGAACCCGGCCCCGACGGCACCGTGCCGCGCAGCGGCTTCGAGAACGCCATCGCCTCCCACTTCGGCATCGTCGACCGCGGCCGCCCCGCCGACCGCTGGCTCCAGGACACCGTCCGCTGGGCCTGGCGCACCCGCATCCTGGTCCGCCTCGACATCGACGTGCGCATGCGCCTGTGGCAGCAGGCCGAGGACGACGGCGTCAACGTCTTCGCCGCCAACCTGCGCGACCTGCTCCTGGCCGCGCCCGCCGGCAGCCGCGCCACCCTGGGTCTGGACCCCGGCCTGCGCACCGGTGTGAAGGTCGCCGTCACCGACCCCACCGGCAAGGTCGTGGCCACCGACACCGTCTTCCCGCACGCCCCGCGCCGGGACTGGGACGGCTCCATCGACCGGCTCGCCAGGCTGTGCGCCGCCCACTCCGTCGAACTGGTCGCCATCGGCAACGGCACCGCCTCCCGCGAGACCGACAAGCTGGCGGGCGACCTGATCAAGCGCCACCCGGAACTGAAGCTCACCAAGGTGATGGTCTCCGAGGCCGGCGCCTCGGTGTACTCGGCCTCCGCCTACGCCTCGGAGGAACTGCCCGACCTGGACGTGTCCCTGCGCGGTGCGGCCTCCATCGCCCGTCGCCTCCAGGACCCGCTCGCCGAGCTGGTCAAGATCGACCCCAAGTCGATCGGCGTCGGCCAGTACCAGCACGACCTGGCCGAGGCCAAGCTCTCCCGCTCCCTGGACGCGGTGGTCGAGGACTGTGTGAACGGTGTGGGCGTGGACGTCAACACCGCCTCGGTCCCCCTCCTGACCCGGGTCTCCGGCGTGACCTCCTCCCTGGCCCGCAACATCGTCGCCCACCGCGACGCCAACGGCCCCTTCCGCACCCGTGAGGCGCTGCGATCGGTGCCACGGCTGGGCCCCAAGGCCTTCGAACAGTGCGCGGGCTTTCTCCGCGTCCCGGGCGGAGACGACCCGTTGGACTCCTCGGCCGTCCACCCCGAGGCCTACCCCGTGGTCCGACGCATCCTCGACACCGTCGGCACCGACCTGCCCTCCCTGATCGGCGATAAGAAGGCCCTGGCGGGCATCCGCCCCCAGGACTTCGTCGACGACCGCTTCGGACTGCCGACCGTCACCGACATCCTCGGCGAGCTCGACAAGCCCGGCCGCGACCCCCGCCCGGCCTTCACCACCGCCACCTTCAAGGAGGGCGTGGAGAAGCTGGACGACCTGGAACAGGGCATGATCCTGGAGGGCGTGGTCACCAACGTGGCCGCCTTCGGCGCCTTCGTGGACGTGGGCGTGCACCAGGACGGCCTCGTCCACGTGTCGGCCCTCTCCCACAAGTTCGTGGAGGACCCGCGCGAGATCGTCAAGCCCGGCGACATCGTCAAGGTCAAGGTCCAGGACGTGGACATCCCGCGCAAGCGCATCTCGCTGACCATGCGTCTGGACGACGAGGCCCCCAAGCGGGGCGAAGGTCGCGGCGAGCGCGGCGACCGGAACAACGGACGCGGCGGTGAGCGCCGTCGCGACAAGGGCGGCAACGGACGCGGCGGGGACAACCGCGGCGGCGGACGTCGCGGCGGACGCGGCGACGCCCCGGCCCCCTCGGGTGCCATGGCCGACGCGCTGCGCCGCGCCGGCCTGAGCCGCTGACCGACCCCTCGAACCTCGGGCGGCGGGGTGCGCACCCCGCCGCCCGAGGTGCGTCCTGCCTCTCCCCGGTGCGGCGTCCACACACGTCGGAGCCGCTCTCGCTAGCGTGAGCGCCGTGAGCGGACCCGCCGTCCGCTCGACCGAGCACGGGGGACCCATGGGCGAGACGACCGAGACCGACACCGGCGGCGGAACCACCGAGGAGAGCGACGGCGGCCACGTATGGTCCGCCGGCATCACGGCCGCGGGCGCCGCCCTCATGTTCATCCTGCTGCGCCTCATGGCGGTCACCCACTACGACTGGCCGACCGCGTTCGGGCTGGCCGACGCGATCGACTTCGGCGACGCCATCACCATCGTCGTGGGCACCTTCCTCGGCGCGGAGCTGTTCACCCTGTGGCTGTTGGCCTTCTTCCTACCGCTGAGCGCGGCCGGACACCTGCGCCACTTCCGTCAGGGACGACGTTCCCCCGGATCGCTTCTCGTCGTCCTGGCCCTGACGGTCGTCTTCGCGGCGGCCGTGCTCTCCTTCTCCGCCTGGCCCGCCCTGGTCGCGGCCCTGGTCTGGCTCGCGTTCCTGGTCGCCGTCGACCTGCGGGAGGGCCCCGTCCGCGTCTTCGTCCACCGCCTCCTCGCCCGGATCGGGATCCTCGCCATGGGCGCGGTCATGCTCGGCGCCGCCCTCGTGGACGAGGTGTGGGTACCCGAGGAGCGCATCGAGATGGGCGACGAGGTGCTCCACGCCTACGTCGTCCAGAACGGAAGCCAGTTCCTCACCGTGCTCACCGCCGACACCCGGGAGAAACGGATCCTGCTCTCCTCGAAGGTCACCTCGCGCACCGAGGCCTGATCTTCCCGGAGAGCCCGGTTCAGTCGGTGCGACGGGAGTTGACCCGATCCGCCAGGACCTGCAACAACCCCTCCGCCAGGGGGATCCGGCGCAGGTCGTCCGGGCCCGGCAGGGGCAACCGCTCCCGGTCCCCCAGCTCACGGACCTCACCGTGCAACCGCTCCATGGTCTCGTCCAGGCGGTGGGCCGTCTCCGCCGCCTCCCGCAGTTCGTCCAGCAGGTCCTGAGGCACCGCCTTGGCGTACTTGTAGTAGATCTTGTGCTCCAGGCTGGCCCAGAAGTCCATCGCGATCGTGCGGATCTGGATCTCCACCGGGACCTCCACGCTCCGATCCGACATCCGCACGGTGGTGGACACCAGCAGGTGCAGGCTCCGATAGCCGTTGGGCTTGGGCGCGCGGATGTAGTCCTTCTCCTCCGTCACCCGGATGTCCTCGTGCCCGGCGAGCATGTCGCGTATGGCGTAGGTGTCGGAGACGAAACTGCACGTCACCCTGATCCCCGCGATGTCGAGTATCGACTCGGCGATGCTCTCCAGGTCCAGCGGCACACCGCGTCGACGGGCCTTCTCCAGAATGCTCGCCGGGGTCTTGAGGCGGGATCCGACGTGTTCGATCGGGTTGTGGTCGTGCGTGTAGCGGAACTCCTCGTTGAGGATGTTCACCTTCGCCATCACCGTGTCGATGGCGAACTTGTACGCCATGAGGAAACGCGCGACGTCGTCACGTGTCTCCAGCAACACCTCGGAAACGTCGTCCACCACAGCAGTTCCCCCGCACCACCGGCCCCACGGCCGGACGTCGTCCACCCTCGCGAGGCGCGGACCACGGGACCGCGCCGGAAAGATCCCGCCCCTCCCGGGCCCATCGCCGCACAGGAGGACCGCGAGGTCACTTTCGAGGTTACCGAAGTCCAGGGGGGCTTCGAAGACGGGAGCCGGGCCCGAAGAAGCCCGATCGAGCCCCTCACCACCAGTGTGAACACCCTCGAGAACCCCGCCAGGAACCGGGCACGCGCTTCGGGCGTCGAACGCGGAAGATAGGTTTCACCAGGATTCTCCCGAATCCTCCGCCTGCCCACGCCGACCCCGCCGCCTCTCCCGGGCGGCGGCGCAGGAAAGGCCCCCATATGCACGCACCCCTGTTCACGGCCCCCGTGCTCCTCATCGAGCAGCCCCGGCATCTGTACGCCACCGAAGGGCACTACGAGGTCCTCGATGAATCCGGGCGGCCACTGGCCTACGTGAACGAGCACATGAACGCCCGGTCCCACCGGCGGGGACCGCACCGCCCCCACCGCTTCACCGTCTACGACACCGGTGGACACCCCCTGCTCACCCTGGACAAGCCCTGGGACCGGGGCCGCCCCCACATCCAGGTGACCGGGCCGCACGGGGAACCCTACGGAGGCATCGTCCAGGATCGGGCCTTCGCGGGTTCCCGATTCCGGCTCTGCGACCCGCGCGGCCACACGATCGCCGAGATCCGCGGCGACTGGAAGGGCTGGGACTTCACCCTCCTGGACCGGGCCGGGATCGAGATCGCCCGGGTGGGCAAGGAGCACCCCGGACTGCTCGGCGGTTTCTTCACCACCGAGGACCGTTACGCGCTGGAGTTCGCCTACGACCTGCCCTGGCCGCTACGTCGACTGGTGCTCGCCGCCGCCCTCACCATCGACGTGCTGCTCCACGAGCGCGAACCGGAGTTCTACCACTCCCACTACGCCGACTTCCGGCGCTACCCCGAGTACGGTTACCGGCCTCGTCATCACTGGCACCACCCCAGGCGCGGCTACATGGTGTCCCATCGCCGCCGTCCTCCCCTGCTCGTCCACCACACCTTCCAACCGGTCCGACGGAGGGGGTACGTCCCCGTCCGCGAACGTGCGGTCGAGCCGCGAGGGGGCTACCGCACCTTCTCCTCCCGGTCGGAGGCCCCGTCACGTTCCGCCGGAGCGGGCCGTGCGGCGACACCGCGCGTCGACCGTCGAGGTGGGGGCGGTTTCGCGTCGCGTTCGGAGGCCGCACCCCGCCGTTCGAGCGGTTTCGCGTCGCGTTCGGAGGCGGCCGCCGCTCCCCGTCGTGACCGTACGAGCGGTGCCTCACGTTCCGAGAGTCCGGCGTCGGGGGCCGCCGCCCGCCGGGAGCGGCAGCGTCGTAGCGGCGCGGCGCGGCAGAGCGCCACCGGTAAGAGGGCGGGGGCCGGCAGGCAGGGCGCGGCGGCCAAGAGCGCCGGTTCTCCGCGCCGTGGAGGCTCCTCGAGTCGGGTGGGCGGCCTGTTCGGCGGGGGTTCGTCGGGTTCGCGCTCCTCGTCGGGTTCGAGTGCGCGTTCGTCCTCCTCCCGTGGGGGCGCGTCCCGTTCCTCCTTCTCCAAGGCGGCTTCGAAGCGGTCGGGCGGGTTCTCCTCCCGTTCGTCCGGCGGCCGTTCCTCCGGAGGCGCCTCGCGGAGTTCGCGTTCCTCCGGTCGTTCCTCGGGTGGCGGCCGCTCCTCGGGGGGTCGTTCCTCCGGTGGTTCCTCGCGTCGTAACCGCTGACGCTCCCACGGGTGCCCGGTCGACGGCCGGGCACCCATGGTCGACGGCCGGCCGAAGGTCCTCGGAAATCGTGGTTTTCTCCCGAAGGCCACCTTGACGACGTAGATTACATATCGGACATAAGGTGCAAGGCTCCGACGCGACCTCGAAGGTCAGGAACGGGCCTCGCGCACCGCCTCCCGCACCGCCGGGGCGACCTCCTCGGCGAACAGCTCCACCTGCCGGGCCGACTCCCCCGCGGGACCGAGGACGAACGTGTCCATCCCGGACTCCAGGACGAACCCGGTGATCCGCTCCACCCAGGCGGACACGGGACCGCTCATCGGCTCGCCCTCCGTACCGGATCCGCCGATCGTGCCCCACAGGTTGTAGACACGACGGATCGAGGCGGGATCGCGACCCGCCTCGGCGGCCCCCTCGTCGATCCTCCGGTGCATCTCGGGCAGACGTTCCGGACCCGCGTACGCGTGCGAGGGCACCCAGCCGTCGGCCACCCTCCCGACCTCCTTGAGGAGACGGGGACCCAGCACCCCCAGCCAGATCCCCATGTCGTGGACGGGCGTCGGGCCGGGCTTGACCCCGGCCAGTCGGTAGTACTCGCCCTCGAAGCGCACCGAACGTCGATCGGACCACAACAGGCGGATCACCTCGATCGCCTCCAGCAGGGCGTCGGCCGCCTCGCGCGGAGCCCGCCGAGGGCCGCCCATCGCCTCGATCGCCTCCCAGAACCCTCCCGCTCCCAGCCCCAGCTCGAAGCGCCCGCCGGACAGCACGTCCAGGCTCGCCGCGTTCTTCGCGATGAGGGCGGGCGGTCGCAGGGGCAGGTTGGCCACGTCGGGGAAGACCCGTAGCCGCTCGGTACGGGCCAGCACGGTGGCCATCAGCGCCCAGGTGTCCAGGTGTCGGCGCTGATAGGGATGGTCCTGGATGCCGACGAAGTCGAGGCCGCCGCGCTCGGCGGCGTCGACGACGGCCCAGGTCCGCTCCAGGGCCGAGGCCTCCGGCGTGGGGAAGACCCCGAAGCCGATCTCACGTCCGTAGTCGATGCCCATCGTCATACCTCCCGGTTCCGAAGGTCCTTCCCCGACCGCGCGGGCCCCAAGCCGTCCTCACTCTCCGGAGGAGCGGTAGACCAGATCGACGTAGTCGCGGTGACGGCCGATCCAGTCCCTGACGAAGGGGCACATCGGCAGGATGGAGAGCCCTCGCGCGCGTACGTCGTCCAGCGCTTCACGGACCAGGGTGCCGCCCAGGCCCTTCCCCTCGAAGGCGGGATCGATCTCGGTGTGGGTGAAGGTGAGCATGTCGCCGGTCGGGATGTACTCGGCGAACCCGGCGAGCTCCCCGTCGGAGGTGATCTCGTAACGCCGACGGTCCGGTACGTCGGTGACCTC
This sequence comes from Nocardiopsis alba DSM 43377, assembly GCF_000341225.1. Classification (GTDB taxonomy): domain Bacteria; phylum Actinomycetota; class Actinomycetes; order Streptosporangiales; family Streptosporangiaceae; genus Nocardiopsis; species Nocardiopsis alba. The sequence goes on from NZ_ANAC01000015.1 coordinate 76,291, forward strand.
TGTCGCCATGGCGGCCCTTCTCTCGTCACGCGCGGAGGCCTCCGCGCAGAGCCATTGTCCCCGCCCGAGGCACCGCCTCCCCCTTGCGGCACGCGTCCGGTGGGCATAGGGTCTCCCTGACATACCGACCGGTCGGTTTAAGGAGTACGCATGTCCTCGCGGTTCGGCGGACGCACCGCCATCATCACCGGCGCCAGTCGCGGCATCGGTCTGGCCATCGCCCGGCGCCTCGTCTCCGAGGGGGCCCGTGTCTGCGTGACCGCGCGCGGCCCCGAATCCCTGGAGAAGGCGGTCGAGGCCCTGGGCGGTCCCGAGCACGCCATCGGCGTCCCCGGCCGCGCCGACGACACCGAGCACCAGGACACCGCGATCGCCGCCACCCTGGAGGCCTTCGGCGGTGTCGACCTGTTCGTCAACAACACCGGCATCAACCCGGTCTACGGCCGCATGGTCGACCTCGACCTGAACGCCGCGCGCAAGATCTTCGAGGTCAACGCCCTCTCCGCGATCTCCTGGGTGCAGAAGGTCCACCGGGCCTGGATGGCCGAACACGGGGGCGCCATCCTCAACGTCTCCTCCATCGCCGGGGTCAAGCCCGCCCCCGGGATCGGGTTCTACGGGGCCACCAAGGCCATGCTCACCCACATCACCGAGGAGCTCGCCGTCGAACTCGGCCCGGACATCCGGGTGAACGGCGTCGCCCCGGCCGTGGTCAAGACGCGTTTCGCCGAGGCGCTGTACGAGGGCCGGGAGGAGAAGGTCGCCGCCCGGTACCCCCTGGGCCGGCTGGGCGCCCCCGAGGACGTCGCGGGCGCCGCCGCCTTCCTCCTGTCCGACGACGCCTCCTGGATCACCGGACGCACCCTCGTCCTCGACGGCGGAGTGACCCTCACCGGGGGCATGTGAGCCCCGCCCCTCCCCCACCGGAAGGGCATCACCCCACGACCACGCCCGGATGGAGCGCGCACCGACGCCCCTCCCGGACTCCCACGAACGAGGAGAGCACATGAGCGAGGAGACCCCCGGCCTGGACACCGAACGGCTGCGCGCCCACCTGGACCGCGCGGCCCCCGGTCTGGTCTCGGGGCCGCTCACCGCCCGGATGATCACCGGCGGCAAGTCCAACCTGACCTACGTGGTCACCGACGGCGACGGATCCTGGGTGGTGCGCCGGCCTCCGCTGGGACACGTCCTGGCCACGGCGCACGACATGTCCCGCGAGTACCGGGTGATGACCGCCCTGGCCCCCACCGACGTCCCGGTACCGCGCACCCACCTCCTGTGCGAGGACACCGAGGTGCTGGGCGCCCCCTTCTACGTCATGGAACACGTGGCGGGGACGCCCTTCCGCACCCTCGACGAGATCGCCCCGCTGGGGGCCGACGGGGTCCGCGCGGTCGCCGAACACCTGATCACCACCCTGGGAGACCTGCACGCCGTCGACCCGGAGGAGGTCGGGCTGGGCGACTTCGGTCGCCCCGAGGGTTTCCTGGAACGTCAGGTGCGGCGCTGGAGCCGACAGTTGGAGGCCTCCCGCAGCCGTGAGCTGCCCGGCATCGACGAACTGCGCGACCGGCTGGCGACCGGCCTTCCCGAGCAGTCGGCGCCCGCCATCGTGCACGGCGACTACCGGCTGGACAACGTGCTGATCACCGAGGACGGACGGCCGTCCGCGGTCCTCGACTGGGAGATGGCCACCCTGGGCGATCCGCTCGTGGACCTGGGGCTGATGCTCGTCTATCGGGAGCAGCCGGTCACCGGAGGTCGGGCGGCCGCCACCTCCGCCGAGGGGTTCCCCGCCTCGTCCGAGCTGGTCCGTATGTACGCCGACGCCACCGGTCGCGACGTCTCCCGCCTGGGCTGGTACGTGGCCTTCGGCTGCTTCAAACTCGCGGTGATCGCCGAGGGCATCCATCTGCGGCACACACAAGGACTGACCGTCGGCCAGGGGTTCGACGGGATCGGCGACGTCGTCGCCCCACTGGTGGCACGCGCGCACAGGGTACTGGAGGAGGACTAGGCATGGACTTCGCCCACGACGCCGAGACCGAGGAGCTGCGACGGCGGCTCCTGGAGTTCATGGACGAGCACGTCCACCCCGCCGAGGAGGTGTTCCGCGCCCAGCTCGCCGAACGCGAGGACCGTTGGTCCGCCCCGCCCATCGTGAAGGAGCTCCAGGCCGAGGCCCGCGAGCGGGGGCTGTGGAACCTCTTCCTGGCCGGACATCCCGAACACGGAGGACTGCCCAACCTGCGCTACGCGCCCCTGGCGGAGATCACAGGGCGCAGCCCCGCTCTGGCCCCCGTGGCCCTCAACTGCGCGGCCCCCGACACCGGCAACATGGAGGTGCTGACGATGTTCGGCACCCCCGAACAGCGACGGCGATGGCTCGAGCCTCTCCTGGACGGGCGGATCCGCTCGGCCTTCGCCATGACCGAACCCGACGTCGCCTCCTCCGACGCCACCAACATCACCACCCGGATCGTCCGCGAGGGCGACGAGTACGTGATCGACGGCCGAAAGTGGTTCATCACCGGGGCCCTGGATCCGGCGTGCGAGATCCTCATCGTGATGGGCAAGACCGATCCCGAGGCCGACCGCCACCGGCAGCAGAGCATGGTGCTGGTACCGCGCGACACCCCGGGGCTGACCATCGAACGCGGGATGACCGTGTTCGGTTACGACGACGGCGACCACGGCGGGCACGCGGAGATCCGGTTCGAGAACGTGCGTGTGCCGGTCGAGAACCTCGTCGGCGGCGAGGGCGAGGGGTTCGCGATCGCCCAGGCCCGTCTGGGGCCGGGCCGTATCCACCACTGCATGCGTTCCATCGGCATGGCCGAGCGGGCCCTCGAACTGACCTGCCGGCGGGTGCTGGAGCGGGAGGCGTTCGGACGTCCGTTGGCGGCGCAGGGCGTGGTCCGCGAGTGGATCGCCGAAGCCCGGGTCCGGATCGAGCAGCTACGGCTCCTGGTCCTCAAGACCGCCTACCTCATGGACACGGTCGGCAACAAGGGGGCCCATACCGAGATCCAGGCGATCAAGATCGCCACCCCGCGCACGGTGGAGTGGATCCTGGACAAGTGCGTCCAGGCGCACGGGGCCGCCGGCCTGAGCCAGGACCTGCCGTTGGCCGCCTGGCAGGCGGGGGTGCGTTCGCTGCGCCTGGCGGACGGACCCGACGAGGTGCACCTTCGCTCACTGGCCCGGGCGGAGCTGCGCAAGTACGCGTGAGGTTCCGGGGGCGGGGGTGCGTTCGGCCCTCCGCCCCGGACCGGCCGGCCTCCGGTCAGGGGCGCAGACCGGCCAACAGCAGATCGGCGAAGTGGCGACCCACGTCCCGGCCCGTGAGCGGTCCGTCGTGGCGATACCAGGTGCTCAGGTGGTGCACCGAGCCGAAGAAGTAGTCCACGACCAGGTCGGCGGGCACGTCGTCCCGGAAGACGCCCTCGGCCCGGCCCCGTTCGATCATGGCGCGGAAGAGCTCGTGGTACTCCCGGCGTTCGGCGCGCACGCCGCGCTGCTTCTCCGGAGGGAGCTGGTGCATCGATCGGAAGAAGATCGTGCTGTCGTCGAGGTTGTCCACGCTGGTGACGATGACGTCGACGGCGGCCGCGTGCACCAGGTCGGCGACCGGTTCGTCGCGCGAGGCGATCTCACGGAGGTGTTCGGTCTGCATCCGCAGCACGCGGGCGTAGATCTCGTAGAGCAGATCGTCCTTGGAGCCGAAGTAGTGGTACATGGCGCCCTTGGTGACGCCGGCGGCGGAGACGACCTCCTGGACCGAGGTGCTCTCGTACCCCCGCTCGGCGAACAGGCGGGTGGCGGCGCTCAAGAGCCGTTCGGGCACCGAACCGTTCGGGGACCCCGTTCTGTCGGCCCCTCTCCCCTTCTCCACGCTCACCCCCGTGTCCCGCCCCCCGGCGGTGGTCGACCATCGACCGGGACAGCATACCGACCGGATGGTACCCGGCACGCGTACGCGGCGGCGGGAGCCTCGGCCGGCCGTCCGGCCCGCGGTGTCAGCTCGACCGGGCCGTCTCGACCCCGGGACGCTCCGCGGCCTTCCGGGCGACCGCGCGTTCGTGCGGGACGACCAGCGGGGTGCCGGTGCGGGGGTCGGGGATCACGTCGCAGTCCAGGCCGAACACCGCGCGCACCCGGTCGGCGGTGACCACCTCCTCGGGCGGCCCGTCGGCGACCACCGCTCCCCCGCGCATCATCACCAGACGGGTCGCGAACCGCGCCGCCTGCGCCAGGTCGTGCAGGACCGCGACGACCGTGCGTCCTTCCCGGTGCAGTTCGGCGAAGAGTTCCAGGAGGTCGTACTGGTGGGCGATGTCCAGGAAGGTGGTGGGCTCGTCCAGGAGCAGGAGGGGGCTGTCCTGGGCGAGCACCATCGCCACCCACGCGCGTTGGCGCTGTCCTCCGGAGAGCGATCCGACGTGCGTCTCGGCCAGGTCCGACAGACCGGTCAGCTCCAGGGCGCGGGCGATGGCCTCCTCGTCCTCGGGGCTCCACTGGCGCAGCAGGGTGTGGTGGGGGAAGCGTCCCCGCGCGGCCAACGCCCGGACCGTGATGCCCTCGGGGGCCAGCGGGTTCTGCGGGAGCAGCGCCAGCCGTCGGGCGACCGCCTTGGGACGTTGGGAGCGCACGTCCGTCCCGTGCAGCAGCACCCGTCCGCGGACCGGCCTGTTCACCCGCCCCAGGGCCTTGAGGAGGGTGGACTTTCCGCAGCCGTTGGGGCCGACGATCACGGTGAAGCCGCCCTCGTCGATCTCCAGGTCCAGGTCGCGGACGATCGGATCGCCCCCGTATCCCAGGGTGAGCCCCTCTGCCGCCAGTACCGGTGCGGTGGTCCCGCGCACGTCCTCGACGCTCACAGACTTCCCTTTCGCCATTCGCGGATCAGCAGATATCCCAGGTACACGCCGCCCAGGGCCAGGGTGAAGATCCCCACCGGCAGCCGTTCGCCGATGGGCGACTGTTGCACGGCCAGGTCGGCGCAGACCAACAACAGGGCCCCCACCAGGCCGGAGAGCACCAGGTTCGGCCCCTGTGCGGCGCTCAGCCGACGGGCGATCTGGGGCGCGGTCAGGGAGATGAAGGCGATCGGTCCGGCCACGCTCACGGCGGCGGCCGACAGCACCACGGAGAGGACGACCGCGCCGGTACGCGTGGTGGTGGCGCGGGTGCCCAGGGCCTCGGCGAGCTCGTCGCCCATCTCGTTGACGGTGATCGGCCCGGCCAGGGCGAGGACGAACGGTACCGCCAGGAGGACGACGAGCCAGATGGTGGCGGCGTGCTCCCAGGAGCGCGCGCCCAGGCTGCCGTTGATATAGGCCGACAGGACCCCGGCCTGGTCGCGGGCCATCACCGAGACCACGAAGTGGGTGAAGGCCTGGGCCATGGCGGCCACCCCGATCCCTGCGACGATGAGTCGCCCGGGGTGGCGCAGGCCGGTCCCGGTCACCAGAGCGACCACGACGATCGCCAGGGTCGCGCCGGCCAACGCGCCCAGGGGCACGGGGACGACGCCCGGCAGCATGAGGGCGGCCACCGCCGCGCCCGCCCCGGCTCCGGCCCCCAGGCCGATCACGTCGGGGCTGCCCAAGGGGTTGCGGGTGACCGATTGGAAGAGCGCCCCGGCCAGGCCCAGGGCGACCCCCGTCCCGGCCGCGACGGCCAGTCGAGGGCCGCGCAGGCGTTCGAGGACGAACAGGTGGGTGGTCTCGCCCTCGCCGAACAGCGCGGCGGGAAGCCGGGTGAGGGGGATCCCGAGGCGGCCCAGGCTCAGGGTTGCCGCGGCGGCCACGAGCAGGACCGCCAGAAGGAGGGCGGACGTCACGAGCGATCGGGTGTGGACGGGCAGCGCGACGTGTCGCCCCAGGCGCAGGATCCGGCCGGTGGGACGTTCGTCCGGGCCGGGTGGCGCGACGTCGGGGCGCGGCCCCGTCGGGATCGTGCGGCTCACGTGTTCCCCTTCGTCCTGCGCAGTACGTACAACAGCACCGGGGCGCCGACGAAGGCGGTGACCACCCCGACCATGAGTTCCGTGGGGCGCACGATGGTGCGGCCCACGACGTCGGCGACCAGGAGCAGCGTCGGGCCCACCAGGACCGCGAAGGGCACCTGGAGACGGAAGTCCACCCCCACCAGGGCGCGCACCACGTGGGGTACGGCCAGACCGACGAAGGCGATGGGTCCGGCCAGCGCCGTGGCCCCCGAGGCCAGCAGGACCCCGGCGACCAGTCCGCCCCCGCGCGTGAGCGTGACGTCGGCCCCGGTGGCCACGGCCGCCTCCTCGCCCAGGGCCAGCGCGTTCAGCCCGCCCATGACGGCCAGGGCGATGAGGAGGCCGGGGACGATCACCGGCAGCACCGCGACGACGACCTCGGTGCCGCGCCCGGCCAGCGAGCCCACCACCCAGTAGCGGTAGCTGTCGAAGACGTCGGGCAGGCTCAGCGCCACCGCCTGCACATAGGCGGTGAGCACGGCCGAGACGACCGCTCCGGCCAGGAGCAGACGGACCATGCCGCCGTCGCCGCCCCGGGTGCCCACCGTGTAGGCGGCCAGCCCGGCCAGGAGGGCCCCGGGCAGAGCCCACCAGACCGTGCCGGTGACCGAGGTCGGGCCGAGGACGGCGGTGGCGGTGACCACCGCGGCGGCCGCGCCGGCGTTCACCCCGAGCAGGCCCGGGTCGGCCAGCGGGTTACGGGTGATGCCCTGCATGAGGGTTCCGGCCAGGGCCAGGGCCGCCCCGGCCACCATCCCCGCGAGGGTCCGGGGGATCCGGCTCTCCACCACGGTGACGGTGTAGGGGTCGGCCCCGCCGGCGAAGACCTTCCAGACCTCCGCGGGCGGGGTGGGCCTGCTGCCGGCGACCAGGCTGAGGAGGACCGCCCCCGCCAGGGCCGCGGTGGCCGCGACGAACATGAGCGCGGTGCGGGTCGGGGCGATCCGGCGCGGGCGTGTCCTGAGATTCACCGAGGACACGTTCAGTCGTCGAGACGGGCGGCGGCCTCCTCGATGAGAGGCACGTAGCGGTCGATGACCCAGGGGACGGTGAGCGGGTTGATCAGCGAGGAGGCCGTGACGAAGGAGTTGTCCTCGGCCGCGACCACGGCGCCCCGCTCGATCGCGGGGATGGCCGCGTACAGGTCCTGGGCCTCGATCTCGGCCCGGGTCTCGGGGTCGGTGTAGAAGGTGAAGATCAGGTCGCTGTCGGAGAGGTCGGCGGCGTTCTCCAGCCCGATGAGGGCGGAGTCGGTGCCCTCGGTCTCGGGGAAGGTCTCCACGGCCGGGTCGACCTCCAGGCCGAGGCCGCGGACCATGGCCACGCGCTGTTCGTCGGGGAGGAAGACGCCGAGCGTTCCGGGACCGTCGGTGTAGATGTAGGAGAAGGTCAGGTCGGCGAACTCGGGGTTGTCCTCGGCGGCCTGTTCGAAGCGGTCCTCGATCTCGGTGATGAGGACCTCGGCCTCCTCCGACTGGCCGAGCGCCTCGCCGATCGTCCGGATCTGCTGGTCCCAGTCGGTGCTCCAGGGCAGGTCGGGGTAGGCGACCGTGGGGGCGATGTCGGACAGGACGTCGTACTGCTCCTGGGTGATCCCGGACCAGGGGGCGAGGATGACGTCGGGGGCGAGTTCGATGACGGCCTCGAAGTCGATGTCGTCGGCGCCGGTGAACTGTTCGGGGAGTTCCTCGCCGGCCTCGGTGACGGCCTCGTGGATCCAGGGGAGGTAGCCGGTGTCGTCGCTGCCCCACTCGTAGCTCTCGATGCCGACCGGCACGGTGCCCAGCGCGATGGCGGTCTCGGCCGACCCCTGTCCGAGAGTGACGACCCGCTCGGGCCGCTCGGGGATCTCGGCGGTGCCCAGGGCGCTCTCGATCTCGACGGGGAAGGTACCGTCGGCGGAGGCGGGGGCCCGGTCGTCGTCGCTCTCGGGTCCGCAGGCGGCGAGGCCGAGGGCCAGGGCCGCGGTGAGTCCGAGGCCGCCGACGCGGCGCAGGGTGGGGTTCATGCTCACTGCTCTCTTCGTCATGGGGACGGGTCGCACCATGACCGGTGGACCGTTGCCGCGTAGGGGGGACACCCATGTTCGGGCAGCACTGAAAGACGCACATATCGTGCTGAACCCGACAGGAATGTAGGTTAGTCTAACCTAACCCCAAGAGATTTCAATATCCTCCCCCGGACAGAACGAGGCCCCCTGCCCTCCCTCGAAGGACCCCTCGCACGAGGACGGGGCCGGCACGACCCCACCGCACCGGCCCCGTGTCCCTCCGCGCCCGACCTCAGGGACGGCGGCCGGTGAGCACGCCGCTCGTCCTCTCCAGAAGGTCGATGTGCCGACGGGTGACCAGGGCCCCCGAACGTTCCGGCCCCAGGGCCCGCGCCGGGGGCAGCTCCAGCAGGAACTCCGCACCCGACGCCGCCGCGCGCGTCACCCGGCCTCGACGGTCACGCTCGTACCGGCGCAGCGCCTCGGCCGGATCGTCCCCGGCCCCGGCCGCGCCGAGGACCTCGGTGAGCGCCCAGGCGTCCTCCAACGCCTGATCCGGACCGGGCGAGTCCGCAGAGGAGAAGGGGTGCGCCGCGTCGCCCAGGAGGGTGGCCCCGCCCTTCCCCCACACCTTCGGCACCCGTTGCCGCACGTACTCGAACAGCGCCGGCTCGACGCCGTCGCCCTGGTCCAGGACCGCGCGCGTCCACGGGTCGTCCCAGTCGGCGAACAGCCTGCGCAGCACGCCCATCGGAGAACGGGGCGCCCGGAGCCCGGGACGCCAGCGCACGTCGAACCACCATCGGACCAGACCGTCCCCGGCCGGCATGATCCCGCACTCGCCCTGACGCCCCCGGACCACGGCGGCGACCGTCCCCGACGCCATCTCGCCGGGTACGGCGGTCAGCCCGTGCCAGCCGGCCCGACCGGTCGGACGGGAGGGGTCTCCGTCCCACAGGTCGCGCCGGGCCGCCGAGCGCACACCGTCGGCCCCGACCACGACGTCGCCGGTGGCGGCGCTGCCATCCCCGAACAGGGCGCTCACCGTACCGTCGGGGTTCTCCCGCACCCGCGTGCAGATCCGACCGGAGCGCACGGTGCCCTCGGGAAGACCGTCGGCGATCGTCTCCAACAGGTCCCGGCGGGGCATCGCGCGCCACGCGTGCCCGAAACGCGCGCCGATCGCGTCCGTGTCGAGCGTGTGCCGCACCCGCCCGGAGGGGTCCCTGACCTCGATCCCGTCCAGGCGACGGCCGAGGCCGGACACGTCCACTCCCAGGGCGTCCAGGGCCGCGACTCCGTTCGGCCGCAACCCGATCCCGACCTCGACGGCCGGCGGTCCGCCCTCGCGTTCGTGGACCTCCACCTCGTGCCCGGCCCCGACCAGCCCTCGGGCCAGGGCGAGACCGCCCACCCCCGCTCCGACGATGACGACCCTCATGACGGTTCCCTCCACGTTCGTCCTGATACCGACACCGTACTGACGGACCGGCTCCGCGTGCCGGTTCCACGGAGGATCGGGGAGGCCGCCGCCGGGCACGGCCCGACGGCGGCCCCGAGGATCAGTCGAACAGGTGGACGCGGGACTCCCAGGGGCGGAGCGGGGCGAGCACCCGTTCGGGCTCGGGATGGGTGCCCAGCAGCATCCGGCCCTCCGGTCGCACCACGTCCTCGACCTCCTCCACCGAGGCCTCCCGATCACTCCAGTTGGCCAGCACCAGAAGGCGCCGTCCCTCCCACTCACGGGTGTAGGCGAAGACCCGGGGGTCGTCCTCCATCAGCGGCGAGTAGCGCCCGTACACCACGATCGGGTCCTCGCGGCGCAGTTCGATCAGACGCCGATAGTGGTGGAAGACCGAGTCCGGGTCGGCCACCGCTGCCTCGGCGTTGATCTCGGTGTGGTTCGGATTCACCTTGATCCAGGGGGTACCGGAGGTGAAGCCCGCCTGCTCCGAGGCGTCCCACTGCATGGGGGTGCGCGCGTTGTCCCGGCTCATCCGGGAGATCCCGGCCATGGCGGTCTCGTGGTCGACCCGCCCGGTCGCCACCATGGTGCGGTAATGGTTCAGGGTCTCCAGGTCCCGGTAGTCGGCGATGTCGTCCATGTGGGCGTTGGTCATGCCGATCTCCTCCCCCTGGTAGACGTAGGGTGTGCCCTTCATCATGTGGAGCGTGGTGGCCAGGGTCTTGGCCGACTCCACCCGGTACCGGCCGTCGTCGCCGTAACGCGACACCGATCGGGGCTGGTCGTGGTTGTTCAGGTAGAGGCTGTTCCAGCCCACCTCGCCCAACCCCTTCTGCCACCGGTTCATCGAGGCCTTGAACTCCACCAGATCCAGCGGGCGGGGGTCGAACTTGCCGCCCGGACCGTGATCCAGGTCCACGTGCTCGAACTGGAACACCATGTCCAGCTCCCGGTTGGCCGGGTTCGTATGGATCCGGGCCTGTTCCACGCTCACCCCGGGCATCTCCCCCACGGTGAGCGTGTCCCGTCCGGTGAAGACCTCCCGGTGCATCTCGTGCAGGAACTCGTGCAGGCGCGGGCCGTTGATGGAGTGCTCGGTGAAGAGCCCGTGGTCGCCGACGACCGGCCCGTCCGGCAGGGCCGGGTTCTTGGAGATGAAGTTGATGACGTCCATCCGGAAACCGTCCGCGCCCCGGTCCAGCCACCACCGGGCCACATCGTGCACCGCGTGACGCACATCGGGGTTCTCCCAGTTCAGGTCGGGCTGGGAGGGGCTGAACAGGTGCAGGTGGTACTCGTCGTCGCCCTCGCTCCGGCTCCAGGCCGGCCCGGAGAAGACCGCGCCCCAGTTGTTGGGCGGTCCGTCCTCACGGCCGGGGCGCCAGAAGTAGAAGTCGCGTCTGTCGTCCTCCCCCGCCCGCGAGGCGGTGAACCACGGGTGCCGATCGCTGGTGTGGTTGACCACCAGGTCCATCACCAGACGTATGCCGCGTTCGTGCAGCCCGTCCCGCAGCCGGTCCCAGTCGTCCAGGGTCCCGAAGCGGGGGTCGATGTCGGTGTAATCGCTGATGTCGTAGCCATTGTCGTCCCACGGCGAGGGGTAGACCGGCGACAGCCACACCACGCTTACGCCCAGGCGCTCCAGGTGGTCCAACCTCTCGATGATCCCGGGCAGATCCCCGAAACCGTCGCCGTCACTGTCGCTGAAGCTGCTCGGATAGATCTGGTAGACGACTCCGGACTTCCACCATTCGGCGCTGGGTTCGGGCATGGGTTCCTTCTCTTCTCGTGGTCGGCCCCCATTCAATCGCTCCGGGCACCCGTTGGGGAAGGGAATCGCGGCGGCTCCGCGCGGTGATCGCCGAGGTCGTAAATCCCTGGAGTGGACCGGTCTGGACCGGTAGGGTGCACGGGCCCTCACGACCGACGCGGGGGCGACGGAGAGGCGCCCATGGAGCACGGCGGAGCCGAAGCCGGGAAAGAGCCGGACCGGGACGTCCCCCGGGTTCGCGAACCGCTCGAGGAGACCGGTCCGCGCGTGTGGTCGCGGAACTTCTCCCTCTTCTTCGCCGCACGGGCGGTGGCCAAGACCGGGGACGGCATGCTCCCGGTGGCGTTGGCCGCGGGCCTGCTCGCGCACGGGATGGGGGCGAGCGGGGTCGGTCTGGCGATGGCCACCTTCACCGTGTTCTTCGTGGGGTTCGTGATCTTCGGCGGGGTGTTCTCCGACCGCTGGGGCGCGCGCTGGATGATGGTCGCCGCCGACCTGGTGCGCGTGGTGACCCAGGGGACGGCGGCCGTACTGTTCCTGACCGGTCACGTCGTCCTGTGGCAGATCTGTCTGATCGGCGCGGTCAACGGGATCGCGGCCGGCGCCTTCCAGCCGGGGGTGGCCTCGGTGGTGCCGAGGGTGGTCCGGGACGTGCAGGGGGCCAACGGCGCGATCCGCACCGCCGAGGCGCTGGCGATGCTGATCGGCCCGGCGGTGGCGGGGGTCCTGGTGGCGACGGTGTCGGCGGCCGGGGTCTTCGCGGTGCACGCGGGCACCTACGCGGTGGGCGCTCTCCTGCTCGGTCTGATCCGGCTGCGCGAGCCCGCGCGACGGCGTGGAGAGGGACCCGGGTACCTCGCCGACCTGGTGGAGGGGTGGCACGAGTTCCGATCACGGACCTGGATGTGGTCGGTGATCCTGCTGTGGATGGTGCTCATGGTGACCTTGTGGGGGCCACAGATCCCGTTGACCTCCTCGGAGATCATCCTCGGGCACGGGGCACAGGTGTACGGTCTGGTGAGCGCCGCCCTGGGCGGAGGCACCGCTCTGGGCGGGGTCCTCGCCATGCGGATCCGCCCGCGCCATCCGTTGCGCGCCGGGACCATCGGGCTCTTCGGGGCCGGTGTGTACTCGGTGACGGTGGGCCTGGGACTGGGTGCCCCGTGGTTGGCCCTGGGCGCGGTGGTGAGCGGCGCCGCCATGGGTTTCTGGGGGGTGATGTGGATGACCAGCGTGCAGACGCAGGTCCCGGGGCCGGTCCTGGGACGCATCCACGCCTACGAGGTGGCCGGCTCGGTGGCGATGCTCCCGGTGGGCCAGGCCCTGGCCGGCCCCGTCGCCGCGGTGCTCGGAACGCGGACGGTGCTGTTGGCGGGCGGAGTGGCGACCCTGCTGGTGGGAACGGCGCTGTTGGCGCTGCGGCCCGCGCGCGACCTGACCGCGGTGTCCCCGCCCCCACCGAGGCCACGCGATCCCGACCCCTCCGATCGATCGTCGTCCCCGTCGGGTTGACGGACACGGCTCGGCCGGAGCGCCCCGAGAGCACACGAGAGACAGGAAGAGCCATGTGTCTGCACGGAACAGGTGAGACCGTACGTTCGCGCACCGGTGACGCCGCACCCGGTGAGACGTCACCGCCCCGGCTCGGCGCCCGGCCCCCGCACCGCGGCTTCGGTCACGTGGCCGACCTGAGCCACACCCTCGCCCCGGGCATGCCCTCCTGGGACGAGAACAAGCCCGTGCGGGAGACCCTCTCCCCTCCGCCCACCGACGGGGAGTTCGGGTTCTACGTCCAGAAGTGGACCCTGACCGAGCACAGCGGCACCCACCTGGACGCCCCGGGGCACGTGATCGGCGGCGGGCGACTGGTCCCCGACATCGACCCGGCCGAACTGGTCGTCCCCGCGGTCGTGATCGACGTTCGCGAACGCGTCGCCGAGGACCCCGACACGACGGTGGGCGTGAACGACGTGACGGCGTTCGAGCGTCTGCACGGACGGATCCCCGAGGGCTCGGCGGTGCTCATGTGCTCGGGATGGAGCGAGCGCTGGTCCGAGGGCGACGACGCGGTCCGCGGTGTGGACGAGAACGGCGTCTGGCACTTCCCCGGGTTCTCCCCCGAGGCCTGCGAGTACCTGATCCAACGTCGGGGCGTGAGGGGGTTCGGCGTCGACACCCTCAGCTCCGACCCCGGCGTCTCGACCGACTTCCCCGCGCACGAGGTGATCGGGCGCGCGGACCGCTGGGGGCTGGAGGCGCTGACCGGGCTGGACCGGTTGCCGCCGCTCGGCGCCCTGCTCACCGTGGGCGTGCTGCCCGGGCTGGACGCCTCGGGCGGACCCAGCCGGGTCCTCGCCCTCTGGTGAAGACCCCCACGCCCCGGACGGCGGGTACCGCCGTCCGGGGTCCGTTCACACGCTCCGAGGCGGCGGTACCCGCCGTTCCGGGGGCCACTCCACCAGCATGGTCGTGGCGTCGTCGGTGAAGCTCTCCCCCTGGTGGTCACGGATCGAGTGGATGAGACGGCGCAGGGTCTCGGGCGGTGGCTCCTCGGCGGCCGCGGCGCGGATCACGAAGTCCGCGAAACGCTCCAGGCCGAACATCCGCCCCTCCCGGTCGTGCGCCTCGGTGACACCGTCGGTGTAGAGCAGGACCCGGTCCCCGGGCTCCAGCCGGAGCCGGTGGACGGTACGAGGCGGGGTGTCCGGGACGATGCCGCCCAGACCCAGTGGGAGCTCGGGCGGACGGCACATCGCCCCGTCGACCAGGGAGCCACCGCGGATCAGGAGAGGTTCGGGGTGCCCACAATTGGCCCACGAGAACAGGCCGTCGGCCAGGTTCAGGGTCGCGAAGACCGCCGTGCAGAAACGCTCGGGCAACCAGGTGACCAGGGCCTGCTCCACGCTGTCGGTCAACTGCGACAGGTCGGCTCCGTTACGGCGGGCGCCCCGGGCCCCGGCCATGGCCACCGAGGCGGTCAGCCCCGAGGCCAGATCGTGCCCCATCGCGTCGAGGATGACGACGTGCAGCTCGTCGCGGGTGACCGAATGGTCGAAGGCGTCGCCGCCGAGCTCGTAGGCGGGTTCGAGGACCGCGGTGGAGACCCCGCGGGCCGTGCCGAGGGTGCGCGGCGGCAGGAAGGCCCGCAGCATCTCGGTGCGCAGCCGCACCGAACGGGCACGGGTACGGCGCACGTAGGTGTCGCTGTAGGCGCGTTTGGACGTGATGACCAGGGCCAGGAGCGCGGCGAGCGTCTGGCAGCGACGCAGGGTCGGCTCGTCCAGGGACGGGGTACGGATGTGCAGGACGCCCATGCGGTCGGCCCCGTCCTTGAGCGGCAGCCACAGACTGAGCTCCTCGGCGCCGCCCTCGACCAACCTGAGGGCGTCGTACCGGTAGGCCTCCCCCGCGACGGTGGTCGCGATGTCGAGTATGGGCCCGCCGGTGAGCGGCACCAACAGGTGCTGTTGCAGGTCGACGAGGTGGACGGTGATCTTGCCCAGACCGATCGCCCTGCCGTAGCGGTCCGCGGCCTCCAGGACCTCGATGGGTTCGCAGGCGTGCACGGACCTGACGAGCTCCTCGAAGAGGAGTTCGCTCTCGCTGAGCGGGGTAGCCCCGTCCATACCGCCACCTCCCGGACCCCAGTCTCACATTGAGACCGCAGGAAGACCGTGTTCCCCTCGGCGTGTCATTCGGAGGAGACGAGCGAGCGGCGCACCCCTTCAGCGTCCGGCCGGGACGAGACCGTCGCGGAACACCGCCACCGCGTGGCCCGCGCCCCGCCCCGAGGCCCGGGCCACCACCCGGCCGCCGCGCAGCAGCAGGGCCTCCTCCGTCTCGTCGTCGGGTGCGACCACCCCGGCGAAGGCCGCCAGGTCCTGGTCGAGCGTGATGCGCGGGGCCGGTCGGGCGGAGGCCGGGACGGAGCGGGACAGTCGGACCCGGATCTCGGCCAGGGAGAGACGGACCAGAGGGAGGAGTTCGCCCGGTTCGGAGGTCACCGGGACCAACGTGACGGGGGTGCCCTCGGGCACGGCGCTCAAGGCGTCCTCCAACGCCTCCAGCCGGTGCAGCCCCAACACCAGGAGGACGCCCTCGGCCACCTTCGCCCGCCTCCTCGTCAGAAGGTCGGGGACGGTCCACGGATCCCACGGTTCGTCGACCGACCGGGCGTCCGGGACGTGGGCCAGGTGCGGCAGCGGACGCTCGTCCTCGAAGTCGAGTTCGGCGAGGTGCTCACATGCGCGGATGACGGTGAACGGGTCGGTGAACCCCGGCGCCGCGACGGCCAGGCGTCCGGCCCCGTGCAGGGTGGTGAGCACGCTCCGCGCCAATCGGACCCGCCGGCCGCCGGGACCCAACCGTTCCAGGGCCGTGCCCAGGAGCACCGATTCCACCGCGACGAGCTGAGCGAACACCTTTCCCAACCGAGGATCCGCGGTGATCTGGGACATGAACTCGGCCCCGGCCCGCTCGTCGGTGCCCCCGATCGGCAGCCGGGTGACCCAGGCCCGGGCGTAGGCGCCGAGCGCCTCGGTCTCGGTTGTGGCCCCGGCCCGCCCGGAGGGGACCTGTTCGGCCGCCTCGGCCAGGGCCGCGAAGTACAGGGCGCGCTTGCCCGGGAAGTTGGAGTAGACGGCCCCTCGGGTCAGGTCGGCCCGTCGTGCGATGCGGTCGATGCCGGCGTCGCGGAACCCGCGCTCGGAGAACTCCTCCCGCGCGGCGGCGAGCACCTTGGCCCGGTTGAGCTCCTGTCGTCGGGCCCTGCTGAGCGGCACCATGTCCTCCTCGCCACGTTCTCGGGCCCATCCTACGCCGCCCGGCCACGGCTCCCGGATGCGCGGGACATCCGCATGACGACGCCATGTGGCCGAGGCCGGGCGCTCAGTCCCGCAGGACCCGGTAGGTGATGTGGGAGACCAGATCGGAGCCGCGGGCGGCGACCTGCTCGAGGCGTACACCGCGCACCCCCTCGAACAACCGGGTGCCCTCGCCCATGATCACGGGGGTCACGTGGACGCGGATCTCGTCGATCAGACCGGCGGCGAGGTACTGGTTCACGGTCCGCGCACCGCCCGCGATGTCGATACGCCCTCCTTCGGCCGCCTCTCGGGCCAGATCGAGCGCCTCGTGGATCCCCCCGGTGACGAACGTGAACGTGGTGTCGGAGAGCGTGAGCGGCTCCCGCTCATGGTGTCCCAGCACGAAGACCGGCGCGTGGTAGGGCGGTTCCGGCCCCCACCAGCCCCGCCAGTCGAGGTCGTACTCGCCCCGGTCGGGCCCGAACATGTTGCGCCCCATGATGTACGCCGCGGCGCCGGTCACCGCCTCCAGCTCCGCCGAGTTCGCCTCGGCCGCGTCGAACATCCAGCGCGTGATCTCGCCGCTCGGACCGTCTCCGAAGGGGGCCTCACGCCGTTGCCGGGGCCCGGCGGCGTACCCGTCGAGGGACATGGCCATATCGGTGGTGACGATGGACATCGAAGACCTCCCGTTGCGTTCCACGAACGCTTCGGAGGCTAGCGAGGGCCTGAGACGTTCTCGACGACCACACGCCGACCGTCGATCTCAGACCAGGGGGTCGGTGGCCTCGGCGACGGCGCCCTTGGCGGTGCGTCCGGCGCCGATGATCGTGGCCGAGGCGGCGCCGGTCCAGTCCCCGTATCCGAGCAGGTGCAGCCGGGGTTCGAGGACCGATCGGGTGCCCTCGACCGCCACCCGGCCGTCGGCGTCGAGCACACCGAGCGGGGCCAGGTGGCCCAGGGAGGGGCGGAAGCCGGTGCACCAGAGCACCGCGTCGAACCTCCGCTCGGTGCCGTCGGCCCAGAGGAGGCCGGTGGGCGTGAACCTCTCGAACATCGGCTCGGCCTCGAGAACGCCCCGGTCACGGGCCTCGCGCACGCTCGGCACGGCGACGACGTCGCCCAGGTCCTCGACCCCCTCGACCCTTCGCCCCTCCTCCGCCGCGCGCTGACGCCGGGTCGCGATGGAGAACAGTTCCCGGCCGTCGACGTCGTCCGGCAGAAGACGCGGCGGCCGGGAGGCGATCCAGGTGGTCTGGGCGACCAGGGAGAGTTCGGCGAGGATCTGCGCCGCGGAGTTGCCGCCGCCGACCACGGCGACGCGGAGTCCGGCGAACCGATCCGGGTTCCGGTAGTCGACGGTGTGCGCCTGTTCCCCTTCGAAGAGCTCACGGCCCGGCAGGGCGGGGACGTGGGGCGCGCTCCAACTCCCGGTCGCGCTGATCACCCGACGGGCCCGCCAGGTCCCCCGCTCCGAGACCACGGCGAGCCGCTCCCCCGAGCGCTCCACACGCCCCACCCGCACCGGGCGTCGGACCGGCAGATCGTAACGCCTCTCGTACTCGGCCAGGTAGCGGGCCACATGACGTGCGGAAGGGTATTCGTGCCCCTCCTCCGGGGGCATCCACCATCCGGGGAGCATGCTGTGCTCGGCCGGGGAGAACAGCCGCAGCGAGTCCCAGTAGTGCGTCCAGGAGCCGCCCGGGGAGGCCCCGGCGTCCAGGACGACGAAGTCGAGATCCTCACGGCGCGCGACCCGCCTCAGGAAGTAGCCGGCGGCCAGTCCGGCCTGGCCGGCGCCGATCACCACGACGTCGACCTCGTGTTCGGGGGTTGCCATCCGGGTCCTTCCTCTCGATGCCCGCGATCGCCACAGCGACGGCCGACACGGAGTTGTTCCCGAGAGAACCCGACGATCCCGTCTCACGTTCCGGCGCCCGGAGACGACTGCAGGGTGAGGAACGAAGAAGGAGGCCGTGGAGGAATGGTCCAGAAGACACGACCTGGGGTGCGGTGAGGATGAGAACTCCGTTCGAGGTGGCCGTGGAGCGGTATGGCACGACCGTGCTGCGGGTGTGCCGTGCCGTCCTGGGGCCGGGGCCGGACGCGGAGGACGCCTGGTCCGAGACCTTCCTGGCCGCGCTGCGGGCCTGGCCCGATCTGGACGAGGACACGAACGTGGAGGCCTGGCTGGTGCGCGTCGCCCACCGCAGGGCGGTCGACGTCGTCCGTGCCCGGGAGCGGCGGGCGATCCCCACCGACGAGCCACCGGAACCTCCCTCGGCCCCGGATCCCGCCGACGGCGACGAGTACGGGTTGTGGGAGGCGGTCGCCGCCCTTCCCGAGCGGCAGCGGCTCGCCGTCGCCTACCACTACCTGGGCGGCCTCCCCCACGCGGAGACGGCCGCGCTGATCGGCGGCGGCGCCGACGCCGTACGTCGCGCGGCGGCGGACGGCGTCAAGAGCCTGAGACGGACCTACCGCGCGGCGGAACGAACGAAGGGGGCATCCCGATGACCGGCATGACGAACGACGACGGGCCTCGGACGACCGGTACCGGAGCGGACACGCGGACCCTGTTCCCGGTGGCCGACGGCGATCTGGCCCGGCTGCGGGCCCGCCTGTCCGGGGCGGCCGAGGACCTCGGTCTGCTCGACGTCGCCTACCGCACCCTCGACACCCCCATCGGGCCGCTGCTGCTCGCGGCGACCGAGAGGGGCCTGGTACGGGTCGCGTTCGAGAGCGAGGGGTTCGACGCGGCCCTGGAGACCCTGGCGGAGCGGGTCGGCCCACGGGTGCTGGAGGCGCCACGCCGGTTGGACACGGTGGCGAGGGAACTGGAGGAGTACTTCGCGGGCGGACGGCACGTGTTCGACGTGCCGTTGGACTTCGCGCTGTCGTCCGGTTTCCGCCGGGAGGTGCAACGCCGGCTGCCGCACATCGACTATGGCCGCACCCGCTCCTACAAGCAGGTCGCCGAGCTCGTCGGCAACCCGAGGGCGGTCCGCGCCGTGGGCACCGCCTGCGCGACGAACCCGCTGCCCGTCGTGGTGCCCTGCCATCGGGTCCTGCGCACCGACGGGGGTCTGGGCGGCTACATCGGCGGCCTGGACGCGAAGCGGACCCTTCTGGACCTGGAGAGGGCGGCCTGACCGGAAACGACCGAGGCCCGGGCCACCGTGGTGGTGACCCGGGCCTCGTGCGTTCGGTGGGCGCGAAGGGACTCGAACCCCTGGCCTATTGCTTGTAAGGCAATTGCTCTGACCAACTGAGCTACGCGCCCGATGCGTCGCGAGTGATCATACCCCTTCGCGGCGCCCGTTGTGCCCGGTTCCCTCCCGCCCGGCCGAGTGGACGGAGCCCGGGTAGGATCCCGCCATGCGCACCGACCCCCCGTCGCGTCCCTCCCCCGCTCATGCCCGCTCGGAGGCGGCCCTATGATCCCGATGCTCTGGGCCGGAGCCGCCGGCTGTCTCCTTTTCGTGGTGGTCTTCCTCGTGGACGGGCTCACCCGTCCGGGCTACGACCCCCTCCGTCACCCGGTCAGCGCCCTGGCGCTGGGGCCGCGCGGATGGATCCAGACGGTCGACTTCCTGGTCTGTGGTCTGCTCGTGGCGGTGTCCTCGGTGGCGGTGCCCTGGGCCGTGAGCTCCGGCTCTTGGGCGGTCTGGCCGCTCTCCGCGGCGATCGGCCTGTTCGGGGTCGGGCTGCTGCTGTCCGGGGTGTTCCGGATGGATCCGATGTGGGGTTACCCGCCGGGTGCGCCCGAGGGGACCCCGGAGGAGACCGGGCGCGCGCATCGTATCCACGACAATCTGGGCGCCGTGGTCTTCTTCTCACTGCCGGCGGCGGCGCTCATCGCGGCGTTCGCCCTCCAGGATCCGGTCTGGCGTTGGGGTTCGGGGGTCACCGGGGTGGTCGTGGGCGCGGGCACCCTCGTCTTCGCGAACGCCTGGGAGGAGGAGGCGCCGAACGCGGGGCTGATCCAGCGGGTCACCCTGATCATCGGTCTGGGATGGCTCGGTCTCCTCCTCGGCGCGGGTGCCCTGGGCGCGCTCTGACCGCGCGAGGATCCGGGGCGACTTTTCGCGTTCACCGGTCTTGACGTACCCCTGACGGCACGGCAGCCTCGAACGCACAGCCGTTCTCGGGTACACGACGGCGGCCGCGCCGTCACCCGGACGCTCCCCCACGTCCCCCCGTTCCCCCGTTCCCCTCCCGAGCCCCTTCGCCCCCGTCCATGGTGTGAGCGCAGTCCCGTGGTGCCGCGGCCGGGTCCGTCCGTACCCCTCCGCCCCCGCCCGAACGGCGGGGGCGTCACATCTCGCGGAGGGGCGCCACGTCCACTCCGCGCCGAGCGGGAAGGACCCGGATGGGACTGCCTGTGACATCGACCGGGACCCGGCGTGCGCGCCGGACCGGGCTCGTCTTCGGAGCGGCCGCGGCCCTGCTGCTGCCGACCGCTGTGCCCGTGGCCGCCGAGCCCACGCTCGACCTCGACGAGACGTCGGTGGTGGAGATCCTGTTGGAGGACCGCGACGAGCTGGAGCGACTCGTCGAACTGGGCGGCGACATCGCCCAGTTGGATCCGGTGGACGGGGGCGGCTTCGTCGCCCGGACCGTCGTCGGCCCCTACGACCAGGACGTCTACGCCGACTTCACCTTCGGAGACGTGGTCCACACCGAGTCCGACGCCGAGGAGCGTCTCGCCGAACGCGAGGCGACCATCGAGCGGCTGCGGTCGGAGGGCGACTCCGACGGCGAGGTGGGGATCAGGTCCACCGGCGAGGACCTGGAGATCCTGAGGGCCGACTACTTCGAGGGGCGCGCCGGCGACTTCCTGTCGGTGGAGGTCCGTTCCGCCCTCGGCCAGGACGAGGACTTCCGGCTGACCGTGGAGCGGGACGCCGGTCCGGGCACCGAACCCGGGGACGGCGGCTCCCAGACCCTGGCCCCCTTCGTCGACGTCGGCGTGTACCTGTACCACCGCGGCCAGGCCGAGGTGGAGGAACGCCCGGAACGGATCCGGGTCACCGACCCCTCGGGGGCCACCGCCGAGGCCGAGGTCACCGATTGGCTACCGGACCCCGAGACCCCCGGGGACCCGCTGCCCTACACCGACTTCGTCAACGCGTACATGACCCCGGACGAGCTCTACGACCGGATCCACCGGATCGCCGACGAGTACCCCGACATCGCCGAGGTCGTCGAGCTCCCTCACCTGACCGACGGCTACCGGCGGCACGCCCAGGCGATCCTCGGTGTGCGGCCCGACGGGCGGGGCGCCGAGCGCGGTGTGATCGTGGAGTCTCTCGCCTACGGGCACGAGGGCGGCAACGACATCGTCGTCGACCTGATCGACCACGGTGAGCCCGACGCGGCCCTGTCGGTGGACGTGGAGGGCGACGAGATCGTCGTCCGGCCGGCCACGGACGGGACCGGCGCGATCACCACCACGGCGGCCGAGGTCGTGGCGGCGGTCAACGCCGAGGCCGGCGATCTGGTCCGTGCCTTCACCTTCCGGGGCGACGCCGGTGAGGGGGTCGTGGAGGCCGAGCGGGTCCGGGCCGACGACCGTCTCGGCGCGCCCGAGGAGGTCTCCCGCGAACCGGCCACGGTGTACGGACTGCGTATCGGCGCCACCCGGGACGGCTCCAAGACCGGGGTCCTGGGCTACTCCCAGGAACACGCCCGCGAGTGGCAGACCCCGCTGGTGACCCTGGAGACCGCCGAACGCCTGGTGCGCAACTACGGCGTCCACGAGACCACCACCGAGCTGGTGGACGAGCTGGACATCTTCCTGCTGCCCTCGGTCAACCCCGACGGCGCGAAGCACTCGTTCTACGACTCCCCGATGCAGCGCAAGAACATGGTCAACCACTGCCCGACCGACGGCCCCCGTGACCAGTGGGCCGTCCAGGGCGGCGGCCAGTGGGGTGTGGACATCAACCGCAACTACGGCACCTACACCCTGTGGGACGGCTACGCCGGGGCGTCCTTCGACTGCACCGGCGGCACCTTCGCCGGCCCCGAGGAGGAGGGGCCGCTGTCGCAGCCGGAGAGCCGGAACCTGGACTGGCTGGTCGACACCCACGACAACATCGCGTTCTCGATGAACATCCACTCCTCGGGCGACTACTTCATGTGGTCCCCGGGCGCCTACATCGCCGATGGACGCGTTTCCACGCCTCGGCCCTCGGCCATGGAGGAGACCTACTTCTGGGAGGCCTCGGAGAGCATCCTGGGCGCGATCAAGGGGCACCGGGGCACGGTGGTGACCCCGGCGCGCACCGGACCGATCATCGACGTGATGTACTCGGCGGCCGGCAACTCCGGCGACCACCTCTGGTACGAGCACGACGTCTTCGCCTGGAACTTCGAGCTGGGCCAGGCCGGCTTCCAGCCTCCGTGGGAGGAGGCCCACGCCCAGGGCATGGAGTACGCCGACGGGCTGTACGGGATGTTGGAGGTCGCGCTGGAGCACCAGAACGACCGCTATCGGCCGCGTTCGGAGGTCACGCCGCGTCCGGGCGGGTACGACGGTCCGGTGGAGATCTCCTTCGGGACCAACGAGACCGCCGAGATCTACTACACGCTCGACGGTGGCCGCCCGACCTTCGATTCGCCCCGGCTGGAGCTGACGGGCGTGCGCGGAGGGCCGGAGAGCCTGACCATCGAGGAGACCACCACCGTCCACTGGTTCGCGGTGGACGTCGCGGGCAACGTCGAGGGCGGCTACGACCCCGACGGTAACGCCAGGAACCACCGCAGGGGCACCTGGACGATCGAGTAGGGCCTCCGGGGCGACGGCCCCGCGGGGAGGGCGGAGGATCCTTCTCGTGGGGCCGTCCGCCGTGCGGGGCTCACCCCGCCAGGGCGCGGATCCGTTCCAGGTACTCGTCCACGTTCCGGGGCTCCGAGATGGGGGTCAGGGTCGACCAGCGCACGTTCCCCTCGGTGTCGATGAGGAAGGTGCCTCGACGGGCCACGCCTCGTTCGGTGTCGAAGACCCCGTAGAGCCGGGCCACCTCACCGTGCGGCCAGAAGTCCGACAGCAGGGCGAAGGGGAAGTCCTCACGATCCGACCAGGTGCGCAGGGCGAAGGTGGAGTCCACCGACACCGCCAGGATCGTGGCCCCGAGTTCGACGAACTCGGAGTGACGCTCGCGCAGTTCGGAGAGTTCTCCGGAACAGATTCCGGAGAAGGCCAACGGATAGAAGACCACCAGGGTCGGGCCCTCGTTCGACGCCGACAGGGTGGTGTCCCGGCCGTACTGATCCTGAAGCGTGAAATCGGGCGCGGTCGCGCCCGTGCTGATGACGGTCATGTCCGTTTCGTTCTGGTCGGAGCAGGCCGGATTCGGCGCCCGCCGCTCGGCGGGCGCCCCGTACGCGCCGCGCGCCCATGGGGGCGCGCGACGCCGCTCTCACCCGATGCGGGCGAGGTCCGTCACCGCTTGGGGACGACCAGTCGGGTACCCGACCAGTCCGCTCCGATGCTGACGGCACTGGTCTGCGACAGCCCCGAGGTGGTGGCCGCCTCGGCGACGTCGTTGGGGGACACGTGCAGCTCACGCCCGGCCTTCGGGGTCAGGACCAGGATGGTCCCCCCGTCGGCGATGGTGGTCACCGTGTCCATCAGCGCGTCGGTGAGGTCGTCTTCCTCATCGGACCGCCACCACAGCAGCGCGGCGTCGACATCGCCGTCATAGTCCTCGTCGACCAGCGCCTCGCCCGTGAGTTCGGCGATGGATGCGCGCAGTCCCTCGTCGACGTCGTCGTCGAAGCCGAATTCCTGCACCACCTGACCCGGCTTGAATCCGAGTCGGTCAGCCAAGCCGCGTTCGCTCTGTGCCTGGCCCGCGGTCGCGCTCACGAAAGTTCTCCTCCACAGATGGGTTTTCTCAATTTTGCCTGCACGAAGCAGTTGTCACAACGATGTCGGGCTCTTCACCGCCCGTCGCGTGGGTCCGTAACCATCGCTGATGGCCTAGTTCACACGCTAGTGCCTTTCCCCGTCAACGCGTGTACGAACTCCGTGGGCACGGGATGGGGTGTGCCTCGAAGGCGCTACCCGGACCTGAGATAGGACAGCCGGACCCTGCGGTCCGGATTGTCCACGTTCAGGTCGACGATGGCGATGGACTGCCAGGTCCCCAGTTCGAGCCGCCCGGAGATGACCGGGACCGTCGTCTGGGGCGCGACGTAGGCGGGCATGACGTGTGAGCGTCCATGCCCCTGGGATCCGTGCTTGTGGCGCCATCGGTCGTCGGCGGGCAGTAGGTCGTCGAGGGAGGCCAGGAGGTCGTCGTCCGACCCCGCCCCCAGTTCGATGATCGCCACGCCCGCCGTCGCGTGCGGGACGAAGACGTTGAGCAGTCCGTCGCCTCCGCTCTCGGCCACGAAGTCGCCGCATGCCCCGGTGATATCGGTGATGCTCTCCGATCCACCGGTGTGCAGCTCAAGGATCTGTGTCCGCATAGCGCCACCTTCGCGCAGCCGGGCCCCCGGTGCAACCATCCCGGGGGAAACCCGTGGATGACGGACGCTCCCGATGGGGGCCATACTCATCGACAACATGTGAGAAATCAGGCGAAACGAAGGGGAGAGGATGACCGCCTCGTTACGTCTGGGCCCCTTGCTCCGACACGTGGGGACCAGCACGGCGACGGTGTGGGTGGAGACGGACGCCCCTTGTGACGTAGGGATTCGCGTGTCCGGCTGCGGGGTCCGGACCTCCCGCACCCTCACGGTCCACGGCCACCACTACGCCGTCTGCGAAATCGAGGATCTTCGGCCGGGCGCGACCCTGCCCTACGAGGTCCTCCTCGATGGGATCCGGGTCTGGCCCGAGGCCGATTCCGACGACGACCTCCCGCCCGCCGTCCTGCGCACCCTGGACGAGAAGGCGCCCACCCGGCTGCTGTACGGCTCCTGCCGCACCCCCACGGAGGAGGGCTCCGCCGAGGAGGCGGAGCGCCACGGCCCCGATCTGCTCCGGGCCACCGCCCGACGGCTCGCCCGTGAGGAGGTCGAGGGCAACCTGGTACTGCTGCTCATCGGCGACCAGGTCTACGCCGACGAGCTCCGAGAGCCCATGCGCGCCTTCCTGCGGCGTGTACGCGAGCGGGACCGGGACGGCGCGCCCGAGGACGAGGTGGTGCACTACGACGAGTACGCCGAGCTGTACCACCAGGCCTGGTCCGACCCCCTGGTCCGCCGACTGCTCGCGACGGTCCCCACCCTGATGGTCTTCGACGACCACGACGTCCGCGACGACTGGAACACCTCGGCCGCCTGGCGCCGGTCCATGGACGCCCTCCCCTGGTGGCGGACGAGGGCGACCTCCGGTCTGGGCGCCTATTGGATCTACCAGCACGTGGGGAATCTCTCCCCCGCGGCCCGTGCCGAGGACCCCCTGTGGGCGGCCCTGTGCGAGCACCGTGACCGGGGCACCGACGCCGCCGACACCCTCGACTCCTTCGCTTCGAGGGCCCACGACGACCCCTCCTCCTACCGTTGGAGCCACCGGTACGACGTGGGCGGTGTGCGCGTCCTGATGCTCGACACGCGTTGCGGACGGGCTCTGGGCGAGGGGGACCCCTCCGACGGCTCACGCTCCATCCTGGGAGCCGAGGGGCACGACTGGCTGGACGAGCACCTCACCGGCGGTCCCGAACACGTGGTCGTCGCCTCCACCGTCCCCGTGCTGCTGCCGCCGGCCGTGCAGCATCTGGAGGCCTGGAACGAGGCCGTGTGCGCGGGCGCCTGGGGTCGGGCGGCCCGCGGCCCCGGGGAGCGGCTGCGGCAGGCCCTGGACCTGGAGCACTGGGGCGCCTTCCAGTACTCCCTCCACCGTCTCTCCGACACGATCTCCGAGGTCGCCCGGGGCGAGCGCGGGCCGGCGCCCGCCACCGTCCTGATCCTGAGCGGGGACGTGCACTTCTCCTACGCCGCGCGGGTCCGGCTCCGAACGGCGGGTGAGGACGGTTCCCGGGTGACCCAGTTGGTCTCCTCCGCGTTGTGCAACCGGCTCTCCCCTGTCATGCGAAGGGTGGCCGCGCTGTCGGCGGGCGCGCCGTTCCACCTGGCGGGCGCGATCATGTCCCGGGCCGCGGGGGTACGCCGTCCTTCTCTGACCTGGCGGCTGACCGATCGTCCCTACTTCGACAACACCATCGGGGAGGTGGACTTCGACGGTCGCGGGGCCCACGCCCGCTGGTACCACTGCCCCGGGGGAGAGAACGGCGCCCCGCCCCGGGTCCGGTCGGTCCTGGAGTTGTGAGACGGGCCCCGAACACGCGAACGGCGGCGCCCCGGATCGGGGCGCCGCCGCGATGACCATCGGACGGGGTCGAAGTCCGAGGCCGGTCCGCCTCAGGGCTTGTGCGAGGGCGGACGGCGGTTGGCCTGGCCGCGACGCCGGTCGCGCACCCTCAGGCTCAGGGCACCGCCCTGTTCCAGGAGCCGGCTCGCCGCGCGGTGCACCGTGGAGCCCGCCCCGAAGGTCCGGGAGGAGGTGTCCTCACCCTCTGCTCCCTTTCCCTCCTCGCCGAGGTGCTCGGGCTGCGGGATCAGCGCCGTGGGCTCGTTGTCGGCGTCGGCGTTCTCCTCCGGCAGTGCGTGCAGTCTGCGGGTGCGTCGAAGTCCGCCGTTCTCCGCCTCGGCCTCTTCGGCGGAGGGGACGACCGGCTCGGTCGGGGCGGCGCGTTCGGAGTCGACGGCCTCCTTCCAGGCCCGGTCCCGCTCGATGTCCTGTTCCTTCTCCTGGGCCAGGCGACGGGCCCGCTCGACCCGCCAGGAGCGGTAGGAGCGCGCCAGCGGCGTGGCGATCGGCCAGGTGACCTTGGCCGGGCGGGACAGGGCGTGCCAGAGGTAGGCGGTGGTGCCCCGGGATTCCATGGCCCGGCGGGCCCGGGTGATGGTGAAGAAGGTGGGCAGGGCCAGCAGCAGTTGCGGCCAGGCCAGGGCCAGCGCGACGAACAGCGGGTACATCCCGCCGCCGGAGAGCGCGGCGAGCGCTCCGACCACCATCGGCACCAGGGCCAGCGCGACCCTGAACTGGACGAACTGTCGGTACCGGTGCAACGACCTGCGGGCCGAGACCGGCGGGGCCAGCCCCTCCGGCAGCGGTGTGGGGGGAACGACCATGGCCATGACCAGGGTCCCCACGCCCACGCTTCCGGCGAGCAGTATCGTCCATCCGGGGGCGGAGAGGTCACCGCCCACCAGGAAGTAGACCAGCCCGACCACCGGGAGCGGCGCCGGGATCCAGAACAGGACCCTTCTGCGGAGCTCCCCCTCCTGAGTGGGCTGAAGAACGTAATCGATCACCGGGCGCAGTACCCGGAACCTCTTCCTCGGTCGCTCGACCACAGCGTTGGACCCCCCAAGAACGTCGTGACGAAGCGGGGAGGGGAGCGGCGCCCGAGTATCCTCGTCGTCTCCGCGGCTCCTCCTGCGACCCGCCTGTATCAAAGCTATCCCTTTTCGCGTAGTCCCCGGGCGCACACGGGCAGTCACAGACATACCCGACGCCGGTGAAACTTCCTCAAGGGCGCTGTTCTGACAGACAACGATCAGGTTACGACGGATCTTTTCGGTTGTCGCGCTTTTGGCTGATATCGGTCATTCGAGTCATTCATTGCGGGTTTCGGACAACCTCCCGAGCGCCACCGCGACGCGGAGCACGAAGGACCCCCGACCGTCCGAGGGCGGGTGCCCCGTGAGCTCGGCGATGCGGCTGAGGCGATAGCGCACCGTGTTGGGGTGGACGAAGAGCATCCGCGCGGTGGCCTCCAGCGAGGAGGCGTGCTCCAGGTACACCGAGAGCGTGTCCAACAGTGGAGAGCCGGCCCCCCGCAACGGCAGATAGACCTCCTCCACCAACTGGCGCCGGGCCTCGACGTCCCCCTCCAGAGCGCGTTCGGGCAACAGGTCGTCGGCCAGGACCGGCCTGGGCGCGTCCGGCCAGGCCACCGCGGAGCGCAACCCGTTGACGGCCGCGCTGACCGAGGTGCCCGCCGAACGCAGGTCGGCCACGGCCGGCCCGACCACCACCGCCCCGGGCCCGAAGAGCCCCGCCAGCGGCTCGGCGGCGGCCGCGGGCAGGTCCTCGGCCGGATAGCGGTCCCCCACCCCCACCACCATGACCACACGGCGTCCCTGGAGTCCGGCGAGCACGTCGTGCCCCAGGCGTCGGGCGGCGGCGCGCAGGTCGTCCAGGACCTTGTTCCCGTCCTCGTCGCCGATGTCGCCGGCCATCGCGATCACGGGCGTGTGCGACCACCCCAGGGCCGACCCCCAGGTCTGGAGACCGTCCTCACGGTCCCCGTGCAGGAGCGCGTCGACGATCAACGCCTCCAGCCGGGCGTCCCAGGCACCCCGGGCCTCGGCCGCGCGGGCGTAGACCTTCGCGGAGCTGAACGCCACCTCCCGGGTATAGCGCAGCATGGCCTCACGGAGCTGTTGCGCGCCCCCCGGGGCGGCCAGATCGTCGACCTGACCCTCCACGACCTCGATGACCACCCTGATCATGTCGACGGTCTGTTGAAGGGAGACCGACCGGGTGAGTTCGCGGGGGGCGGTGCCGAACACCTCCACGGTGATCGCGGGACGCCCCCGGCTCGGGTCGCGGAACCAGTCCACGAAGGCCGCCACACCGGACTGGGCCACCAACCCGATCCAGGACCGGTCCTGGGCCGACATCCGTCGGAACCAGGAGAGCCGTTCCTCCATACGGGCGACGGCGGCGGTGCCCAGAGTCCCCATGGAGCGTTCCAGACGGCGTACGGTCTCCGCGCGGATCTCGTCCTCGGGGGCTCCCCCGACCGGCTCGTCCGCCCCGTCCTCGGGCCCACGGGCCTCGGGCTGTTCGGATTCGGTGTTCACCGTCCTAGGTTCGCATCCCTCGAGGTCCCGCCTCCTCCCCCTCCGTACGTGTCGACCGTCACCCGCGTCGGGCGCGAGGACTCCATCGGGACCCGCGCGGGGGGCGTAACGTCGAGAAGTGACCTCTTCCACCGGTTTCGAGGGAACGAACCGGCTCATGACCATGTTTTGTGGATCCTCTACAAACGGGGTCGTGCGAACTTCGTGTCCCTCCCCATCCAACTGGTGATCTCCTACAGGGCAAGGTTGATGTCGTGCTTGTAATCGTTGCTCCCGGCCAAGGCGCCCAGGTGCCCGGCTTCCTCTCCCCGTGGCTCGAACTTCCCGGCATGACCGAGACGTTCGCCTCCTGGTCGGAGGTGACCGGTCTGGACCTGGTGCGCTACGGCACCACCGCGGACGCGGACGAGATCCGCGACACCGCCGTCGCCCAGCCCCTGTTGGTCGGCGCCGGCCTCGCCGCGGCCTCCGCCCTGCTCGGATCCCTGCCCGCCGCCCCCCACCAGGTGGACGCCACCGCCGGCCACAGTGTGGGCGAGTTCACCGCCGCGGCCCTCGCCGGTGTCCTCTCCCCCGAGGAGGCGCTGTCCCTGGTCGCCGAGCGCGGTCAAGGCATGGCCGACGCCGCCGCCCGTACCGAGACCGGTATGACCGCGATCCTGGGCGGCGACCGCGAGGAGGTCCTGGCCGCCATCGAGGCCGCCGGGCTGACCCCCGCCAACGACAACGGTTCCGGCCAGATCGTGGCGGCCGGCACCGCCGAGCGACTGGCCGCGTTCGCCCAGAACCCGCCCGCCAGGGCCCGCCTGCGCCCCCTGTCCGTCGCCGGCGCCTTCCACACCGAGCACATGGCCCCGGCCGTGGAGCGGGTGCGAAGCGCCGCCGAGGCGACGACGCCCTCCGACCCCACCGTCCGGCTGCTCTCCAACGCCGACGGCGCCGTGGTCGACAGCGGGGCCGAGTACCTGGACCGGCTGGTCTCCCAGATCTCCTCTCCGGTGCGTTGGGACGCGTGCACGCGGACGCTGTCCGACCTCGGGGTGACCGCGCTCATCGAGCTCACCCCCGCCGGCACGCTCACCGGTCTGGCCAAGCGCGCGCTGCGCGGCATCGAGCTCCTCGCGGTGAAGACGCCCGACGACCTCGAGCGCGCCGGCGCCCTCATCAAGGAGCACGCGGGCGCCCCCGCCGCGGGCACCACCCAGGAAGGCTGACCATGTTCCACGTCCCGAGCACCCCGGGCGGCGCCTCGATCCGCGCCTTCGGCGAGTACCAGCCCTCCAACGTGGTGACCAACGCCGACCTGGAGAAGCGCGTCGAGACCAGCGACGAGTGGATCCAGAGCCGCGTGGGTATCAGGGAACGCCGGATCGCCGGCCCCGACGACACCGTGGCGAGCATGGCGATCGCCGCCGGCGGCAAGGCCCTGGCCACCGGCGGGATGTCCCCCGAGGACATCGACCTGGTGATCGTCGCCACCTGCACCGTCCAGGACCAGATCCCCAACACCGCGGCCACCGTCGCCGCCGCGCTGGGCATCTCCGCCCCGGGCGCCTTCGACGTCAACGCCGCCTGCGCGGGCTTCTGCTACGCGCTGGGGCTGGCCTCCGACGCGGTTCGGGCGGGCAGCGCCCGCAACGTCCTGGTCATCGGTTCCGAGAAGCTCAGCGAGTGGGTGGACTGGGACGACCGCTCCACCTGTGTGATCTTCGCCGACGGCGCCGGCGCCGCGGTGGTCTCGGCCTCCGAGGAGCACGGGATCGGGCCGGTGGTGTGGGGCTCGTCCGGCGAGCGCGCCGACAAGATCTTCCTGCGCGAGGGCAAGTACCTCTACCAGGAGGGGCAGGCCGTCTTCCGGTGGACCACCACCGAGTTGTACAAGGTCGCCCTGGAGGCCCTGGAGCGGGCGGGCGTGGAGCCCTCCGAGCTCACCGCCTTCGTCCCCCATCAGGCCAACCTGCGGATCGTCGAGTCCATCGCCCGCAAGCTGGGCGCGCCCCGAGCACTCGTGGCCCGCGATATCGTCACCGCTGGCAACACCTCCTCCGCGTCGATCCCTCTCGCGCTCTCGCGCATGGTCGAGCGTGGAGAGCTGCCGTCGGGGAGCATCGTGCTCACCCTCGGCTTCGGCGCGGGCCTGGTCTACGCCGCTCAGGTGATTCGCGTCCCCTGACCCGAGGAAACGGGGTCCCCGTGGCGCACGGGCCCGTTCCCGACATCGAACTCGTCAAGCAAGGAGAACAAGACATGGCCACCGAATACAGCGAGCAGGACATCCTCAAGGGCCTCGGCGAGATCATCGAGGAGATCGTCGGCACCGAGGCCTCCGAGGTCACCCCGGAGAAGAACTTCGTCGACGACCTGGACATCGACTCGCTGTCCATGGTGGAGATCGCCGTCGCCGCCCAGGACAAGTTCGACGTCGAGATCCCCGACGACCAGCTCAAGGACCTCAAGACGGTCCAGGACGTCGTCACCTTCATCCAGAAGTAGCCTGTCCGGGCCGCCGCCGACCCCTACCGGGTCACGGCGGCCCCACAGCCCCGACCCGGGGCGACCTCATCCGCCACGACTCCCGGCCCCGCCCGGGAACGACCCACGAGAAGGGCGATCGGATCATGCCAAAGACCGATGTCGTCGTCACCGGCCTCGGCGCCACCACCCCCCTCGGGGGTGACGTCTCGACCACATGGTCCGCGCTCCTCGACGGCCGGTCCGGTATCAGCTCGCTGCCGGAGGAGTGGCACGAGAAGCTTCCGGTGCACTTCGCCGGGCAGATCGCGCAGGAGCCCTCCGAGAAGCTCCCGCGCCCCCGGCTGCGTCGACTCGACCGTACCCAGCAGTTCGCCCTCATCGCCGCCCAGGAGGCCTGGGACGACGCGGGCGCCCCCGAGGTGGACCCTCTGCGTCTGGGTGTGGTGGTCTCCAGCGGTATCGGTGGGATCCTCACCATCCTGGAGCAGTACGACACCTTCCGCGAGAAGGGCTGGAAGCGGGTCTCCCCGTTCACCGTGCCCATGCTCATGCCCAACAGCCCCTCGGCCGCCGTGGCCCTGGAGTTCACCGCGCGCGCCGGCGCCCACGCCCCGGTCAGCGCCTGCGCCTCCAGCGCCGAGGCCATCGGCAACGCCGTGGACATGATCCGCGCCGGGCGGGCCGACATCGTCATCGCGGGCGGCACCGAGGCGGCGATCCACCCGCTGAACATCGCCTCCTTCGCCTCCATGCGGGCGCTGTCCACGCGCAACGACGACCCGCAGACCGCGTCCCGCCCCTGGGACAAGGACCGCGACGGCTTCGTCATGGGCGAGGGCGCCGGCATCCTGGTCCTGGAGTCGGCCGAGCACGCGGCCAAGCGCGGTGCCCGCGTCTACGCGCACGCCGCCGGTGTCGGGTACACCGACGACGCGTTCGACATCGTCCAGCCCGACCCCGAGGGCGCCGGTCAGGCCCGGGCCATCACCCAGGCGCTCGCCGACGCCGACCTCAAGGCCGAGGACATCGTGCACGTCAACGCGCACGCCACGTCCACCCCGGCCGGCGACGTCGGTGAGACCCGCGCGATCCGCGCGGCCCTGGGCGACTCCGTGGCGGACCGGGTCTCGGTGACCTCCACCAAGTCCATGACCGGCCACCTGCTGGGCGGCGCGGGCGCGGTGGAGTCGATCGCCACGATCCTGGCCCTGCACGACGGTCTGATCCCGCCGACGATCAACATCTCCGAACTCGACCCCGAGGTGGTCGTGGACATCGTCCGCGACAAGCCCCGGGAGATGCCCGGCGGCGACGTGGCCGCCGTCAACGAGTCCTTCGGATTCGGTGGACACAACATCGCCCTGGCCTTCCGCCGCGCCTGACCCCGCGCGCGATCCACGGCGACCCGATGGGCGTCACCCTCACCGGTGGCGCCCATCGTCGTATCCCACCGGTCCTCCCCTCGGGCGGTGAACGGGTGTGGCCCCGCGGGCCAAGAACCGTTGAACAGCCGCGAACAGGGCTTCAGGTCGGTGCCGTCCTCGGGCCACGATGGTGGTGTGTCCACCCTGCGCAACCAGCACACACGCCCGGGGCCCGACGCCGTGGAACGCGGAGCGGGGTCCGGCCGCGGCCCTTCCTTCCGCCCCATCGTGGATCTGGACTCCGGCGCCGTCGTGGCGGTGGAGATCGTGGTCCCCGTACCGCGAGGGTTGGAACGGGCCGACGGGAGCGGGCGCGTGGCCTCGCTCTCGGCCGAATGGCTCTCCTCCCTGGTCAGATCCGGTGTCGGGGCCGAGAGTCCCCTCCCGCTGATCCTGCCGTTGCCCTCGGCGGCCCTCGCCGACCGGGCCGATCTGCCCTCCCTGGCCGAGAGCGCGTTGCGCCGGGCCGGTCGTCGTCCGCGCGACGTCACCCTGATGCTCACACCCGACCTGGTCGACCTGCCCCGTGGACGGATCCTGGCCGGGGTCGTCGGGCTGCGCGCCCGGGGGTTCCGGTGCGGTTTCGGCACCGCGATGGCTCGGCCGGATCTGGTGGTGGAGGCCGCTCCCTTCCTGATCCGGTTGGACCCGCGACTCGTGTCGGGGATCGACGGCGATCAGCGCAACGGCGGGATCGTGGAGGGGCTGACCCGGATCGGCCGCAGTGGCGGAGTGTACGCCCTGGCCGCCGAGGTGTCCCGGAGCGAGGAGGTCGTGCGTCTGCGCGCGTGCGGGGTCCGCTTGGGGAGCGGCGACTTCTTCGCCGATCCGGGTTGGCGCCCCGGCGAGAAGGTGACGCCGGTGCCCGAGCCGACGGCCGCCGCCCTGGACGACTC
Organism: Nocardiopsis alba DSM 43377; assembly: GCF_000341225.1. Lineage (GTDB taxonomy): Bacteria > Actinomycetota > Actinomycetes > Streptosporangiales > Streptosporangiaceae > Nocardiopsis > Nocardiopsis alba. Next base: position 110,024 of record NZ_ANAC01000015.1, read on the forward strand.
CGACGCCGGGCCCCGGGTCACCGAGTTCATGGTCCCCCCGGTCGACTTCGACGCCGAGTCCACCGGTGGGCAGGTGTTGGAGGCCTTCACCGGCGACACCGCGCTCAACAGCGTGGTGCTGATCGACCACCAGGACAAACCGATCGGGGTGATCGACCGGACGCGGTTCCTGCTGTCGGTGACCGGACGGTACGGCCACGCGCTGCACGCCAAGCGCCCGGCCCTGCGTCTGGCCGAGTCCCCTCGGACCGTTCCCGCCTGGACCTCGGCGATCGCCGCCCTCCGGGTGGCGGGCCAGGACCGTGAGCGTGTCTACGACGACCTGATCGTGACCAACCCCTACGGCCAGTGCCTGGGGGTCGTGCACGTCAGCGACCTCATCCAGTCCCTGTCCCGACGTTGAACGGCCGCTCCGACCCACGACCGCGCGCGGGTCCCGTGCCCGGTGGGACACGGGACCCGTCGGTCGGCCGTGGTGAGGCGTTCAGCGCAGGGGTTCGGGCCCCTTGACCCCCGAGGGGCTGATCGTGGGCCGCGCGTCCTCGACGGTGCGATCGTCCTGTCGGGGAAGGGCCTCGGCCCGCTCCAGCTCCCGGCGCAGTCGCTCGCGGGTCTCCTCGTCGTAGAGGTAGTCCAGCTCGGGGCGGCGGGGAAGCAGACCGTCTCCGGAGGAGCGGCCCATGGCGCGACGACGCAACCACGGCACCAGGTACTGGCGTGCCCAGCGGCGGTTCTCCCGACGACGCAGGATGCGCGGAAGCTGGCGGGGCGGCGTGGCCCAGGGGTCGGTCCAGGACTCGCGCGGTCCCATCGGGTGTCCGAGCAGGTCGGCGACCCGGGCGGCGACGATCTGATGGCCGGCGCCGTTGGGGTGCAGGCGGTCGTCGCCCCAGGCACGAGGGTCGTTGAGGGCGTTGAGGGCCCACAGGTCGACGATCTCGGTGCCGGTGCGTTCGGCGACCGCGCGCATGTGCATGCTGAAGACCGCGATACGCCCCCGGTACAGGCGCAGGACGGGGATCCAACCGGTGTCGTGTCCGGCCAGGATCACGACACGGATCCCCGCGTCGCGCAGACGGCGTACGCCCTGCTCGAACTGTTCGGCCAATTCGTCCAGGTCGTTGCCGGGCCGCAGGACGTCGTTGCCCCCGGCCAGCACGGTGACCAGGTCGGGCTTCCACTCCAGGGTCTGTTCGAGCTGTTCGCCGAAGATGTGGCGCATCCGCCGGCCGCGTACGCCCAGGTTCGCGTAACGGAAATCCGGGGTCAGGGTGCCGAGGTGCTCGGCGAGACGGTCCGCGAAACCCCGGTACTCGCCGCCCGGTCCGCTGTCGTCCTCCATCCCCTCGGTGAGGCTGTCGCCGATGGCGACGTAGGACCGAATGACCTGCGGTCTGTCCACGGCACCGGCAGCGGGGGGATTCATCTCAAGGTCTGTCACGTCAACCAATCATCCGGATCGACCGCCCCACGCCTGTCGAGCACCGGGGCGAGGGAGCGGAAGTCGTGGCGGGTCGCGGTCTGCCGCTGCCCCGTGCGTGTCCGAGCGCCGTCGGTCCGGGACCGGCCGTGGACACCGGAACCGAACGGCGCTCGGGCGAGGAAAGTGCCCATCCAGCATACCCTCGCTCGACATCGGCGAGCCGGATTCGTGCGTGTCGGAGACCACTGGACCGCCCTGTTCGCCCTGGTTCTCGGCACGCGCCCGTACTCGTTCCGGGCGTCGTGTCGGAGAAGCGGGGTCTCTCTGTACGGGCAACGGACGAAGGACACGTGAAGAGCCTCAGGACGCCTATGGGGTAGCTCACATACCTTTTCGACATTTCGTTGAGCTCTCATCGTGGATCCCCTCCGTCACGGAGACCGCACACCGTGGTCACGATCCATCTTCCGTCGACCGGGTCCCCCGGGACTACCCATGTGCGTCCCGGGCACGTACGATCTCGTGAAGCACTCACGGCACCGTCGACTCCGACCCGCTGTTCCCCCACGCGACCCGCTCGGAGCACTCACCGGCCCGTCCCCCCTCAGGGCTCAGGGCGCGTACTGTGGTGCATCGAACCGAAGGCCCGTGCGGTTCCTCCCCAATTCACGTGCAGACACCAGGAGGTCGAGGTCCCCAGCGGATGAACGCCGTCTCTCCGATCTGCCTCGTCGACCTCGCTCCGGCACTGCGCTGGTCGAGGTCGCCGGACGTGGCACCCCTGCTCCGACACGACCGGCTCATCGACGGTTGGTGGCGCTCCCTTCCGGTCACCCGCGTCCTGGACATCGCCGGTCCTCCCTGGTTGGCCCACGGCCTGGCCAGGCTCGCCGTCGAGCAGTGGGAGCACGTCCCCCTAGAGGAGTTCCTCCCGAGTCTGCGCAGCAGACCCGTGGACTGCTCCGAACTCTCCGAACCCGTACGCGGCGCGGTCGTGGCCACCGCCGGCGACTGGGACCACCTGATCTCCGCCACCCCTCAGGAGATCTCCGGCTGGTCTCTGGACGAATGCGGTGTCCTCGACATCGTCAGCACCGTCGCCTGGCGTGCCCTCCAACCCTGCTGTGAACTGCCGAGCGGCCCCACGCCCTCTCCCGCCCTGATGCTGGAGGCCGTGCGCACCATCTCGAACTGGCTCCCCGACACCGCGCCCGAACACGTGCGCAGCGCCCTCGACTACCTCGACGCGGCCACCGGGGCGAGCGGTGTCCCGGACTCGCCCGAGGAGGGCGCGGAGGGGTCGAACCCGCCGCAGAGCCCGGCCACCCGGGCGATCCGCACCCTTCGCGCGCTCCGGGCCCATCGCGACCAGCGCGAGCGGGAGCGGTCCCCCGAGGAGGTGTCCGGCTCCGCGGCCGAGACCATGCCCTCCTCGAGCGACACCGTTCCGCCCTCCCCGAATCGGGTCGGCGGCGGCATGGTGAGCTCGGCGGCGATGATCCCCGGCACCACCCCGGCACCCGAACCCGAGAAGCCCTCCGGTTCGGGCCTGGGCGACCTGCGCTCCCAGTTCCGCAGCTCCCTGCTCGGCCCCGGACGCACCCTGCGCCGGCCCAGCTTCGGCCCGCCCAAGGCCATGCGCGACCAGCCCGAGGAACAGCCGCCCGCACCCGTCCTGGGACGCCACCCACTGGTGGACCTGGTCGAGGAGATGGTCCGTTCCTGGCCCGAGTTGGAGCGGACGGTGGCGGCCGAACGGCTCTTCGCCACCGACCCCATCAGCATCCGCGTCCTGTCCGAGCAGATCTCGGTGGACGTCACCGAGATCCGCGGCGCCCAGCGCAAGGTGGAGGAGCGGCTGTTGCGCTGGCTCGCCTCTCCCGAGGGCGCGGCCATCACCAAACACCTGCGCGAGTTGTCCGAACAGTTGGGCGCCGCCACCACCATCGACCGGCTCATCAACGCCCACCCCGATCATCCGGTGGACGTGCCCACGCTGCACACCCCGTTGTGGCGCGTGATCATCACCCTGTTCACCGATCGGCGGATGCACAACGGGTGGCTCATCGCCGACGACCCCAACCGTCTGCGCCTTCAGACCCGTGAGCTGTTGGGGGACGCCCCCGACCTCACCGAGGCCGGTATCCGGTTGGGTCGGATCGGTGTCCGCCAACAGGAGCTGCGCGCCTGGCTGTTGAGCACGCCGGGGGTGAGCCTGCGCGAGGGCCGTGTACACGTGGACACCTCCGTGCCCGTGGAGGCCCCCGGTGGCGACCACTCCCCGGACGGGTCCGGGGCCACCACCGAGAACGGGCTGCCGATCCGCCGCCGCCCGGAGGCCCCGGCCCCCGAGCCCGCTTTCCCTCCGCCCGTACGGACCGGGCCCCCGCAAAGACCCGACCAGATCCAGGGGACGGCCCCGCCGCTGCGCGCGAACACGATGGCCCCGCCCGCTCCGGTCCCTCCGGTGGGGCTCGTCCACGACCCGCCGCCGCGCGGAGCCAGTGAACCGGCCCTGTCGGCCCGCTGTTTCCGCGCCCCGGACGGGCGTTGGTGGCACCGCATCGACATCACCGCCGATCACCTCAACGGGGCCCCGGTGGCGGTGCCCCCCGGGTACGCCACCCACCTGGGTCTCCAGCCGGGTCGTCTGCTGTGTCTGACCGCCCCGGGCGCCGATCTGTTGGTGCTGGTCTGGCGCGACCAACCGGCCTTCGACTCGTTGCGTCCGCTCCTGCGTCGGCAGGCGGCCCAGCCCGGCGACCGTATCTTCATCACGGTGACCGGGGATCGGTTGGACGCGCGCAAGCTGCCGGTGAGCGATCTGAGCGGCCACTCCCCCGCCGCCCGGGCCCTGCACCTGATCGGCTACACCGCTCCGGCGTCCACCGAGGAGGCCCTGCGCATCCTCTCCCGCCGGGTGACCGACAACGGCGACGAGTCGTTGGCCGAGCCCCGGGCGCTGCTCGACGTCCTGTCCCTGCGCGGCGACGAGGACATCGCCGGTGAGCTGCGTTCGGGCATGTTCGCCGCTCGCTAGAGCCGTCTCGTCGAAGGCCCGCGACCACGTATCGGTCGCGGGCCTTCGTCGTGCTCGCGGTGTTCACGGGCCGATTCGTCACGTTCCGGGCGTGACAGAGCACGAGGGAAGATGTAGGTTAGCCTTACCTAAGAGAGCTGAGGTGATCCTCCTGTCCCCGAACACCCTGGCCCCGTCCCCCGTCGAGCGGGCCCGTTCCGTCCTGGCCCGCCCGAACCCGGCGACCGTGACGACCTCCGAGGCGTCCCTGCACCTGACCGGCCCCGCCTGTCACACCGGCCCCGACGGCGAGGTCACCCTGCTGATCCCGGACCGGCACCGTCTCCTGGCCCTGCTCGACCCCGAGGGCCACGAGGTCACCATCGAGTTCACCGACACCGCCCCCGTCGACCTGCGCGACCGGGTCCGCTCCCTGCTCTGGATCAACGGGAACCTGCGGTTGCCCTCCGCCCGGCGGGCCCGAGACCTGGCCCTCGAGGCGGTGGAGGACGATCCCGACGAACGCCTCCTCGACCTGGGCCACGGACGCACCATGGTCGTCCTGGAGCCCCACCTGATCATGTACTCCGACAACGACGGCTGCCACCTGCTGTCCCCGGAGGAGTTCACCTCCCTGCGGGCGGACCCCTTCGACCGCTGGGAAGGGCCCTGGCTCCGCCACCTGGAGCGGGACCACGGCGACCTGCTGCACGCGGTCGTCCGCCACTGCCCGGTCCCCCTGCCCGAGGGCCGGCCACGTCCCCTGGGGGTGGACCGCTACGGGCTGCGCCTCCGCATGGAGGGGTCCGACGGCGACCACGACGTGCTGATCCCCTTCCACCGCCCGGCCCGCACCCCGCACGAGGTCGCGCACCGGGTCCACGAACTCGCCCACTCCCCCCTCTGGTGAGACCCCGGGCCCGGCGCGCTCGAACGACACGGACGCCCATCGGCATCGCCCTCAGACCGCGTAGAAGCCCTCCGTGAGTCCGACGGCCGCGAAGAGACCCCAGCTCGTGACCTGGTAGAGGGACATCGCCACGACCTGCGCGATCAGCAGGCGACGGCGCATCACGCTCGCACGGCGCGTGCACACCAGAACGAAGTGGGTGACACCGACCGGCGTCATCAGCAGCCACACCGTGGGCCACAGCCAGAAGAAGACCCACGGACCCCACCAGGCGGGGTGGTCCTGGGAGACGAGGAACAGGGAGCCCTGGGTCACCAGGACGACGCCCAGCGAGGCGAGGGCGAACAGCACCCACACGGGGATCCACCAGGCGGAGGTCGATCGTCGAACGGAGGCGCCGGACACGGCGACGGAGGGGGCCATGGCGATATCCTGCCCCACCCCCTCGCGGCCCCGGGGCGCGGGGCCTCATGAGGAACGACGGCGGGCCGGGACCTCATGAGGTCCCGGCCCGTTCGCACGTCGGATCGGATCAGACGTTGAAGCCCAGCATGCGCAGCTGGTCCCGACCGTCGTCGGTGATCTTGTCCGGACCCCACGGCGGCATCCAGACCCAGTTGATCTTGACGTCGCGCTCGAACTCGTCCAGGGCGCTGTTGGCCTGGTCCTCGATCACGTCCGTCAGCGGGCAGGCCGCGCTGGTCAGGGTCATGTCCAGGGTGATCGAGGAGTCGTCCGCGTTCACCCCGTACAGCAGACCCAGGTCCACGATGTTCACCCCGAGCTCGGGGTCGATGACGTCCTTGAGCGCCTCTTCGATCTCCTCGGCCAGCTTCTCCTGTTCAGGAGAGAGCGGAGCGGCCTCGGGCTTCTCGGCGGTCTCGGTCGTCGTGCTCTCGTTCTCGCTCATTCAGGCGCCTTCCTTCTCCAAGGACTGCGAGACCGCGTCCTTCCAGGCCATCCACCCCAGCAGGGCGCACTTGATCCGGGCCGGGTACTTGGACACGCCGACGAACGCCACCGCGTCCTCCAGCACGTCCTCGTCGGGTTCACCCTTGCCCTTGGACTGCATCATCTCGGTGAACGCGTTCAGGGTCTCCATCCCCTCGGCCACCGACCGGCCGATCAGCAGGTCGGTGAGCACCGAGGTGCTGGCCTGACTGATCGAGCAGCCCATCCCCTCATAGGAGACGTCGCTGACGATCGCCTTCTCGTCCAGACCGGTCGCCCCGGAGGCGGGCGTCAACGCCACCCGCAGCGTCACCTCGTCCCCACAGGTGGGGTTGATGTGGTGCGCCTCGGCGTCGTGCGGATCCCGCAGCCCTTTGTGATGCGGGTTCCGATAGTGGTCCAGGATGATCTCCTGGTACATCGCGTCCAACTGCATGATCAGGCAGAATCCTCGATTACTAGGCCCGGGTCCCGAAGAACCTCTGGGCGGCCCGGATCGCCTCCGCGAGCGCGTCCACGTCCTCCATCGTGTTGTAGAGGTAGAAGGACGCGCGCGTGGTCGCGACGATGCCGAGCTTACGGTGCAGCGGCCAGGCACAGTGGTGGCCCACCCGCACCTCGACCCCCCTGTCGTCCAGGACCTGGCCCAGGTCGTGCGGGTGGATGTCCTCCACCGCGAACGACACCGCGCCGCCCCGGTCGGCGATCTCGTTCGGCCCCACGATGCTCGCGCCCTCGATCGCCCCGATCTGCTTCAGGGCGTATTCGGTGAGCGCGCGCTCGTGATCGGCGACCAGATCCATACCCACCTTGGACAGGTAGTCACAGGCCGCGGCCAGACCGACGGCCTGCGGGGCCATCGGCACACCGGCCTCGAAACGCTGAGGCGGTTCCGCCCAGGTCGAGTGGTCCATGTGCACCACTCCGATCATCGAGCCGCCGCTGATGAACGGAGGCATCGCCTCCAGCAGCTCGCGCCGTCCCCACAGGACACCGATCCCGTTGGGGCCGAGCATCTTGTGACCGGAGAAGGCGAGGAAGTCCACGTCCAGGGCGGCCACGTCGACCGGCATGTGCGGCACCGACTGGCAGGCGTCCAGCAGCACCAGCGCGCCGACCTCGCGGGCCCGCGCCGTGATCGGGGCGACCGGGTTCACGGTGCCGAGCACGTTGGACTGGTGCGCGAAGGCCACCATCCTGGTGCGCTCGTTGACGATCTCGTTCAGGTCCGACAGGTCCAGGCGACCCTCGTCGGTCACCGGGAACCAGCGCAGGGTCGCGCCGGTGCGCTGACAGAGCTGCTGCCAGGGCACCAGGTTGGCGTGGTGCTCCATCTCGGTGACGACGATCTCGTCGCCCGGGCCCACCTTCAGCCGTCGCAGCCCGTCCTCGGCGGTGGCCGCGTTGCTCATGGCGTAGGCCACCAGGTTGATCGCCTCGGTGGCGTTCTTGGTGAACACCACCTCGCCCGAGTCGGCACCGATGAAGGACGCGATGGTCTCACGGGCCGACTCGTAGGCGTCGGTGGCCTCCTCCGCGAGCTGGTGCGCGCCCCGGTGCACCGCCGCGTTGTGGCGTTCGTAGAACTCACGCTCGGCGTCCAGCACCTGACGGGGCTTCTGCGAGGTAGCCCCGGAGTCGAGGTACACCAACGGGCGCCCGTCACGGACGGTCCGGGACAGGATCGGAAAGTCCTCCCGGATCGCCGCGACGTCGAGCCGTCCCAGCTCGCGATCACTCATGTGTTACGCGCCCGCCTTCACGAACCGCTCGTAACCCTCGGACTCCAGCGCGGCGGCCAGCTCGGGGCCACCGGACTCGGCGATGCGACCCTCCGCGAAGACGTGCACGAAGTCGGGCTTCACGTAGTTGAGGATGCGGGTGTAGTGCGTGATGAGCATGACGCCCATGTCGTTGGCCGCCTGGGCGCGGTTGATGCCCTCGGAGACGATCTTGAGCGCGTCGACGTCCAGGCCGGAGTCGGTCTCGTCCAGGATCGCGACCTTCGGCTTGAGCAGCTCGAGCTGAAGGATCTCGTGACGCTTCTTCTCACCACCGGAGAAGCCCTCGTTGACGCCGCGGGCGGCGAAGGAGGAGTCGATGGACAGGTCCTTCATCGCGCCCTGGAGCTCCTTGGAGAACTGCCGGAGCTTGGGGGCCTCGCCGCGCACCGCGCTGACGGAGCTGCGCAGGAAGTTGGACATGGAGACGCCCGGGACCTCGACCGGGTACTGCATCGCCAGGAACACGCCGGCGCGCGCCCGCTCGTCGACCTCCATCTCCAGGACGTTCTCACCGTCGAGGAGGACCTCGCCCTCGGTGATCTCGTAACGGGGGTGGCCCGCGATCGCGTAGGCGAGGGTGGACTTGCCGGAGCCGTTGGGGCCCATGATGGCGTGGGTCTCACCGGAGTTGATGGTGAGGTCGACGCCCTTGAGGATCTCCTGCCGCTCGTCCTCGCTGATGAGGACGTCGGCACGCAGACCGCGGATTTCGAACTTCGTCATTTCAAGCCTCAGGAATTCTTCTCATCCAGCGAGACGAGCACGTCATCGCCGTCGATCTTCACGTCGTAGGTGGGAACCGGCCGGGTCGCGGGCGGGTTGATCGGCGCCCCCGACTTCAGGTCGAAGCAGGAACCGTGCAGCCAGCACTCGATGGTCCCGTCCTCGACCTCGCCCTCCGAGAGGCGGACCTCGGCGTGCGAGCACACGTCGCGCAGCGCGTAGATCTCACCCTCGGTGCGCACCAGCGCGATGGGCGTCTCGTCGTCGGTCTCGATCCCCAGGACACCTTCCTCGGGGATCTCGTCGAGCTCGGCGACCTTGGTCCAGCCGTCGGTCTCACTCATGTGCGGCAAGCTTTCGCTCGACCTTCTCCATGACGTGATCGCGCAGGTCCTCGTCGTCGATCCGGTTGACGATGTCCAGGAAGTAGCCCCGGATGATCAGACGCCGGGCCTCCTCGGCGGGGATGCCGCGCGAGCACAGGTAGAAGAGGTGGATGTCGTCCAGCCGACCGCTGGCGCTGGCGTGTCCGGCCCCCTGCACCTCACCGGTGAAGATCTCCAGGTTCGGCACGGAGTCGACACGGGTGTCGTCGGTGAGCTGGAGGTTCCGGTTGTGCTCGTAGGAGTCGGTGCCCTCGGTGCCCTCGCCGATGATCACGTCACCGATCCAGACCGTGTGGGCCCCGGCGCCGCTGAGCGCGCCCTTGTAGTCCACGCGGGACCGGGTGTGGGACAGGTTGTGGTCGATCAGCGAGCGGTGCTCGTGGTGCTGGTCGTCCCCGGCGAAGTAGAGCCCGTAGAGCTCGGCGTTGCCGCCGCGGCCCTCGTAGGAGACGCGCGGGGAGAGACGGATCAGGTCGCCGCCCAGGGTGATGACGACCGACTTGAAGCTGGCGTCCTTGCCGATCCGCGCGTTGTGCTGACCGACCTCGACGGCGTCGTCGTCCTGCTCCTGGAGGTTGACCAGGGTGAGCCTGGCGCCCTCACCGACGTGGATGTCGAGGGTGCCCGCCCGCACACCGGTGCCGGTGGCGGTCATGATGATCGTGGCCTCGGCCATCGGCTGGACGTCGATCACCATCTGCTCGAAGGCGGTGCCGCCCAGACCCTTGCGGTCGATCGTGATCGCCTTGTCGGCGACCAGCGAGCGCGGCACGGTGACGACGGTGGCCTGCTCGAAGGAGCTGTAGGCCTGCGCGATCACGCGGTCGACGGGCAGACCCGCCTTGCCCAGACGCTCGTCGTCACGGCCGACCTTCTCGACGGTGACGCCCTCGGGGGCGTCGATGACGAGCTCGTCGGTGCCGTCGGCGGTCCCCTTCCAGTCGTGCAGACCCTTGAGGCGGCGCAGCGGGGTGAAGCGCCACTCCTCCTCGCGCCCGTTCGGGACGGGGAAGTCGTTCACGTCGCTGGAGCCGTGCGTGTCGAGCTTGGAGACCGGGATCTGTCCCAGGCCGTGGCTGTGCGCCTTGGGCTCCGTGTTCGTGGTCGTCAACTCAACCCACCGATCCTTCCATCTGGAGCTCGATCAGACGGTTCAGCTCCAGCGCGTATTCCATCGGGAGCTCCCGGGCGATGGGCTCCACGAATCCTCGAACGACCATGGCCATGGCCTCTTCCTCGCCCATCCCCCGGCTCATCAGGTAGAAGAGCTGGTCCTCGCTGACCTTGGAGACGGTGGCCTCGTGCGCGAGCTCGACGTCGTCCTCGCGCAGGTCGTTGTAGGGGTAGGTGTCGGAACGGCTGATCGTGTCGATCAGCAGGGCGTCGCACTCCACCGAGGACTTGGCGAGGTGCGCCCCCTCCTGGACCTGGATCAGGCCGCGGTAGGAGGAGCGACCGCCACCGCGCGCCACCGACTTGGAGACGACCTTGGAGGAGGTGTTGGGCGCGCAGTGCACCATCTTGGCGCCGGTGTCCTGGTGCTGACCCTCGCCCGCGAACGCGATCGAGAGGGTCTCGCCCTTGGCGTGCTCGCCCATCAGGTACACGGCCGGGTACTTCATGGTGACCTGGGAGCCGATGTTGCCGTCGACCCACTCCATGGTCGCGCCCTCTTCGGCGATGGCGCGCTTGGTGACCAGGTTGAAGACGTTGTTCGACCAGTTCTGGATGGTCGTGTAACGGCAGCGGGCGTTCTTCTTGACGATGATCTCGACGACCGCGGAGTGCAGCGAGTCCGACTTGTAGATCGGCGCGGTGCAGCCCTCGACGTAGTGGACGTAGGCGCCCTCGTCGACGATGATCAGCGTCCGCTCGAACTGACCCATGTTCTCGGTGTTGATCCGGAAGTAGGCCTGGAGCGGGATCTCCACGTGCACGTTCTTGGGCACGTAGATGAACGAGCCACCGCTCCACACCGCCGTGTTGAGCGCGGCGAACTTGTTGTCGCCGGCCGGGATCACGGAGCCGAAGTACTCCTCGAAGATCTCCGGGTGCTCCTTGAGCGCGGTGTCGGTGTCCAGGAAGATGACACCCTGCTCCTCCAGGTCCTCGCGGATCTGGTGGTAGACGACCTCGGACTCGTACTGAGCGGCGACACCGGCGACCAGACGCTGCTTCTCCGCCTCGGGGATGCCCAGCTTGTCGTAGGTGTTCTTGATGTCCTCGGGCAGGTCCTCCCAGGAGGTGGCCTGCTTCTCCGTGGACCGCACGAAGTACTTGATGTTGTCGAAGTCGATCTTGGACAGGTCCGCGCCCCAGTCGGGCATCGGCTTCTTGTCGAAGAGCCGGAGCGACTTCAGACGGAGCTTGGTCATCCACTCCGGCTCGCTCTTCTTGTCCGAGATGTCCCGGACGACCTCCTCGTTCAGACCACGACGGGCCGTGGCCCCGGCCTCGTCGGAGTCGGCCCAGCCGTACTCATATGTTCCGAGCCCTTCGAGCTCGGGGTGCGCGACAGAAGTCATGCGCGGACTCCTCCTGGACTCAGACGTCCTTGTGGTGTTGCGATCCTCCGCTCGCCGTACGGCGAGCGGTGTTGGTCGCGGGGACGTGGTGCTCCCCGCCGTCGCCGTCTCCCCGGGGGGTGACGTGTGTGGTGCACACACCGTCGCCATGGGCGATGGTGGCCAACCTGCGCACCGGGGTGCCCAGAAGCCGCGCGAAGGCCTCGATCTCGGCCTCGCAGAGCTGCGGGAACTCGGCGGCCACGTGCGCGACGGGGCAGTGGTGTTGGCACAATTGGTCGCCGCCTCCGGGGGCCGGAGCCCGGCCGGCGGTGGCGGCGTAGCCGTCGTTGGAGAGCGCCTCGGCCAGTAGCAGGACACGTCGCTCCGGGGGAACCGCGTCCAGCATGGGCTTGTAGCGCCGCTCCAGGTCGGCGACCTGACTCTGGGCGAACTCCCCGACCGCCTCGGGTCCGGCGGTCCTCGCGAGGAAACGCAGGGCCTCGGTGGCCAGGTCGTCGTAGGCGTGCACGAAGGCGTCGCGTCCGGCCTCGGTGATGGCGAAGACGCGGGCGGGGCGCCCTCTGCGTCGACGTCCGTGCACCGGTCGGGCGTCACGGGCCTCGATCATGCCCTCGCCGGCCAGGTGGTCGAGATGGCGGCGGATCGCCGCCGGGGTCAGACCGAGCCGCTCGCCCAGGGCGGACGCGGTGATCGGACCCTTCTCCAGAATGAGCCGGGCGACGCGGGCGCGGGTACCGTGGTCGGGCCCGTTCAAGGGACGGGGGGCATGGCGTGCCTCGGACATGCTCCTCCCCCCTCGTTCGCTACCGGCTCGTGGTTTTGACAACATCAGTGTGGCTTAAATAAGTCCACCGAGGCAAACCCGATACGATGCGCTTCATCACGAAGGTCAGGCTTGCCTAAGCTGGAGATTCGCTCGAGCCGACCGCCCGGAGCCCTCTCACGAGCGGTTTCCTCCGCACGCGCTTTCTCGAATGACAAGACTCGAGTCTCGCCATTCGAGCGAATTTTTCTCAGGGGACACCGTGTCGACTCCGCGGGGACCAGGGGAAACGGGTCAACGGATGTGAACAACGGGAAAGCGGGCGGAGCCATTCCCCCGGAACCCGATCTCGTCCGCCCCACGATCCCCCGAGCCCCGGATCACGCCTCTCCCCCTCCGGGCGGGGTGGTGAAGCCCGGCACCGGGACGCACGTAAACTCAGGCCCCATGGACACACCCGCCCTCGAGGTCGTCGACCTGGTGAAGCGTTATGGCGCCACCACGGCCGTCACGGGCCTCTCGTTCACCGCGCGCCGCGGCGCGGTGACCGCCCTGCTCGGCCCCAACGGAGCGGGCAAGACCAGCACCATCGAGATCTGCGAGGGTTTCCGTCATGCCGACGGGGGCAGCGTGCGGGTCCTCGGTCGGGATCCGGTGGCCGACGCCGCCGAGCTCAAGCCCCGCGTCGGTGTGATGCCGCAGTCCGGCGGAGTGCCCACCGGCGCCAGGGCCGCCGAATGGCTCCGCCTCATGGCCTCCTTCCACGCCCACCCGATCGACCCCGACCTGCTCCTGGAGCGGTTGGGGCTGACCTCGGCCGGTCGTACCCCGTTCCGCCGCCTCTCCGGCGGCCAACAGCAACGCCTCTCCCTGGCCTGCGCCGTCGTCGGCCGCCCCGAGATCGTCTTCCTCGACGAGCCGACCGCCGGTCTGGACCCGCAGGCGCGCATGGCCACCTGGGACCTGGTCTCGGCCCTGCGCGCGGCCGGTGTCGCGGTCATCCTGACCACGCACCACATGGAGGAGGCCGAGCGTCTCGCCGACCACGTCGTGATCATCGACCACGGCTCCGTGGTGACCGAGGGGACCCCGGCCGAGCTCACCCGCGGCCGACGCGACGTGTGCTTCTCCACCGAGACCCCGATCGACTCCGAGGCCCTGCGCGCCGCCCTGCCCGATGGCGGCGAGGTGACGTCGATCGTCGCCGGCGGCCGTCACGAGTACACCGTCGCCACGCACGCCGCCGAGGCCCCCGGGCCGGAGTTCCTCGCCACGGTCGCCGCCTGGTGCGCCTCCGCCGGCGTCCTCGCCGAGGACCTGCGTGTACGACGGCGTACCCTCGAAGACGTCTTCCTCGAAACCACCGGCCGGGAACTGCGCGACTGATGACCGAGCACACCTATGGCACGGCCGCTCCGACGGCCTCCGACACACCGACCCTCGCCTCCGACCCCGGATTGTTCACCCCGAACCCCGGGGCCGCGCCGATGTGGCGGATGGTCGCCGCCCAGGCCGGGATGGAACTGCGGGTGATGCTGCGCCACGGCGAGCAGTTCCTGCTCACCATGGTCATCCCCGTGCTGTTGCTGGTGGGTCTGAGCCTCACCGACGTCCTGAACGTGGGCGAGGGGCCCCGGGTCGACACGCTCGCCCCCGGCATCCTGGCCCTGGCCGTCATGTCCACCTCCTTCACCGGGCTGGCGATCGGCACCGGCTTCGAACGGCGCTACGGGGTCCTCAAGCGATTGGGGGCCACCCCCCTGTCGCGGTTCGGCCTGCTGGCCGCCAAGACCCTGGCCGTGCTGGCCGTGCAGACCATCCAGATCACCGTCCTGACCGTGGTCGCGCTGTTCCTGGGCTGGTCCCCCGCGCTCTCCCTCACCGGGGTGCTCTCCGCCGTCGCCCTGGTGCTCCTGGCCACCGCCGCCTTCAGCTCGCTCGCGCTGCTGATGGCCGGAACACTGCGGGCCGAGGCGACCCTGGCCGGCGCCAACCTCGTGTACGTGCTGATGCTGGGGCTGGGCGGCGTCCTGTTCCCGACCACCGGCTTCCCCGCCGTGATGGAGCGGGCCGTGTCCGTCCTGCCGATCACCGCGCTCGCCTCGGGGCTGCGCGACGTGCTCTCCCACGGGGCGGCCCCCGGGCTCGGCGTCTTCGCGGTCCTGGCCGTGTGGACCGTCGTGGGCGGCCTGGCCGCCTCCCGCCTCTTCCGCTGGGAGTAGGCCCGGCACCGGCCCGTACCGCGCCACGGCCGTAGTCTGTCGGCCATGACGATCGACATCGACACCGTGACCAAGATCCTCCGTGAGACCGCGGAGACGGTGGTCCTCCCCCGGTTCCGTCGACTGGCCGAGGGCGAGGTGTCCGAGAAGGCGCCCGGCGACCTGGTCACCGTGGCCGACCAAGAGGCCGAGGAGATCATCTCCCGCAGGCTGCGCGAGATCCTCGACGTGCCGGTGGTGGGCGAGGAGGCCGCCTCCTCCGACCCCGGCCTGACGCGGGCCCTGCTCGCCGAACCCCGGGTCTGGGTGGTCGACCCCCTGGACGGGACCCGCAACTTCGTCCACGGCGACGAGAGGTTCGCCGTCATGGTCGCGCTGGTCTACCGGGGTCGGTCGATCGTCTCCTGGATCCTGCGCCCGACCCTGGACCGTGTCCACGTCGCCGAGCTCGGCTCGGGGGCCTGGTGCGACGGGCGCAGAGTCCGACGCGAACCCGCGCCCGCCGACCCCGCTCTTCTGCGCGGGGCGGCGCGGGGCCGTTCCCTGTCGACCGCCGAACGCGCGCACGTGGAGGGGTCCGCGCCCGCCCTCGCCGGGCTCGAGCGGGGATCCGGCTGCGTCGGCGTGGACTACCCCCGTCTGGCCGAGGGCGGGCTGGACTTCATGCTGTTCTCCGGGACCCGGCCCTGGGACCACGCCCCCGGAAGCCTGCTGTTGACCGAGGCCGGCGGGGTCTGTCTCCGTCCCGAAGGAGAGCCCTACCGGCCCGACGGCGAGGGTCGTCTCCTGCTCACCGCCGCCGACGAGCGGACGTGGCGGACGGTACGGCCCATGATGATCCCCTGAGGGGGCGTACGCGCCTCCGAGGGATCGAGAACGGCAGGACGACCACCGCCACCACGACCAGGACCCCGCCCGCCGCCGTGTAGGCCGTACTCGGCGGGACCAGGGTGAGGAGCGCGCCGATCGCGGCCCCGCCGGCCGAGGACCCCGCGTTATGGGCGGTGTTCACCCAGTTCCCCGCACGCGTCCGGCGGTCCGCCGCCACCGACTCGTCGGCGAGCAGATAGGAGGTAGTGATCAGGGGCGCTCCGACGACACCGACCACGAAGAGCAACGCGGTCAGGGCTGCCACGCCGGGCGCGAACGTCGCGGCGGCCACTCCCCCGCCCAGGGCCAGAGAGATCAGGACGAGCCTGGTCCGGGAACCGGCCCGCCAGGAGACGGCCCCGTAGAGAAGGCCGCCGATCACCCCGCCGGCGGTCTGGAGGGCCTCCAGGAACACGACGGTCTCGACCCGCCCGTGCTGCTCGGCGAAGGCGACGTTGATCAGCGCCGTCGCCCCCAGAGCGATACCGGCCGCCCCGGACAGGGCGACCGCCGTGAGAAGGCCGCCGCGGGCGACGGGACGCGGCGTCACGTCCGTATCCAGGGCCGGGGCCGACGACCTCTCCGGGGACCTTCGGGACAGCGAACGCGCCACCGGAGAGGTGACCAGCCCCCACGTTCCGGTCGACACCAGCAGAGCGCCGACCACCAGACCGATCGGGGGCGGCCACCACGGCAGAAGGGCTCCGAGCAGGAGCGGACCGCCCAGGAAGATAAGCTCCTCCACCACCGTGTCGAGGCTGTAGGCACGTTGGAGCAGGGCCCGCTCGGCGATCAGGTGGCTCCACAGGCTCCGGGTGACCGGCCCCAATGGCGGCGCGCAGGCCCCGGCCACCGCCGCGAGCGCCACGAGCACGCCGGGGCCCGTTCCCTCGCTCCAGGTGGTCACGGCCAGACCGAGCAGGGTCAGGGCGAACAGGGCCGCCATCGGTGGCAGGGCGGCGCACGGGCCGTGGCGGTCGATGAGACGGGCGCGCAGCGGGGACAGGGCGGCGACGGTCGCGCCGAAGACCCCGACGACCACCCCCACGTAGGCGTAGGAGCCGGTGGCGTGGACGACGGACAGGACCAGGGCGAGCGAGACGAGGCCGTAGGACGATCGGCCCACAAGGGCGGGGATCAGGAGACGGCAAGCCCCCGTGACACGCAGGACGGCACGGTAGGAGGGGCCCGGGACAGGCGAGGACATGGTGTTCTCCGTGGAGAGGCGGCGCGCGGGCGCCGCGGAGGTGCGTGGACGCCGAAGGGCCGCGACACGGTGTCGCGGCGGGGCGTCGATCTACGCACAGAGGGAGAACACGGTCCGGACTCTAACACGGTCCCCTGGAGGGGTCAGCCGACCGGGACCAAACGCCACTGCTGGTGCGGATGGCCCTCGTCCTCGGCCGGGGTGAGGAGCGTCCGGTTCTCCTCCTCACCGTCCTGGTTCCCCAGGGCCTGCCCGTCGGCCCGGTTGACCAGCCGGACCACGCCGTCGCCCACCTCGATCACCCGCCACTGCTGTTCGGGGGCGCCGGTGCGGCTGAGCAGCGAGGCCCCCTCACCGGTCTCGGGATCGGGGGTCGCGGGGAACTCCAACAGCTTGCCGCTGGCCACGCCGAGGATCTCGTAGAAGCCGTCGTCGACCGGGACGAAGCGCCACTGCTGATGCTCATCGTCGTGGCGGTCCCACAGGTGGACGTGCGCGCCGTTGTCCTGCGCCGCGCCCGCGACGTCCACGGCCCGCCCTCCGTGCACGCTGAGCAGGGCGTAGGAGACCTCGGGGTCGATCCCGGCGGGGTGGGTCTCCTCCTCGGGCTCCTCCTCCGGTTCCTCGGCTTCGTCAGGGGCGCCCTCGGGCTGGACGAGGATGCCCGAGACCACGGACATCTCCTCGACCTGGGCGCGGTTCTCGGAGACGAACACACCGGCGGTGTAGCCGCCGAGACCGGCGAGCAGAAGCAGGGCGGTCGCCCCGGCCAGAACCGGCCACCGGGGCGGTTCCCGGTCCTGGAGGTCGTCCGGGCGGGCGCTGCTTCGGGACATGGCGGGGCTCTCCTGCGGGCGGGGACGTTCCTTCGGGATGAAACCGAACCATTTCACACCACATCCCCCACCTCACGCACGTTCGGGGGCCACGATCGATCGTGGATAGGGTGATCGCCCATGGAGAGCATCGGAGTGCCCTGGTTCATCGTGGTCCGCTATCTGGGCCCTCCCCTGTTCCTGGTACTGGTGGGCGGCGTCCTCCTGTGGTGGCGTCGTCCCGCGCGGGCGTGGTTGGCCTGGACGGCCCTCGTCGTGAACCTGTTCGCGGCGGCGCTGCCGTTCCTCTGGCTCGGGTTCCAGGCCCTCTTCGGGCGGGGGGACCTGACGGTGATCGGCCTGGTCATGACCCTGTTGCAGCCCGCGCTGGTGGCGTCGGCCTGGTGTCTGCTCCTGCTGGCGCTGGTGTGGGAACCGCGCGTACCGGCGCCCGCTCCCGTCGAAAGGGACCCGGGGGAGGCCGACCGGACACCGGAAAACGTAGGATGATCCATTATGCGTTCTCGGACCGAAGCGACGGCCGCCCCCACCCGCGGTAACCTGCTGGACTCCCTGCCCCCGGTCTGGCTGGTACTGGTCGGCATCGTCTCGGTCCAGACCGGCGCCGGGGTGGCCAAGAACCTGTTCGACGCGCTGCCACCGGCAGCCGTGGTGTGGCTGCGTCTGCTCACCTCGGCGATCCTCCTGGTCCTCGTCGCCCGGCCGGTGCTGCGCGCACGCACCCGGGCCGACTGGATGGTGGTCGTCGGCTACGGCGTGGCCCTGGCCGCCATGAACTTCTTCATCTACCAGGCCTTCGCCCGCATCCCCCTGGGTATCGCGGTCACCATCGAGTACCTGGGGCCGCTGCTGATCGCCATCGTGGGCTCGCGGCGCCGTGTCGACCTGGTGTGGGCGGGGATGGCCGGGCTCGGCGTCGCCGCCCTCGGCGTGGAGTTCCGTTCCCTCGACCCGCTGGGCGTGCTGTTCGCGGTACTGGCCGCGGTGGCCTGGGCCGGCTACATCCTGCTCAGCGCCGCGACCGGACGTCGCTTCGACGGCACCTCCGGTCTGGCCATCGCCAGCGTGGTGGGGGTCCTGGTCATGGCCCCCGCGGGGATCGCCGAGGGAGGCGCCGCCCTGCTCGACTGGCGTCTGCTGTTGTTCGGTCTGGCCGTCGGAGTGCTCTCCTCCGTGGTCCCCTACACCCTCGAACTGAACGCCCTGCGCCGTATGCCGCCCCGCGTGTTCGGCGTGCTGATGAGTCTGCAACCGGCCGCCGCCGCGTTGGTGGGTCTGCTCCTGCTCGGCGAACTGCTGACCGTGTGGCAGTGGGCCGCGGTCGCCTGTGTGATCATCGCGAGCGCCGGTTCGACCCGGACCTCCTCCCGTGAGGCCGCCAAGGCCTCGTCCGGCACGGAGGGGGAGGTCCGCCGCGACGATCCGTAGGGCCGGGGAAGGCAAGGGCGTGGGCAATGCCCGACCACGGGTCCGGCCCTACGACCATCGATTCGGCAGAACACCTTCATGTTCAGGGCAAACCACGAGTGCGGAGCGTTTCCGCTTCGAGGCCGGCGGTAATTGTTGCCGGTGGGTAGGCCGACCCGTTCCTGCACCCGCATTCGAAGGGGAACACCCATGCGTATCGTCGCCAAGCTCGCCCTGACCGCTTTCTTCGCGGCGGGACTCCTCGGTATGGGCGCCGGCGCCGCCTCGGCCGGTGGCCACAACTCCGAGGTCTATCAGGCATGTATCGATGAGCAGAACGCTCTGGGGCTGATCAACCTGGACCTCAACCTGCTCAGCCAGTGCATCGCCAACTACAACGCTTGACGCACCTTCGATAGATCGGTGCCCGGAGCCGCCCCTCACCTTGCGGGGGCGGCTCCTCCCATGTTCTCTCCCCCTTCTCCCCCGCGCCCTCGACACGGCCGGCACGGCCGCGCGGACCTCAGGCCCGTGAGGGCTCCGGAGCGCGCCCGCCCGCACCACGGGTCGGGGTCTGAGAACGGTGGGAGTATCCCCGTTCGGCTCCAAGGCCGAAGTAGTGACGGAAGCTGTAGATCAAGGGGTTCCAGCTCGCGGGATCGATGTGATGCGTTCCCGGTACGATGACGCCCTTCTCCGCGTGGACGCGCACCACCCGGGCCTCGACGATGACGTGCTCGCCGGAGTCGTCCGCCCGCACGTGCCGGACCTTCGTCTCGAGTTGCAAGGGGCACTGGGCCACCCGAGGCGGACCGACCAGGACCGATCCCGTCGCCGTCAGGCCCGCCGCGCCGAACTTGTCGGCCTCGAAACGGCACCCCGGCGGTTTCCCCTCCGGAACGGGATCCCGTCCGGTCAGCGGAGCCAGACGCTCCACACGTTCCCACAGGTCCGCGGAGGGCATGTTCACCACCATCTCGGGGCGCTCCTCGAGGTTGCGGGCGGTCTGTCCGGTCGCGCCGAGCCCCACGACGAGAAGCATGCCCAGGGCCCACAGCGAGGAGATGGGCGCCAGGTTCGGCGTCCCATCCTCGTTCAGCGTGGACACGAGGGCCACGGGGGTGCCGAAGTAGAGGACGCGGGGTTCGATTTCGCGGTGGGATCCGGGATCGACCGATGGGTTCCGGTGCGTGTCGGTGGTCATGGACGGTGACGTTAACGACCGGACGTTTCGGCGCGGACCGAAACGTCGATGGGGACAATGGGCCCATGGAAACCGAGCGTGTCGCCCCCGGGCTGGCGAAGATCGCGGCTCTGCTGGCAGATCCGACCAGAGCCGGGTTCTGTCTGGCCCTGTTGGACGGACGGGCCTGGACCGCGGGAGAGCTGGCGCGCCACGTCGGAGTGGCGGCCTCCACGACGACCGGGCACCTGAACGCCTTGGTGGCGGGCGGACTCCTGGTCCAGGAACGGCAAGGGCGCCATCGTTACGTTCGCCTGGCCTCGCCCGAGATCGCCGAACTGGTCGAACGCCTCGCCGCGTTGGGGCCGGAGGCGGCTCCTCCGTCACCCTCGCTGAGGGCACGCTCTCGCGGGCGTCATCTGGCTCTGGCCCGGACCTGTTACGACCACTTGGCCGGTCGACTGGGCGTACTGATCACCGAGGCGATGATCGAGCGGGGCCTGTTGTCCGAGGGGCGGGGGCTGGCGTTGACCCCGGCCGGGGAGGAGTGGAGCGCGGAGCTGGGGCTGGCGACCGCACCCGGCGCCCGTCGTCCGGCGGTGCGTGCCTGCCTGGACTGGACGGAACGCCGTTTCCACCTCGCCGGCGCCCTGGCGGCCGCGTTCTGCTCCCACGCGTTCTCGTCCGGATGGATCGTCCGCACCGGCGTACCCCGTGCCGTCATGGTGACCCCGGAGGGTTCGGAGGCCTTCGGAACCCTGTTCGGCCTCTCCTCCGACGCGCTGAGCGCCCCGGAGGGGACGGCTTGAGCCGGGAACGGTCGTCGCGACCGGCCGGACCGGGAGACGAGAAGGGGTCCTCGGCCGTCGGCCGGTGAACGTCTCCTTCCGGGGGATCCGGTGGAGAGACCGCCTCACGCGCGGATCACGAACATCCCCGACGGCTCGTCCGCTCGGAGCCCGGTGTCTCCGCAGGTGGCGGCGGACGGCGGGGCCACGTCGGACGACCCCGAACGATGTACTACAGTCTGTCGTATGTTTGCTTCCCCGGCCGCCGTGACCACGGCCGCGCACACCCTTCCCCCGCTCGCGGCGGACGAGATCGACGACATCGTCCTCCTCGGCGTGCCCCTCTGGGGATGGCAGATCGCCGTGGCGCTCGTGGGCGTCCTGGCCCTGGCCCTCCTGGCCCGCACCATCTGGAACCCCACTTCGCGGTCGCTGCGCGCCTGGGCGCTGGGCAACGTCGCCGTCAACGCCGGGATCGCCGTCACCGGCGCGACCGTGCGGGTCACCTCCTCGGGGCTGGGCTGTTCGGAGTGGCCCAAGTGCACGCCCGACAGTTTCGTGCCCATCGACACCGGTCACGCGGCCCTGAACGCCGCCATCGAGTTCGGTAACCGGACGCTGACCTTCGTGGTCCTGGCGGTCGCCGTGATCACCCTGATCGCCGTCCTGCGCATGACCCCGCGCCGCAAGGACCTGTTCCGGCTGGCCGTGATCATCCCCTTCGGCGTCCTCGGTCAGGGCGTGGTCGGCGGCATCACCGTGTGGACCGACCTGCACCCGGCCTCGGTGGCCACCCACTTCCTGCTGTCGATGGTGATGGTCTTCATCACCGTCGCGCTGTACGTGCGCTGCCAGGAGCCCGAAGGACGGCCGCGGATCGTGGTCGGCCCCATGCTGCACACCGTGAGCATCGGCCTGGTCGTCGTCGGCTTCCTGCTCCTGATCGCCGGCACCGTGGTCACCGGTACCGGCCCGCACGGCGGGGACGCCGCCGCCCCGCGCTGGGCGCTGGACCTGCCCTCGGTCACCCGGGTGCACTCGGCCCTGGCCTGGCTCACCCTGGTCGGCGCCGCCGCCGCGGTGATCCTGGCCTTCCGCGGCGGCGCCGGGGCCCCCGCCCGCCGTAACAGCGTGATCCTGCTGGTGATCGTCCTCCTCCAGGGCGTCCTGGGCTACACCCAGTACGCCCTGGAGCTGCCCGAGGCGCTCGTGGTGCTCCACGTCCTCGGTTCGGGTCTGACCTGGGTCGCGATCTCCCGCCTGTACTTCGCCACCACGCGGCTGACCCCTCCGGGCGAGGAGGTCAGCGAGGAGGCTGACCGTGCCGGGGAACGTAGCTCTGTTGAGCCTGCGCCTGAGCGATGACGTGCGCGAAGTCGGCGCGACGTAGGAACCCGGAGTCGGTGGGCGTCTCCGCCCAGCCCGGGGTCACCGGCCGGGGCACGTGCCCCAGGAAGGTGTCCCGGGCCACGTGCATCAGGGCCAGGAACGAGTCCCGACTGACCTTCCAGTCCGTGCGGCGCACACCGGCGTCCATCTTGCGGTGCAGCAGGGCCAGCTCGGTGGCGGCCAGCTGATAGTCCTTCATCGCCGCGCGCCCCCGGGCACCGGCGTTGCGCGCGGCCCAGTCCCTGGCCTGACGGCGCCCGCTCATGGAGCTGAGCATGGTGATGTCGGCCGGGGTCACCAGGCCGGTGGAGATGTAGGGCGGAAGGTAGCGGTCGATGGCGGCCACCTGGCTGCGACGGTCGCGCGCGGCGATGGCCAGCAGGCCCATCAGCACCACGAACAGCACCAGGTAGGCCAGACCCAGGCCGTACCAGCCGAAGATCGTCGACGCGTTCCACATGCCGTGCAGCAGCACCGCCAGCACCCAGCCGGCGATCGGGGCGAGGAAACGTCCACCGCCGGTGCGCATCGCCGCGTAGGCCACGCCCAGGCCGGTCATGGCGGTGTAGATCGGGTGGCCGAAGGGGGCGACCACCCCGCGGATGGCGAAGGTCGCGACGAGGCTACCGTCGAAGAAGGCGCCGAGGAAGTACAGGATGTTCTCGGTGAAGGCGAAACCGGTGGCCACCATCCCCGCGTAGACCACGCCGTCGGTGAAGGTGTCGATCTCGTTGCGGCGCCGCCAGAGCAGCAGGAGCAGGACCATGCCCTTGGCGCTCTCCTCGACCACGGGGGCGACCATGGAGGTGCCGAGGAAGTCGCCCACGCTCTGCCCGAACAGGGGCACCATCAGGTAGGCGATGCCCCAGCTGTTGAGCAGCAGCGAGGCGAGCACCGCCACCCCCGCGCCCCAGACGAAGGCGAAGAAGAGCACCCAGCCGGGCTCGGGTTCGAGCCGGTCGAGCATGAGGATGAGCGGGACGAGGATCGTGACCGGGACGATCGCCGCGACCAGACTGACCACGAAGCCCGTGGCACCGTCGATCCCGGCGGCCGCTCCCCCGGCCATGGCCAGGATCCACAGGTACCCGAGCATCCCGAGCATGCACACCACGCTGATGGCGGTGCCCAGGATGAGGGTCATCGAATAACGGGATCTGCGGCCCTGGAGAATGGCCTTGCTGTCGAGTCGGGGCATGAGCACAGATCGTATCGTCTGCCGGGCTCGCGGGCGCGCCGTCCGCCCCGGTCGGGGGCGGTACGGTCCCCCTCCCACGTGCGACAGGATGGTGGCGAACGATCGAACCCGTGAGGAAGGCCTCTGGCATGGAGAAGGACATCACCCCGCGCAGGACCGTCTCCGGTCGGGAATGGACGCTGCGGGTGGCGGTCCTCGCCTCCGTGGCCGCCCTCGTGTGGGAGTTCGTCACCGCCGGACGGCTCGTCACGTTCGACGCGACCGCCCTGCCCCTGCACAACGGGGGCGCCTACGCGGTGCACGTGACCGCCGCCGTCCAGCTCCTGGCCGCGGCGATGGTGTGGTTCGGGGCCGGCCGCGGCTCCGGCGTCGATCTGAACGTCCTCCTGCTGAGCCTGGCCACCTTCGCCCTGGGCTTCGTCCAGGCCGCGCTGGGCACCTACGGCCCCCTTCAGGGCCATGTCCCCCTGGCACTGGTCCTGGTCGCCCTGGTGGTGTGGGCGGCCGTACTCGCGTGGAGCCGACGCCCCGCCTCCTGACCCTCCCCCGCGAACGACGGCGCCCGCCCCGAGGATCCGGGGCGGGCGCCGTCCGCGTCGTTACGGGACCGCTCCGGGATTTTACCTCGCGCGCAAGGCAACATAGTGTGCTTTACCGACAACCCCTTCAACGAAACCCACCTCTTCGAGTTGCCTCCGAAGACGGTGAGACCCCCCGAAGGAGAGGCATGCCACGGAGCACCCGAACGATCCCCACCGCGTTGGTCCTGGTCGGCACCCTGATCATGGCCATCGGATGCGCCCCGACCGACACCGAGGACGTCCCGGACCCCGAGAGCACGGCGGAACAGACCACCACCTATCCCGAAGGCCCCTATGTCAGGGAGGGGCTCTTCGGCGCCTATGACTTCCCCGCCCGGGTGGCGGTGCACCACATCGAGCGCGGCCGGGACCGCGGCGTCCTCCGTCTCACCGTGGAGGCCACCGGTGAGACCGACCAGAGCTACATCCACCGCCCCGCCGCCTTCTCCCGAGGACTGCTCGGCCGGAACTGGGCGTTCTCCCTGACCGACCCGGTCGGACGGAAGCACTATCTCCCGCTGCTCGACTCCGACGACCGCACGATCGGCAGCCCCATGCCGCCCAACTGGGTCCCCGGGGCCACCTACGAGTTCGAGATCCACTTCCCACCGATCCCCGAGGGGGTGGAACGCCTCACCCTCCACACCACCGGGGACGCCGGAGAGTTCACCGGCATCCCCGTGGTGGACCGGGGCGAGCCCTCCGCCCAGCCTTCCGACGACATCGACCACAACCACATCGACCCGGGCGACACCGTGCGTCCCGGACCCGGCGACGCCGAACCGGCCGGCGACCCCGACGATCGGGTCCAGGACCTGTACTCCATCGTCGAGCGGCCCGACCGGGTCCACACGGGCGGCGCGGACGAGACGACGGTGGGACTGCACGCCGACGTGCTGTTCGATCTCGACGAGTCCGAGCTCACCACAGAGGCCGAAGAGGTCCTGCGCGAGGTGGCCGAGGAGACCCGGGCCGAGGCCGACCCCTCACGGCCGCCGATCACGATCGTGGGCCACACCGATGGGCAAGGGGCGGGCGACTACAACCTGACCCTGTCCGAGGAGCGTGCCGAGGCCGTCCACGCCTTCCTCCGCGAGGAGCTGGGCACCGACTACGCGTACGAGACCGAGGGACGCGGGGACACCGAACCGGTGGCAAGCGAGAACGCCGACACCGAGGAGGAGGTCGAGGAGGCGCGCGCGGCCAACCGGCGGGTGGAGATCTCCTACCACCTGCTTCCCGAGGGCGAACGCGAGGAGACCGGCGAAGAGGCCGGTACCACCGTCACCGAGGGGACGGAGCACGTGGCCGCGCCGCCGGCGCCGTTCCGCGAAGGCGACGGCGAGGTCGTCGCCACGGGCGAGGCGACCTTCCTCAGCGACGTCGCGCGCTATCGACTGCACGCGTATCCGATGTACCGGGACGGTTCCTACCTCGTCGGGGTCTTCGAACTCGAACACGACGACAGCGGATCGGGGACGGTGCCGCACGTCGTCTCTCCCCTCTCCGGAGACCTGCGGGGCGGAGAGATGACCGCCTTTTCGGTGAGCGCCCCCGGCGGTGACGACGTCCTGCGGGCCGTCCGTATCGGCCCCTCCCACCCCGAGGACGAGGACCCCCGCTACCTGTCCACCCGACACTTCAACCCGTTCCCCGACGGTGGGAAGAGCCGCAGGACCTTCGTCTACTTCCCCGCGCCCGCCCTGGGCGTGGACGAGGTGGAGCTGGACGCCGGCCCCTTCGGCGCCTTCACGATCCCGGTGGAATGACCCTCACCCACGAACGACGGCGCCCGCCCCGAGGATCCGGGGCGGGCGCCGTCCGCGTCGTTACGGGACCGCTCAGCCGAGCAGTCGCGCGATGAGGGGGTCGATGGTGACCGCCGTGAACAGCAGCGCCAGGTAGGCGTTGGAGAGGTGGAAGAAGCCCATGGTCTTGAGCTTGGCCCCGCTCACCCCCGCCATCGAGCGGCTGAGCAGGCGGTGGGCCTGGACCACCAGGAGCGCGCCCAGGATGAGGGCGACCGCACCGTAGAACACGGTGGTCCCCGCGACCGGCCAGAAGATGAGCGAGACGATGACCGTGGCCCAGCTGTACAGCACCGTCTCCAGCAGCACGCGACGGTCGCCGGCGACCACCGGGAGCATCGGCACCTTGGCGGCGGCGTAGTCCTCGCGGTAACGCATGGCCAGGGTCCAGGTGTGCGGAGGCGTCCAGAAGAACACCACCAGGAAGAGGACGAACGGCGCCCAGTCGAGGCTGTTGGTGACCGCGGCCCAGCCGATGAGGACCGGCATACAGCCCGCGATGCCGCCCCACACCACGTTCTGCGCGGTACGACGCTTGAGCAGCATCGTGTACACGAAGATGTAGAAGAGGATCGCGAAGACCGACAGCGTCGCCGACAGCACGTTGACGAACACCAGGAAGCCGACGGTGGAGCCGATCGCCAGGGCGAGCCCGTAGATGAGGGCGCCCTTCGGTGTGACCAGGTCCATCGCGCCCGGACGCTGTCGGGTGCGACGCATCTCACGGTCGATGTCACGGTCGATGTAGCAGTTCATCGCGTTCGCGCTGGCCGCCGACATGGTGCCGAACAGCAGGGTGGCGACCGCGGTCCACAGCGGCGGCACACCCCCGGCGGCCACGAACATCACCGGGATGGTGGTGATGAGCAGAAGCTCGATGACGCGGGGCTTGGAGAGAGCGACATAGGCACGGACGTAGTCACCCAGGGCGGCCTTACGGGGGGCCTCGGGGGTGGGCGATCCGGCCTGCGGGGAACGGTTGGTGAGTGTCATGGGTGCCGCGTCCCCACGGCCGGAAGCACTCCTGTCCCCTGGGGGGCCGGCTCGGTTTCAGACACGCGGATACCTCGACAACTCTTAGGGAATTTCGACACTGCTCGCCACGCGGGGTCGATCGGACCGACAAAGCGTCAGGATCAGCGAAAACCCCGTCAACGACATACTGTAGTACTTCCTCGCGCGCACCGGAGACCTGCCCCCTGGGTACGGGTGCCCCGCCGGCCGGGACCTTCGGCCCGAGACCTCGCCGCCCCTCGGGTGTACAGAAGGGTCGCACAAGCCCCACCACGCTTCCAGCGTGCCACGCGCCCCACCGAGCGCGGGGATCCGGCCCCACGCCCCCTCCACCAGCCGGTGCGGGAGGTGTCGGGCACCCACATCCCCTGCCGCGGACGATAGGCTCGCAGACGGCCCCGTCCGTGTTCCACCGACCTCGTGCGAACACGGACCGGACACGTGCTTCGGGGCCGCGTGACGTCCACAGCCCGACGCCGAGCGACCCCGCCCTCGCACACCCCTCTCGGCCCGCCCCACGAGCGGGTCGTCCGTCGATCCCGGCGGACAACAAGTACACACGACCACCACCCGCCCCGGAAACGGGTGCCTCCGGTGCCCGAGAAGGAGAACGAAAGTCCGTGAACGCCCACACCCCGCAGAATCTGGAGTGGTCGGACCTCGACCTCCGTGCCGTCGACACGGTTCGGGCGCTGGCGATGGACGCGGTAGAGAAGTCGGGTAACGGTCACCCCGGTACCGCGATGAGCCTCGCTCCCGCCGCCTACCTCCTCTTCCAGAAGGTCATGCGCCACGACCCCGCCGCCCCCGACTGGGTCGGCCGGGACCGTTTCGTACTGTCCATCGGACACTCCAGCCTCACCCTGTACATCCAGCTCTACCTCGCCGGCTACGGCCTGACCCTGAAGGACCTGGAGTCGCTGCGCCAGTGGGACAGCCTCACCCCGGGTCACCCCGAGGTCGGCCACACCCCCGGCGTGGAGACCACCACCGGCCCGCTCGGCCAGGGTGTGGGCAACGCCGTCGGCATGGCCATGGCCGCCCGCCGCGAGCGCGGCCTGTTCAACCCCGAGGCGGGTCCGGGCGTCAGCCCCTTCGACCACCACGTCTACGCGTTCTGCTCCGACGGCGACGTCCAGGAGGGCGTGAGCCACGAGGCCAGCGCCCTGGCCGGCACCCAGAACCTGGGCAACCTCATCATGATCTGGGACGACAACCAGATCTCCATCGAGGACGACACCCGCATCGCGCACAGCGAGGACGTCATGGCCCGTTACCGGGCCTACGGCTGGCACGTCGAGGACGTCGACTGGACCGCCACCGGCGAGTACGTCGAGGACGTCGACGGCCTCTACCAGGCGATCCTGCGCGGCAAGGCCGAGACCGACCGTCCGACCTTCATCCGTCTGCGCACCGTCATCGGCTGGCCGGCGCCCAACAAGCAGAACACCGGCGCCATCCACGGCGCCGCCATCGGTGCCGCCGAGATCTCCGCCACCAAGGAGATCCTGGGCCTTCCGGACGAGCCGTTCGCGGTCGAGGACGCCGTCATCGAGCACACCCGCAAGGCACTGGACCGGGGCCGCGAGGCCCACGCCGCCTGGGAGGTCGCCTTCGACGCCTGGCGCAAGGGCGCCGGCGAGCACGGTGAGCTCTTCGACCGGCTCCAGTCGGGCAAGCTGCCCGAGGACTGGGAGGAGTCGCTGCCCTCCTTCGAGGCGAGCGAGAAGGGGATGGCCACCCGCAAGGCGAGCGGCGAGGTGCTGAGCGCGGTCGCGCCGATCCTGCCCGAGCTGTGGGGCGGCTCGGCCGACCTGGCCGGTTCCAACAACACCACCCCCAAGGGCGAGCCCTCCTTCCTCCCCTTCGACCGGGCCAGCGGCATGTTCCCCGGCAACCCGTACGGTCGCGTGCTGCACTTCGGCATCCGTGAGCACGGCATGGGTTCGATCCTCAACGGCATCGCCCTGCACGGCCCCACCCGCCCCTACGGCGGCACGTTCCTGGTCTTCAGCGACTACATGCGTCCGGCCGTGCGACTGGCCGCGCTCATGAAGCTGCCGGTCACCTACGTGTGGACCCACGACTCCATCGGTCTGGGCGAGGACGGCCCCACCCACCAGCCGATCGAGCACCTGTGGGCGCTGCGCGCCATCCCCGGCCTGGACGTGATCCGTCCCGCCGACGCCAACGAGACCGTCGTGGCCTGGCGCAAGGCGCTGGAGAGCACCGACCGTCCCACCGCGCTGGCGCTCACCCGCCAGAACGTCCCGGTCCTGGACCGCGAGGTCCACGCTCCGGCCGAGGGCGCGGCCCAGGGCGGCTACGTGCTCGCCGAGGCCGAGGGGGGCACCCCCGAGGCCATCGTCATCGCCACCGGTAGCGAGGTCTCCCTCGCGCTGGAGGCCCGCGCCGAGCTGGAGCGGGCCGGCATCCCCACCCGCGTGGTCTCCATGCCGTGCGTGGAGTGGTTCGAGGAGCAGAGCGAGGAGTACCGCGAGCAGGTGCTGCCCTCCTCGGTGCGCGCCCGCGTGTCGGTCGAGGCCGGTATCGCCATGGGCTGGCGCTCCTACGTCGGCGACGCCGGCGTCTCGGTGAGCCTGGAGCACTTCGGTGCCTCCGCGCCCTACCAGACCCTCTACGAGAAGTTCGGCATCACCTCCGAAGCGGTCGTCGCGGCGGTCCGCGACAGTCTGGCCAAGGTCGGACGCTGACGGAGCGGTCCCGCCGGGGAGCCCTCCCCGGCGGGGCCGCCGCCCGTGCGCGGCGCGGGCCCAGGACAAAGCGCAGGGAAGGCGTGAGAAGGACATGAGCACCGCACTGAAGGATCTGGCCGAGGCCGGGCAGTCCATCTGGCTGGACGACATCAGCCGGGACCGACTGCGCACCGGCAACCTCGCCGAACTGATGTCGACCCACCACGTGACCGGGGTGACCTCGAACCCCACCATCTTCGACAAGGCCCTCGCCGAGGGCGACGCCTACGACGAGCAGGTGCACGCCCTCGGGGTGCGCGGTGTCTCGGTGGGCGAGGCCGTCCGGATGCTGACCGCCTACGACATCCGCTGGGCCGCGGACACCCTGCGCCCGGTGTACGACGCCACCGACCGCGTGGACGGCCGGGTCTCCCTGGAGGTGGACCCGCGTCTGGCCCGCGAGACCGAGCGCACCATCGCCGAGGCCCGGTCGCTGTGGTGGCTGGTCGACCGTCCCAACCTGATGATCAAGATCCCGGCGACGGTCGAGGGTCTGCCCGCGATCACCCAGGTGCTCGGGCACGGCATCAGCGTCAACGTCACCCTGATCTTCTCCCTGGAGCGCTACCGGGAGGTCATGGAGGCGTTCCTGGAGGGCATGGAGCTGGCCCGCGCCAACGGCCACGACCTGTCCCGTATCCAGTCCGTGGCGTCCTTCTTCGTCAGCCGCGTCGACAGCGAGGTGGACAAGCGGCTGAAGGCCATCGGCACCGACGAGGCCGGGCGTCTGCTCGGCCGCGCCGCCATCGCCAACGCGCGGCTGGCCTACCAGGACTACGAGCAGGTCTTCTCCGCCGACCGTTGGAAGGTGCTGGCCGCCGAGGGCGCCACCCCGCAGCGTCCGCTGTGGGCCTCCACCGGGGTGAAGGACCCGTCCTACTCCGACACCCGCTACGTCACCGACCTGGTGGCCCCCGGCACCGTGAACACGATGCCGCAGGCCACCCTCGACGCGACCGCCGACCACGGTGAGATCACCGGGGACACGGTCCGGGCGCACTACGCCGAGGCCCAGGCCGACATGGACGCCCTCCGCGAGGCCGGTGTGGACATGGCCGACGTCGTCCTCCACCTGGAGAACGAGGGCGTGGTCAAGTTCGTGGACTCCTGGGAGAGCCTGCTCGGCCGGCTGACCATGAAGCTCGACGAGCTCGCCTAGGCCGCATCCACGGGCCTCCGTCGCACCGGAGCCCGTGCGGCCCTCGAGGCACCCTCTCACCGCCCCGTGCCCGTGCGCGATCCGCGCGGGCACGGGTGCCCGTCCACCGAGGCATCGGCCACGCTCGACAGGAGAAAGAGACTCTTGAAAGAACCGGTGATGCCGGGAGCGGTACCCAACCCGCTCCGCAACGCCCTGGACCGAAGGCTCCCCCGGATCGCCGGGCCCAGCGTGCTGGTGCTGTTCGGCGTGACGGGCGACCTGGCCCGCAAGAAACTGCTTCCCGCCATCTACGACCTGGCCAACCGGGGCATGCTGCCGCCGGGCTTCGGTCTGGTGGGGTTCGCCCGCCGGGACTGGGAGGACCAGGACTTCGCCCACGAGGCCCACGAGGCGGTGCGTCAGCACGCGCGCACCCCCTTCCGTGAGGACGTGTGGCGCCAGCTCAGTGAGGGCATGCGGTTCGTCCAGGGCGACCTGGACGACGACGCGGCCTTCGACGAGCTCGCCCGGACCGTCCACGAGCTGGACGCCGCGCGCGGCACCGGAGGCAACTACGCCTTCTACCTGTCGCTGCCGCCCAAGCTGTTCCCGACCGTGGTCACCCAGCTCAAGAGGTCCGGCCTGGCCGAGCCCGAACAGGGCGAGGGGACCGGCGGGGTCACCCCGTGGCGGCGCGTGGTCATCGAGAAGCCCTTCGGCCACGACCTGACCAGCGCCCGCGACCTCAACTCCGTGGTGGACGACGTCTTCCCGCCGTCGGCGGTGTTCCGCATCGACCACTACCTGGGCAAGGAGACGGTCCAGAACATTCTGGCGCTGCGCTTCGCCAACACCCTGTTCGAGCCCCTGTGGAACCGCGGTTACGTGGACCACGTGCAGATCACCATGGCCGAGGACATCGGCGTGGGCGGACGCGCGGGCTACTACGACGGGATCGGCGCCGCCCGCGACGTCATGCAGAACCACCTGCTCCAGCTGCTCGCGCTCGTGGCCATGGAGGAGCCCGTCTCCTACAGCGCCGACGCGATCCGCGCGGAGAAGGAGAAGGTGCTCTCCGCGGTCTCCCTGCCCGAGGACCTGTCCACCGGCACCGCCCGGGGACAGTACGCCGCCGGTTGGCAGGGCGGCGCCGCGGTGCGCGGCTACCTGGAGGAGGAGGGCATCCCCTCCGACTCGGTGACCGAGACCTACGCCGCCCTCAGGCTCGACGTGGGCACCCGCCGCTGGGCCGGGGTGCCCTTCTACCTGCGCACCGGCAAACGGCTGGGCCGCCGCGTCACCGAGGTGGCGTTGGTGTTCCAGGCCGCTCCGCAGCAGATGTTCGCGCGCTCCGACATCAGCGAACTGGGGCAGAACGCCCTGGTACTGCGCATCCAGCCGGACGAGGGCGTCACCCTGCGCTTCGGCTCCAAGGTGCCCGGCGCCTCCATGGAGGTGCGCGACGTGAGCATGGACTTCACCTACGGGCAGTCCTTCACCGAGGCCAGCCCCGAGGCCTACGAACGGCTCATCCTGGACGTGCTGATCGGCGACCCGCCGCTCTTCCCCCGCCAGGAGGAGGTCGAGCTGTCGTGGCGCATCCTGGACCCGGTGGAGGACTACTGGGCGAAGGAGGGCCGCCCCGAACAATACGGTTCGGGTACCTGGGGGCCCGACTCCGCCCACGAACTGCTCGCCAGGGACGGCCGCCAGTGGCGCCGCCCATGACCGCCCGCGTCGGGAGGAACCGATGACGCTCTACCTGCCGCGCACCACCACCGCGCAGATCACCGAGGCGCTCATGTCCGAGCGTCTCAGTGTCGGCGGCGGCGCGATGAACATGGTTCTGACCCTGGTCATCGTCACCGACGAGGCCGACCACTACGACGCCGTCCGGGCCGCCACCGAGGCCGGACGCGAACATCCGTCCCGGGTCGTGGCGCTGATCCGCCGCGACCCCAAGGCCGAGCCCGCCATCGACGCCGAGATCCGCAGGCCCGGCACCTCCGGC
The DNA here is from genome assembly GCF_000341225.1 of Nocardiopsis alba DSM 43377. GTDB lineage: Bacteria > Actinomycetota > Actinomycetes > Streptosporangiales > Streptosporangiaceae > Nocardiopsis > Nocardiopsis alba. Next base: position 142,922 of record NZ_ANAC01000015.1, read on the forward strand.
CCCGGCGAGGCGGTGCTGCTGAGGCTGTACGGGCCCCTGGGCGAACACCCCGACTCGGTCCTGACCCCGCTGCTGGTGCCGGACGCGCCCGTGGTGGTGTGGTGGCCGGGCCAGGGGCCGCTCGACCCGGCCGACGATCCGGTCGGTCGTCTGGCCCAGCGCAGGATCACCGACGCCCTGCGCGCCCCGAACCCGCTGGAGGACCTGATGGAGCGGGTCGCCCACTACCGTCCGGGCGACACCGACCTGACCTGGACCCGGCTGACCCCGTGGCGTTCGCTGCTGGCCAGCGCCATGGACCAGCCGTGCGGCTGGGTGAACTCGGCCCGGGTGACCGCCGAACCGCACTACCCGAGCGCCGAACTGCTGGCGTCGTGGCTGTCCGAACGCCTCGACGTCCCGGTGGAGCGCGCCACCTCGCACGGCCCCGGGCTGACCGAGGTGTGCCTGAGCACCGACCAGGGGGACATCACGATCTCCCGCAGAGACGGCCAGGTCGCCATCCTGTCGAGGTTCGGCCAGCCGGACCAGACGGTGGCCCTGGCCCGACGCGGCGCCTCCCAGGCCCTGGCCGAGGAGCTGCGCCGACTGGACGCCGACGAGACCTACGCGAGCGCGGCCCGCCACCTGGGCCCGATGCTCGCCGGAAGCGGAGCATGAGATGAGCGAACCGGAGATCGTCCGCACCATCGACGCCGAGCAGCTCGCCCAGAGCGCGGCCTCGCGGTTGGCGAAGCTGATCGTGAGCGCCGAGACCGAGGGGCGCGACTTCCACCTGGTCCTGACCGGTGGCGGGGTCGGCATCCGCACGCTCGCGGCCCTGCGCGACGAGGCGCTGGCCTGCGGGATGAAGTGGTCCCACGTGCACCTGTGGTGGGGCGACGAGCGTTTCCTCCCCGAGGGAGACCCCGAGCGCAACGAGACCCAGGCGCGCGAGGCCCTCATCGCCGACATCGACATTCCGGCGCACCAGGTGCACCCGATGCCGTCCTCCGACGGCACCGACCACGCCGAGGCCGAACGCGCCGCCACCACCTACTCGCAGGCCCTGGCCGTGGCCGCGCGGGGCAAGGGCCCGGTGCCGGAGTTCGACGTGTGCCTGCTCGGTCTGGGCCCGGACGCCCACGTGGCGTCGCTGTTCCCCGGCCTGCCGGGCGTGCACGAGGACGAGGCGGCCGTGGTGGCCGTCCACGACTCCCCCAAGCCGCCGCCCACCCGGATCAGCCTGACCCTGTGCGCCATCGGCACCGCCCGCCAGGTGTGGGTGCTGGCCGCGGGTGAGTCCAAGGCCGAGGCCGTACGGCTGGGCCTGTCCGACGCGAGCGTGGACCGGGCCCCCGTGGCCGGAGCGCGCGGCGCGGAGCGGACCGTCTTCTGGCTGGACCAGGCGGCCTCCGCGCAGCTGTAGCCCTCCACACGAAGGCGCCCCGGTGGGAGTTCCCGCCGGGGCGCCTTCGTGTTCCCCGGTGTCGTCAGGCGGCGGAGGGCGGGGGTGTCGTTCTCTTCGCGGAGAGGGCGAGAACCGGCGGGGCCAAGAGGAAGAGCGCTCCGAGGCCGAAGATCGCGAACGTGTGCCGGTACGGTTCCGCCCCCAGGAGGCCGTAGAGGACCAACGCCCCCATCGCCACGACGAACAGACCGTAGGGCACGGTCGCCCAGGCGGAGAGCCGGCGGTCGAAGCGGCCGTCCCGCAGCACGAAGAGGTGGACCAGCAACAGAACCACCATCACCACCGCCAGAACCAGCGAGAACCCGTGCCCCTCCCGCTGATGGGCGAGCTGGAAACGCGACAGCAGGAACAGGAAGAGCCCGCAGTTCAGCAGGGCGATCGTGCGCAAGAGACCCTCCCGGGATCGATCGTCAACCGTTCAAGGCCCTCAGCAGAGGCGTGACGACCTTCATGCCCCGCGACCCCGTTCATCAGGACATCCGCCGCCGGGCTCACGGCTCGACCCTCTTCGAGGCCGGCAGGAAGAAGGAGACCACCGAGAGGGCGAGACAGAGATGGGCCGCCACTCCCAGAGGGATCAGTCGCAGCAGTGGAGCCCCCGCGGTCAGGAAGAACCAGGCCCCGAAAAAAAGAAGGGGGACGTTCAGCACCCATAGACCGATGACGAACGCGCGAGCATAGCGTTCGGCCTCCGGGAACCTCCTCCCCACCCACCCCGATGAGAGTCCTATCCAACAGGCCGCCATCTGCCAGAAGGCCAGAATGGCCAGCCAGACATGAGCGCCGCTCCCATAAGAGCCCAGCCCGTACTTGTGATCGAGCGCCAGTATCCCGAACACGGCGAACAGGGCCGGGGCCATGAGAGCGGTGACCAGGGAGAACACGTTCATGTCACCGCGGGTGGGGGGCATGGGTGGAAACGCCACAACCCATTCGGCCCAGGTCGACCTCGCCTGGGAGATCGTTCGCCTGGCACCTCCTTCGTCACGCGCCACGGTCGGCTCCCCTCATCTCTGCCGCTCTCCCACATTCACCACGACGATCTCCTCGGTTCAATATCTGTAGAGCTCCCAGAAGGAGAGCGCGAGCACGGAGAGGAGCACCAACAAGACCACCAGGCGTTCCGCCGGCTTGATCTTTCTTCCCCTTAAACATACTCATCAAGGCGCAGGAGGCCGACTTCCCCCAGGCGAATTCTGGAATCCTCCAAGTTCAATACCCCTAGATCCCAAGAGGCCCCCGACGCCCTCCCCATGGGCTACTACAGGAACTCGACATCGCCCTCGCGGCCAGCAATCCAACCGCAACCGAGCCGCCGTCACACCAGCACCCAACACAGATCACCAGTGAACAACAAACCCACTCAAGAACCAGTAATAGACAAAAGATGCAATCCAAATCACCGGCACATACAAGATATTCAAATGCAAGGAAGTCGATCTATCGCCATCACTCTTTACAGCATCGGACCTACAGACTTCTTCGATCCTCCCGGCAGCCCGAGAAGCACTGGGACTTCCAAAAATAGAGGAAATAATGGAACCCCGAAAAGCCGAGACATCCAATATATCACCATTCTTCAACTCAATCAGAAGCGCCCCTCCGCCGACCCAGGCTCGATCAATTCGACCAGCCCCTATACGAGTCTTTGTCCAATATCCACGCAACACCACTTCGCCATCCTCCAAGGAAACATTCCTCCAGAACACCACCTTCAACTCAACCCAGACAAAGAAGGCGAAAATATTCGCCATAACAAGGATCCCTGAAACCCCGAAGCCCTCACCGATCACAGCCAAGGAGAAAAGGAGCCAGACAAGGAATGTCACAACCGCCCCGAGAAGTAGCGTTCCGACACTCCGAAAAACCTCTCTTCCCTCAGCCAAATCTAGTTCCTCGCAAACGGGTTCCCATACGGAACAGGACCCCCAAATGTAGCACCACTGGCGATATTAACAGCATAACCAGCAGAGGAAGCCCCCCAGTCCACTGCCCCTGAATTCATATCCCAACCTTGAAAAATCCCGCTTCTACGCTGAGGATTCCCCGACCTGGGATTATAATCCCACCTTTGAACACCAGTCCGCACCGTAGGCCTAGAGCCCATTGACCTCAAAGCTCCACTCCATGTCCCAGAGGCCAGACGGCCGACACTCAGAGCAGCTCCCCCTCCCATACCCAACATCAGGACACTCCACCCGTGCCCTCTGACATATCTATTCGTGCTGAAGAACTTACTGGAGGAACCCTTATAGGAGGTCTGCGTGATCTTTCGCCACCCAGTGTTCGGGCGGTAGTTCCAGGTTTGGACGTGACTCTTCCCGCCCTTCTTGTAGTGAACGTTGGTGTTACCACCGATCTCTATGCAGATGCCATCGGCCGGGGTACACGCGGATAGACCAGATCCGTCCCAGTACGCCGCCGGGCTGTTGTTGGTGTGGGCGTAGCCGTCCATGGACTGGGCATCTACGCCTCCCGGTTCGCATTCGCCGGAGCGTTCAAGCGGGAGTTCGGCGCCCCACCGGCCCGTTATCGGGAAGAGGAAAACGAGGACACCTCCCCCGACTCGCCCGCCGCTCAGACGAATATCACGTAGCCGAGAAGAAAGAGCAGGAAGTACGAGGCCAGAATGACGAGGAATGTGGAAAGACCCCATCGATAACACTCTTCGGCGTGGGCGTCGTCCGTCTCGGGGAAACGGATCGACCTCTCAGCGATCTCCCGTTCGAGTGCCCTCGCCACACCTCTGAAGTTCCGGTACCCCAGGATCAGGGACATGAGGGAGTCGGGAAAGGCGATGCACTTGATCGAGTGCCCTCCCCGTAGCGAAAGGGATATGCCTCCCACCCAGTGCACGCCGGTGACCACGAAGGCGGGGAACTCCACCTCCCTCGCGAAGTTCCGCACGATCACGTTCTGACCGCGCATCCTCACCCCGGTCAGCACACCGAGCATCGACCAGAGCCACGCCAGCGTGGAAGAGGAGACGAAGACCAACAGGAGGATCGGAACATCGGCCCATTCCATCCGCCCCGAGTCCCCGGTCCCACCACCGATGGCGAAACATCCGAACCCGCACATCGCGTATATCAGCCACGCGACGGTGGCCGAGGTCCATCTTTTGAAGCGCACTCTTTCTCGCCCGGGCTCAGGCATGGGGGCTTCCGATGACGATGAGACCCGGCGGGAACGGGTCGGTCAGGGGCACGAGGGTCGCGGGAAATGGGGAACGGTGCATGGGGGATGCCTGTTCGGGATCGTGGGGATGTGAGGGACCGGGGTGGAAGGTTCGCCTCCGGTTTCGGAACAGGATATGAGACGCCCGCGCGAACCGGCACGGGTCCGGGCCTCGGGCGCTCACAGGAGAGCCCGGGGCCCACCCCTACGGGCGGGGCCTGCGGGTGCTCAGGGTGAGGGCGGTGAAGGCCACCGCGCAGGCCAGGGCGTAGGGTCCCGGGCCGAGGAAGAGGGAGAGCGGGGCGGCTCCGAAGGCCAGGGGCGCGAGCCCGAAGAGGGCGAGAGCCGCCGTGAGGACGGCGATCGCCCCGCAGGTCCACCGGGGCACAGAGGTACCTGCCCGGCGGGGGTCGATGAGCGTCAAGGGCACGGCCGCGATGGCCAGGGCGATGAGGACGGGGGCGAGCATCCAGGCCAGGTAGCCGGGTGTGGGGTTCCGGGCCTCGCTCAGCAGGAGGCCCCCGGTGACCGTCAGGTGTGCCGCGCCCAGGAGCAGTCCGGTACCGGAGGCCGCGTACGCGAGCCACACGGGAGGCGTGGTCCTCGTGATCGGTTCGTGCGACCGTTCGGTGTCCATGCCGCGCTCCCTCGTTCGGTGTCGTCCTTCTCCGATTCTCGCTCGTCCGGTGCTCCCGCCCCGTGGGAGGGGCCATCGGTACTCGGGAGGGAGGCTCAGGAACCCGTGGGGCAGACGGTGCCCTCCTCGGGGAGTTCGCCCCGGAGGAGGTAGGCGTCGACGGCCTCGTTCACGCAGGGGTGGCCCTTGGCGTAGGCGGTGTGGCCGCCGCCCTCGTAGGTGAGCAGGGTCGCCGTGGCCAGCCGGTCGGCCATCTCCCTCGCCCACGTGTACGGGGTCGCCGGGTCGCCCAGGGTTCCCACGACCAGGATCGGCGGGGCCATCGGCGCGGTGACCCCGATGGGGGCGATCTCGGTGTCGGGCCAGTAGGCGCAGGGCAGTTTGCGCCAGACCTCGTCGCCGCCGAAGAGCGGGGAGAGGCGGGTGGCCCGGATCGCGCCCTCCTGGTAGTCGCGCACGTCGGTCGGGGCGGCGTGGTCGGCGCATCGGACGGCGAGGTGGGCCGATTCCTCCATCCCCGGGGTCTCGTCACCGCCCCGGCGCAGCAGGCCGAGCAGGTAGTCGTGGACGAAGTCGTCGCGTTCGCCCTCGGCCAGTCGGGCGAGCAGGCCCGCGGTGTCGTACCAGAGCGTCTCGGTGTAGAGGGCGCCGCGCAGCAGGTCGAGGAACCCGTCCCGGTCCAGGGTGCGGTCCGCGACGTGGAGGGGTTCGGCGTCGATGCCGTCCAGGATCCCCTCCATCTCCCGGAGGGCGGAGTCGGTGCCGGTGAAGGGGCACGGTTCGGCCCGGTCCAGGCAGAAGGCGACGAAGGCCTCCCAGGAGGTCTGGAGTCCGCCGGTCTGTTCGACCGCCTCGGAGACGACGTCGCGTTCGGTCTGGACGGCGCCGTCCAGGACCAGGGCGCGGGTGTTCTCCGGGTACATCTCGGCGTACAGGGCGCCGATGTAGGTGCCGTAGGAGAAGCCCACGTAGTTCAGTCGTTCGTCGCCCAGGGCGTCGCGCATGATGTCGAGGTCGCGGACGACGTTGACGGTGCCCATGGTGGCGAGGAAGTCGGCGCCGGCCTCCTTCTCGCAGGCGGCGGCCAGTGCGTGGGCGCTCTTCTCCATGTCGGTGAGGAGGTCGCCTTCCACCTCGGCGGCGCCGATCCGGTCCGCTTCGGACAGGGGGCGGTCCATGACGCGCAGGAGGGGGCAGGAGAACCCTTCGCTGTCGCCGACGCCGCGCGGGTCGAAGGAGACCAGGTCGAAGGAGTCTCGGATCTCCCGCCCCAGGGGCAGGGAGCCGGCGAGGAAGGTGTCGACGCCGGAGACCCCGGGGCCGCCGAACTCGAAGAGCAGGGAGCCCCGACGTCCGTCGGCCGGCCCCTGGGCGGGGTGGCGGACGAGCGCCAGGTCCAGGGTCCGGCCTTCGGGGTCGCCGTGGTCCATGGGGACGGTGACCGTCCCGCATTCCAGACGGCGGAGCCAGTCGGGATCGCCTTCGACGGTCTCGGTGGCGGCGAGTTCCTCGGGGGGCAGGCACGGTTCCCAGGCGATGCTCTGTCCGTGGAAGGGGTGGTCCCCGCCGACGTCGGCGTGGGCCGTGATCGACGTGGCGACCACGACCACCGCCAGGGCTCCGAGCCCGAACGCCCCCGTCTTCATAACGCGCACCCGCACAACCGACCTCATCCGTGACCCCCGACGACCGAGATTCACATACTCTGAGTGATCGTCGAGACACGCATGGCGAACATGCCGACAGGCGGGTCAATAGTCCGTTCTGGTGTGTTTTACCCGGGTGGGAGAGGGTCGTGCCCTCTCCCTAGCGGGTCCTCACCACTCCCAGGCGGGGCAGGACAGCCCCTCCTCGGGCATCTCGCCCGTCAGCAGGTAGGAGTCCACCGCCGGGTCCACGCACGGGTCACCGTAGGCGTAGGCGGTGTGGCCCGTGCCCTCGTAGGTGAGCAGGACCGCGGAGTCCAGCTGCCCGGCCAGCTCCTCGGCCCAGGTGTAGGGGGTGGCGGGGTCGCCCAGGGTGCCGACCACGACGATCGGCGGGGCGTCGGGCGCGGTGAAGCCGCTCGGCGCCTCCTCGGTGTCGGGCCAGTAGGCGCAGGGGAGCTGCTCCCAGACCAGGTCGGAGCCGAAGAGCGGGGAGTCCACGGCCGCCTCCTGCGCGGCGCGACGGTAGGCGTCGGCGTCGGTGGGGTCGGTCCGGTCGGCGCAGTTGATCGCCGTCAGCGCCGCCTCCTCGTCCGCCCACGTCATGCCGGGCTTGTCCGACCAGTCGTCGGATTCCTCCTCGTACTCGGCGAACGTGTCGTCGTAGAGGACGTCGAGGTACTCGCCCGCCCCCTGAGTGTCCTCGTCCAGAGCGGTCAGGGTGGCGGCCAGCAGGTCACCGGAGTTCTCGTAGTAGAGCTGCTGGGAGATCATCGACATCAGGGTCGCCCCGTCCACCTCGACGTCCCGCGCCATGGGCGGGTCGGCGTCGAGGTCCTCCAGCAGGTCCGCCATCCACCCTTCGGAGGCGGCCGGATCGGAGAAGGGGCACTCGCCCGCGGCGGAGCAGTCCTCGACGAACAGGTCCCAGGCGTACTGGAAGCCCTCGGCCTGGTCGACGGCGACCTCGACGTTGGGACGCTCGGTCTCCACCGCCCCGTCCAGGACCAGGGCGCGGGTGTTCTCCGGGTACATCTCGGCGTACAGGGCACCGATGTAGGTGCCATAGGAGAAGCCCACGTAGCTCAGCCGCTCGTCGCCCAGCGCCTCACGGATCAGGTCCAGGTCGCGCACCACGTTCACCGTGCCGATCGCGGCGAGGAAGTCCTCCCCCACCTCTTCGGCGCAGTCGTCGGCGTAGGCGCGGGCGGCCTCCTCCAGAGCGCCCAGCTCGGCGTCGCTCACCCGGGTCGGGTCCTCGACCGCGCTACGCGCCTCGTCGAGGGCGAACCAGTCTCCGCAGGCGAAGCCGCCGCTGTCACCGACACCGCGCGGGTCGAAGGAGACCAGGTCGAAGGCGGAGAGGATCGGGTCGTCGAACATGGGGAAGTCCAGCAGGTCCACCCCGGTCTCGCCCGGCCCGCCCGGGTTCAGCACGAGGGAGCCGATCCGGTCCTCGTCCGCCCCCTCGGCGGGGCGTCGGACCATGGCGAGCCCGATGGTCCCCTGACCGGGATCGGCGTGGTCGAGGGGGACGTCGAGGGTCCCGCACTCCAGCGTCTCCAGCCATTCGGGGTCGCCGTCCCACTCGGGGGCCTCGGCCAACTCCTCCTCGTTCTTGCAGGGCTCCCAGTCGATGGTGCCCAAGGCGAAGTCGGCGGGCCCGCCGTCCTCCTCCGGAGCGGCACTCGGCGGGGCGCATCCCGCCAGGAGCAGTGTGGCGACACCGCCCAGGACCATGACACCCGTGAAACGCACGTTCTCGATTCCTCTTCCGCTCTCGCGCCGTCCGCGCGGCCCCCGTGTTCCGAGAGCCGCGCACCGGTGCTCCGGTGACGCGCGGGGAATGAGACGTTCCACCCCCTTCGGAGGTTGCGTTCCCGGTATGGGAGGAAGAGCACGTTCGGTGGTGAAACCGTCGAAGGGAGATCCGCCGATAGACCCGTGCCCTGTTCAGAGCCCTCCGACGTCGGTGCCGAGCAGGGCGGGCGGCGCCGCCGGATCGACCTCCACCACCATGGGCCGGTGGGGGTCCCCGAAGCGGATCCCCTCGTTCGCGGTCTCCCCCGTCGGGCCCTGCGCGATCCAGTCCACCAGCTCCCCCGCCCTGGTCACGTCACGGCCGGGCCGTGTCAGCGCCAGGAGCGTTCCGGCCACGTCGCAGCGGACCGCCAGGTGCGTGGTCGCGGCGAACACGCTCTGCGCCCAGCCTCCCGGGCTCACCGCGCGGAGCGGCCCTTCGGGGGTGCGGCGCCGTCTCCATCCGGGGGCGGCCAGACCCACCACGCGATCGTCGAAGGCCAGGGCCAGGCCGGGACGTTCACGGGCGGTGAGGAAGGCCTGTCCGTCGGCGAGGGAGGGGTCCCACCACACCCGGCACCCGGTGGAGGAGGCCTCGATCAGGGAGCGCGCCGCCAGGTCCAGCAACTCCACATCGACCTGGTCGAGCGCCGGCCCCCGCACCACGTCGCGCAGCGCCCCGTCGAGGGGTTCGTAACCGGACAGCACCAGCGACCAGTCCGGGCGGGCGCGTCCTCGAAGCTCCCGACGCCCGTGCTCCAGGCAGACCACGGCCCGTTCCCTGGCCAGTTGGTAGGTGGCGCAGGCTCCGGCCCCGCGCGCCGCCTCGGCCAGTCCCAGGCTCATCGCCTTGGTCCCGGTGGTGAAGTCGACGACGACCGGCCGGTCCCCGTCGCGTTCTCGGTCGATCCACGCGCCCACGCTCCGGGTCACCGCGGCGGGGTCGAACCCGTCCACCGGGTCGGCGGCCAGCCGCACCCGATCACGGTAGCCCTCCGAACGCAGGGTCGCGTCGTCGGGCGCCTCCGCTCCGGGGTGTTCGACCGCGTACAGCGTGCGGGCCGCCGCCTCGCGCACCTTGGTGCGCAGGCTCTGCCGGGAGGGCAGGACCAGGGCCCGGGAGGGGCGGTGGGCGTGCAGGGCGGTCAGGGCGCCCAACCGGCTGCCGCCCAGCGGGGTGACGAGCAGGGGCCCCTCCTCCGGTACGGGATGGCGCGGTCGTGAGGCCGGCGGTGTGGAGGACGTGCGCGGGTCCTCCGGATCGGTGGCCTCTCGGGGGCGAGGGGGGCTCTCGGGCAGGAAGGCACGGCGCAGGGCCTCGAACGTGGTCATCCTGGCCAGGAAGGCGTCCAGGTGCCAGACGTGGACGTTGCGGGCCGACAGGGCCGGGTTGTAGGCGGTGAGCCGTTCCCGCAGGTCGTCGACGGGCGGCCCCGCGTAGACGAAGAGGATCCGGGCGGCGCCGCCGAACACGCGGCGGGCCTTGGCCACGGTCCATCCGGCCCGGGCCACCACGTCCTCGGAGCGGCTCTTGACCTCCACGCACAGCACCCGGTGCCGGTGGCGGAAGAGGACGTCGAAGTCGGCGATGGAGCCGCCCGGCCGGTAGGGGTCGACGATCCGGCGGGATCCCAGTACCTCGGTGTCGTCGCGGCCGCGGGTCAGGCGGCGCAGGTGGGACAGGACGCGCCCCTCGGCGGAGATACCGTTCACCTCGCCTTCGGGGAGTCTCGGGTAGGCCTCGCGCAGGGCGTCCTCGCCGCCGCGCAGGTAGATCCGCACCGGCTCGGGGTCGCGCCGTTCCGCCCAGTGGGCGCCGTGGATCGCGGCCAGCGTGCTCAGGTCCGGACCGGGGGCCTCCCGTGACGAGGCGCCGTGCGGGTCGAGGTAGCGGCGCAACCCTCGGGATCCGGGAGGGAGCGAGCGTTCGTGGTGCAGGGCCGCGACCACGCTCATGATCTTGGTCCCCCCGGTGTAGTCCAGGTACCAGGGGCGTCCGTCGAGTTCGCGGCGGATCCGTTCCAGGACCGCGGTGACGGCACGGGGGTCGTGCGGGTCCGGGCCCACGCTGAGCGCGCGCGCCGAACGGTCGTCGTGGAGGCGGTGGACCGCGTCGACGACGCGGTGGGCCACCGGCGAGGTGCCGTCGCTACAGACCAGGAACAGCCGTTCCACGGGCAGCGTCGACGAGGCCAGGAGGGCCGGTGTGGGGTTCTGGCCCACGAGGACGATGGCGGCTCCGGGTCCGTCCACGTTCTCCTCTCCCAGGGGATGGGGGCGATCCGTGCGCCGATCGTCTCCGGGTGGTCGCGGACGCCCCCACCGTACTCATCCGGGGGCGGTCGACGCCAAGGGGAGGGGGCGGGCCCCGCACACCGAATCGGAGACGACCACGAAGGAACGGCAGGCGGTGACGACCCCTCTGCCGTCCCTGACCAGGTCGGAGGGGACCAACAGGTCTCCTCGTTCGGGATGGGCCGAACTGACCACGGACGAGACGATGAACCACACCCCGGCCCGGGGTTCGGGCAGGTTGGCCGCCCTGGTCCGCCTCTCGGCCATGAGGGGGATGCCGTCCAGGTCCCTGAGCGGCACCCGCGCCGCCTCCACCCTGGCCGGGCGGGTCGCGCTGGGCCAGGTGCGAATGACCCGGGCCTCCTCATCGACCACTCTCACCTCGTGCGGGGTCAGGTTGATCACCCTCATACGGCGGCCTCTCGATCTCTCTCGTTCCGGTGGACCCCCGCTGCCGGCCGGTCCGGTTCTCACCGCACTCTCTCGGACACATCCGTGTGACCTCGACGGAACGGACCCGTGTTCCCCCTGGTACCCCTGTTCCGTCCTGACCGATTCACGAAAGGAAATGGCGTTCCCGCTTTTCGATAATGGCCATCGACAATTGACTTTTCACCCTCATCGGCCCTATTTTGTTATATGACCTCCCGCTGACCCGGGGGTGTCGCACAGGGTTCGCGACTCGTCCGCACGTCTTCCCGGAAGGGCTGGGGAGGCATCCCGGCCCCGGAGTATCCGGGGAGAAGAGTTCGTGAGCAAGCACCACTGCTCCGCCTGGGAGTTGTACGGTTCGGCCACCTTCCTGCGCGTGTTCACCCGCGTGCTCGGATGCGGGCCGTGCTCCACCGACGGAACCGCCCAGGGCTGCGCTCAGCACACCCAACAGTTCTGGGACTACATCGACCTGTGCGTCGAACACTGTCCGTGCTCCGAGCACGGCGGCGATCCGCACGGGGTACTCGCCGTGCGCATGGGGCGGGCCAGGCCCGGCCCCGACGGGGTGGACCGTACCGCCGCGCACCGGCTCCGCGACGCCTTGGACGACGTGCGCCGTGACCGTTCGTACAAGAACCTGCGGCGGGTCTACCCGCACCCGGCGCCCAACGGCAAGGCCCGCAGCGCCTTCTCCGAACGCCCCCGCCGGTGGGCCCAGCGGCGCGACGTCTCCCACGTGGCCACCGACGTGGTCGAGCAAGAGGCCCTGGCCATGCTGGTGCTCACCGCCGGGCGCGGTAACCCCGCCGCCGACCTTCCCGAGGACATCACCCCCGGTGAGTCGGTGTCCTTCACCGAGGACGGCAGCGCCGTTCCCGTGGCCGACCTGTACGGACGACCGATGACCGTGGGGAAGGAACCGCCGATGGTCTCGACCGCCACCGGCGACTACCTGTTGCGCAAGCTGGCCGAACTCGCCTCGGGCAAGGACGCCGACCCGGGGCGCACCCCGGACCAGCGGCGCCGTCTGCTGCTGCGCGGGCTGCTGCCCGAGCTGACCGGAGAGGATCTGGCCCGTCGTCTGACCGGTGTCCTGGGCCGGATGTCCACGCTCATGCCCGCGCACTTCACCCTGGTGCAGCACGCCCGCGGCCGTGCCCGCAGCGCCCCCTACACCCCGGTCCCCGAGACCTCGTCGTGGGAGGAGGACGGCGATCGACGCGAGGTGTTGCGCCGTGACGAACAGCGGTGGTTGTCCTGGCTGGCCCGGGAGCTGACCGCCGAGGCACAGGCCCACCGGGCCGCCTTCGACGCCGACCCCACCGGCTCGCTCGACCTCCTGCTGTGCCGGTTGCTGGTGGAGGGGCCCGCCGTCCCGGAGCGGTGGCGCGACGCGCGGGAGGACCCCGACCTGCGGGCCGACCTCTTGGAGGCGCTGGCCGAGACGATCACCTCTCGGGGCTGAGCCCCGCCCGCCGGAACCGCTCGGTCAGCGGCGGCAGGACCGGGTACTCGGCGAACCCGCCCGCCGACATCACCGCGGTCTCCTCCCAGGGGAGGCGCCGCCGCCACCGGGTGGCCAGGCACAAATCGACCGCTTGGTCGACCTCCCGCCACCGTTCCGGGGAGGGCTCCCCCGGAAGGCGGTGGGCCACCAGCGCCGCGGAGAAGGCGTCGAGCAGTTGCCGGACGCGGCGTTCGTCGGCGTGGACGACCCCGGCGTCGGGTCGCAGCGACAGGTCGGCGGCGCGGGCCCCTCGGTCCACCAGGTACAGCTCGGGGCGCAGGTGGACGCTTCCCATCCCCAACGAGCGGCCCATCCCGATCTTGTGCGCGTGTTCGGGATCGTTCGTGTCCCCTCCGTCGACCGGGTTGTCGAGGAGCAGGGCGCGCATGAGGGCCCCGAGTTCGGCGTCGGTGAGGTTGGCGAAGGTGATCCGTGAGCGCAGGACGAGCCCGTCCCGCAGGGGGACGATGTCGCGGTGGGTCCGGCCGGGGCCTCCTCCGCCCGGCGGCGGTATCTCGATCCCCAGCTCCCTCAGGGAGCGCGCGTCGTAGGGGAAGGGGCCCGTCACCGGCCGGTGACGGTGCAGGTAGATCTTGTATCCGCCCAGGCGCACGTCCCCTTCGTGCGACCAGGTGACGATGTCGGGGCGCTCCCCCTCGTCCGCGTTCGGCCCCTGCACCAGGTAGTTGGCGAAGCAGCCGCGTCGGGGCGAGAGCAGACGTACCCGCAGGACCGTGCCGTCGGGGTGGTCGGGGTCGGTGAGGTCGGCGGCGACGTCGTCCGCGACCGCGTTGCCGAAGGACACCCTCCCCTTGAGGGCCCCGGCCTCCCCCGCGAACACGTCGACGTCGCCGAACATCGCGCGGCACACGTCCACGGTCCGACCGGCCCGGTCGGGGTCCTCGTCCCCGGGCCGCAGCACCGCCTCCGGGACGGCCCTTCGGATCGGGTTCTCGTCGCCGACCGCGATCCGGTAACCGCCCGAACGGCCGAAGGACACGACCCGGTCGGAGGGGCCCACGTCGAACCAGACCGGTTCGAGGCCCCGTCTGGGCAGGCCTCCGCCCCTCCCCCCGGCCACCGGGGGGCGTTCGGGGTCGCCTTCCTCGGTGCCCAACGTGTCGGGGAAGGCCGCCCGTTGGTAGTCGGTGATCTGGGCCGCGGACTCGAACATCTCGATCAGGGCGTCGGGGACGGGGCGACGTCCCCTGCTCCGGTCGGGTGGGAGCGGGAAGAGGTAGGCGTTGCGCCGTCTCTCGGCCGCGACCCCGGTCAGCACGATCAGGGCGGGGACCACCTCGCCGTCGCCCCGCCCCCGTTCGAGGTGGGCGCGGGCCTCCTCCTCGGTGGGGGCGACGGCGGCGACCCCGTCGCGACCGGAGCGGTGGACGGCGTACACCCGGCGGTACTGTAGGCGCCCGTGCGACGCGTGGGTGGTGGGGACGTAGGTCCCGTCCCGGGGCGGGTCGGGGAAGTGGTCGACCCCGAAGTCCCAGGTCGCGAGGCTCTCCCGCAACACACGGAAGGGCAGTTTGAGCGCCCGTCCCCGTTCGCGTCCGAAGGGGGTGGCGGGCACCTCCACGACGTACCAGCGCCCCTCCCGAGGGGAGTGGTACAGGAAGCCCTGCGCGGTGCGGGTCCCCGATCGCCGACGGCGGTAGTGCTCGTGCTGTCGGGCGCGCACCCGGCGGGAGCGCGCGGAGGCGTCGGCGCCGCCCTCCCTCACCGGGGCGCGGAAGAAGAGCATGGGGGTGTCGACCGGTCCGGTCTCGCCGCCGGTGAGCATGCGCAGCGTGTTGCGCACCAGTCCGCGCAGGGAGGTGCCGGGGATCGCCGGCAGGAGCCGGTCCCCGTCCGGGAGCCGGAAGGAGCGCGAGGGCCCCTCCCCCTCCCCGGTCCGGCCCACGAAGGTGGGTGTCAGGGTGGTGAGGGTCAGTTCGATCCAGCCCGTGTTCGTGCCCGGGACGGTGCGGTCGTGGGAGCGCGGCAGGTCGTGGGTGTCGTACCCGTCGTGCAGGACGGCGGCGGGAACGGGGGCCTCGGCCAGCCGGACCAGGCCGTAGGGCGCGGTGGCCCGGCCTCGGGGGCGGGGGGCGGTGTTCCGGGAGACGCGGGCCGCGATGTGTCGGGGGTCCATCCTCAGCCCTCTTCGATCTGATCGCCGGTTCCCACGTCGAACTCCGGCCCGGTGGGCTTGGTCCCGTTGTGGACGCCGGTGAGCCGGTGGAAGGCCACGCCGACCGCGCCGGTGTCGGGGTCCGCGGCCCAGTACTCGCGGACGGTCAACCAGGTCCCCCGGCTCTCCAGCGCGGCCCGGTCCGACCCGGAACGGTGACGGAGGCGACCGGAGAACACCGTCCAAGGGGCGGGCAGGACCGCCTCGTTGCCCGAGGGTTCCCGGGTGATCGCCATCGGTGTCTCCCCCTCCAGGGTGCGTCCGTGGTCGTCGCCGGTCCAGCCCTGAAGGAGGAAGGAGCGGTCGCGCGGACGCAGCCACTCGGGCCCTTCCTCGGTGGAATCGATCGCGATCCATCCCGTGTCGGCGGCCTCGCCCAACCGGATCTGGGCGTGCGCGGAGAAGACCAGGACCTCCAGGATCCGCCACCGGTCGACACCGGGGTCGAGGGAGGGAGCGGACAGATGGGCGGTGCCCGGCCCGTCCGAACGGCGCCAACGGTCTCCAGGGCAGGAGCCGGTGATCCGTCCGTCGCCGAGTTCGGCCAGGAGCCATTGGGGGCCGGGGCCCGCTCCGGACTCGTCCAGGAGTCGACAGCGCCTTCCGTGGACGAACACGTCGTCCAGGACCCCGTCGACCTCCTCCGTGTCGAGCCGGTCGACCTCGACCCCGAACGGGGCGGGCGGCTCGTGGGCGTGGGGGCTCATCGTGATTCGTCCTCCGGTCCGGTGAGACGCGTGTGCAGGGCCCTGACCCAGCGGCGTACGACGTGGGCCCGTTCCCCCTCGGGGTCGGCGAACACGGCCATGAGGTCCACCGGGTCCCCCTCGTCGTCCCCTTCGGTCTCCACTGGGGACGAGGGGTCGCCGTAGGTGGTCAGGACCGCCCGGGTGGCGACGAGCCCCCCGTTGCCGCCGCCGGTCCCCGCGCCCGCTCCGTCGAAGGGTACGGTCGCCAGTTCCCGCACCAGTAGGGCGAGCAGCCCGCGTACGGCGTCGTCGGGTCCGATGACGTCCAGGACGACCTCGGCCGAGCCGCCGCAGTGCGCTTCGGCGGTGAACAGCCGGCCGTCGACGGTGTCGCCGAACAGCGCGTCCACGGTCCGACGCGCGGTGGTCAGCGGCGCCCCACCGGCCAGGACGGGGACGGACCGCAACCGGACGCGGGAGGGCACGGCCTCGCCGTGGTGGGTCGCGGCGGGTTCGGGGGAGGAGGTCCGCGCGGAGTCCGCTCCCCACCAACTCCCGTGCCAGGCCCGCCACCGTTCTCCCGGGGCGCCCAGGTGTTCGGCCGCGTCCCGCGCCAGTCGGCCCCCGATCCGTTTGAGGAGCGCGAACAGGGCCGTGTCCCCGAGTACGGGTTCGACCCGTGTCGCCCCCGTGTCCGGATCGGTGACCACGGGGCGCCGGCGGTGGGAGCGGTCGACCCCGGGGCGTGTGTCCTCCGCCGGATCCCCGCCCACCAGGAGCAGCCCGGGCCGCAACCCCTCCGGTCCGGTGGGGGGCCCGGCCGGCGGGGCGGCGCGTTCGGCCACGTGGAGTTCCATACGGAGCTCGGCGCGACGCGCGCGATCCGGGAGCGCCGCCCGGGCGGCCACGTGCGCGGCGACCGCGTCCCGGCCGTGTTCGCGCAGACCGAGGTCCACGAGGTCGGCCAGCCTTCCGGGGTTCTCGGTGAGCGCCTCGACGCCCTGCCGGTGGCGTTCGGCCCAGTCGCGCGCGTGGAAACCGGACCACCCGCGCGCGTCGGTGAGGTCGTGGCGGCGCGCGGCCCACCGGGTGGCGCGGACCGCCCCGTAGCCGCGTCCGGTACGGGCCCCGATCCCGAGCCCCGGTCCCTCCCCCTCCAGACCGCGGGTCGCCAGGAGCAGCAGGCTCAGGAGTCGGGCCTCGTGGGCGAGAGCGGGGACCCACAGGCGCAGGTGACAGGTGAACAGCGTGCCGGCGGGCAGGATCTCCCGCCGCCACATACGGCCGGGGAGGGCGGCGCCGGTGTCGGGGGCCACCCGGATCCCCGTCCGCACCGTCACCGGGATGGCCTCGGCCCGCTCGGCGTGGGCGTCGTCCAGGTCCAGGGCGCTGGGCGCGAAGACGGGGCCCCCGCCGCCGAACAGGCCGACGGCCCCCGTGTGGTCGGCGCGGGCGGTGAGCTCGTGTCGCAACAGCCCGGCGAGGGTGGTCGCCCTCAGACGGGGCGCGTCCGTGATCGGATCCCGGTCCAGGGGCAGGACCCCGTCGTTCTCGCTCCCGTGCCCCGACACGGACCGCGCCGCCCCGATGTGGGCGTCGGTGAGCAGGCACAGCCGGGCCGTCAGTTCCCAGACCACCGCGGTCGGTCGAGGCAGGTCGGGGTCTCTGGGCACCTCCGTCATCGTGGTCCCTCCTCGCCCCGGCGGGTGCCCTCCCGCGGGGCGCGCACCGCCTCCGCCAGCCACGAGGCGACCCACAGCAGGCACAGCCGTGCCGCGTCCCGGCGTTCCCACCGTTCGGCCCGCTCCGACAGGCCGCTCGGGCGTTCCGCCGGCGGCAGGCCGTCGGTCAGGGCCAGGTCCACGGCGGCGATCCCCCGCGCGTAGGCCGACCCGTGGGCGTCCTCCGGGCGCGAGGAGGCCCACCAGCGAAGGGCCGCCTCCCCACCGGAGAGTCCCGCGAGACGGCGGTGGAGGGCGTCCTCCGGCCCGGCGGAGGCGTCCAGGGTCGCGCGCAGGGCGGTGAGCGTCTCGTCCGGGGAGCGGCGTGGATCGGAGATCACCTCTCGCAGCCGACGCAGGGTTCCGTGGGCGGACGTGGAAAGGGCGCTCGCCGAGGCGCGCGCGTGGTCGCGGACCGGGCCGACGGCGGCGTTCCAGAGCAGGGTGTCGTAGAGATCGTCCGGCCACCGGTCGTGGTCACGGGGGTCGGGCGCCGGCAGGACCCGACCGTCGGTCAGGGTGACGGTGCCCTCACGCCGTTCGGGTCGGGGGGCCGAGGCCTCCGGAAGCGGCGCGGCTCCGGGCGGGGGCGTGGGGAGGAGGACGAACTGGCCGTACCCGTCCACGGCCCGCTCCCCCAACGTGTGGGACTCCAGCTCCCGGACCAGCTCCGGGGTCGGCGCCCGACCGGCCCGGAGTCGGACCACGGATCCGGGCGCGGCGGCCCAACGCTGCGCCATGGGGCCTCGATAGGCGCGGTGGTAGGCGCCCACGAGGACCGGTTCGACGTGGGCGGCCACCACCTCGGGAGGATCGGCCTCGGACACGCGCCGCTTCCAGAGCTCGCGTACCGCCGGCACCAGGGCGTGGGGACGGTACTGCCCCTGCTCCCCCACGGTCAGGGCCGGGGAGATCAGTAGGAGATCGACCTCTCCGCCCTTCCACAAGGGCGTCTCCGGCCGGTCCACCCGATCCGGGGACAGAGGGCGGTCGGGGTCCACCGGGCCCACCTCGACCCCGCCGTGGGCGCGGGTGCCGGCCGCGCCCAGGGTGAGGGACCCGCGGGCCTCGGCGAGCACGTCCAGGATCCGTTCGGCGAGCCCTCGCACGAAGTCGGGATCGGGGCCGCGCAACTGCCACCGGGCCTCGAAGACCTGCCCCGGGTCCAGGCTCGTGGTGAAGAAGGGCATGCCCCGGCCTCGCTCCCCCGAGCTCGAACGGCCCAGGTAGCGCTCGGCGGTGGTGTCCACGCTCGCGCGCCGAGAACGGTCGACGGTCACCGGCTCCCTGAGCGCCCGGTAGGGGACGCCGGGGGCGTCGGTGCCGCCGGCGAACGCGTCCACCAGGGTGTCGCCGTCCTTTCCCGGAACGTACAGGTGGGCGGGGGCCGGGAGGGCGACCACCGCTCCGCCGCCCCCCTCGATCCTGGGGTGGGCCGGGGCGAAGCGCACCCGGTCGCCCCGCGCCACCCACTCGGTCAGCTCGCGTTCGCGTCCGGCCCTGGACAGCGCGGCCGCCAACATGCCCCGTTGGGCCCGGCCGCTCACCACGCCCTCGGAGTCCACACGCAGCGGATCATAGGAGGTCCGTACCGCGACCGAGTCGGTGAGGACGTAGCGCAGCGGAAGGTAGGCGATGGTCTCCTCGGTCGGGCAGGTCATGGGACGACCTCCCCGTCCCCCGACCTCGCGATCCCGGCCTCCGCCAGGGTGGTGGCGTGCGGGTCGGGGTCCTCGGGGAACGCCAGCCGCACGTCCACCCGACCCCTGCCACGCGTGGCCTTGAGCCCGATCTGAGCGGTGGCCAGACAGGCCATCGCCAGACAGCGCCGGTCGTCGGGGGCGGGCGGAACCGACCAGGTCAGGGCGGCGGTCAGGACCAGGCCGGGCGACAGGACGCGGTCGGTGCGCAGCCGGCCCGCCTCGGGCGCCCCGTGAGGACCGATCTCCACCCCCGATTCCAGGGTGGTGTAGGCCTCGGTGACGGAACGGCGCAGCCGGGAGCGCAGGGGTTCGGACCGACCGGCCAGGGCGTGGGCCACCGCTGACCGCACCTCGTCGCCGGTGACCGCGTGCCCCACCCGCAGGATCCGATCCCTCCCGTGGGAACGCCCCCGGCCGAAGAGGCGGTGCACCGTCCCCGCGAACTCCGGGAAGACCGCGGAGGCGGAGACCGCGCCGGCCCTGAGACGGGCGGCCAGCCGGTGGCGGGGCAGATGGGGGAGGCCATGCTCGTCGGTGACCACGTCGGTGTCGGCGGCCGTGCCATCGGCGCTGGAGCCGACGAACAGGGCCGGGGAGACCAACCGCACCAGGATCCGATCCGGTACGCTCATCGGCCCCCTCCCCCGCCCCGGCACGAGGTCTCGGCCAGCCCGGGATCCGCGTACAGGTCCATGACACCGACCGCGTCGAGCAGCTCCCCCCTGCTCCAGTCCTTCGGGAGGGCGACGGGACGCCCGGTGGCGCGAGCCCGTCGGGCCAGTTCGGGGGCGGGATCGGCCCCCGACTCCAGCAGCGGGACCAGGGAGGAGACCAACCAGCCCCGGTTCCGGGCCGTGTCGTCGGCGAGCGGGCCGCCGGCGCGCAGATAGCGGTCCAGGAAGCGGAAGAACTCGCCTCCGCTCATCGGACGGGCGGTGCGCGGAGGCTCCTCCCGCAGGTCCGCCTCCAGTCGCCTTCGTACCCGGTCCACCCCGTCGAAGCGGGTCGTCCAGGCCACGGCGTGCTCCTCGGCGGCGGCCGGATCCTCCTCGATCCGCGCCGCTCGGTCGTCCTTGGCCATACGGCACATCGTCTCGCACAGGTCGTAGCCGAGGGAGAGGGGCGCTCCCACCGGTTGCACCGCGATCCCGACACCGACCGTGGGCACGAAGGTGACGTGACGCCGCCCGCCCCTCACCACGGTCCGTCCGCTCATGCCGCGCGCGGTGGCCAGGACACGGTGCAGGGCCGCACGGGGGTCCTCCGGGTCCTCGATCCGTTCGGGGTCGGCGTCCAGCCACTCCATGGCGTACCGCGTCATGCTCAACGCCAGACGCGCGTCGCACAGGACGGTGAGGTCGTCCCCGGCCACCACGATCGGGCGGACCGGCAACCGGACCGGTCCGGGAGGCTCGTGGTCGAGGGTGATGCGGCCGCCGTGCCACCGGTCCGGCACGTACGGCGCCTCCCCCGGGTCGACCCGGACCGTGGCCGCCACCGCCCGCACCAGGGCGCGGGCCAGCCCCTCGGTGAGGCCGACGATCCTGGTGGACAGGGAGCGCTGGGCCAGGGCCCCCGACCCCGGGCGGTCCGGATCCCCGACCCGGTCCCGGTACTCGGCCAGGGTCGCGCCCAGACCGTTGACGTCCACGTGGACCACCGCGACCCGGCTCACCCCGCCGTGGTCGCGGCCCAGCCGGTCCACCTCCATCGGCAGGGCCAGGTTCGGGTCTCCCGAGGCGGTGACCGCGTCCGTCAGCCAGGCGCGGCTGTGCTCCCGGTGCCACCGGCGCCCGATCCCCCGGGCCCGGACGACGTCGGCCGCCACCCGATCGTGTTCGGAGCGGCTGCTGTCCACCGATTCGGCCGGTCCCCCTCCGACCGAGCAGATCGCCGTGACGCCGTAGCCGTGCGCCGGGGTGTGCAGGGCCGACATGTACCTGCGGGCACGACGCAGACGCGCGGGCAGGACGGCCAGCGCGGTGTCCAGGTCGGGCGCCTCCGGCTCGCCCCCGTCGGCCGGCCCCCGCGCGCCGAAGGGCACGAGGGCCACCACGGGGGTGAGTTCCCCGGCCCGGTCCCGGAGCCTGCGTGTGTAGCGGGAGACGAGGTGGCGAGCGCTCTCCCGGTCCGGGAGGACGGCGGTGAGTGCGCCTCCCGCGTCCCGCAGGATCAGACACCGCTCGGGGATCAGGTCGGCCACGCCGTGGACGGGGTCGGAGGTGTCGGTGAGTTCGGCGACCAGGGCCGCCCGGCCGACCGCGTCCAGGATGCGCCGACCGCTGTAGACGTAGTCCTGGATCCCTCGAAGGTCGACGCCGACGAGGACGCCGTCTTCCGGGGGAGGTTCCTCCGGTCGCGCGTTCGATGTTCTGTGGTGGACGGGGGCAGGGGTCACCGTGGTGTGTTCCTCGTGTCTCCGGGGTCGGAGGCGTGTACGGTCCAGAGGCCCTTCGCGGACGGTGGTACCGGCATCACCACGGATATCAGGAGACGCGCTCCACCGTCATCTCGGTGTCCCCTTCCGGCCATCCCCGGGGAGTGTTCTTCGGATGCTTTCGCCCGGCATCGGCGGAGCCGATCCGTGGCGAGCGGCCGCCGGGCGATCTCTCGCCAGACGACGAGCGAGGGTGCCCCTACTGTGCCCTGCTACGCAGGCTCCGCAGGATCGCACAGCGGGGGCCCGCCCGGGTTCGGCTGTCCGAGCGACGTCGGCGCCGCGAGAGGAAGCCCGGCACCGTGTGAAGCACCGCGCGCGTCAGCGCGACCGTTGAGGGTGGTGGCGGGTGACGGCGCGGGAGGAATGATCCGAAAAACACGAACCAGGATCGCCCACGGACGGTGACTGTCCGAGAGACCACCTTGACGGGCCCGCCCCCGCACCGCTCAAGGACCCGCCGGACGCCTCTTCGAGAAAGGCCGCCGATGCCGACCCCACACCGCCCCGAACCACTCCGGCTCTCCGATCGGGAACGCCCCTCCGCGACCAAGCTCACCGGCCCCGCCCTGGTCCCGGACGATCTCGTGGCCCCCCTGCTCGACCTGGCCCGTTCCCTGCGCGAGCGCCCCGGCGGCCCTCCGACCGTTCCCGGTGAGAGGACCGGCTGAGACATGAGGAAGGCTCCCACCCCCGTCCACGGGGTGGGAGCCGACGGTACACGGCGGCGCGGTGTCCGCCGTGTACCGCACCGATCCCCGCCCGCCGTCCTCGAGCGGGAACCGGTGGTCGTGGGGTCAATCGAACAGGGTGCCGCCGAACTCCTCGGGCTCGGAGGCGGAGCGGACCGAGGCGAGGTCGACCCTGTCCCCGATCCGGCGCGGGCGGTTCGGCTCGGCGTTCCCGGCGCGGGGTGCCGGGACCTCGACCGTCACGCGGCCGCCGGTGACCGTGTCCACCCGGACCGCCCCGAAACCCTGGGCGGTGTACTTGCCGATCCCGGAGAGTTCGAGCAGTTCCAGAAGGACCTCGAAGGTCGGTCCGGGCCGTCGACCTCCCGTCCCGTGGTCCAGCCGGAGACCGCCCAGCCAGCCCAGCACGGTGCGTTTCTCCGCGTGGGCGTGTTCGGCCAGTCGGACGTCCTCCCCGGGCAGGGGGCTTCGCCGGACCCGGGCCAGCTCGACCAGGGCCTCCTCCAGCCAGGGGGTCGCCAGATCCCTCGGGGCGAAACGGGCCACCGCGCCCAGGGCCCCGCTGCCACCGACGATCTCCCCGCCCGAACGGTGCACCGCGCCGAAGAGACGACGCGGGGTGGGCCAGATGTGCGGGATCCGTTCGCCCGCGTTGTCACGCGTGGTGGTCACCACCGGGGTCAGCGCGTGCACCTCGGCCCCGCGTACGGTCACGGGGCCGGGCTCGGAGGTGAGCATCTCGGCGTAGGAGCGTTCGAAGGTCGGGGTGACCGAGAGCGGCTCCAGGAGATGGTCGCCGATCCGCTGGGGCACACCGATCAGATCGGCGGGGTCCAGCGGCGCGGAGACGTCGTCCAGCCAGGTGAGGGTCCAGTGGTACAGCCGGTTCCCCAGGGGCAGGGGCCAGCCGTTCATCGCCCAGCGTTTGGCTGCGGTGTGCTCCCGTTCGGACTGGGGCCACCAGTGGTTGAGCAGGCCATGACAGTCCTCCGGGCGGATCGGCCGTGCCGTGTCCGCTCGATCCCTCAGGATCACGGTCCACCGTCTGGGCACCGGCCCCACCCCTTTCCGCGGTCGTGACGGCGGCCGCCCGCCGTGCTCGCCCTGCCGGGTACTCCTCTCGGACAGTCCCGGCCCGCCCCGTACGACGATCCCTCCGGTACGGGATCGCGGGACGGCCGCGACCATGGTGCCCGCTCGGGGCGACTTTTCCACATCTGCCTCGCCAGAAAGAGGTGGACTCTTGTCCATCACCCGTCGCGGGGACCACAATGAGCGGGCCCATCCTCCATCTCGAACGGAGCGCTCATGCCCCGCCCTCGCCACACCCTGGACCTGGACGTCCTGGACCGGGAGGCCCTCCTCGACGCCATCGACGGGGTGTACCGGGCTCTGGCCGCCGCCCGTTTCGACGTTCGAGGGCGACTCCTGGTCCCCGACGAGGCCGAGCTGGAGCGACTGGAGGAGCGGGCCCGCGAACTCGGTCTGTCGGCCTCCGACCCGCACGACGCCCGGGAGGAGGTTCCCGGCACGCGGACCCTGGAGCTGCTGTCGGGCGAACACCTCGTGCCCGGAGCGCGCTACCTCTACACCGAGACCGTCCCCGAGTCGGAGATCGCCGAACCCGACGAGGTCGGGGAGGGCGAGGAGGAGGTCGACGGCTGGGTGGGCACCGATCTGGCCGTCGTCTCCTGGGAGACGGACGGTCTGCGCGCCTTCGACTTCGCCATGCGGGACGATCCCGCGCGGTCGGGGTTCGAGGAGGCGACCACCACCGGCCGGGTCGAGCACGACCTGCCCGCCGGCACCCTCACCGTACGCTCGCGGACGCGGTTCCCCACCCCGGGAGGCCTGCTCCGTGAGGGCTCCCGGATGCTGCGCGTCGACGTCGAGGTGACGATCGACCTGCCCGGCTGGTTCGCGGCCGCCGCGGGTGAGAGGGCTCTGGAGCCGATCCGTCTGGAGGTGTCCCATCCCCTGGTGGGCGTCTCGGGGCGGGCCGTGCCCGGAGCCGAGAGGGAGGGGCGTTGGCCGGTGGAGGCCTGGCTGGACGTGCGTGGACGCGGCCTGGCCCGCCCCCTCGTGGCGGTGACGACCTGGGCGATGCTGCGTTCACTGCGCCGTTCACCGGACCGGCCGGTCCAGGAGTGGACGGAACGGATGCGCCGGGAGTGGGCCCGTATCGCGCGAGGGCTGCCCGGTGTGCCGGCCTTCCTCGACGAGGTGACGGCCGCGCTGGCCCGGGCCGGGGAGACCGGATCAGTCACGGTCGGCCCCTCGGCCGGTGAGGGAGCGGACCCGCATCTCGGTGAACCGGGCGTTGCCCCGCTCGGAGGAGAGCAGGCTGCACACGATGGCGCAGAGGAAACCGATCGGCACCGCGACCAGCGCGGGGTTCTCCAGGGGGAAGACGTTGATGTCGATCCCGACCGGCAGGAGTGACAGGCTCTCCCCCGTGCGGGGGTCGACCTTGCCGGACACCACCGGTGAGAGCAGCATGAGCAGCAGGGTGGCCGCCAACCCACCGTAGATACCGCCCTCCACCCCGGCGGTGTTGAACCGGCGCCAGAACAGGGTCAACACGATGACCGGCAGGTTGGCCGCAGCGGCGATCGCGAAGGCCAGCCCCACCAGGAAGGCGACGTTCTGCCCCTGGGCCTGGACCGCCAGGGCGATGGCGACCGCCCCGATCACACAGGCCGAGAGACGGGCCACCCCCATCTCCTGGGACTCGCGCGGCCGCCCCCACATGAGGATGTGCCCGAACAGGTCGTGGGCGATCGAGGACGAGGAGGCCAGGGTCAGGCTGGCGATCACCGCGAGGATGGTGGCCAGGGCCACCGCGCAGATGAGGGCGAGCAGCACCGCGGCGCCCACCGGCCCGGCGGCCCTCCGACCCAGCTCCTCGGCGAGCAGCGGGACCGCCGAGTTGCCCGAGGGGTCCGCCGCCATGATGCGTTCGGAGCCCACCAGGGCGGCCGCGCCGAACCCCAGGGCGAGGGTCATCAGGTAGAAGGCGCCGACCAGGGCGATGGTGCGGTTGACCGAGGAACGGGCGGCCCTGCCGTCGGGGACCGTGTAGAAACGGATGAGGATGTGGGGCAGCGCGACCGTCCCCAGGACCAGCGCCAGGCCGAGGCTGATCAGGTCCATCTTGTCGAAGAAGGTCCGTGCGCCCTCGCCCGGCACCTCGACCCCGAACCGCAGCCCGGGTTCGAGGAAGGCCTGTCCGTGACCGCTCGCCTCGGCGGCCCCGCTCAACAGCGCGCGGGGGTCGAAGGAGAACACGGCCAGCACCATGACGGTGAGCAGCCCGGTGGCCGAGAGCAGCACCACGGCCTTGATGATCTGCAACCAGGTGGCGGCCTTCATCCCGCCGTACATGACGTAGACGATCATCAGCACGCCGACCAGGACGATCGCCCCCGTCCGCGCCTCGGCCGCGCTCATCCCCAGGAAGGTGCCGCCGTCGCGCAGCCCCAACAGGAGGGACACCAGGGCGCCCGCTCCGACCATCTGGGCGACCAGGTAGAACACGCAGACGGTGACGGTGGAGATGGTGCAGGCCAGCCGGACCCGCATCCGGCGCATCCGGAAGGCGGGCAGGTCGGCCATGGTGAAACGGCCGGTGTTGCGTGTCAGTTGGGCCATGGGCAGCACCAGGAGCCAGGCCACCAGGAAGCCGATGGAGTACAGGAGACCGTCGTAGCCCTGGAGCGAGATCATCCCGGCGATGCCCAGGAAGGAGGCGGCGGACAGGTAGTCCCCGGTCAGGGCGAGCCCGTTCTGGGTTCCGGAGAAGCCCCGACCACCGGCGTAGAAGTCCACGGCGCCCTTGGTGGTGCGCCTGGCACGGACCGTGATGACCAGGGTGACCAGGACGAACAGGGCGCACAGTCCGAGGGTCCAGAGGTGGGTGACACCGAGCGACCCCACGATCGCCTCGGTCGGGTCCGCGGGCAGGGAGGGCATCAGTCGATCACCCGCCCCTCGACGTCCTCCTCGAACCCGACCCGGAGCTCCTCGGCCAACGGGTCGAGGGTGCGGACGGACAACAGGTGGAAGGCCCAGGCGAGCAGGAAGGTGAGCGGAAACTGCCCGATTCCCAGGAGCAGCGCCACATTGATCGGCCCCATAATCGGAATCCCCATGAAATCGCGCGCGTAGGCGGAAAGAAGAAGATAGGTCATGTAGCCACCGAGGAAGAGCACGACCAGAATGGCGGTCTGAACGGCGAACCTCCGCCGGAGCATCACGAAACGCGGATCGATCGACACACGTTCGCAGACGCGTGCCGTATCGGCCTCGAGCCCGCCACGGGAACGCGTCTCCCCTCCTCCGGGCCGGTGTCGTTCCCCTTCTCGCACATCACGCCTTTTCGGCGTGCCCTCCATGTATTCGACCACGGTCGTCCCCCAACGATCGCTCCCGCCACCGCGGACGGTCCGGTTCGTTCCCGCGCGCCGTTCCCCCACGGCGCACGGCCCTGCCCGAACGCCGTCTCGGCGTCCGGCGCACGGGGCGGATCGGTCGTCTCGATCCGGCGTGTTCGCGTTCGTATCCGCCGGTCACGCCCCGATGGGCCATCACACTAACCACAGCCCGCCCGCCGTGTTCACAGAATGCATAAAACGGCCGACCGGAGAATAACCGCACCGAAAATAGGGAATCGGACGGAACACCTTCCGAAACCACGGCGGAACCCATCGGGGCCCGGCGCCGCGCGACGGGGATCACAACCGAACACCGTGAACGGAGGGCCTGGTCACCCGGGGCACGCGCGTCGCTCGAAGGCGCAGCGACCCTTCCGTCTTCGCTAGGCTTCGGGGCGACCCCGAACACCAAGGCGGAAGGCCGGCTCTACACCGGCCTCCGCTTTCGTACAGGTGTATGATCACGGGGTCCGCACTGTTCACGCCATATCGAAGGGAAATCCCCGCCGTGGTCACCGAGGTCTTCACGCGCAAGTACTGCGATCCCCACGCCGTTCGCGAGGAGAAGGTCGAGGCGACTGAGGTCGTCCAGTTCGCCTGGGAGGGCTCCGTTCGCGAGGTCGACGCCTGCGATGAGTGCTTCAAGGAGCACGAGGCCCGCTTCGAGCCCCTGGTCGACTACTCCCGCCCGGTGAAGAAGCGTCGCGCCACCAAGAAGGCGTCCCCGGCTCCGGCCGAGACCGCCGAGACGGCCGAGAGCGCCGACGCGGACAGCGACGACAAGTAGAACCCATCCCCCGCCGCCCCGAGGGAGCGGTGGGACGACGGCCTCATCGCGTCGACGCGCGAAGGGGGCGGTGACCGCCATCGGCGGACACCGCCCCCGTTCTCGTTCTCCGGGCCCGATCAGAGGCGGCCGGAGACGAGTTCACCGTCCTTCCACACCGCGGCCACCTGGGGCACCCCCGGCCGGTAGGCCAGATACAGGTGGTTGGGGGCGTCAAGGAGGGTGAGGTCGGCGCGGGCCCCGGGGGCCAGGTGGCCCACGTCGGTACGGCGCAGCGCCATCGCCCCGCCTCGGGTGGCCGCCCAGACCGCCTCGTCCGGGGTCATCCCCATGTCCCGCACCGCCACCGCGATACAGAACGCCAGACTGGAGGTGAAACAGGAGCCGGGGTTGCAGTCGCTGGCCAACGCCACCAGGGCGCCCGCGTCGATCAACGCGCGCGCGTTCGGATAGGTCTGGCGAGTGGAGAAATCCACCCCCGGCAGCAGGGTGGCGACCGTGGGCTCGGGACGCTCGGCCGCCCCGGCCAGGGCCTCCACGTCCTCGGCCGACAGATAGGTGCAGTGGTCCACCGAGGCGGCGCCCACCTCCACCGCCAGCCGGACGCCCGGCCCCTCGCCCAACTGGTTGCCGTGGACGCGCGGCAGCAGTCCGCGTTCCATCCCGGCGGTGAGCACCCGCCGCGAGGCCCGCTCGTCGAAGGCCCCGCGTTCGCAGAACACGTCCACCCAGCGCGCCAGAGGTGCGCAGGCGTCGAGCATGGGGCCGGTGACCAGGTCGAGGTAGCCGTCGGGGTCGTCGGCGTACTCGGGGGCGACCACGTGCGCGCCGAGGAAGGTCACCTCGTCGGTGACGCGGGAGGCCACCTCCAGGCAGCGCCTCTCGTCCTCGACCGTGAGCCCGTACCCGGACTTGACCTCCAGAGTGGTGGTCCCCTGCCCGTGGGCCTCGCGTACGAACCGGCGCGCCCGCTCCTCCAGTTCGGCGTCGGAGGCGGCCCGGGTGGCGGCGACCGTCGTTCGGATCCCTCCGGCGGAATAGGGTTCCCCGCTCATCCTGGCCGCGAACTCGCGGCTGCGGTCCCCCGCGAAGACGATGTGCGAATGGCTGTCGACGAAACCGGGGATGACGCAGCGTCCGGCGGCGTCCACCCTGGCGTCGGCGGCGGGCGCGGCGGCGCGCGCTCCCGCCCAGGCGATACGTCCCTCCTCGATGACCAGGGCGGCGTCGGAGATCTCTCCGAGCGCCCCCTTCCCCAGGGACGGGTCGTTGGTGACCAGGGTGGCGATGCCGTCGACGAGGACGGTGCCGGCCCCTCCGGTCCTGTGGTGGCTCACAGCAGCTCCTTGATCGCGGAGTCGAGTTCGCGTGCGGTGTCGGGGACGAGGGTGTGCGCGCCGTCGCGGACGATCCAGACGCCGTCGACCATCACGTGACGTACGTCGGCCGAGGTGGCCCCGAAGACCACGGCGTCCACGGCCCGGTCCGGGTCGGCCCCGGCCAGACCCACCCCGTCGAGGGGGACGTTGACCAGGTCGGCCCGGGCACCCGGGGTGAGCGCCCCGGCGTCGGTCCAACCGAGCCCGGCGTGCCCGTCGACGGTGGCCGCGCGCAGCAGCGCACCGCCGTCCAGGGTGCCCCTGCGGTGGGTGCGCAGACGTTCGTGCAGTTCCACCCCGCGCGCCTCCTCGAACAGGTCCGTGCGGGCGTGCTGGTCACTGCCCAGGCTCAGCGGTACCGGCCTCGGGCCGGCGACGAGGTCGCCGGTACGCGGCAGCCCGTCGGCGAGGTCGCGTTCGGTGGTCGGGCACAGGCACACGGCGGCGCCGTGCGCGCGGACGGTGTCGACGTCGGCGTCGGTGAGGTGGGTGGCGTGGACCAGGGTCGTGCGTTCGGTGAGCGCTCCGGCCTCGGCCAGGACCCCCGTCGGGGTGAGGCCGTACGCCGCCAGACAGGCGGCGTTCTCGGCCGGTTGTTCGGAGACGTGGACGTGCAGGGGCATCCCTCCGGAGTCGGCGACGCGCGCCACCTCGGGCAGGTCCTTCGCCGGTACCGCCCGCACCGAGTGGGCCGCCACACCGGCTCTGGCGTGGGCGCCCTCGACCCGGGTGCCGCGGACCCGCTCGGCCCAGGCGTCGACGGTGCCGTCTCCGAACCTCAGCTGGGGGCCGGTCGGGGGCGGGTGTCCACCGTCCTCGCCGAGCCCGCCGGCCAGATAGCACACGTCCAGGAGCGTGATCCGGATCCCGGCGTCGGCGGCGGCGGACGTCAGCGCGTGCCCCATGACACCGGGGTCGGCGTAACGACGTCCGCCAGGGGCGTGGTGCAGGTAGTGGAACTCGCCCACGCACGCCACCCCCGCCAGGGCCATCTCGGCGTAGACGGCCCTGGCCAGCCGGTGATAGGACTCGGGGTCCAGCCGTTCGGCGGCGCGGTACATCACCTCCCGCCAGGTCCAGAAGGAACCGCCGTCGGCGTGGGTACGGCCGCGCAGGGCCCGGTGGAAGGCGTGGGAGTGGGCGTTGGCCAGCCCGGGCAGGGTGAGCCCGGACAGGCGTTCGGCGTCGATCGGGGGTTCGGTACCGGCGGTGACCGAGGTCAGCCGGCCTCCGGGGTCGACGGTCAACAGCACGCCGGCCTCGGCGGTGGGGCCGCCCGTCCACGCGTGTTCGCACCAGTAGCGGCGCTCCCCCGGGATCCGGGGGCCCTCCGGAACGCTCACGCGCCCCCTCCCGGCGTCGAGAGCAGGTCGGCGAGGACGTCGGCCAGAGCCCGGACCCCGGCGTGGCGGTCCTCCGGGTCGGCCCACTCGTGGGGCGAGTGGGAGACCCCGGTGGGGTTGCGCACGTACAGCATGGCGGTGGGCACGTGGGCGGATAGCACGCCCGCGTCGTGACCCGCGCCGGTGGGCAGGATCGGTACCGGACCGTCCGCCTCGGCGACGCGTTCGCCCAGGGTGGCGGCCAGACGGTCGCGCAGGGAGTGGGAGAACTCCACCAGGGGCGTGGTGGACTCGGCCGCCATCGTGTGGACGACCCCGTGGTCGCGCGAGGCCTTCTCCGCCGCCTCGCGTACGCCCTCCACCACCGCGGTCAACGCCGCCTCGTCGGCGGCCCGGGCGTCCAGCCAGGCGCTGACCAGCGAGGGGATCGCGTTGGTGCCGTTGGGGGTGATGTGCGCCTTGGCGACGGTGGCACGGGCGTCGTGACTCTCGGCCAGGGCACGCGCCGCCAGGATCGTGTGCGCCAACGGCAGCATGGGGTCGGCCCGATCGACCAGACGGGTGGTGCCCGCGTGATCGGCCCGACCGGTGAAGTCCATCCGCCAACGCCCGTGCGGCCAGATCGAACCGGCCACGCCGACCGCGTGCGGGGTGTCGGCCAGGGCACGCCCCTGTTCGACGTGAAGCTCGACGAAGACGTCGAACGACTCGGCCAGGCCGGGGTCGGGGCCGATCCCCTCCGGGTCCAGACCGGCCGCCTCCATCGCGGCCGCCCAGGTGACACCCGAGGCGTCGGTCAGGGAACGCGCCCGGTCCGGGTCGATACCGCCGGTGGACAGGCGGCTGCCCAGGCAGGGCACGCCGAACCGGGCGCCCTCCTCCTCGACGAACACGCCCACGGCCAGCGGACGCTCGGGGACGAACCCCCGGGCTCGGAGCTCGTCGACGGCGGCCAGGGCCGATACCACCCCGAGGGGTCCGTCGAAGGCGCCCCCGTCGGGGACCGAGTCCAGGTGGGAGCCGGTGGCCACGGCCCCCGGCCCCGGGGCGCCCCACCAGGCCCACAGGTTGCCGTTGCGGTCGGTGCGCACGTCCAGACCCCGGGCGGCGGCCGCCTCGGTGAACCAGGCGCGGGCATCGGTGTCGGCCCCCGTCCAGCTGTACCGGTGGTAGCCGCCGCCGTCGGTGGAGCGTCCGATGGGGAGCAGATCCGCCCAGAGACGGTCGAAGCTCACTCGCCCTCCCTCATCGGCACGCGGATCCCGTGGGTCTCGGCGACCCGCTCGGCCTTCTCGTAGCCGGCGTCGACGTGCCGGATGACGCCCATGGCCGGGTCGTTGGTCAGGACCCGGTCGAGCTTGGCGGCGGCCAGGTCGGTGCCGTCGGCGACGCTGACCTGGCCGGCGTGCAGGGAGCGGCCCATGCCCACGCCGCCGCCATGGTGGATGGAGACCCAGGAGGCGCCGGAGGAGGTGTTGACCAGGGCGTTGAGCAGCGGCCAGTCGGCGATGGCGTCCGAACCGTCCCGCATGCCCTCGGTCTCACGGTAGGGCGATGCCACCGAACCGGTGTCCAGGTGGTCGCGACCGATCGCCAGCGGCGCGGAGATCTCCCCCGAGGCCACCAGCTCGTTGAACCGCTGTCCGGCGGCGGCCCGCTCGCCCTGACCCAGCCAGCAGATTCGGGCGGGCAGCCCCTGGAAGGCGACCCGTTCCCGGGCCATGCGGATCCAACGGGCCAGGTGCTCGTTCTCCGGGAACAGGTCGAGGACGGCCTGGTCGGTGCGGGCGATGTCGGCCGGGTCGCCGGAGAGCGCGGCCCAGCGGAAGGGGCCCTTGCCCTCGCAGAACAGCGGTCTGATGTAGGCGGGCACGAAACCGGGGAAGTCGAACGCCCGGGTGAAGCCGCCCTCGCGCGCCTCGTCCCGAATGGAGTTGCCGTAGTCGAAGACCTCGGACCCGGCGTCCTGGAAGCCGACCATCGCCTCCACGTGCGCGGCCATGGACTCGCGGGCCCGGAGGGTGAACTCCTCCGGCTTGGCGGCGGCCAGGTCCTTCCAGTCACCGAAGGGAACCCCGAGCGGCAGGTAGGCCAGCGGGTCGTGGGCCGAGGTCTGGTCGGTGACGATGTCGATCGGCGCGCCCCGGGACAGCAGCTCGGGGAAGACCTCGGCGGCGTTGCCGAGCACCCCGATGGACAACGGTCGGCGCTCGTCGCGGGCGCGCACGGCCAACTCGAGCGCCTCGTCGAGACCGTCGGCGCGCACGTCCAGGTAGCGGTGCTCGATCCGGCGGTCGATGCGGCTGCCGTCGCACTCGACCACGATCGCCACGCCGTCGTTCATCGTGACGGCCAACGGCTGGGCCCCGCCCATGCCGCCGAGCCCCGCGGTGAGGGTGATCGTTCCGGTCAGCGAGCCGCCGAAGCGCTTGGCCGCGACGGCGGCGAAGGTCTCGTAGGTCCCCTGAAGGATGCCCTGGGTACCGATGTAGATCCACGAACCGGCGGTCATCTGCCCGTACATGGTGAGGCCCTCGGCCTCCAGACGCCGGAACTCGGGCCAGTTCGCCCAGTCGCCCACCAGGTTGCTGTTGGCGATCAGCACCCGGGGCGCCCACTCGTGGGTGCGCATGATGCCCACCGGACGGCCGGACTGCACCAGGAGGGTCTCGTCGCCCTCCAGGTCGCGCAGGGAGGCGGTGATCCGGTCGAAGCTGCGCCAGTCGCGGGCGGCCTTGCCGGTACCGCCGTAGACCACGAGGTCCTCGGGATGTTCGGCCACCTCGGGGTCGAGGTTGTTGTGGAACATCCGCAGGGCGGCCTCCTGCTGCCAGCCCTTGGCCGACAGCGTGGTGCCGCGGGCGGCGCGGACGGTACGTGCCTTGCTCATCTGTGTCTCCTTCGGGGGGGTCAGGCGAGCGGAGTGACGGACTCGACGGTGTCGACGACCGAGCCGTCGGCGACCAGGGCCGCCACGGCCGCGATCTCGGGGGCCAGGTAACGGTCGGGGCCCGGGCCGGCGACCTTCTCCCGCACCAGACGCACCACGGCGCCGGTGGCCGGCCCCGGCTCCAGCGGCGAGCGCAGGTCCAGGGCTCGGGCCGCGGTGAGCAGCTCCACGGCCAGAACGTTGGTCAGACCGTCCACCGCGCGGCGCAGCTTGCGGGCGGCGGACCAGCCCATGGACACGTGGTCCTCCTGCATCGCCGAGCTGGGGATGGAGTCGACGCTGGCGGGAACGGCCAGCCGCTTGAGCTCGGAGACGATCGCGGCCTGGGTGTACTGGGCGATCATGTGCCCGGAGTCCACACCGGGGTCGTCGGCGAGGAAGGCCGGCAGCCCGTGGGAGCGGGACACGTCGAGCATGCGGTCGGTGCGCCGTTCGGCGATGGAGGCCACGTCGGCCACGGCCACGGCCAGGAAGTCCAGCACGTAGGCGACCGGCGCCCCGTGGAAGTTGCCGTTGGACTCCACCCGACCGTCGTCGAGGACGACCGGGTTGTCGATGACGCTGTCCAGTTCGCGCCCGGCCACGAGCAGTGCGTGGGAGAGCGTGTCGCGGGCGGCGCCCGCGACCTGCGGAGCGCAGCGCAGGGAGTAGGCGTCCTGGACCCGGTTGCAGTCCGGGCCCCGGTGGGAGGCGACCACCGGGGAGTCGGCCAGCAGCGCGCGCAGGTTGGCGGCGGAGGCGGCCTGCCCGGGATGGGGACGTAGCGCCTGGAGTTCGGCGGCGAAGACCCGGTCGGTGCCCAGGAGGGCCTCGACGCTCATGGCGGCGGTGATGTCGGCGACCTTGAGCAGCCGCTCCAGGTCCATGCAGGCGATGGCCAGCATCCCGAGCATGCCGTCGGTGCCGTTGATCAGGGCCAGGCCCTCCTTGGCGCCCAGTTCCACCGGGGCGATGCCGGCCTCGGCCAGCGCCTCGGCGGCGGGACGGAGCGTTCCGGAGGCGTCGCGGACCTCGCCCTCGCCCATCAGGGCCAGCGCCACGTGGGACAGCGGCGCCAGGTCGCCCGAGCAGCCCAGGCTGCCGTACTCGTGGACGATCGGGGTGATCCCCGCGTTGAGCAGCCCGGCCAGGGTCTCGACCGTGACCGGCTCGACCCCGGTGTTGCCCGAGGCCAGCGTGCGCAGACGCAACAGCATCAGGGCGCGCACCACTTCGCGCTCCACCTCGGG
The DNA here is from genome assembly GCF_000341225.1 of Nocardiopsis alba DSM 43377. GTDB lineage: Bacteria > Actinomycetota > Actinomycetes > Streptosporangiales > Streptosporangiaceae > Nocardiopsis > Nocardiopsis alba. The sequence goes on from NZ_ANAC01000015.1 coordinate 177,408, forward strand.
GCCGGCCCCGGCCGCGTGCGAGCGGATGAGGGAGCGCTGGAGACGGGCGCGCAGATCGGGAGCGATGTGTCGGGTGGCCAGGGCGCCGAACCCGGTGCTGACCCCGTAGGTGGGGGTCTCGGCCCGGGCCAGGGACTCGACCCGCTCCCGGCCGTGGTGGACGGCCTTACGGGTCTCCTCACCGAGGACGACGTGGGCGCCGTCACGGGCGACGGCCAGGACCTGGGCCGGGGTGAGCGGGGCTCCACCGACGGCGACGGAAGAAACTGCTGTGGACATACCCCCATTCGACCTCTTCGGCCACCGCCTCGGAAGTGCCGGCACGCGGGTTCCGTCCGAAATCCCGGACAACCTCGCCGTGTACCTAGCGGATCACTCGAACCTCACATCTGAGGCCGGGGGCCGCCGCGAGACGCACGTCGCCCGTGACCAGGGAGCAGTCCAGGGCTTCGGCCACCGCGACGTAGGCGGCGTCGTACGCGGTGAGGTTGTGCCGCAACTCCCACACCCTGTCCGCGACGGAGCCCACCACATCGACGTGGGTGATGGCCTGTAGGCCATAGAGCTTACGAGCGGACTCGGCGTCGCCCGGAGCGACCTTCCCTCCGAGAACCAGCCCTCGGAGAGAGTTGAGAAGCTCCAAGGGCTGATGACTCGGCGCGTACCACTCACTGTCCGCTCCGACCACCCTGCGAGCCAGGGTGGACGTGTGATCTCGCGACCCCAGATAGAGATCGATCAGGACCGATGTGTCGACGACGATCACGCGGCTCCGTCCTCGGCCCGGGTCACGCCGTCTCCTCGGGCCTCACGCACCGCGGCCACGATCTCCTCCATGCTGAGATCGGCGCCGGGCAATGGTGTCTGTTCCACGATCTCCCTGTTCCGAGCGAACCGTGCCTCCTTCTCCAGAACACCGAGCAGGTAGGACTGGAGCGACCGGCCCGACCTCTTGGCCTCCGCGGCCAGGATGTCTCTGACCTCTTCGGGCACGTCCTTGATCTGAATAGCAGCCATGGCGCCATGGTAACAACAATTCACCCCAATCGGGGAAACAAAAGGCGCCAAATCACAAGCATTCTAGCGCCATAATGAAGCAATTCAGGTTCATGAGACCATCGGGGCATGAGTCATGTTCCGGCGGCCACACGGGCTCTACGGCTGCTGCGTTTCCTGGCCGCGCGGCCCGGGCCGATGTCCGCCTCGGCGATCGCCTCGGGGATGGGCCTGCCTCGCTCCAGCGTCTACCAACTGCTGGAGGCCATGGCCGAGGAGGGGTTCGTGACCCACCTTCCGGAGGAACGCCGGTGGGGCCTGGGCGTGGCCGCGTTCGAGATCGGCTCGGCCTACCTGCGCCACGACGGGATCGAACGGCTGGCCCGCCCCCTGCTGCACCAGCTCACCGAGACGACCGGGGCCACCGCCCACCTGGGCGTCCTGCACGGCTCCGACACCCTGTACCTGCTCAAGGAACAGCCGCCCCACGCGCCCACCCTGATCACCGGGGTGGGGGTACGACTGCCCGCCCACCTGACCGCCTCGGGACGGGCGATGCTGGCCCGGCTGCCGCGGGCACAGGTGCGCGCGCTGTATCCGGGGGCCGACGCCTTCACCGATCGCACCGGGAAGGGGCCGCGCACCCCCGGAGAACTGCGTTCGATACTGGCCGACGAGGGCCGCCAGGGGTGGTCGATGGAGGACGGACAGGTCACCGACGGCTACCTGTCCGTGGCCGCGGCCGCCTCCGACCACAACGGCACCCCGGTGGCGGCGATCAGTCTCACCGTGCCGAGCGCGCGGCCGGTCACCCCGGGGGCCCTGGCCGCGCGGGTGCGCGACGCGGCCGGGGAGCTCACCCGGCGGATGAGCGGACGCGTGTCACCGTAGGGGCGCGCTGCGCTCGACGATGGAGGGCAGGGGCGCGGTGCGCTCCACCATCCGCAGGATGTGCTCCTTGCGGTCCTTGGGCACCTGCACGTAGAACTGCGTGGCCGCCTCGGGGTCGGCCTCCAGATCCAGGGTCTCGGCGCTCTCGGCCCACCCGGGAAGCTCCGGGTCGGTGCGGTGGGTGTCCAACGCGAATTCGATGAAGTACAGGACCCGGCGACCGCCGATGTGCACCTCGCGGATCCGGCGGATCTCCTCCCAGGAGACGAAGGTGCCCTCTCCGGGGAACCACCACTTGCGTTCCTGGAGGAGGGTGACGCCGTCGCTGTCGGCGCTGATGCCCTGACTGGTGATCCGCTGGGGCAGACCGCGCACGAGGAACACGTTGCTCCCCGGGCCGAGGAAGAACATGACCAGGCCGGCGATGGCCCAGAGGGACACCGAGCCCACCGTGGCCTCCTCACGCGTCACGTGCCACAGCATCGAGCCGACGACCAGCAGGAATCCGAGGGTGAGGGACGCGGAGAAGTAGGCGGCGGTCATCCACATACGGGCGTTGGGCCCGCGCAGGCTGACATAGCGGCGCAGGTGGGAGACGCTCGCCGGTGGCCGGGTCAGATCCGAGGGGACGCCCCGTTCGTCAGGGGGGACGTCCGAGGGTTCGGGGGAAGCCATACCCCCATTCTTTCAAGCCTTCGGTGTGCTCGGTGCGCCGGCACACCCCGTTCCGTCGGCCTTCTCACGGGAACGGGCGGTCCGACCGAACCGTCGGTGTCCGACGGCGTCGGACGCTACAGTCCTGCCATGAGACGCGGCACACGTGAGTACGAGACGGCCCTCCTGGTGAACGGGGAGGTCCTGGTCCAGGACGGGGTGGTCTATCGGGGCCTGACCATGCTCCACGAGGAGGGCGAGGACAGGTTCGCGCCGTTGGAACGGTGGGCGAAGGGGGTGGCCGAGAGCCTGGGGGAACCGGTGACCTGGCGGGCCAAGGCCAAGAACGAACCGGAGGAGAGGGGGACCGCCCAGCCGGGCGAGGTCCCTCAGAATCGCCTCGCGCTCTGAGCGCCGCACTTGGCGCACTGGAACTTGCGATCGTCGCCGAGGATCCAGTCGTGGTCTCCGCCGGTGGGGCACGTTGACATCGACACCAACTCCTCAGGAAGGGGACTTCGGGGGTGTGTCGGTCATCGTAGGCCCCACCAACCACACCGGTCCCCGGAATGAGAAAATCGATACCCGACTCGTATACGCGCCCGATCCCCGGACACACGTCGGGGCCCGCCCCCGAAGGCGGACCCCGAACGGAACACGGTGATCGCGAGGATCAGTTCTGGGAGGCTTTCATGTGGGCCTCCACCGCGGCGCGGTCGGCGCGCAGCTTGGCGAGGGCCTCGTCCAGGATGAGCTTGCCCTCCTCCTCGCTACGACGCTCCTTCACGTACGCCAGGTGCGTCTTGTAGGGCTCGGTGCGCGGCGGCGAGGGCGGGTTGGCCTTGTCCTTGCCCGCGGGGAAACCGCAACGCGGGCAGTCCCACTCGTCGGGGACGGCGGCCTCGCTGGCGAAGCTGGGGACGACCTCGTGCAAGTTCGCACAGTAGAACGGAACCCGGATCCGCGGAGCGGCCTCGCCCCGCTCCGCCTCGCCCATAGGGCCGGCTCCGACTCGGCTGCCACGGATGGCACTGCCACTACCCACGAAAAACTCCTTCGGCGAACTCGCTCACCGGCGACTCGGGCGAGCTTGACTAGAACGAGGGGCCGGCGCGGCCGGTGGCGCGCTACCCGCGGTTGATCAGCAGGCCGAGAACGACGATCGTCACGATCCACACGACCCCGACACCGATGGTCATCCGGTCGAGGTTGCGCTCGACAACGGAAGACCCGCCGAGCGAGGAGGTGACACCCCCGCCGAACATGTCGGAGAGACCACCGCCCTTGCCCTTGTGCATCAGCACGAGGAGGACCAGCAGCACACTGAGAAGCATCACGAAGATGGACAGACCGAGGATCACACGCTCACCCGTAGCTCGACCCCGCAGCGGGGGGATGGACTCCTCGGCCCCCTTTCCCCACCCGCACCGACAACGACATGGGGGTGCCGTCCGGGAACGGGCCACGGAAGGAGGAGACCGGGGACGTTATCGGATTTTACCGCGCCGGCGTCGACACGGGAGGAGAAACCGCGAGGCACGGCCATCCCCTCAGCGAAGTCTAGCCCGAACGACGCACCTGTCGGACACCCGCCCCGTCACGCTTGGACATCGGAGCGTGACGAGGCGGGGGAGACGAGA
>NZ_ANAC01000016.1 GCF_000341225.1 Nocardiopsis alba DSM 43377
CGAGACGTTCGGTCAGCCGTTCTCGCGGAAGCGGATCACCTTGGCGAACTCGTCCGCCTTCAGGCAGGCACCGCCCACCAGGGCGCCGTCCACGTCGGCCTTGGCCATGATGCCGGGGGCGTTGTCGCCCTTGACGGAGCCGCCGTAGAGGACGCGCACCGCGTCGGCGACCTCGGGCGAGTACAGCTCGGCCAGACGGGCACGGATCGCCGCGCAGACCTCCTGGGCGTCCTCGGGGGTGGCGACCTCACCGGTACCGATGGCCCACACGGGCTCGTAGGCCACGACGATCTTCTCCGCCTGCTCGGCGGTGATCTCCTTCAGAGCGCCGTCGAGCTGGGCCAGGACGTGCTCGACCTGGGCACCGGCCTTGCGGACCTCCAGGCCCTCGCCCACGCACAGGATCGGGACGATCCCGTTCTTGTAGGCGGCCTTGACCTTGGCGTTGACCAAGGCGTCGTCCTCATTGTGGTATTCACGACGCTCGGAGTGGCCGACCAGGACGTAGGAGCACTCCAGCTTGGCCAGCATCGCACCGGAGATCTCACCGGTGTAGGCGCCCTTGTCCTGGGCGGAGATGTCCTGGGCACCGAAACCGATGCGCAGCTTGTCCCCGTCCACCAGCGTCTGCACGCTGCGGATGTCGGTGAACGGGGGCAGGACGACGACCTCGGCGTTGTCGTAGTCCTTGTCGTTCAGGGCGAAGGCCAGCTTCTGGACCAGCGCGATCGCCTCGAGGTGGTTGTTGTTCATCTTCCAGTTGCCCGCGATGAGCGGCATGCGCTTGGCCATCGTCGTCCCTTCCTCGAAAGTCTTCTCTTGTTCACGGGGCGGGGGTCGTACCCGTCGGGCCGGGACCCCGTACCGGCCCGACGGGGATGACGTCAGGCGAGGGCGTCGATGCCCGGAAGGGCCTTGCCCTCCAGGTACTCCAGGCTGGCGCCGCCACCGGTCGAGATGTGACCGAAGGCCGCCTCGTCGAAGCCCAGGGCGCGCACGGCCGCGGCCGAGTCGCCACCACCGACGACGGTGAAGGCGTCGGAGTCGATGAGCGCCTGGGCCAGGGCCCGGGTGCCCCCCGCGTAGGGTTCCATCTCGAACACGCCCATGGGGCCGTTCCAGAAGACGGTCTTGGTGTCGGCGAGCTTCTCGGCGAACAGGTGCCGGCTCTTGGGGCCGATGTCCAGCCCCATCCGGTCGGCCGGGATGGAGTCGACGTCGACGGCGGCGTGGGGGGCGTCGGCCGAGAACTTCTCGGCGGCCACGACGTCCACCGGCAAGACGATCTCCACGCCCTCGCGCTCGGCCCGCTCCAGGTAGCCGCGGACGGTGTCGAGCTGGTCGGCCTCCAGAAGGCTGGAACCGACCTCGTAGCCCTGCGCCTTGAGGAAGGTGAACACCATGCCGCCGCCGATGAGCAGACGGTCGGCGGTCCCCAGGAGGTTGTCGATGACGCCGAGCTTGTCGGAGACCTTGGAGCCGCCCAGGACCACGGCGTAGGGGCGCTGCGGGTCACTGGTGAGCTTCTTGAGCACCTCGACCTCGGTCAGCACCAGACCGCCGACGGCGTGCGGCAGACGGGCCGGAAGGTCGTAGACGCTGGCGTGCTTGCGGTGCACGGCGCCGAAGGCGTCACCGACGTACAGGTCGGCGAGGCGGGCGAAGCGGTCGGCGAGTTCACCGCGCTCGGCGTCGTCCTTGCTGGTCTCGCCGGGCTCGAAGCGCACGTTCTCCAGCAGGGCGACCTGGCCGTCCTTCAGCGCGGCGGAGGTCTCCAGGGCGGAGTCTCCGGCGGTGTCGGTGGCGAAGGCGACCTCGGTGCCGAGCAGCTCGCCCAGACGGGCGGCGACGGGGCGCAGGGAGAAGCGGGGGTCCGGGGCGCCCTTGGGGCGACCCAGGTGGGCGGCCACGATGACGCGGGCACCGCGTTCGCGCAGCTTGTCGATGGTCGGCAGGGCCGCGCGGATGCGCCCGTCGTCGGTGATGCGGTCACCGTCCAGGGGCACGTTCAGGTCGGCCCGGACGAACACGCGCTTTCCGGAGACGTCGAGGTCGTCGATCGTCCGCATGCTGGTCTCCTCGTTGGGGTTGGTGGGGTCTGAAGCTCCCGGACGGTGGGCCGGGCGGGCGTGGACGCGACGGCACCCCCACCGCGCGGGGCGGAAGGGGTGCCGGGTCACGCGTGTGCGGCCACGAGTCGTGGGGACCCGTGGTTACAGGCCGGCGCCGACCAGCTTGGCCAGGTCGACCAGGCGGTTGGAGTAGCCCCACTCGTTGTCGTACCAGCCGAGGATCTTGACGGTGTTGCCGGAGACCATCGTCATCTTGGCGTCGAAGGTGCACGAGGGCGAGGTGCCGACGATGTCGGAGGAGACGATCTCGTCCTCGGTGTAGACGAGCACGTTCTTGAGCGGGCCTTCGGCCGCGGCCTTGAACGCGTCGTTGACCTCGTCCTTGGTGACCTCACGGTCCAGGGTGACGACCAGGTCGGTGGCGGAGCCGTCCGGAACCGGGACGCGCATGGCCATGCCGTCCAGCTTGCCGGCGAGCTCCGGGATCACCAGGGCGGTGGCCTTGGCGGCACCGGTGCTGGTGGGGATGATGTTCTGCGCGGCGGCGCGGGCGCGACGCAGGTCCTTGTGCGGGAAGTCCAGGATGACCTGGTCGTTGGTGTACGCGTGCACCGTGGTCATGAAGCCCTGCTGGATGCCGAAGGCGTCCTTGAGGACCTTCGCCATGGGCGCCACGCAGTTGGTGGTGCAGGAGGCGTTGGAGATGACGTCGTGCGAGGCGGCGTCGTACTTGTCGTCGTTGACGCCCATCACGATGGTGATGTCCTCGCCCTTGGCGGGGGCGGAGATGATGACCTTCTTGGCGCCGGCCTCGATGTGCTTCTTGGCGTCCTCGGCCTTGGTGAAGATGCCGGTGGACTCGACGACGACGTCGACGTTCAGCTCGCCCCAGGGCAGCTGGGCCGGGTCGCGCTGGGCGAGGACCTTGATGTTCTTGTCGCCGACGCGGATGAAGTCGTCGCCGACCTCGACCTCGCCCTGGAGGGTGCCGAGCACGGTGTCGTACTTGAGCAGGTGCGCGAGCGTCTTGGTGTCGGTGAGGTCGTTGACCGCGACGATTTCGATGTCGCTGTCGCCGGCGGCGACCGCGCGCCAGAAATTGCGGCCGATCCGACCGAAGCCGTTGACGCCTACACGGATGGTCACGGAACCAATCTCCTCATATATCGCACAGCAGTTTCACCCGTACGCCCGCGCTCGGGACCCCGACCGGTACGGTCCGGGTCGACCACGTTGAACAGCGTGAACGTGTAACAGGTGTTCACAAAGAGCCTATCGGAGTGCCGGCGGGAACCCGTTCGCCCCCCTCGGCGGACAGCCCTTCCACTCCTCGTGGAGTCGCACCCATCCTGACACCGTGAAGCGGAGAGGTCTATACCATTTTCGGAAGTTATCCCTGAGTTTTCCCAGTTAACAAAGGTGCACACGATCGCCGATCGCGCGTTCGGGGCCGTTCGTGCTCCGACCGGCCCCGACACCGGGTCAGGGGACGAGCATGTCCGGAGTGAGGTTCGCCTCTGTTCCCTCGATGCCCAGGTCGCTCGCCCGCTTGTCGGCCATGGCCAACAACCTGCGGATACGACCGGCGATGGCGTCCTTGGTCAGCGGCGGCACCGAGAGCTGGCCCAGCTCCTCCAGCGAGGCCTGCTTGTGCGCCAGACGCAGCCGTCCCGCGGCCACCAGGTGATCGGGCGCCTCCTCCCCCAGGATCTCCAACGCCCGCTCCACCCGCGCTCCGGCCGCGACGGCGGCACGCGCGCTACGACGCAGGTTGGCGTCGTCGAAGTTGGCCAGACGGTTGGCGGTCGCGCGCACCTCACGGCGCATCCGCCGCTCCTCCCAGGCCAGAACACTCTGGTGGGCGCCCAACAGGGTCAACAGAGCGCCGATGGAGTCACCGTCACGGACGACCACCCGGTCCACGCCCCGCACCTCACGGGCCTTGGCGTGCACCTTGAGCCGACGAGCCGCCCCCACCAGCGCCAACGCCGCCTCCGGCCCCGGGCAGGTGACCTCCAGCGACATCGAGCGTCCCGGCTCGGTCAACGAACCGTGCGCGATGAAGGCACCGCGCCAGGCCGACTCCGAGTCGCAGGCCCCGCCCGCCACCACGTGCCGGGGCAGACCGCGCACCGGACGACCGTTGTTGTCGACCAGACCCGTCTGCCGGGCCAGGGACTCGCCGTCCTTGATCACCCGGACCACGTACCTGTTGCCCTTGCGCAGACCGCTCGGGGAGAGCACGACCACCTCGGACTCGTGGCCGAAGACCTCCGAGATGTCCTTGCGCAGGCGTCGCGCGGCCGCGCCCGTGTCGAGCTCGGCCTCGATCACGATCCGACCGCCCACCAGGTGAAGGCCCCCGGTGAAGCGGAGGATGGTGGACACCTCCGCCTTACGGCAGCATGGCTTGAGGATCGCCAGCCGGCTCAACTCGTCCTTCACCACGCCGGTCATCGCCATCGCTGCGATCCTCCCCTTGAGCTGCCAGGAACCCTGGTGTCGTACACCGACACCGGTACCGCCGTCCGGACCCCCGAGGACCGGGCGGCTTTCTCGTCGCAGACTACGTGACGCGGGCCTTCCCGCCGACCCCTGGACGGCGTGTTGCCGATCCGCTGTCCCTGCTCACAGGCGGCGTGTCGGCCTTCGTGTCGGTGTGCGGTCAATTGCTCCCCCCGACTTTCAGGGGGCCAACAGCGACTCCAGGTGGTCCCGGAGGACCACCGCGTGGTTGTGTCTGGTGTCCTTGGCCGCGTAGAGCAGGGTCACCGGACCCCGACGGGCGGCCTCCAGGATCGGTTCGAGCGCCTCGGGCCGCTGTTCGAGTTCGGTGCGATACCGCTCGGCGAACTCCGCGAAACGGTCCGGGTCGTGTCCGAACCAGGAGCGCAGCTCCGGGTCGGGGGCCACGTCCTTGACCCACCGGACCTCTTCCAAGGTGCTCTTGCGCACCCCGCGCGGCCAGAGCCGGTCAACGAGGAAACGCGGACCGGGAGGGGCCTCCCCCTCCCGGTCGGGATGTTCTTCGGCGTGGATCTCGTCGTAGACGCGTTCCAGGTGAACGCGGTGCTGTTCGGCCATGCGGCCCCCTTTCCCCGGGGACCGTCACAACGAACCCGTCAATCCACCAGGATTCGCTCCAGAGCCGTGGCGAACAGGTCCGGATCGTGCCGGGGGCCACCGTCCCCCATGCTCAGCTCGGCCAGCTCCAGACGCCCTCCGAGCTCGCCCACCACCGCCTCCAACGGCAGCGGGTCCTCCACCGTCCCGGTGTCGGCCAGCACGACGTCCACCCCCAGCTTGGGGGCGTGCTCGCGCAGCACCTCCAGGTAGGTCTCGGGCCGGAAGTCGTCGGTCTCGCCCTTCTGGGGCGACAGGTTCAGGGCCACCAGCCTCTTGGCCCGGGTGGTGACCAGGGCGTGCGCCAGATCCGGCACCAGCAGGTGCGGCAGCACACTGGTGAACCACGAACCGGGCCCGAAGACCACCCAGTCCGCCTCGCGTACCGCCTTGACCGCCTGCGGACTGGCCGGCGGCTCCTCCGGAAGCAGGGAGATGGATCGCACCCGACCACTGGTGCTCGCGCAGGCCACCTGGCCGCGCACCGTGGTGAGCTCGTGCGGACGCTCGGGGTCCACCCCCTCCACCTCGGCGGAGATCTCCAGCGGGGCCGAGGACATCGGCAGGACCCGACCGTGGGCGCCCAACAACTGCCCCACCCAGTCCAGCCCCGCCACCGAATCGCCCAAAAGCTCCCACAGGGCCACGATCAGCAGGTTCCCGACGGCGTGGCCGTGCAGCTCGCCCTCCGAACGGAAACGGTGCTGGAGCACCTGGGTCCAGGTGTGCCCCCATTCGTCGTCCCCGCACAACGCCGCCAAGGCCATCCGCAGATCACCCGGTGGCAGCACCCCCAACTCCCTGCGCAGCCGCCCGCTGGATCCGCCGTCGTCGGCGACGGTCACGATCGCGGTGACGTCCGTGGTCACCCTGCGCAGCGCCGACAACGAGGCGTACAGGCCGTGCCCGCCCCCCAGCGCGACCACCCGTGGTGGCCGCGAGTCGTCGTCCCCGTCCGGCCCGTCCGGCGCGGTGCTCTTCGCCATGCCTTCGGCCTGCCCCCTCGTCCCGTGGTCCCTCGGACACTCCGGCCCCTACCGTCACTCGACGGCGTACGAACGATCGACCCGCCACCGTGCCCCGTCGGACCCGGGCCCTCCCGGGCCGGGGCCGATGGCGATCGGGCCAATGTAAGTGAAGACGCCACTCTTGGCGATTCGGTTCACCACACCGGGCGGGCGTGGATCACTCCCTTCCGACGTCCCGGTGGACCACGTGCACGTCCACCCCCAGACCCCGCAACCGCTCGCCGAACTGCTCCGCCATCGCCACGCTGCGGTGCTTGCCCCCCGTGCAGCCCACCGCGAACGTCATGTAGTGCTTCCCCTCACGCTGATAGCCGGCGATGATCAGCTTGAGGACGTCGACGTAGGACTCCAGCATCTCCTTGGCGCCGTCCTGGGAGAGCACGTAGTCGCGCACCGGCTCGTCGCGCCCGTTCATCGGCCTGAGCTCGGGCACCCAGTGGGGGTTGGGCAGGAAACGACAGTCCAGGACCAGATCCGCGTCGACCGGCAGACCGTGCTTGAAACCGAAGGACACCACGTTGGCGCGGGTGCGCACCTCGTCGCTCTCACCGAAGAACCCGATCACCCGGGCCTTGAGCTGGTGCACGTTGAGCTGGGAGGTGTCGATGACCAGGTCGGCCTCGCCCCGGACCGCCCGCAGCGTCTCCCGCTCCAGCGAGATGCCGTCGGTGAGCCGCCCGTCGCCCTGGAGCGGGTGGGGGCGGCGCACCCCCTCGAACCGACGGACCAGGGCCTCGTCGGAGGCCTCCAGGTAGAGGACGCGCGCGACGATGTCGCGCTTGCGCAGCCCCTCCACCGTGGACAGCAGGTCCTCGGTGAAGGCCAGCGAACGCACGTCCACCACCACCGCCACCCGGGGCACCGCCCCGTGGGTACGGCCCGCCAGTTCGATCATCGTGGGCAGCAGCCCCGGCGGCAGGTTGTCCACCACGAACCAGTCCAGGTCCTCCAGGGCCCTGGCCGCCGTGCTCCGTCCCGCACCGGACATGCCGGTGACGATGACCACCTCGGGTGGCAGTTCCCCACCCAGTTCGACCGTCATGTGTCTCCTCCCCCGTCCGTCTTCCGGTCTCTCGTCGCCCCTGAACCCTCGTCACCGGCTCCGGTGGGGCCACCGGAGAGGTGCTCGTGCACGGCCTCGGCCAGCTTGGGGCCGATACCGGGCACGGCCGCGATCTCCTCGACACTCGCCGAGGCCAAACGCTTCACGGAACCGAACTCCTTGATGAGGGCGCTCCGCCGCGCCGGACCGAGCCCCGCGAGCTCGTCCAGGCTGCTGCCGGTGAGCGCCTTGGCACGTTTCTGCCGGTGATAGCGGATGGCGAAGCGGTGGGCCTCGTCACGCACCCGTTGCAGAAGATAGAGCCCCTCCCCGTTGCGGGGAAGGATCACCGGATCCTCGTCGTCGGGCAGCCATACCTCTTCCAGACGTTTGGCCAGCCCGCACACGGCCACGTCCTCGATCCCCAACTCGTCCAGGGCGCGTCGCGCCGCCCTGGCCTGGGGAAGGGCGCCGTCCACCACCACCAGGTTGGGCGGATAGGCGAACTTACCGGGGGTCGGTTCCTCTCCCCCGGTGCCGGCCCCCTGGTCGTCGGGGCCGCCCATCCTGGCGACCTCGCCCGAGCGAGAGCTCTCCTCCAGGTAGCGGCGGAAACGCCGGGAGACCACCTCGTACATGGCCGCCACGTCGTGCTGTTCCGAGCCGCCCTCGCCGCTGCCGCGGACCGAGAAGCGGCGGTACTCGGACTTGCGGGCCAGCCCGTCCTCGAAGACCACCATGGAGGCGACCACGTGCTCGCCCTGGAGGTTGGAGATGTCGAAGCATTCGATGCGCAGCGGCGCCTCCGGCAGATCCAGGGCCTCCTGGATCTCGTTGAGGGCCCGGCTCCGCGTGCTCAGATCGCCCGCGCGGTGCGTCTTGTGCCGGGCCAGCGCCTCACGCGCGTTGCGATCGACCGTCTCCATCAGGGACTTCTTGTCCCCACGCCGCGGCACCCGCAGGTCGACCGTCGATCCCCGATGCTCCGACAACCAGACGGCGACCGCCTCCCGATCGGAGGGCTCATGGGAGACCAGGACCTCGCGCGGCACGGAGGTGCCCGTGCCCTCGGTCTCCTCCTCCCCGTCCAACGCCCCGTAGATCTGGCGCAGGAAGGTCTGCATCAACTCGCCCGTATCGGCGTCGCTCACCCGGTCGACCACGTAACCGCGTCGCCCCCGGATCCGTCCGCCGCGCACGTGGAAGATCTGGACCGCCGCCTCCAAGGGGTCGTCGGCCATGGCGATGACGTCGCAGTCGGTGGAGTCGGGCAGGACCACGGCCTGCTTCTCCAGAGCGGCGCGCAGGGCCTCGATGTCGTCGCGCAGACGCGCGGCCCGCTCGTACTCCTGCTCGCCGGCCGCCTCCCTCATCCGCCCTTCGAGCTCCTTCAGGAACCGCCCGGTGTCACCGGCCAGGAAGGCACAGAAGTCCTCCACCAGGTCCCGGTGCTCCTCCGGTGAGGCACGGCCCACGCAGGGGGCCACGCACTTGCCGATGTAACCGAGCAGGCAGGGGCGACCACTGTTGCGCGCCCCGCGGAAGACCCCGGCCGAGCAGGTGCGCACCGGAAAGACCCGCAACAGCAGGTCGACGGTCTCCCGGATGGCCCAGGCGTGCGAATAGGGGCCGAAGTAACGGACGCCCTTGCGCTTGGCGCCCCGCATCACCTGAACGCGCGGGAACTCCTCGTTGAGCGTCACCGCGAGGTAGGGGTAGCTCTTGTCATCGCGATACTTGACGTTGAAGCGCGGATTGTACTGCTTGATCCACGAGTACTCGAGCTGGAGGGCCTCGACCTCGGTGCCGACGATCGTCCAGTCCACGTCGTCGGCGGTGGAGACCATCTGCTGGGTACGCGGATGCAGGCCCGCGAAGTCACGGAAGTAGGAGGACAGCCGCGACCTCAGGTTCTTGGCCTTGCCCACGTAGATGACCTGGCCGGACGCGTCGCGGAACCGGTAGACGCCGGGCTCGGTGGGGATCGATCCGGGCGCGGGTCGTAGGTGAGGAGTCGCAGCCATGCCCCCATTCTGATGTGTCACGGCGACAGACGGCCACTCGTCGGCGCGAACGACACAGTGCCGCGTCTCACTTCCGGGTGATCCTTCCCGCAAACGTCACGATTGGGTATCCACATAGTCTAGGTTGGGCGGATACCGACGGACTTCCCGACGTAAGGGACCTCGACCCGGAAAGACCGCGTTCTCGTCCCAAAGGACTCGAAAACCTCTTTCATTGGGCCTTTTCAGCATCAAGGAGGAGACCTTGATGGCCACGTTCGCCCACTCCGGCACGTGGACCGCGACACCCGCGACACCCACCCTCCCCGAGGCGGGGATCCCTCCCTCCTCTCGGCCCGACACCCGGGCCCGCACCCGACGAACAGACGAACGACAAGGGGGCTCCACATCGTGACCGTCGAGCACTGGATCGCGATCGGCATCGCCATCGCGCTCTCCATGGCCCTGGTCTTCGCGTTGCACTGGCTGCTCAACCACAAGTTGGGCAAGATCTGGCCGATGGCGCGATACGTGGTCTCGCGATCCGCGGTGACCGCCTACACCGCCGCGGCCGTGGTGGGCGCCAACCTGGCGCTGCCCAGCGTGGGCGACGTCGGCTGGAGCACCTACCAGACCATCCAGCACGCGATGCAGATCCTGATGATCGGCACGCTGACCGCCCTGGGCATCAGCCTCGCCTACGCCGCCACCGACATGGTGCTCCAGCGCCTGTCCGCGAGCAACGGCGACGCCGACCGCCGGGCACGCCGCCTCCAGACCCAGGTCCGTCTGCTGCGCCGGGTCATCACCTCCATCATCGTCGTCCTGGCGATCGCCGCCATCCTGTTCACCTTCGACGCGGTGAAGGCGCTGGGCGCCGGACTCCTGGCCTCTGCGGGCATCATCGGTATCGTCGCCGGTGTCGCCGCCCAGTCGACCCTGGGCAACCTGTTCGCCGGACTCCAGCTCGCCTTCAGCGACGCCCTCCGCATCGGCGACGTGGTCGTGGTCGAGGGCGAGTGGGGCCGGGTCGAGGAGCTCAGCCTGGTCAACGTCACCATCAAGATCTGGGACGAGCGCCGCCTGGTGGTCCCGGTCGCCAACTTCACCACGACCAGCTTCGAGAACTGGACGAAGTCGGGCACCAACATCACCGCCAAGGTGCAGCTCCCCCTCGACTGGGAGGTGCCCATCGCCGAACTCCGCGAGGAGGCCGGCCGTCTGATCACCTCCAGCGACCACTGGGACGGGCGCAGCTGGTCCTGCCAGGTCGTGGACATCAGCGAGAGCGGCGAGGTGATGGTGCGCGTGGTCGCCACCGCCGCCGACACCGGAGCCCAGTGGAACATCGCCTGTGAGATCCGCGAACATCTCATCACCTGGCTGACCACCCACTACCCGGAGTCCCTGCCGCGCAAGCGCACCGAGTTCGTCGGCGGCGAGGAGGACTCCTCCTACGCCTCGCGTTTCCCCACCTCGGCCTTCCGCCGCAGCGTCGCGGCCTCCGCCCTGGCCCACGACGACGCGGGCGACGCGCGTTCGGGCGACCCCGAGGAGGTCTGACCCCCTCCCCGACGTACGAAGCGGCCCCGTCGAGTCCGACTCGACAGGGCCGCTTCGCGTCGACGTCCACCGACCGTGTCAGTCGAGGATGATGTCCCCACCATCGATGGTGACCGTGAAGGGCTCCAACGGCTCCTGGGCCGGCCCGGTGACCGGCTCGCCCGAGGTGATGTCGAACTCGCTTCCGTGGCACAGGCAGCGGATCACCTCGTCCTCCACCTCCTGCACGGTGCATCCACCGTGGGTGCAGGAGGCGCTGAACGCCTTGTACTCGCCCTTCTCGGGCTGGGTGACCACCAGCTTGCTCTGACTGAAGACCGCCCCGCCGCCCTCGGGCACCTCGTCGACCTGACCGATCACGTGACCGCGGCGTATCTCCTGGGGGTCCGGAGGTTCGCCACAGGCGCTCACAGCGGTGACGGCCGCCGCCGCGCCCGCCGTACCGAGCAGACGCCGCCTGCTCACCCCGCACCCGCATGTCCTCTTTCCGGCCACGACCGAACGCTCCTCACCTGCGCCTGACAGTCCACTACGAACTGTAGTAGCCCGCCCGGAGTGCCCGATCCCGCCCCTCACGTGACAGGGCGGCCGGGTACGGAGCGGGGCCCGCGTCACCGGAGGGCGACGCGGGCCCCGAACGGACCGAAGGGAGGGTCAGAGCATCTTGGCGAGGAAACGACCGGTGTAGGACTCCGCGACCGCGGCGACCTCCTCCGGGGTCCCCTGGGCCACGACCATGCCACCGCCGGAACCGCCCTCGGGGCCCATGTCGATGACGTGGTCGGCGGTCTTGATGACGTCGAGGTTGTGCTCGATGACGATCACCGTGTTGCCGCTCTCGGTCAGCCGGTCGAGCACGCCCAACAGCTTGCGGATGTCCTCGAAGTGCAGACCCGTGGTCGGCTCGTCCAGCACGTACACGGTGCGCCCGGTGGAACGGCGCTGAAGCTCCGCGGCGAGCTTGACCCGCTGGGCCTCACCGCCCGACAGGGTCGTGGCCGGCTGCCCCAACCGCACGTAGCCCAACCCCACGTCGCTGAGCGTCTGGAGGTGGCGGCGGATCGCGTTGATCGGCTCGAAGAACTCCAGGGCCTCGGAGATGGGCATGTCCAACACCTCGGAGATGTTCTTGCCCTTGTACTTCACCTGAAGGGTCTCCCGGTTGTACCGGGCTCCGTGGCAGACCTCGCAGGGCACGTACACGTCGGGCAGGAACTGCATCTCGATCTTGAGCGTGCCGTCGCCCGCGCAGGCCTCGCAACGGCCGCCCTTGACGTTGAAGGAGAACCGTCCCGGCTGGTAGCCGCGGGTCTTGGCGTCGGTGGTCTGCGCGAACAGCTTGCGCACGTGGTCGAAGACCCCGGAGTAGGTGGCCGGGTTGGAACGCGGGGTACGACCGATCGGGCTCTGATCGACGTGCACCACCTTGTCGACCTTGCCGGTGCCGTTGACCCGCAGATGCCGACCGGGCACGTCGCGGGCGCCGTTGAGCTCCTTGGCCAGGGCCTTGTACAGGATCTCGTTGACCAGGGTGGACTTACCCGAACCGGACACACCGGTGACCGCGGTGAACACCCCGAGCGGGAAGGTCACGTCGATCCCGTCCAGGTTGTTCTCCCGCGCCCCTCGGACCACCAGTTCATGGCCCTTGGTGACCGGCCGCCTCAGCTTGGGCAGCTCGATGGCGCGCCGCCCCGACAGATAGTCGCCGGTCAGCGAGTCGGTCGAGGTGAGCAGCTCGTCGACGATGCCCGAGACCACGACGTGGCCGCCGTGCTCGCCCGCGCCGGGGCCGATGTCCACGACCCAGTCGGCGGCGCGGATGGTGTCCTCGTCGTGTTCGACCACGATGAGCGTGTTACCGATGTCGCGCAGCCGCTGGAGCGTCTCCAACAGGCGGGCGTTGTCGCGCTGGTGCAGCCCGATGGAGGGCTCGTCCAGCACGTAGAGGACGCCCACCAGCCCCGAACCGATCTGGGTGGCCAACCGGATGCGCTGGGCCTCGCCGCCCGAGAGCGAACCGGACGAACGCGCCAGGCTCAGGTAGTCCAGACCCACGTCCAGCAGGAACCCCAGCCGGGCGTTGATCTCCTTGAGCACCTGGGAGGCGATGACCATGTCCCGGTCGGAGAGCGTCAGGTCGGCGAGGAAGGCGGCGCTGTCCCGCAGCGACATCGACGCGACGTCGGCGATCGAGCGACCGCCCACGGTCACGGCCAGCACCACCGGCTTGAGCCGGGTCCCCTCACAGGTGGGGCAGGGCACCGTGCGCATGTAGCCCTCGAGGCGCTCGCGCGTGTGGTCGCTCTCCACCTCGGAGTGGCGGCGCCGCACCCAGGGAACGACCCCCTCGAACTCGGTGTAGTAGGAGCGGCTGCGCCCGTACCGGTTGCGGTAGCTGACGTGCACCTGGGTGCCGTGCCCCTCCAGGATGGCCTTGCGCGCCTTGCGGGGCAGACGCTCCCAGGGGGTGTCCAGGTCGAAGCCGATCGCCTCGCCCAACGCCGTGAGGATCCGCTCCCAGTAGCCGCTGTTGGGCCCGCCCGACCAGGGCGAGATCGCCCCTTCGGCCAGGGTCTTCTCCGGGTCGGGGACCAGCAGGTCGGCGTCGACCTCCATGCGGGTGCCCAGACCGGAGCAGTCGGGGCAGGCGCCGTAGGGGGCGTTGAAGGAGAAGGAGCGCGGTTCGAGTTGTTCGAAGGAGAGGTCGTCGTAGGGGCAGTACAGGTGCTCGGAGAAGACCTTCTCGCGCTCGGGGTCCTCGGCGTCCAGGTCGACGAAGTCCAGCACGATCGTGCCGCCGGCCAGCTTCAGCGCCGTCTCGATCGAGTCGGTGAGCCGGCCCGGGGAGCCGGGCTTGACGCTGAGCCGATCCACGACCACCGCGATGTCGTGCTTGTCGTAGCGGCCCAGCTTGGGCGCCTCGTCCAGCCGCACCGCCTCGCCGTCGACCACCGCGCGGGTGTAGCCCTTGGACTGGAGTTCCTTGAAGAGTTCGACGTACTCGCCCTTGCGGCCGCGCACGACGGGGGCCAGCACCTGGAAACGGGTGCCCTCGGTCATCTCCATGACCCGGTCGACGATCTGCTGCGGGCTCTGCCGGGCGATCTCGCGGTGGCACTCGGGGCAGTGCGGCACGCCCACCCTGGCCCAGAGCAGGCGCAGGTAGTCGTAGACCTCGGTGATGGTCCCGACCGTGGAACGCGGGTTGCGGCTGGTCGACTTCTGATCGATGGAGACCGCGGGCGAGAGGCCCTCGATGAAGTCGACGTCGGGTTTGTCCATCTGACCGAGGAACTGGCGGGCGTACGCCGAGAGGGACTCGACGTAGCGGCGCTGGCCCTCGGCGAAGATCGTGTCGAAGGCGAGCGAGGACTTGCCCGATCCGGACAGCCCGGTGAACACGATCATGGAGTCGCGTGGCAGATCCAGGGACACGTCCTTGAGGTTGTGCTCCCGTGCTCCACGCACCACCAGTTGTTCGACCATCGAGTGAGACATCCTTCGGCTGTGACGCACCGGACGTCCAACCACGTCGCGTGACGTCGGTTGACCCGTGCGGCTTCGCGGTACGGCGGTCGCGGACCCATCAGGGCCGCCTCGGCCTCGGGGCCGGGCCGCTGAGGGGAAGCGGGGAGGAGGAGATCCCTACCCCGTCCGACAAGACCAACGATCGCCCATGACGGTTTCTTCCACCAGAAGAGAGTGGTGGTGCCCATGACGCTCCGGCGTCAGAACACCACCACTATAGACGAACAGCCGTTCGAAACGACGAGGTTCGGCTCGATCTCCTCGATCGGATCCGGCCGGATCCGGCCGGGGTCAGGAACCCTCGATCGCCTCGCTCTCGGCCTTCTTCTTCGAGTCCGAGCGGGACTTGATCAGGCTGCCGACGACGGTGATGGTCATGATGCCGATGATGACGGTCAGCGAGGTGCCGATGCCGATGTCGATGACGTGGACGCCGTTCTCGTGCAGCGCGTGCAGGATCATCTTCACACCGATGAACACCATGATCGCCGACAGGCCCCAGCTGATGTAGGCCAGACGGTCCATCAGTCCGGCCAGCAGGAAGTAGAGCTGGCGCAGACCCATCAGGGCGAAGGCGTTGGCGGTGAAGACGATGTAGGCGTCCTGGGTCAGACCGAAGATCGCCGGGATGGAGTCGACGGCGAAGACCAGGTCGATGACGCCGATCGCGACGATCACCAGCAGCATCGGGGTGACGTGACGACGGCCGTCGAGCTTCACCGTGAGCTTGGCGCCGTGGTAGTCGTCGGTGACCGGCCAGAAGCGCTTCACCAGACGGACCGCGGGGGTCTGGGTGAAGTCCTTCTCCTCCTCGTCGCCCTTCACGTGGTCACGGACGATCTTGTAGCCGGTGTAGATGAGGAAGACGCCGAAGAGGTAGAAGACCTCGCTCCAGGCGTTGATGACCTGGGCGCCCAGGACGATGAAGACGCCGCGCATGATGATCGCCAGGACGATGCCGACCAGCAGCACCTCGTGCTGGTACTTCTTCGGCACCGCGAACGCCGTCATCAACAGATAGAAGACGAAGAGGTTGTCGATGCTCAGGCTCTTCTCGGTGACGAACCCGGCGAAGTACTCCGCGCCCGAGGTCGCCCCGCCGAAGTACATGAGACCGAGGCCGAACACCACGGCGATACCGATGTAGAAGACGGCCCACCAGGCGGCCTGCTTGATCCCGAATTCCTTGGGACCCTTGGTCTTGCTCCAGGGGTGGTCGACGATGATCAGATCCAGCGTCAGGATCAGGATCATGGCCGCGATCGTGGCAGCCCAGACCCACAGGGGAACGTTCACGGACGGATTCTCCTCCGGTCGGTGCGCGCGAGCGTTGTGCGCGCACGATAACGAACCGGAGGTCTCTCCCGCCCACACCGGAACGGTGTGGACCGACGGAACCGGGAGCACGCCCTTGTACTCCGTGATGACGGCGCCGCCGCGACAGGGATACTCCCCTCACGTGGTGAAGCAGGCGCATGAAGCGCACCCGACCAGGGTACGCCACACGAGCCGAAGATCAGCATGCCATCAAAAGATCGGTAAGGAAAATCGCCGGCCCGGTGGTACCGGGGCCACCCCGGGGACACATTCACCAGACCGTTCCGCCGGCCACCGCCCCGTCCGAAGGCGACCGGGGCTCACCCCCGCGTCACCGCCTTGTACAGAGCGCACGCGGCCTCCACCGCGTCCTCCTCGTCCGGCAGGTTCCGGGCCGCCTCGCGTGAGCGCGCCCGCAGATCGGCCGCGTACTCGGGATCGTCCAGCACACGCCCCACCGCCGCGGCGAACGCCCCGGCGTCCCCCGGCGGCACCATCTCCACCGTGCCCTCGTACAGGTCCGGGATCCCACCGACCCGGGTCGCCACCACCGGAAGCCCGGCGCGCAACGCCTCCATGATCACCAACGAGGGCCCCTCCCAGCGCGAGGGCAGACAGAACAGGTCCGCGGCCGCCAGCAGGTCGGCCACGTCGCTCCGACTCCCGAGCATGCGCACGTCCGCGTCCATCTCGGCGGCGGTGTCGTGCAGCCTCCCCCACAGAGGACCGTCCCCGGCGATCGCCACCACCGGCTCGGGCGCGCGGTCGGCGATCGCGGGCGCCGCCTCCAAGAGCACGTCCAGCCCCTTCTGCTCGGCCAAACGCGCCACGGTCAACAACAGAGGGCGTTCCGGGGTCACCGCCAGATCCCGACGCGTCTCCTCCCGCCCCTTGATCGTGCCGCCCGTGTCCGGAGCCGCCACCACCGCCGGTCGGGCGTCCGCGGCGCCCGCCGCGCGCAGCCGGCGCACCAGGTCGCCGGAGACCCCCGTCACCAGATCGGCCCTGGCCGCCACGATCCGCTCCAGCACGGGGAAGGCCGCCGACAGCGGCCCCGAGACCGAGGGCGGGGCGTTGTGCGCGGTGACCACCAACGGGCGCGCTCCGGCCAGGGCGCACAACGCCCCCGCCCGCATACCGTGCGCGTGCACCACGTCGGCTCCGCCCAACAGGGCCCGCAGCCGCACCACCGCCCGCGGATCGTTCCACGACGGCGACGGGCCGATCCGCACCTCCGAGAACCGCATGCCCGCCTCGGAGAAACCGAACTCCCGATCGGCCTCGGGCGGCCCGACCACCGCCACCCGGTGACCCCGCCGACGCAGCCCCTCCCCCAGCGAGCGCACGTGGCGACCCACACCTCCGGTACTGCTCCCGATCACCAATGCGATCCGGTCGTTCACCGCGTCCCCCTCCTACGTTCGAGTACGTTCCGGGCCCGATCGGCCACCGCTCGCACGGCGGTGCGGTCCACCAGGGCCGCGACCGAACCGAAGACCACCAGCGCCGCGCATCCGGCGCCCATCGCCGCGACCACCGCGGCACCGGTGCCCCCCTGCGGAGCGATCTCGGCCACGAACCGGCCCACCGCCGTACCGGCGCCCCCGCCCAGTACCGCGGCGGCCAGGGAGCGGGGCAGCCCCACCAGACAGGCACGTCCGTGCGCGCGGACCACCCCGACGCACAGCAGGGCCGCCGCCAGACTCAGCCCGATGGCGGTACCCGCCCCCAGGCCCGCGATCGCCCACCCCGTCGGCGACGCCGAGACCAGCGCGACCGCGCACACCATCACCACGACCCAGCCCACGACCTGCGCGGCGGCGGCTCGACGACCGTGGTGGGAGGCGTACAGGGCACGACCGAGCAGGGCCACCAGCGCGAACCCCACGACACCCGGCGCGTAGGCGAGCAGGGCCCGCTCCAACGGCAGGGGATCGACCTGGGCGAACACCGACGCCACGGGGCCGGCCGCGCCGGCCAGAGCGGTGCCCGCGGCGGCGGTGATCACCACCGCGGCCTTGGCCGAGGCCGACACCAGCCGGGCGAACCCCTCCCGGTCGTCCTCGGCGTGGGCCACCGTCAATTCGGTGAAGGCGCTGGTGGCGATGGGCACCGCGATCACCCCGTAGGGCAGTGTGAACAGTGCCCACGCGTAGCTGTAGAGCACCGCGGCCCCGGCGCCTCCGCCCCAGTTGGCCAGCGCCACCGCCACCAGCAGCGACACCTGCATGGCCACCAGGGGCAACAGGGAGGCCATCGCCAGGGCCCGCACCCTGGCCCCCACACCGGGCGGGAAGGTCAGACACGGCCGCGGCCGCAACCCCAGCCCCCGGGCCGGCACCAGGGCCGTGACGAACAGCGCCACCACGCCCAACGTGGTGCCCAACGACAGGACGAGCTCCGCCGGAAGCGGCAGCCCCGCCGGATCCCGACGGTGCCCCTCCCCCAGGGGCACGAAGGCCAGGTAGGCGGCGATGACCACCAGACTGGACACCAACGGGGCCAACGCCGGCCCCAGGAACCTGCGGTGCGCCTGCAACACCCCGTACAGCACGGCGGCCAGCCCGTAGAAGACCACCTGGGGCGCGAACACCATCAGCATCCGGGAGGCCAGGGAGAGCAGAGCGGCGTGGTCGCAGCCGCCCGCCCCGCCCAACATCAGCGCCATCGCCGGCACCGAGGCCAGGGCGAGCAGCGCCGCCAACGGCAGGGAGAGCAGCAGTACCCAGGTGATCAGCGCGGACGTGGTGTGGCGGACCTGGTCCCTGTCGCCGTTGCGGACCGCGGCGGCCAGCACCGGCACGACCATGGCGGTCAGGGCCCCGCCGATGACGATCTCGAACAACACCGCCGGCAGTTGGTTGGCGGTCACGTAGGCCGTGCCCAGACAGGTGTCGCCGACGGTCTGGGAGAAGACGACGGTACGGCCGAAACCGGCCAGCCGCGCCCCCACCGTGACCACGGCGATGAGCGCGGCCGCGGCGGCGACCCCCCGGGTCACCTCGCCGTCACGAACCGGCCGGTCCTCACGTACCCCGCCCACCCGTCACCTCCGGAGCGTTCCTCCCCCAGCGGTCCAGACGGCGCAGCGCCGGCACCCGCTCGATCACCCGGGAGAAACTGGTGACCTCGCTGGCCAGGGTCAGACCGACCACCCCGCCCAGCAGTGCCGCCCGGACCGGGCGCGAGGCCTGGGCCACCGCGGCCACACCCAGGGCCGCGCCCAGGGCGTTGGCCCCGGCGTCGCCCAACATGGAACGCTCGGCCAACTCATCGGGCAACAGCGCCGCCGAGGCGCCCAACACCGGGCCCACCAGGGGCGCGGCCGGGGTGACCAGAGCCGGTGCCGCCGTGAGCAGCGCGAACTTCACCGCGCGGCCGGGACGCAGATCGAACAGGTTGATCAGATTGGCGCCCGCCGCGATCAGGGCCCCGTCCATCAAGGTGTCCAACGGACCCCGACGCAGCAGGGCGGCGGCCACGATCCCGGTCGCCCCGATCCCCGCCATCTTCACCGCCCCGGTCGTGACCTCGCCGCGACGCAACGCGCCCAGATGGCCGCGCAGCCCCTTGGCCCGGTCCGATCCGGCCAGATCATCGTAGGCGCCGAACCCGGCCGCGCCCGCGGCGGCCACGATCGAGGCCGCGCGCACCCGCGGGGACACCCCCGGGGCCAGCGCGGAGGCCGCGCACACACCGGAGGCCAGGGCCGGCCCCTCCTTGAGGGTGACGGTCCTCCCCCGGAAGTTGGTCCGCCGCCAGGCCTCGGAACGTCCGGGCCCCCGGGTGATCAGACGGTAGGTGGAGCGGGCGGCCAGCCCGCCCAGGACGACCCCGGTCAGCCCTCGGGCGGCCAGGGTCGGGATCCGGTCGAACACGACGGTCACTCCTCCTCTCCGGAGGCGGAGCGACGGGCCTCGTCCTGTTCGCCCGAGGAGGCGTCGGCCTCGGGGGCCTCGGGGTCCTCGCTCGCGATCGGTCCGGGCAACGGTTCGGGCAGGAAACCCGAGACGCCCTCGCCGATGCCGTAGGCCCCCCGGGTCCCCTCCAGGGCCCCGGCCAGGGCCAGCACCGTGACCACGTCACCGGTGGGTCGACCGGCCACGTCCACCGTGCTGTAGGGGGCCTCCTCCGCCAGGGCACGGGCGATCAGACCGCCCTCACCGGCGGCCTCGGTGCCCCCGGCCAGGACCGTGGGGCCCACGGTCTCGCTCAACGCCGTGGTGAACCCGGTCAGGAGGGTGTTGGCCGCCTCGCTCTCCCCTTCCGGAGCCCCGGCCGGGGCGACCACCAGCAGGGCGTCGGCGGACCGGGCCGGGTTCCCCCGCACGCTGATCAGGCCGCCCTCCTCGAAGGCGGCCAGGACGGCCTCGGCGCCCTTGGAATCGTCCTCGTCGGAAGGGCGGGCGCTCTCCTCGACGTCCTCTTCGCGGGGGCCCTCGCTCGCCCCCTCCTCAGGGGCCTCGGGGGTCTCCGTCTCCTCGTCGAGCCCGACGGCCAACGCCCGACCCAGCTCGACCCCCGCCTTGTCGTAGGGGCCGCCGGTCAGGTCCTCGGGGGTCAGGGACACCTGGAGGGCGAGCTCGTCGACGAACGTGGCGCCACCGTCGTCGACGAAGGCGTCCTCCAGGGACACCCGCCCTTGGACGTCGGCCCCCGCCGCCTCCGCCCGTTCCTCCAAAGAGGCCACCATGTCCTCGTCCGCCCCGGGAGCGCCGATCACGACCAGGCCGACGTCGCGCAGCCGATCCTCCAACACGTCGTCGCCGACGGCGTCGGCCAGACGGTCGGCCCCCTCGTTGAGCCGATCGGCGCTGTCGCGCTCGGCCCTGAGCTCCTCGCTCTGCCCGCGCAGGTCGGCGGTCTCGGACTGGAGCGTGTTGAGCAGCGGGTCCTGGAGCATCGTGGTGCCCAGGACCAGCCCGACGGTGAGCGCCAGGAACACGGCGACGATGGACACCAGGTGGTAACGGAAGTCGATCACGTGAACAGCCCCGTCAGCGAGTACACGAACGCGTCCCAGCGCGCCGCGAGAAAGGTGAGGTAGACCTGGCCGGCCGGTGAGCAGTAGGCGGCGACCACGATGGTCAGAAGGCACGCGGCCACCAGGCCCAGCAGTGCCCACGGAGAGATGCGGGAACGGTACAGACGGCTCACGCCCTTGGCGTCGACGAGCTTGCCGCCGACCCTGAGCCGGGTGAGGAAGGTGCTGGCCATCCCGGCGCGGCCCTTGTCGAGGAACTCCTCCATCGTGGCGTGGGTGCCCACCGCCACGATGATGCTCGCCCCCGCCCCGTCGGCGAGCATCATCGCCACGTCCTCGCTGGTGCCGGTCGCGGGGAAGACCACGGCGTCGTGCCCCAGGTCCCGCAGCCGTTGCAGTCCGGGCGCCCGACCGTCCCGATAGGCGTGCACCACGAGTTCGGCGCCGCTGCTCAGGGAACGGTCCGAGACCGAGTCGAAGTCGCCGACGATGATGTCGGGCCGGTATCCGGCCTCGATCACCGCGTCGGCTCCGCCGTCCACACCGATGATGACCGGGCGGAACTCGCGTATGTAGGGTCTGAGCGCCGCGATGTCCTCGCGATAGTGGTAGCCGCGGACCACGATGAGGACGTGTCTTCCCTCCATCGCGGTACCGATCGCCGGGATCCCGATCCCGTCCAACAGAAGATCGCGCTCGCGTTGCAGGTAGGCCATGGTGTTGGCGGCGAAGGCCTCCAACTGGGTCGCCAGACCGGCACGGGCCCGGTGCATGGCCTCCTCCACCGTCTCCCGGTCCTGGAGGACGCCTCGGGCGACGACCTCCTCGCCCCGATAGAGGGTGTCGCCCTCCAGACGCAACCGTTCCCCGTCGCGCACACGGGTGAAGACCTCGGGATCGACGTCGTCCAGCAGGGGGATCCCCGCGCCCACGATCAACTCCGGCCCCTGGTTGGGGTAGCGGCCGCTGATGCTGGGGGCGACGTTGAGCACGGCGCCGACCCCGCAACCGACCAGCGCCTCGGCGCTGACACGGTCGAGGTCGACGTGGTCGATCACGGCGATGTCGCCGGGGCGCAGCCGCTTGGTCAGGTTCTTGGTACGACGGTCCGAGCGGACGGGAGCGACCAGCCCGGTGGAGGTCTCCGCCCGAGAGCGTCGGAATCGCATGACTGTCGCGCTGAGCGCATCCGATACCTTCATCGCTGGCATACTGTCAGAACTCACTCACGTAGAGTTACAACAGTCGGCCGATCGGCGTTTTCGGGGCAAAACGTCGCCGGTGTCCGCTCAGGACACCGGCGACACCCCCTCAAGCCCTCGGATACGCCCGATCCGGGTCGGCGTTGCCCAACAGCTCCTCGGCATGGGCCCGACCCAGCTCCGAATCCTCCAGACCGGCCAGCATCCGGGACAACTCGCGCACCCGACCGTCCCGATCCAGACGGACCACACCGCTCTCGGTGACCAGCCCCTCCGTGGACTTCTCCACCACCAGATGGGCGTCCGCGAACGCCGCCACCTGCGGCAGGTGCGTGACCACGATGACCTGGGCACGACGGGCCAACCGAGCCAGACGCCGCCCGATCTCCACCGCCGCCTTACCGCCCACCCCGGCGTCCACCTCGTCGAACACGAACGTGGGCACCGGATCCGCGCCCGCGAACACGACCTCGATCGCCAACATCACCCGCGAGAGCTCACCACCGGAGGCACCCTTGTGCAACGGCAACGGAGCCGACCCCGGATGCGGGGCCAACAACAGCTCCACCTCGTCACGACCGTGCGGGCCGAACTCCTCCCCCGTGGTGATCCGCACGCTCACCCGGGCGTGCGGCATCGCCAACGCGGTCAACTCCTCGGTGACCGCCTCCCCGAAACGCTCGGCCGCGGCCTCACGGATCTCGGTGAGCTCACCGGCCGCCTCGGCCATATCGGCCGCCAACTCCTCGACCTCGGCCCGCAACTCCTCGATCCGCTCGTCGTCGCCGTCCAGCTCCGACAACCGCGCGGAGGCGTTCTCCGCCCACGCCAACATCTCGTCGGTGGTCTCGCCGTACTTGCGCGCCAACTGCGTCAACAGGGCACGACGCTCCTGCACCACCGCCAGCCGGGCCGGATCGGCCTCCACCGACTCGGCATAGGAGGCCAACTCGGTGGCCGCGTCGGTGATGATGTAGGACGCCTCGTCCAACCGGCTCCCGATCGAGGCCAGATCCTCATCGTGCTCACTGACCGAGGCCACCGCCTGCCGGGCCGCCGACAAGAGCCCCACCACGTCGGCCTGCACGTCGGCCGCGGCCGGATCGCCCGTGAGCGCCTCGTGCGCGGTGGTCGAGGCCACCCGCAGCCCATCGGCGTGCGCCAGCCTCGTCTCCTCCGCCGACAACTCGGCGTCCTCACCCGGCACCGGCTCGGCCGCGGTGATCTCCTCCACCCCGAACCGGAGCAGATCGGCCTCCTGCGCGCGCTCACGCGCCCGCTCCACCAACTCCTCCAGCTCCGCCGCCACCTCCCGGTGCCGCCGGTAGGCCACCGAATAGCGCTTCAGGACCTTGACCAGGTCGTCCCCGGCGAAACGGTCCAACGAGGACCGCTGCCGCTCGGCCCGCAGCAACCGCTGCTGATCGGACTGACCGTGCACCGCCACCAGGTCGTCGGCCAGATACGCCAACAGACTCACCGGCGCCGAACGCCCGCCCAACGTCGCCCGCGAACGGCCCTCCGCCGACACCGTACGGTTGAGGATGAGAACGTCGTCGTCGATGTCGCCACCGGCCTCCAGGACCCGGGTGGCCACCCGACCGCCCTCGGGAACGGTCAACCGGCCCTCGACCACCGCGCGACCGGCGCCGGGCCGCACCCGCTGCGGATCGGCCCGCCCACCGAAGAGCAACCCCAGCCCGGTGACGACCATGGTCTTACCCGCGCCGGTCTCACCGGTGACCACGGTCAGACCCGGTGACAGCTCCAACACGGCGTCGTCGATGACACCGAGGCCTTGGATGCGGACTTCTTCGAGCACCGATCCCTCTCCTGAATAGTTGACGCCCTGTGCGTGTGCCTACGCCGGCACTCAGCGTTCGTGCTCGACCCGACCCCGCCAGCCGGCGACCGGGAGGCCGAACTTGGCCACCAACCGGTCGGTGAACGGGGCGCGATGCAGCCTGGCCAGACGGACCGGCGTATCGGCACGGGTGATCTCGATTCGTGCCCCCACGGGCAATTCGACCATACGCCGTCCATCACACCAGAGCACGCCCGGCGTGGTGTCCGGAAGCACCTCCAACGCCACCGTCGCCTCCGGCCCCACCACCAGGGGACGGGCGAACAGGGCGTGCGCGCTGATCGGTACGACCATGAGGGCCTCCACGTCCGGCCACACCACAGGACCGCCCGCGGAGAACGCGTGCGCCGTGGACCCCGTGGGGGTGGCGCACACCACACCGTCACAGCCCCAGCTGGACAGGGGACGACCGTCCACCTCCAGGACCATCTCCAACATACGGCGGGAATCGGCCTTCTCCACCGTGGCCTCGTTCAACGCCCAGGACCGCACCGGCGGATCCCCATCGCCACGGCCCCCGTTGAAGACCGCCACGTCCAGGGTCATCCGCTCCTCCACGACGTAGTCGCGGTTGACCACACTGCGCACCGTGGCCCCCAGGTCCTCACGCTCGGCCTCCGCCAGGAAACCCACGTGCCCGAGATTGACCCCCAACAGCGGCGCCCCCGCGGGGCGGGCCAGCTCCGCGGCGCGCAACAGGGTGCCGTCCCCGCCCAGGACCATGACCAGCTCCACCCCGTGGGCGGCCACCTCCGGAGCCACCGCCTCCACCGGGGACAGCTCACAACCCACGGCGGCCAACTCCCGGACCTCGTCCTCGAGCATCCGGACCGTCAACCCGGCCCCGCTGAGCCGCTCATGGACCAACCGCGCGCTGCGCACGGCCGCCGGCCTCCCGGTGTGCGCCAGCAGGAGAACACTGCGTCCGCCGGTCATCGCCGTCCCCTCACGTTCACGCCCCGACAGGGGGTCTGGTGCAGACCGGATGCCTCGTGCGGACCCGGCCGGGTCACGTTACCGGACTCCTACGACGAGCGGCCACGCCCCCTCAGGACGGCCCCTCCTCGATCGCGCGCTCCAACCGGGCCGGATCCAACGGGTCGGCCCCGGCCCTCATCCACAGGAAGTACTCGACGTTCCCCGAAGGCCCCGGCAACGGACTCGCCGCCACGTCGACCACGCCCAGACCCAACGTGAGCGCGTGCGCGGCCACGTCCGTCACCGCCTCGGCGCGCAACGCCGGCTCGCGCACCACACCGCCCGCGCCCACACGATCCCGCCCCACCTCGAACTGGGGCTTGACCATCATCACGAAGTCCGCACCGGGATCGACGCAGTCGCGCAACGGCCCCAGCACCAACTTCAGCGAGATGAACGAAAGATCGCCCACCACCAGATCGGGACGGGGCTCGTCGATCTGCTCGGGGGTCAACTCACGGACGTTGACCCGCTCCATGACCTTGACCCGCTCATTACTGCGCAATGCCCACGCCAACTGGCCGTAACCGACGTCGACCGCCGTCACATGGGCCGCCCCACGACGCAACAGCACATCGGTGAACCCACCGGTGGAGGCGCCCGCGTCCAACGCCCGACGACCGTCCACCGACAGTTCGAAGGCGTCCAGGGCACCGATCAGCTTGTGCGCGCCACGTGAGACGTAGGGCGGTTCGTCGGAGGGCGTGCGCACCACGATGGGTTGGTCGGTCCCGACCTGGGTGGCGGCCTTGGAGGCGACCATCCCCGCCACACGGACGAAACCGTTCTCGATGATCTCGGCCGCGTGGCCTCGGGAGCGTGCGTGACCGCGGCGGACCAGTTCCGCGTCGAGCCGACTACGTTTTGCCATGGTCACCTAGGGTACCGGGCGTTATCGCGCGCCTTGGGAGCCCTGCCCGAGAGCTCCCAGGACACCGGACAGTTCCTGCTGGAGGGCGTCGAAGACCGCGACGTGCTCGTGGGTGGGCAGCGCGTCCAACTCCGCCAAACGCTCCCGCGTGGCGCCGAGCGTACGCTCCGCCAAGGCCTCGGCCTCCTCCTCGGTACTCATCGAGGCACGCCTCCCCTTCCACGTCCACGACCGGACGCCCTCTCACGACCGTCGTCCCACCACACTCGGAGGGACCCTACCCGAACTACTTCTTGCCGCCCTTGCCCTTGGCCCCGCGCTTGGGAGCCGTCTTGGCCCTGGCGGTCTTGGCGTTGCCCGCCCGGCTCTTGGCGCGGGTGGCCGAGGCCCCCTTCGAAGCGTCGGAGGCCTCGCTCTCCGCGGCCTCCTCCGACCCCTCGTCGGAACCCTCGGAACGCTCCTCCCCGGCCGAGGACCCCTCGACCGCGGGCTCTGAGGAAGAGGGCGCCGTCTCCTCCACCGGCTCGGAACCGACCGTCGACGCGGCCGCCTCGGAGTCGGCCGCCACCGAAGCCTCCGGCGCCGGCACGGGCTCCCGCCGGTCCTCCTCACCCTCGACCGGGGCCGGCGACGTCGAGGAGGTCTCCCCGCGCGAGGCCGCGACCCGCTCCACCGGCTGACGGGCCGCCATCCTGCGCTCCAACTCCGCGACCCGGCGCACCACACGCTCGTACTCCGAGCGCGGCACCATGTCCATCCGCTCCAGGGCGCTCTCCACCTCGGCCCGCACCAGATCGGCGATGGCCGCCCGGTTGGCCTGACTGGTCTCGATCAACTCACCGGCCAGAGCCTGGATGTTCTGCCCCAGACGCGGAGGCGGACCATCGGCCTCCGCGACCTGCGGCGAGACCGAACCGTTCGCCTTCAGCAGGGACTTGGCGGCCGCGACCGCCTGCTTGCGGGAGAGTTCGGTGAGGCCATTGGCGGCATCGAGATAGGTGCGTACCGCGTCGACGACCATGATGACGTACTCCTTGATGGGGCCGAAGGAGAAAAGGAAAGGGAACGAAGGCAGGAGGGAGAGGCCTCGTGCTCCGGGGATCGACACCAACGCTACCGGGCCCGGCGCTCCCATGACACGCGAACCGACCGACCCGCCCTCCGCCCTCTCCACCCGGAACAACGGCGGAACCATCCCCATATAGGGCATCATGAGCCTATGAGCAGCATCGACGCGTGTCTGGACGGCATCGCCCGAACGAACGAGCGTATCCTCGCCCGCCCCGAGGCCGAACGCCGCGAGCACATACGCGAACGCACCATCAGCGTGATCGTCCCCGACCTGGGAACCGCCTTCGACATGCGCCTGACCGTCGACGGACTCACCGACATCGTCCACCGCCCGCTCACCTCCCCCGGCGGCCCCGCCCAGGTCAAGGTGACCGTCTCCGGCGACGACCTCGTGGCCCTGGCCGAGGACCGCCTGGACCCGGCCAAGGCCCTGGTCAGCCGACGTCTCAAGGTCAACGCCAGCGTCGGCGACCTCCTACGCATGCGCCGCCTCCTGTGAAGGACGCGCCCGGGCCGAGAACACCACCACCGCCCACGTGAGCAGAGGCACACCCGCCCTCCCCGAGCGGGAGGGCCCCGAGCGACCGGGACCGCGCCCCCTTCTCCCCCGACCGCCCACGACCGCCCACGACCGCCCACGACCGCCGCCCGCGGGAGGGTACCTTTCTGGGATGCCACGCCGACCTCTTGACCTGGCCCCCTTCCGGGGACTGCGCTACGCGGCCCCCGACGTCGATCGCTTCATCGACGGCGATTTCGACCTCTCCCGCCTCCTCGCGCCGCCCTACGACATCCCCGACGCCCGCGAGGCCCGCGAACTCCAACGCTCCGACCCCTACAACGCGGCGAGGGTCACCCTCCCCTACGCCCTGTCCCGGCACACCGCCGGCGAGGACACCACCGCCCACCGCTACCGGGGCGCCGCCGAACGACTCCACGGCTGGATCTCCGACGGCCGACTCGTCCGAGACCCCGAACCCGCCCTGTACGTGTACGAACAGGTCACCCCGAACGGCGAGACCCAACGCGGACTCATCGGCGCCCTGCGCCTCCCCGACGACGACACCGACCCGAGCCCCGTCCGCCCGCACGAGAACGTGGCCGAACCCCCGGTCCGCGACCGCTTCCTCCTCATGGACGAGACCCGCACCAACCTCGAACCCATCTTCCTCATCTACCGAGGCGGCGGCGGGGCCGCCACGACCATCACCGAGACGATCCCCCCACGGGAACGCCCTCTGATCTCCACCCGCACCGCCGACGGCGCCCACCACCGGCTCTGGGCGATCACCGACCCCGAACTCCACCGCCGTGTCTCCGACGACCTGGCCGCACGCTCCGCCCTCATCGCCGACGGACACCACCGCTACGCCGCCTACCGGCGCCTGCGCTCCGCACACGAGGAGGCCGACTGGGGGTACGGGCTGGCCCTGCTGGTGGACAGCGACACCCACCCGCCCCGACTCGGCTCGATCCACCGTGTCCTTCCCGGTCTGGACACCGAACGAGCCCTGGCCGCCGCCCGCACCGTCGCCCTGGTCGAACCCGTCCCGGCACCGGACCCCGCCATCCCGAACCGCACCAAGGCGCCCGCACTCCTACTGGCCTCCCCCGAAGGGGAGACCCACATGGTCCACGGGTTCGACGAGACCACCTTGGAGCAGGCCTCTCCCGGGCATTCCACCGCCTGGCGACACCTGGCCACCGCCGCCCTGCACGAGGTACTGCTCCCGCTGTGGCGTTACCCGGAGAGGCGGGTCCGCATGGTGCACGACGACCCGCACGAGGCCGTGGAACTGGCCCGCGCCACCCGAGGCACCGCCGTCATCGTCCCCCCGATGCGGATCGACCAGATCTACGCCCTCACCGACCAGGGCGAGCTGACCCCGCGCAAATCCACCTCCTTCGGCCCCAAACCACGCACCGGCCTGGTCATGCGGACCCTGGACTGACCCGCCCCGGAACCCGCCTCGCCGACCGGCGGGGCGGCCTCTCCACCGGCCCTCCCCTCGATATTCGCCGGCGCCGAGACCATCGCCTCTGCCAGTCTGAACATCCACCCCACCCGAACAGGAGCGACGCCGTGTCCACAGCCGACCCCGGCACGGACCCCGAGGGTCCCAGAACCCGCGCGAGCCTGGCCCGAGACCTCGCCCGGCTGGGCGTCCGACCCGGCCTGACCCTCCTGGTCCACTCCTCCCTCCGCTCCCTGGGGTGGGTATGCGGATCCGAGCAGGCCGTGGTCCAGGCGCTGACCGACGCCCTCGGGCCCGACGGAACCCTGGTCGTGCCCACCCAGACCTCGGACAACACCGACCCCTCCGGATGGGGCGCGCCCCCGGTGCCCGCCTCATGGTGGCCCACGATTCGGGAACACACCCCCGCCTTCGACCCGCTCCACACACCCGGCTCCCACATGGGCCGTATCTCCGAGGCCGTGCGCACCCGCTCCGGCGCCGTACGCAGCCCCCACCCCCAGACCTCCTTCGCCGCCCTGGGACCCGACGCCGAACACCTCATGCACCCCCACCCGCTCGGTTCCGCTCTGGGAGAGCGCTCCCCCCTGGCCCGTCTGGAACAGAAGCGGGCCCACATCCTGCTCCTGGGCGTGGGATACGACTCCTGCACCGCCTTCCACCTGGCCGAACACCGGATCCCGAACCCACGCCGCGCCGAAACCTCCTGCGCGATCGGCACCGAGACCGGCCGCCGGGAATGGGTCACCGTCACCGACGTGGACCTGAACGCCGACGACTTCCCCGCCCTGGGCACGGCCCTGGAGGAGACCGGAATCGTGACGACCGGCCCCGTGGGCGCCGCGACAGCACGCCTGTTCCCCCTGGCCGAGGCGGTGGGTTTCGCCACCTCCTGGCTGAGCGAACACCGCCCACGCTGAGACACGTGCGGGCAGGGCCACACCGCCCCGTCCGGAAACGGGACCACCGGGGGACACCGCGGACCGCACCGGGAGGAAGGGCCCCGTCCACGAGGAGCCCGGACCACGGGAAACGGGACGAAGGCCATGGCCTAGCCTGGAGGCGACCACTCCCACCGCACAGAAGACGGACCGACCTCCATGTCCCTCCAGGCAGCCGACCGCCCGCTCGACGAACTCCACGACGCGATGCTCCTGGACCTGGACGGGGTCGTCTACATCGGCCCCGAGGCCGTGCCCGCCGCCCCCGAGGCCATCGGCAAGGCCCGCGCCGCCGGCGCCAAGGTCGCCTTCGTCACCAACAACGCCGGCCGCACCCCCGCGCGCATCGCCGAACACCTCACCCAGCTGGGCGTACCCGCCCTCCCCTCCGACGTCGTCACCTCCGCCGAGGCCGCCGCCCGTCTGGTCGCCGAACGCCACCCGCAGGGCTCCGACGTCCTGGTCGTCGGCGACACCGGCCTGCGCCAGGCCGTACGCCGCATGGGGCTGCGCCCCGTCACCGTCGACGACCCCTCGGTGGTGGCCGTGGTCCAGGGCTACTCCCGCTCCATCAACCGCGACCTCCTCGACCAGGGGGCGCTCGCCGTGGCGCGCGGCGCCTTCTACGTGGCCGCCAACGCCGACGCCACCGCACCCGGAGAATGGGGCCACACCCCCGCCAACGGCGCCTTCGTCCGTGTCATCGCGCACGCCACCGGGGTCGAACCGGTCGTCGCCGGCAAACCGATGCGCCCCCTCCACGAAGAGGGCATGCTGCGCACCGGCGCCACCGACCCGCTCATCGTCGGCGACCGACTGGACACCGACATCGAAGGGGCCACCACCCACGGCGCGGCCGGCCTGCTGGTCCTGTCCGGGGTCGCCACCCCACGGGACCTGGTGGCCGCCCCGCCCCACCGACGCCCCCGCTACCTCGCCTGGGACATCTCCGGGATGAACCGGACCCACCCCGCACCGGAGCGGAACGGCGAACAGACCCTGTGCCGTGGCTGGACCATCACCACCACCGACGGAACGGTACACGTCTCCGGTGCCGGAGAACCTCTGGACGGCCTGCGCGCCCTGTGCGTCGCGGTCTGGTCGGACGAGAAGGTCGACCCCAGCGGACCGTCGGTCGTCGAGGCCCTGCGAGCCCTGGGCCTGTGACCTCCGCGGACGGGCGCCGCACCGGCCGGGGGGCATCGGCGCCCTCACCGTTCCCCCTCCCCGATCGGGGACACGGAGGCCACCTCCACCTCCAGGACACTGCGCACCCCGAGGGCACCCCGCCAGATCCGACGGCGTAGAGCACCCGTGGCCCGGACCACCGAGCCCCGACGCCACCCCGAGACACGGTCCACGATCCGCTCCTCGAAGGAGACCAGGGTCAACGAATCGACCCTGCCCGTCGCCCCCGGACGGCTCGGATCACGCGGCCGGGCCACCCCGATCCGCCAACTGACCAGCCGATCCCCACTGGGCAGGGTCCGCACCCTCGGCGGCGCGGTGATCCGACCCACCACGACCACCTCGTTACGGTGGCCTCGGTCCCGATCGGGCACCTCCGGTACGACGGAGACGGCCGTCGGACCGTGCCCCCCGTCCGCCCCGGACACCACACCCCTCCGTCCCCCGTCACCGGGTGGCGGACCGGAACAGGAGACGGGGGCGAGTCGACGGGGGCCGGAGGGACCGGCGATGGAGAGGGCACCGATCGCAGGGGAGAACAGCGAGAGAAGAGCGTCGAGAACCGGGGCGAGAAGACGTCGAATGGACACGAGGGACTTCCTAACGTCGAGGAACACCTGACGCGCGCACTGATCCCAGGATCCCTCGGAACCACCCCGGCGGAGAAGACCCGAATCGAATCTGTGGACAACCTCCCGACCCCGCCCCGAACAGCCATGACACCCTTGTTCTAGAGTCGGACCCGGCCCGGCGAACGGGCCGCACATCGTTCGTAGAAGAGGGGTGCCCGCCGTGCACAAGGACGTGGACGTCAGCGAACCGCCCGAGGGGATCGTCCCGCTGGGGGACGAGATCTATGCCATCGACACGATGCTGGCCGGTTACCCGGGCGTCGTGTCGGCCTACCTCATCCGCACCGAACGGCCCTGCATCGTCGAGGTCGGCACCGCGGCCTCCGCCACGGTGCTGCGCGACGCCGTCGTCCGGCTCGGCCTGGCCCCCGAGGACCTGGCCACCATCGTGGTCACCCACATCCACCTGGACCACGCCGGCGGAACCGGCGACATGGCGGCGCTCTTCCCCAACGCCGAGATCGTCGTGCACGAGCGCGGCGCCCGCCACCTGGCCGACCCGAGCCGGCTGATGGCCAGCGCCGCGATGGTCTGGGGCGACCGGTTGGAGACCCTCTTCGGCCACATGAGCCCCACCGAGGCGACCCGCATCCGCGCGGTCTCCGAGACCGGAGAGATCGACCTGGGCGGCGGCCGTCGCCTGGTCTCGCACTACGCCCCGGGTCACGCCAAACACCACATGGGCCTGGTCGACACCGGCACCGGCGACCTGTACGTCGGTGACGCCCTCGGCGTCTACAACCCGCTCACCGGAGACCTGCGACCGGCCACCCCGCCGCCGGACTTCGACATGGACGCCTGTCTGCGCACCCTGCGGCTGTTCGGGGACATCGGCGCCCAGAGGCTGATGTTCTCGCACTTCGGCGCTTTGACGGAGGTCGAGGCCACCATGGACCGCGCCGAGCGAGAGCTGCGCCTGTGGGTGGAGACCGTACGCGACTCCCACGACACCGGAGGCGACCTGGACCACGCCATCGCGATGGTGCGCGACAAGGTGATCTCGCGCTACCGCCCCAACCCGCCGGAGGCCTCCCCCGGGACCGTCGCCGTCCTGGACACCCTCAGCGGTCCGGAGGCCAACGTGAGCGGCATCGTCCACTGGCTGGATCGGCTCGCACGAGAGCAGGAACAGGCTCGGAAGAAGGCCGAGGAGGAGCGGGCCTGACCCGCGCGGGGTCCGGGCACCGGAGAACCGGACGCGTTCCCCGGACCCCGCCCGCCCCGGTCACACCGTGATCGGGTCCGAGGCCACCTACGTCGGACCCTGATCCGGAGCACCGGGAAGCCCGAGGGCCCGGATCAGATGCGCGTACAGCCCATCCGACCAGGACAGTTCCTCGTCCGACGGCAGACGATCGAAGGCACGTGCCTCGACGGTCTCGAACAGCCCGGTCAACGGCTCCACACCCAGGACCGGGGCATGGGTGACCACGGTGACGTGCCCACCGGCGAGCACGTAGTGGCCCGCCACCCGGATCTCCCCCAGAGTGGCGCCGGCCTCCTCCCGGGCCTCACGACGCGCCGTGGCGTACAGGTCCTCCCCCGGTTCACGATGTCCGCCGGGGAACTCCCACCCCCGCCGGCGGTGACGGACCAGGAACGGTCGTTCCCCCACATAGGTCAGGCAGACGACCGAGTCGTACTCCTCGGGGAGCTCCCCCAGACGCACGAGAGCGCCGCCGAGCGGCTCGAAGCCGTTCGGCGGCGCTTCATCGGAGTGATCCGAGATACCGATCAGTCCCTGTCGCGGTCCCGGTCGTCCTCACGGCCCTCGTCCTCGGAGGGGGCCTCTCGGACCTCCTCCTCGGGACGGTCATCGCGGGTCTCGTCCTCCGAGCGGCCCTCGCTCTCGGAACGCTCCTCGGAGTCGGGGCGCTTCTCGGGTTCGGGACGCTCTTCGGAGTCGTCCCGACCACCGTCGTCCTCACGCTCGTCACGACGGTCGTCGCTCTCGCGGCGCTCTTCACCCTGGTCGCCGCGGTCCTCGGAGTCGTTACGACGGTCACGAGGAGCCTCGACGAACTCCTCGGACCCACCGTCCTCCTCGACGTCGGTCCAGACGATCCCGTCCTCGACGTCGATGTCGACCAGCTCCACACCCTCGAGCACGGCCAGACGCTCATCGGCGTCGGTCACGCCCTCACGGTCCACCGACGAGGCCCTCGCGAAGTACTCACGGGCGTCGTCGGTGCGTCCCAGCTCTTCGAGGACGTCGGCGTAGGCGTAGAACAGACGCGCCACATACGGGCGGGCACGACGTTCCTTCAGCTCCGGCACCTGGAGTTCGGCCAAGGCGGCCTTGGTGTCGCCCATGTCGCGACGGGCACCGGCGGCCACGATCCGCAGCTCGATCCGGTCGGCGGTGTCCAGGTTCCCCGCGGCGGGGTCGGAGGCGATCTCCAACGCGCGCTCGGGGCGCCCCAGGCCGCGCTCACAGTCGGCCATGACGGCGAGGAAGTTGTCCCGACCGCTCATCCGCCGCGCCGCGCGCAGGTCGGCCAGGGCCTCCTGCCACTTGCCGACGGTGTAGGCCGCGATGCCCGAAG
Source organism: Nocardiopsis alba DSM 43377 (assembly GCF_000341225.1). GTDB lineage: Bacteria > Actinomycetota > Actinomycetes > Streptosporangiales > Streptosporangiaceae > Nocardiopsis > Nocardiopsis alba. Next base: position 33,933 of record NZ_ANAC01000016.1, read on the forward strand.
CCTCACGGACCGTGGACAGTCGAGAGGCCTTACGGCGGGCGTAGGCCGCGTGCTGGTAGGCCTTCTCCGGGTCCTCGTCGACCAGCATGCCGGCCGCCACGATGTGCTTACCGATGAGCTCGGCCAGGGACTTGGGCAGCGAGTGCAGATCGCGCTTGATCTCGCCGTCGAGCTGGTCGTAGGTCGCCTCTTCCGGGAGGGACGGGGCGATGTCGGCCGGGTCGCGGTCCTCACGCGGTCCACGACGGTCGTCTCGGCGGAAGTCACGCCCCCGGCCGCCATCACGACGATCGTCACGACCCCGATATCCGCCACGGTCGTCACGGCGATCCCGGCCGCCCTGGTGACCGCCACGACGGTCGTCACGACGGTCGCGATCCCCGCGGAACCCCCCGCGGTCATCGCGACGGTCACGGTCTCCACGGAAGCCGCCACGGTCGTCACGACGGTCGCGATCGTCACGCCGGTAGCCACCGCGGTCGTCACGACGGTCACGGTCACCCCGGTAACCGCCACGACGGTCGTCGCCCCGGTCGTCCCGACGGTCCCGGTGACCGCCGCGGTCATCGCGACGGTCTCCGCGGAAGCCGCCACGGTCGTCCCTACGGAAGTCACGACCGCCATCACGGCGCTCTCCACCGCGAGAGTCGTCCCGACGGTCACGGTCACCCCGGTAACCGCCGCGGTCGTCCCCGCGGAAACCGCGATCCCCGCCACGGGAGTCGTCCCGACGATCGCGATCGCCTCGATAGCCGCCACGGTCGTCACGGCGGTCCCCGCGATATCCACCACGGTCATCACGCCGATCGCGGTCGCCGCGGAACCCACCACGGTCACGATCGTCACGCCGGTAGCCACCGCGGTCATCGCGGCGGTCACGGTCACCCCGGAAGCCACCGCGATCGTCACGCCGGTAGCCACCACGGTCGTCACGACGGTCACGGTCACCCCGGTAACCGCCACGACGGTCGTCGCCCCGGTCGTCCCGACGGTCCCGGTCGCCACGGAACCCACCGCGGTCATCGCGATAGCCCCCACGACGGTCGTCACGGTGGCCACCGCGGTCGTCCCGACGTCCTTCGCGGCCCCTGTCGTCACGGGAGTCCCTGTAGCCGGACCGGGAACGGGACTCCTCACCCCGTCCACGACCGCCAGGCCCACCGGAGCGGCTACCGCTGTGGTCGTTTGCCCCGGAGTCCTGGCGGTCTCCCGATCGGCTGTCCTCAGTCATCCAACCCGTCCGTCAACAATCAAAAGCGCTGCCACCTCGACCAGTAGCAGCGCACAGAAGTACTCGTACCCTCCAGCTTACGACATGGGACGAACCCGCATCACCAAAGCCGACAGCCGGGACGGTGTGCTTGTCCACAACACAGGCACAAAAAAAGGGGGCACCCCAAGGCACCCCCCAACACACAAAAAAGAGAGGACGAGAACACCCCCAAACGGGAGCACCCTCGCCCTCTCTCCAAGAAAAACCGTGGCAGCGACCTACTCTCCCACCCCACCACAGGGCAGTACCATCAGCGCAAACAGACTTAACGACCGGGTTCGGAATGAGACCGGGTGTGACCCTCCAGCAATAACCACCACGGAAACCAACCCCCACCACCACAACCCACCGTGTGATGACAGGAAAAAATCCGTGAAAAATGTGCGCGAACATCCAATTATCTGCAGCGGACAAGCCCTCGG
>NZ_ANAC01000017.1 GCF_000341225.1 Nocardiopsis alba DSM 43377
CGGGGAGGGTGGGCTTGTCGTCCTCGGCGGGCGGGGTGGGCTTGTCGTCACCCGGCGTCGTCGGCTCCTCGGACGGCGAGGGGCTCGGGCTGGGACTGGGGCTCGGAGAGGGGGACGGACTGGGGGAGGGGGTCTCCTCGCCGTCCTCATCGTCCGGCTTGACCTCCCAGGACGCCGAGGCCGACGCGGAGACCGGAACGTCCCCGCCCTCGGCGGTGATCAGCGTCTGGGTGGGCGTGTTCTCGTCCTTGCCCTTGAACAGGCGACCCTGCTCGACGTAGGAGGTGCCCTCCAGGGAGAAGGAGGCCTCGCCGGCCTCGGCGTCCTCGGGGACGGAGAAGCCGACCGTGTCGCCGTCGTCGACCGAGGTGACGACCTCGCCCGTCTCGACGTCGACCAGTTCGACGCCCTCGGGTGCGGTCAGGTTCAGCTCGACCTCGGTGGCGGTCGTCTTCACGAGGAACTCGCCGACGATCTCGCCCGCCGTGCCCTCGGCGGAGCCCGGCTCGATGCTCAGAGCGGGGCCCGGCTCCTGGGGCTGGTCCTCGGCCGCTTCGACCAGGTACTCGTAGACCGCCTCGACGGCCGCGTCGTTACCCGAGCCGAGGTCCATGTCGTTGCTGAAGCGCCAGATGGCGGCCTGGGTGCCGGCCAGGGCGTCGGCGGTGCTCAGACCTTCGACGCCGGCCTTCTCACCGAGCTCCTCGGCCCCGACGGTGGGGTAGGAGTTCTGGAGGATCCAGTGCACCTTGCCGGCCTCGGCGAAGGAGCCGAGACCGGGGTAGTTCGCCCAGTCGTCCTCGACGTACTCGGCGCCGGAGACGATGTTGGTGCGGAAGTCGATGCAGTAGGTGGTGAGCAGGGTGCCGTCGGTCAGCTCCAGGTTGAAGAGGCTGGCCGGGGCCGATCCGCCGGCCATGCGGACGGTGGGGCCGTTCTCGGCGTCACCGACGTACCGGCCCTCGACGGAGCCCTCGTAGGTCTCGACCTCGTCGGCTGCGGCCGGGCCGGCCAGGCCGAAGGCGAGCAGGGCCGCGGCGGAGGCCGCCAGACCCACGCGTCCGGCGCTGCGGGGGAGGGAGAAGTTGCTCAAGTTGTGTCCCGGTGTCTTCTAGGGGTGACCGGATGGATATCCGCCCTTCCCATCTGAAAGCTGTGGGGAGCGGAAGCGGACGACGTCGACGCGAGCCCTGGTGATGAAGGCGTGGAAAAGGGTGTCGTCGAAAAGGCGACATGGGAGGACACCACGATCGGGGACAGGGGGTTGTGGGTTCCACGGGAGGGACGTGCCCTTCACCGAGGGTCTCGAGACGCGGGAGCGGGCCGCGTGCGCCATGGATGGTCGACCGCCCGCCCGATACTAGCGAGCCGCCCCAACGCTTCCAACCGGATTCGCGAAAATGTGATGTGTTCCGGTTCCGAATAAAACAGAACACGGGAAATCCGCATTATGGGTGAGTGTTATGGAACGCCGTTCCCCGTTTCGCCGTCGTTCCGATGGCTCAGTCGCGCCGTTTCCGGCCGAGGACCAGAATGAGCAGCCCGGACACCACCAGAGCGCCGGCGATCACCAGGAGGCCGGACAGCCAGGTTCCGGTGATCGCGAGGCCGCTCTTCTCCTGGTTTCGGTCATCACCGTCCGTGGCGGTCGGTGACGCCTCGGGCGGCTCGGTGGCCGTGTCCTCTTCGGGCGGAGGGATCTCCGACTCGTCCACCACGGGCGGCGCGGCCTCCTCTTCGTCCTCCACCTCGCTCTCAGGGGGCTCCTCGCCGTTCCAGGTGAGGGTGGCGCTGGTGGCGCTGGTCGCCACGCCCGGCTCGGCGGTGATGAGGGGCTGGGTGCGGACACCCTCGCGTCCGGTGAACAGTCGCCCCTCCTCCAAGGGGACGTCGCTGCCGCGCAGGTGCAGGGTGGCCACTCCGGCGGGAACCGACGGGTCCACCGCCAGATAGAGATCCTCGCCGTCCTCGACGGTGGAGATCTCGCGCCCGTCGGCGTCCACCAACCAGGAGGCCGGGGCGCCGCGCAGCGACGCCTGGACCGAACCGCCTCCGGCCACGGAGACCGTCAACGGGCCCAGCGGCTCTTCGGGGGCGACCGCCTCCAGTTGGTTCGGGGTGACCTCCAGGGAGCGGGCGGTCGCCCCGGTCTCCGCCGACCGACTGCCCTCGACCAGGTGGTCGTAGAGGCGCAGGACGGTCTGGGAGTTGCTCTCCTCGTCGAGCTCCGTGCCGTCCAGGACGTTCCAGAGGGCCGCCTGCGTCGCCGCTATCGCGTCCGGCCCCTCCACGAAGGGCAGACCGGAGGCCAGGGCCAGGGAGGGGAGGGGCTCGTTCGGGTAGGAGTTGCTCACGATCCAGTTCGCGCGGTCGGCCGGGTTCGGGGCGGCGGACGTCCCGGTCCAGTGGGGGGTGTCGGTCCACTCGGACTCGACGTAGGCGGTGCGGGGACGCACCTCCTCGTCCAAGAGCATCGGATAGGCGCGCACGGAGTCCTCGTCGGCGACGCGCAGGCTGAACAGCGCCGTCTCCGCCTCCCGGCCGTCCTCGAGCACGACCGGCGAACCCATGACCGGATCACGGTCCACGCGGGAGAAGTCCTCGGCGAGGGCCGGAGCGGTGGTGAGGGCACCGATCAGAGCGGATGCGGAAAGCAGCGCGGCGCACCGACGCAGGATGTCGGACATGCTCAGGCGCTCCTGTACGAAGGCGGTCGAGGTGTCGAGGCCTCGACCGGCGAAATCGTGTTCCTGGACCATCCAGACTAATGGTCCGGCACCCTGGGTGACGGTAGATCTCCTCTACAGCGGCTCAATCGTGCACTGGCCGTGACATCCGTAGGGCCTTCCGTGCTCGGGTGCGGGGACAGTCGACCTCCGAGCGTCGGTAGGCTGACCTGGAAGGTATGTCCTCTACGGAAACGGGTTTGCGGCGATGGCCCACGCGGTAACTCCTAGCCCTGCCACAGACGATGGCGGCACCACCCCGGTGGCCTTTGAGCAGGCGCTGACCAGGTACGAGCCCGTACTCGGTCTGGAGACCCACATCGAACTGGGTACCGCCTCCAAGATGTTCTGCTCCTGCCCCACCGCGTTCGGCGCCGAGCCCAATACGCAGGTGTGTCCGGTCTGTCTCGCCTTCCCCGGCTCTCTGCCGGTGGTGAACGAGAAGGCCGTGGAGAGCGCGATCCGTCTGGGGCTGGCGCTCAACTGCTCCATCGCCCCCTGGGGCCGTTTCGCCCGGAAGAACTACTTCTACCCGGACATGCCGAAGAACTACCAGATCTCGCAGTACGACGAGCCGATCTGTGTGGACGGTCACCTCGACGTCACCGTCGACACCCCGGACGGCCCGCGCGAGTTCCGGATCGAGATCGAGCGCGTGCACATGGAGGAGGACACCGGCAAGTCCTCCCACGTGGGCGGTTCGACCGGCCGGATCCACGGCGCCAGCCACTCCAACGTGGACTACAACCGCGCCGGGATCCCCCTGCTGGAGATCGTGACCAAGCCGATCACCGGGACCGGTGGGCTCGCCCCGCTGGTCGCCCGCGCCTACGCCGCCGAGCTGCGCGACCTCGCGCGCTCCCTGGGCATCTCCGACGTGCGCATGGAGGAGGGCTCCATGCGCTGCGACGTGAACGTGTCCATCAACGAGATCGGCGCCGCCGAATGGGGCACCCGGAGCGAGACCAAGAACGTCAACTCGCTGCGTTCGGTCGAGCGGGCCGTGCTCTCGGAGATCGAGCGCCAGGCCGGTGTCCTCGACGCGGGCGGTCGCGTCGTCCAGGAGACCCGTCACTTCCAGGAGCACCTCGGTCGCAGCACCTCGGGCCGCTCCAAGGAGGAGGCGCAGGACTACCGTTACTTCCCGGACCCCGACCTGGTCCCGGTCGCGCCCTCCGCCGAGTGGGTGGAGGAGCTGCGCGCCACCCTGCCCGAGCTGCCCGCCGCCAAGCGCGCCCGGGTCAAGTCCGAGTGGAACCTGAGCGACACCGAGCTGCGCGACCTGATCAACGCCGACGCGATCGATCTGGTCGAGGCGACCGTGGTCGCCGGAGCGCCCTCCGCCGAGGCCCGCAAGCTGTGGCTGAACGAGCTGTCCCGGCGCGCCACCGAGCAGGAGACGGAGCTGGGCGCCCTGCCCATCACCCCCGCCCAGGTGGCCCGGATCATCGCCCTGGTGGCCGAGGGGACGCTCACCAATAAGCTGGCACGCCAGGTCGTCGAGGGTGTTCTGGCAGGCGAGGGGGAGCCCGACGCCGTCGTGGAGTCCCGCGGCCTCAAGGTCGTCAGCGACGACGGTGCCCTCGGCGCCGCCGTCGACGAGGCCATCGCCGCCAACCCCGACGTCGCGGAGAAGGTGCGCGGCGGCAAGGTGGCCGCGGCCGGAGCCCTGGTGGGCGCGGTCATGAAGGCCACGCGGGGGCAGGCCGACGCGGGCCGCGCACGTGAGCTGATCCTGGCCAAACTGACGGGGTGAGACCCCGGACGGGGTCGATCCGCCGTTCACACGGATCGTCCCAGAGAGTGGTTCGGCGCCGTGGAGAGCGGTACGTCGTCCTCGGACACGCCCGAGAGGTCGTTCGGGGACACACCCGGAGGGGGCTCCACGGCGCCGTTCCCATATCCGGACACGGCGCGGCGAAACCCGAAAAGGAGATGACCGAGCGTAGTCGCTCCGTCGTCATCTCTCAGCCGGGCCTCAATCGCCGTGTGACCTTGGTTGCGTAGGGTGTCCACGCACGGGAGGTGCGTGCGGTCCCCGGGGCTCTCCCCTCCATCGCTCGCCCCCGTCCCGCCGCATGCCGGGCGCCAGCCCACGGCGTGAGCGAACGCCGCGCCCCGAATCGAGTGATCACGAGGTGGGTGCTCCATGTCCGAGGAGAGAGCGGAGCGTCGGCCACGGGCCGGCCGCGCCGCGCCGCGCTCACGGGGAGGTCGGTGATGGGCCTCCAGGCACGTCGCCTGTCGTTGTTCGGGCTGGGCGCGCTCTTCCTCCTCTATCTCCTGGGAACGCTGATCCCGGCGGGGGAGTCCACCCTGGCCGCCGAGCTGGGGCAGTGGCCGAACGCGTTGGTGGCCGGAGTCGCCGGCGGCTCTCTGCTGTACGCCTCCAAACGATGGGCCAGGACCGGCGCGGACCGGGAGGCCCATGTGGACGGGGCGGACGGTCCGGCCGCGCTGCGCTTTCTCGGACTGGCCGCGCTGGCCTGGTGCGCGGGTGCTCTTACTCACGCCATCACCCGGACCTTCAGCGCCGGGTCGGTCTTCTCGATCACTCTGGGTGATCTCTTCGCCTTGGCGGCCCTGCCACTCTTCGTGATCGGTTTCACCCGATTCGCCCCATGGCCGGGTGGTCTGCGTACGGCCATGCGCCACATCACCGACAGCTACGTGTGCGCGGCGGCGGTCTTCTCCGTCGTATGGGTCCTGCTGTTCTCGCCCCTGTACAAGGAACTGGGCGAGGGCGCCGGACTGCTCGGCTTCGCCCTGGTGTACCCGGTGGCCGACATCGTGGTGCTGTGCCTGCTCATCCCGCTCGTGTTCATGTCGCCGCACAGCACGCGGCGCGCGGTGCTGGTGGCGATCGGGGCGCTCGTGGTCATCGCCTCCTCCGACCTCATCGGCGCGGTCACCCGACTGACCGGACCGCCCGTGGCGGGCGGCGTCGAACAGCCGGTGCGCTTCCTGGGCTTCGCCCTGCTGGGCGCCCTGCCGTGGCTGGTGGAGCACCGACCGGGCGCCGAACCGCGCCGGATCACCGGGCGGGGGCTCTACCGTTTCGCCCCCGAGATCGCCGCCCTGGGAGCGGTCCTGCTGGCCACGATCGTGCTCACGGTGGGAGGCTTGAGCCTGCCGGGCGTGGCACCGGCGCTGCCGCTGGCGGCGGGCACCGCCGTGCTGGTGCTGGTGGTGCGCGTGCTGGGGATGTTGGAGGAGAACTCCACGCTCACCCGCATGGTCCGCAACCGCGAGGGGCACTTCAACGAACTGGCCCGCAACAGCGGCGACGTCATCCTGGTCCTGGACCGCGACGGCGGCGTGTTCTACGTCAGTCCGGGGACGGCCGAGGCCTTCGGCTATCGGCTGGACGACGTGCTGGCGGCCCCGGTCACCACACTCATCCACCCCGAGGACCTCTCCCGGATCAAGGCCGTCACCGACCTGTTCGAGGAGCGGTCGAACCAGGGGGTGCACCTGCGCCTGCGCGTGCGGGCCGCCGACGGCACCTGGCGGCACACCGAGTCCACGGTCTCCCTCTACGAACAGCCGGGCGAGCCCGACCGTCTCCTGGTGACCACCCGGGACATCAGCGCCCAGGTGGCGCTCCAGGACCAGGTCGAGCACCTGACCTTCCACGACGGGGTCACCGGTCTGCCCAACCGTGCCTACCTGGAGGAGCGGGCCAGCGACGTGCTGGCGCACCGGGCGATCAACGACGAGAACACCGGCGACATCGCGCTGATCTTCCTGGACCTGGACGGGTTCACCGCCGTCAACGACTCGGCCGGACACGTGCGCGGCGACCACATGCTCGGGCAGGCCGCGCGCCGCCTGCGCGGAGAGCTGGAGTCCAACGCCACCCTGGCCCGCTGGGGCGGCGACGAGTTCGCGGTCCTGGTCGAGGACGTGCCGGAGGCCCAGCGGGTGGTCGATCTGGCCGAGCGCCTGGGGCGTGTGATCGCCTCCGAGCCCTTCCAGGTGGCCGACCGCGACATGGTGCTGACCGCGAGCATCGGGGTGGCCTTCGCCGAGCCGACCACGGACAGCGGAGAGCTGCTGCGCAACGCCGACGTGGCGATGACCAGGGCCAAGGAGCGCGGGACCGGGCACGTGGAGGTCTACGCCGCGCACATGCACGAGATGGTCGTGGCGCGGTTGGAGTTGCAGATCCGGTTGCGCCGGGCGCTCGCGGACGGCGAGTTCTTCCTGGAGTATCAGCCGATCGTGGATCTGGGCACCTCCCAGGTGACGGCGGTGGAGGCCCTGGTCCGCTGGAACCGCGACGGAGAGGTCGTGGGACCGGACGCCTTCATCGGGGCGGCCGAGGAATCGGGTCTGATCGTGCCGCTGGGGGAGTGGATCCTGCGGGAGGCCTGCGAGAAGGTCGCCGTGTGGCGGGTCTCGGACTGGGACATCGGCCTCTCGGTGAACCTGTCCGTCAAGCAGGTGCTCTCACCCCGCTTCGTCCGGACCGTCGAAGGGGTGCTCGCGGAGACGGGGCTGTCCGCGGAGGTCCTGACCCTGGAGGTGGACGAGGAGGTCCTCCTGGAGGACGAAGGGGACGCGGTCGCCCGCCTGGGCGAGCTGCGGGAACTGGGCGTGCGCCTGGCCATCGACGACTACGGCATGGGGTACGCCTCCCTGGCCCATCTGCGCGAGTTGAGCGTGGACTCGATCAAGATCGACCCGTCCTTCATCGCCGACCTGGGGCGCGACGACACGGTCACGCTGCTCACGCACACGATCATCCAGCTCGGTCGGGATCTGGGGGTCCAGGTGGTGGCCGAGGGCATCGAACGCCCGGAACAGTTGGAGCAGCTTCGGGCGATGGGTTGCGACCACGGTCAGGGCTTCCTGGTGGCCCGCCCGATGCCGGCCGAGGGCGTGGACTCCCTCGCCGGGGGAGAGGCCGGCCCGGACCTGTGAGGGAGCGGCGTCTCTTCGGGCGGTCCGCTCCCGTTTCGGGATGAAGGGGGCGTTGGCCCCCGAAGTTCCTTTATCTGGGCAGTTCGGGAACATCATGTTAAGTGCGCCTAACGAAGGCGCCCGCGAACCCCTGTCGCGTGTTCTCCATTACATGAGACGCCCACCTGATCCTTGTTTGTGCAGTTCAGATGGGGTCTGTCGAGTGCGACTCGGATTGAATGTTGATATTTGTGTCTCACTATTTGAGATAATCTGTAGTTCTGGTTGACGTGCGACCGGCACTTCGGCCAATGTTGTGAACGTGCAGAGCAACTCCCTGATTCTCGTACTTGGTCGGCGCGCAGCCCACTGAGCTACTTCTGCTGCGCGCCACCCTCGACCGCCACCCGGCGGTGGGGGTTTTTTTATTGCCGCACCAGGTCGAGAAACCGGAACCACCACCACCAGAGCCCCTGTGCCGCTCTGGGCCTCGCTGAAGGATCTTGAGATGACCGAGCAGATGACCGGCGCCCAATCGCTGATCAGGTCGCTGGAGCACGTCGGCGTTGACACCGTCTTCGGGATTCCCGGCGGCAGCATCCTCCCCGCGTACGACCCCCTCTACGACTCGGCGACGGTGCGCCACATCCTCATGCGCCACGAGCAGGGGGCGGGCCACGCGGCCGAAGGCTACGCCTACGCCACCGGGCGCCCCGGGGTGTGCATGGCCACCAGCGGGCCCGGCGCCACCAACCTCGTCACCCCGCTGGCCGACGCCCACATGGACTCGGTCCCCATGGTCGCCATCACCGGCCAGGTCGCCGCTCCCAAGATCGGCACCGACGCCTTCCAGGAAGCCGACATCTGCGGCATCACGATGCCGATCACCAAGCACAACTTCCTGGTCAAGGACGTTCGTGAGATCCCCCGGACCATCGCCGAGGCCTTCCACATCGCCTCCAGCGGGCGCCCCGGGCCGGTCCTGGTCGACATCTCCAAGGACGCTCTCCAGAACTCCACCGACTTCGTCTGGCCCGAGCGACTCGAACTGCCCGGATACCGTCCGGTCACCAAGCCCCACGGCAAGCAGGTCCGTGAGGCGGCCCGCATGATCGCCGAGGCCAAGCGCCCGGTCCTCTACGTCGGCGGCGGCGTCCTGCGCGCCCGCGCCTCGGCCGAACTGCGCGTCCTCGCCGAGATCACCGGCGTCCCCGTCGTCACCACCCTGATGGCCCGCGGAGTCTTCCCCGACTCGCACCCGCAGTTCGTGGGCATGCCCGGCATGCACGGCGATGTCTCCGCGGTCGGCGCGCTCCAGCGGGCCGACCTGATCGTCGCCCTCGGCGCCCGCTTCGACGACCGCGTCACCGGCCGCCTCGACAGCTTCGCCCGCGACGCCAAGATCGTCCACGCCGACATCGACCCGGCCGAGATCTCCAAGAACCGTCACGCCGACGTGCCGATCGTCGGCGACTGCCGCGAGGTCCTCGCCGACCTGGTCGTGGCCGTGCGCGCCGACCAGGAGAAGGGCCGTCAGGGCGACTACGAGGCCTGGTGGGACCGGCTGAACAGGCTCCGCACCACCTACCCCAAGGGTTACGACGTCCCCGACGACGGCACCCTGTCCCCGCAGGGCGTCATCCGGCGGCTGGGCGAGATCGTCGGCCCCGAGGCCACCTACGTCGCGGGCGTCGGCCAGCACCAGATGTGGGCCGCCCAGTTCATCGACTACGAACGCCCCGGTTCCTTCGTCAACTCCGGCGGACTCGGCACCATGGGCTTCTCCGTCCCCGCCGCCCTCGGCGCCAAGGTCGGCGACCCCGACCGGGTCGTGTGGTCGGTCGACGGCGACGGCTGCTTCCAGATGACCAACCAGGAGTTGGCCACCTGCGCCGTCGAGGGCATCCCCATCAAGGTCGCGGTCGTCAACAACGGCAACCTGGGCATGGTCCGCCAGTGGCAGACCCTGTACTACGAGGGCCGCTACTCCAACACCGACCTCCAGACCGCCCCCCTGGACGAGCGGATCCGCATCCCGGACTTCGTCCGTCTCGCCGAGGCCTACGGGTGTGTCGGTCTGCGCTGTGAACGCCCCGAGGACATCGACGCCACCATCGAGAAGGCGATGTCGATCAACGACGTCCCCGTGGTCGTCGACTTCAGCGTCAACCACGACGCCATGGTCTGGCCGATGGTCGGCCCCGGCGTCAGCAACGACAACATCCAGTACGCGCGCGACATGGCGCCCGACTGGGAACACCAGGACTAGGAGAAGGCCGAACCACCATGAGCAGTCACACGCTTTCCGTTCTGGTGGAGGACACCCCCGGTATCCTCGCCCGGGCCTCCGCTCTCTTCTCCCGTCGTGGCTTCAACATCGACTCGCTCAGTGTCAGCAGCACCGAGTACACCGGACTGTCCCGGATGACGATCGTGGTCAACTGCGACCTCCACCCTTTGGAGCAGGTGACCAAACAGCTCAACAAGCTGGTCAACGTCGTCAAGATCGTGGAGATGGACACCACCGCGTCGGTGCAGCGCGAGCTGCTCCTGATCAAGGTCAAGGCCGACGCGTCCAGCCGCACACATGTGCTTCAGACGGCCGAGCTCTTCCGCGCGCACGTCGTGGACGTCAGCCCGGACGTCGTCGTCATCGAGGCCACCGGCGACCCCGAGAAGCTCGATGCCCTGGTCAAGAACCTGGAACCCTTCGGGATCCGAGAACTGGTCAAGTCAGGGCTGGTCGCCCTGGGCCGGGGACCGCGTTCGATCACCGACCGTTCACTGCGATCGGTCGAACGCAGCGCCTGAGGTGAGAGGCTGTTCGCGACACCATCGGGCAGCCCCACCCCCGAGCCCCCAAGAACGTAGAAACAAGGAGTAACCCCAAGTGGCAGCACAGATGTACTACGACGACGCCGCGGACCTCGCGCTCATCCAGGGCAAGAAGGTCGCCGTGATCGGTTACGGCAGCCAGGGCCACGCGCACGCGCTGTCGCTGCGGGACTCGGGTGTGGACGTCCGGATCGGTCTGGCCGAGGGCTCCAAGAGCCGCGGCAAGGCCGAGGAGGAGGGCCTGCGGGTCCTCACCCCCGCGGAGGCCACCCGCGAGGCCGACGTCATCATGATCCTGGTCCCGGACCACATCCAGCGCGACCTCTACACCAACGAGATCGCCCCCAACCTGGAGCCCGGGAACGCCCTGTTCTTCGCGCACGGCTTCAGCATCCGCTTCGGCCTCATCCAGGCCCCCGAGGGCGTCGACGTCGCCATGGTCGCCCCCAAGGGCCCCGGCCACCTGGTCCGTCGTCAGTACGAGGCCGGTCGCGGCGTCCCCTGCCTGGTCGCCGTCGAGAAGGACGCCAGCGGACAGGCCTGGGACCTGGCCCTGTCCTGGGCCAAGGGCATCGGCGGCACCAAGGCCGGCGTCATCAAGACCACCTTCACCGAGGAGACCGAGACCGACCTCTTCGGTGAGCAGGCCGTTCTGTGCGGCGGCACCGAGGAGCTGGTCAAGGCCGGTTTCGCGACCCTCGTCGAGGCGGGCTACCAGCCGGAGATCGCCTACTTCGAGTGCCTGCACGAGCTCAAGCTGATCGTCGACCTCATGTACGAGGGCGGCATCTCCAAGATGAACTGGTCCATCTCGGACAACGCCGAGTACGGCGGCTACACCCGCGGCCCGCGCCTGATCACCGAGCAGACCCGCGAGGAGATGCGCAAGATCCTCGGTGAGATCCAGGACGGCAGCTACGCCAAGGAGCTCATGGCCGAGTTCGACGCCGGTCAGCCCACCTTCGGCAAGCGCCGCGAGGCCGAGCAGAACGAGCAGATCGAGAAGGTGGGCGCCGAACTGCGTCCGCTGATGAGCTGGCTCAAGGCCTAGCCCGCCTGTCGGGACGACGGCCGTCGGGGAGGGGCACACGCCCCTCCCCGACGGCGTATGGCCGGGGAGGGTGAGACATCTTTCCCTACGGGGCGCCCCATCCGCCCGACGGGCTTCCCTACCCCGGCGATAGACTTTGGAAAGGCCGTCACACCCGATCCGGGCAGCGCCTCCACCTGCGCGATCGGGTCGTATCCACCCGAAAAGGAACCGTTGTGACCAAACCCGTCGTACTCGTCGCGGAAAAGCTCTCGCCCGCAGGAATCGCGCTCCTCGAAGACGACTTCGAAGTGCGCCACGTTGACGGAGCGGACCGGTCCCAACTGCTTCCGGCCATCGCCGACGTCGACGCCCTGATCGTGCGCAGCGCCACCCAGGTGGACGCCGAGGCCCTCGAGGCCGCCGGCCACCTCCAGGTCGTGGCCCGCGCCGGTGTGGGCCTGGACAACGTCGACGTCGACGCCGCCACCAAGGCGGGCGTGCTCGTGGTCAACGCACCCACCTCCAACATCATCAGCGCCGCCGAGCAGGCCATCAACCTGCTGCTCGCCAGCGCGCGCAACACCGCCCCCGCCCACAACGCCCTCGTCCACGGTGAGTGGAAGCGTTCGAAGTACACGGGTGTGGAGCTGTACGAGAAGGTCGTCGGCGTGGTCGGCCTCGGCCGGATCGGCGCCCTGGTCGCCCAACGGCTGCTGGCGTTCGGTACCAAGGTCATCGCCTACGACCCGTTCGTGCAGCCCGCCCGCGCCGCGCAGATCGGTGTGGAGATGACCACGCTGGACGACCTGCTCGAGCGCAGCGACTTCATCACCATCCACCTGCCCAAGAACAAGGACACCCTCGGCCTGATCGGCGACGAGGCGCTGTCCAAGGTCAAGCCCTCCGTGCGGATCATCAACGCCGCGCGCGGCGGCATCCTCGACGAGGACGCCCTCTACCGGGCCCTCAAGGAGGAGCGCGTGGCCGGCGCGGGCATCGACGTGTTCGCCAAGGAGCCCAACACCGACAGCCCGCTGTTCGAGTTCGAGAACGTGGTCGTCGCCCCCCACCTGGGCGCCAGCACCACTGAGGCCCAGGAGAAGGCGGGCACGCAGGTCGCCCGTTCGGTCAAGCTCGCCCTGTCCGGCGAGTTCGTGCCGGACGCGGTGAACGTCCAGGGCACCGGTGTGGCCGAGGAGATCAAGCCGGGTCTGCCGCTCACCGAGAAGCTCGGTCGGGTCTTCACCTCCCTGGCCGGCGCGCTCGCCGCCCGTATCGACGTCGAGGTGCGCGGTGAGATCGCCGCTCACGACGTCAAGGTCCTGGAGCTCGCGGCCCTCAAGGGCGTGTTCACCGACGTCGTCGAGGACCCGGTGACCTTCGTGAACGCTCCGCTTCTGGCCAAGGAACGCGGCGTCGAGGTGAACCTCGTCACCAGCGACGACAGCAGCGACTGGCGCAACCTGATCTCGGTGCGCGGCGTGCTGGCCGACGGCACCCGGGTGTCGGTGTCGGGCACGCTCACCGGCCCCCGCCAGGTCGAGAAGCTGGTGGAGATCAACAACTACACGATGGAGATCGGCCTCGACGAGCACATGGTGTTCCTCTCCTACGAGGACCGCCCCGGCATCGTCGGCAAGGTCGGCGCCCTGCTCGGCGACGCCGAGGTCAACATCGCCGGTATGCAGGTCATCCGGGACAAGGAGGGCGGCAAGGCGCTGATCGCGCTGACCGTCGACTCCGCCGTTCCGGACGAGATCCTCACGTCGATCTCCGGTGAGATCGACGCCGAGATCGCCCGTCAGATCGACCTGGAGGACTGAGTCCTCCCATGCTCCGGATCCGTCGTGCGGATCGGTTCGGGCCGTGTCTCCTTCGGGGGCACGGCCCTTCGTACATCCGGGGACGAATCTCCGTGAATGTCCAGTGCTCTCCCGCTTCCTCTCTTCCTTGATAACGCGCTGACCTGCGTGATCCTGAAGGGGATCGATGCGACGGCGCGGCCGTCGTGACGTCTCAGCGTGTGTTGGGGGGAGTCGTGCGTCGTTCACGTTCGCGTCTTCTGGTCGCAGCGGCGGGGGCTTTTTCGCTCGGAGGTTGCGGTGTCGGGTTCCTTGTCCACCGAGGGCTGCTGGGCCTGGTCCCGGCGGTGCAGTTGTCGGCGTGCGTGGCGGTACTCGCCGCGACGCTCCTGGTCGTGTTCCTGCTCCGCCGGACCGATCATCAGGTCCGACGGTTGCGCTCCGGGCTCGATCGACAGGTTCGGGACATCTCCGAGATCGCCGGGGAGAATCGGGCCGAACTCATCGGCCGGGCGGACGAGCTGGTCGTTCTCATGGGGCGGGTGGAGGAGCGTCTGAAGCGGGAGGCGACCCCGTGCTCCTGCGGAGCCTCCGCCGGTCGGATGGTGGTCGAGATCGAGACGGAGCGTTCGGGGGACGGCTCCCGGGTGATGTTGTGATCGCGGAGGTGTGGCGAGACGCCCTGCACCGTCGACATCCCGGTCCCCTTCTGGCCTGTCATCTGGGCTCGGGGACGGCAGGGGGGATCGACCGGGTGCGCTTCGGGCGTCGGGACACGGTGGTGGACCTGGGGCGACGGAGCGTCGACGAGGTCTTCGGACCGGACGACCCTCCCCACCCGTTCGAGCAGGTCGTGCTGGTGGTGGGGACGCCCACGGATCTGCGCCGGGCGGTCCCCGTGGTCGCCGGTCCCGTGCGCGCCGCCCGCTTCACCGTCATCGTGCGCAGGGCGGCGGAACACCTACCGCCGCCCTTTCCCATGGTCCCCGGGACCGGGCGGTGGACCGGGCTCTTGGACGCCCGGATCAAGAGGGTCCCCGACGCCGGATGGTCGGTCGAACTCCTCCTCACCCGTCCCGTGTCGTTGGCGGAGGTCGTCACCGCCCTGTCACACGGGCTGGCGGGCGGTCGTCGAGGGACGGCGACGGGACCGCTGGTGGCGGCGAGGGGGCGGGACGCGGGCGTGTGGCGTCCCGGTGACGCCCTCGCGGGCGGGATGGACGAGGTGGACGCGATCCTGGACGTGGGTACGGCCGGGGCCGAACACGATCCGGCGGAGCCCGTAACACCGAGGCTGCGCCGGTGGAGCCTGGAGGATTCGAGGTGGCGGGCCCTGGGCCGTCCCGGCGCGGTTCCGCGGCCTCGGGGCGGGTTCGAGGTCGACGACGTACCGCCTCTGGACGAGACGATGATCAACCCCACGGGGTTCGTCCAGGACACCGAGGGCCGTTCGGGACGTCTGGTCTCCCGGGAGGGCCGATGGGCCCTGGTGGTCAACGGGCGGGTGCGTCGACGCCTGCCCGACGACGGCACCGTCACCGACGCCGACATCGAGGCCGTGCGCGATCTGCGCACGATCCGGGTGGAGTGGGGACGTCACAGCGGCCCCTTGGCCTCGGTGAGGGCCGTCGCCGCGTTCGCGGCGGCGGGTGTCCCCCTGCTGGGCGACCCGGGACCGAGCTGGGCGTCCTGCCTGGGAGAACCCCTTCGTGCGCTGATGTCCTCGGTCTGCCTGAAGGACATGCGGGACCCGCTGCGCCGGGAGGAGCACAGCGTTCGTCTGCGGCGGGCGGCGTTGCGGGCCCACGGCGCCCGGGCCCGTTGGCGGCGGTTGGGAGAGATCACCGGGGTGGATCTGCCGGCGGAGCCGACGGTCTCGGTGGTGTTGTGCACCCGCAGGCCCCACATGGTGCCGTTCGCGTTGGGGCAGGTGGCCCGGCAGCGCGGTGTGGACGTGGAACTGGTCCTGGGCATGCACGGTTTCGACCTCGACGCGCCGGGGGTGGGCGAGGCGGTGGCCGACCATCGGGAACGGGGCGGACGGGTGATCGCCTACGAGGCCGATCCCGCGCTTCCGCTGGGCTCGATCCTGAACCGCGCCGTGCTCAGGGCGGGCGGCGACCTGGTCGCCAAGATGGACGACGACGACTGGTACGGGCCCGACCATCTGGCCGATCTGGTGTTGGCGCGCTCGTACTCGGGGGCCGACGTGGTGGGCAACGCCGCCGAGTTCGTCTACCTGGAGGAGCTCGACATGACGGTGCGGCTGCCCTTGGGCGAGAGCGAACGCGCGTCGCGTCGTCTCGGCGGCGGGACGCTGATGATGGACCGCAGGGTGTGGGAGGAGACCGGGGGGTTCCGCCCCATCCCGACCTCGGAGGACACGCAGTTCCTCGCCGGGGTGGAGCTCATGGGCGGTCGGCTCTATCGCACCCACGGCTGTAACTACGTGCTCCGCCGCAGGTCCGGCGGGCACACCTGGAAGGTCGGCTCGGGGTACTTCCTGAAGGGGACGGTGCGGGCGCAGTGGCCGGGATGGCGCCCCAGCGCCCTCCTGGAACCCCGTGAGCACGAGCTCGTCGGAGGTGGACGATGACGGTCGACGTCGGCGCGTGGACGGTGCCCCGTCCGCTTCTGAGACTGAACGATCACGGGGCTCTCGAACCCCCGCCGTCGGGGGAATGGACCCCTTGGCTGGACGTGAGCGTGGTGATCCCGGCGCACGGCGGACAGGAACGGCTGGACCTGACCCTGGCGTCGCTGACCGCCCAGACCTATCCGTCGTCGCTGACCCAGGTCGTGGTGGTCGACGACGGCAGCGATCCGCCCCTGCGGTTGCCGGATCTGCGGCCGGAGAACACCCTCCTCGTGCCCTCCGGCCCCGGCGGGTGGGGGCCCGGGCACGCGGTCCGTTCCGGGATCGCGGTGGCGGACGGGACGGTCCTGCTGCGTCTGGACGCCGACATGGTGGCCTTTCGAGACCATGTGGAATCCCAGATGCGGTGGCATCACCTGGCCGACTACGTGGTGGTCATCGGTGGCCTGAGGTTCGTGGAGCACGGACCGGGCGGTCCGGGGCCGGAGGAGGTGGCGGCCGCGGTCCGCGAGGGCACCGCTCAGGGGCTGTTCGGCGACGGCGAGGAGATGGAGTGGCTGGTCGAGTCCTATCGCCGGACCGGGCGCCTGCGTCGGGCGGGGCACACGGCCTACCGGAACTTCATCGGGGCCACGAACTCGATGGGACGGGACCTGTACCGCCGTTCCGGAGGTTCCGACCCCGAGCTGGTGTTGGGGGAGGACACCCACCTGGCGTATCGGCTCGCGCGACAGGGGGCGGTCTTCCTGCCGGACCCCGACAGCGGAAGCCTGCATCTGGGGCTGCCCCAGATGCAGCGGCGGCGTGAGGAGGGCTTCCGGTATCGGGCCCCCTTCGTCGGCAACCGTCTGCCCCTGACGGCGGATCGGGAGAGGATCACCGGTCGCAGCTGGCAGGTGCCGATGGTGGACGTGGTGATGGAGATCGGCGACGTTCCGTCGGCGCTGGTGGCGGACACCGTGGACCGCCTGCTGGGCGGGACGACCACGGATCTGCGGATCACCCTGGTGGCCGATCGGCCGTGGGAGGGGCGCGGTGACGGTCTTCCCGCGTTGCGGGCCTACCTGGAGAGCGATCCGAGGACGAGGTTCCGGACGAGCCCGCCCGAACCCGATCTCGACGTGCCGTTCGTCCTGTGGACGCGCCCGGGGTTCGCGTTCGCCCCGGACGCGGTGGGCGAGATGCTGCGCCAGGCGCGGCTGACCAAGGCGGGTCTGGTCCGTGCCGCGATGCCCCGGGGCGGGCCCGAGGGTCCCAGGCTGGAGCGCCTTTCGAGTTTCGCCCGGGCACGGCATCTGGCGGAGGGGGACGCCGACGTCGACCGGCTGGTCGACGAGGTGGCCGGTGTGCGCTGGATGGACGGCACCTCCCTGCTCGACCCGGAGGAGGACGTGGAGGAGCCCGAGGAGAGGGAGGGGGCGGAGGAATGGCGGACACGCCTGGAGGAGACCGAACGGGAGGCCGCGTCGTGGCGGTCGTGCGCCGACCGGTGGAAACGCCGCCACCGGTGGTTGACCGGGACGGGGACGGGACGGCGTGTGCTCAGGGCGCTCGGTTGACGAGGGGACGGTGACCATGGACGGGGTGACGGTGGTCCCTCCGGTCGGAGGGCGCGTTCCGTACGCGGGGCTGGAGAAGGCGCGGGCGGGGACGGTGTTCGTTCCGGCCCGAGAGGACGGGACGGGACCGGCGGTGACGAGCGCGCTCGCGCCACCTCCCGAGAACACCGTGGTGGTGGGCGGGGCCGACCCCGCCGAGGTCGACGGGGTGGAACGGCCGTGGGAGGCGTGCCCGGGGGCCTCCCTGTCCTTCGCCGGGACGTGGGTCGAGGAGCTCGGGGAGCCGTACGGGGGAGACGAGACGGTCGAGGAGCTCGCCTACCGCCTGTACCAGCGCGGAGCGCGTTTCGTCGCGGGTCCCGGTCGGCGCTCGGTGACGGACGTGGAGACCGGGTTCGCCTCGGTGGACCGGATCCCCTTGGCCCCCTCGCGGAGGGCACGGCCGACCCGGACGTGGCGGGTCCCGTTCGCGGACGTCGTCGTCGACACGGCCGGAGCGTCGGCGGAGCGGGTGATGGAGACGGTCGACGCCCTGCTCATGGGCCGGACCGGCGACCTTCGGATCACCCTGGTGGGCGACTGGCGACGGTTGGGGGAGGGGCGGCACACCACGATCGACGACCCGGACCTGGATCCGCGGCTGGTCCGGGAGCACTACCGCTGTGAGGGGAGGGTGCGGTTCCTGGAGGAGATCCCCGAGAGGGACCCGGACGTTCCCTTCCGTCTGTTCCCGCCGGTGGGTGTCCGACCTCGCGAGGACGCGTTGGAGCGGTTGTTCCTGATCTGCTCGGAGCGCGGACACGGACTGGTGGTCGGCGACGGCGGGTGGCGCTGGGAACGCACGGTGGTGTTCGCGCGGGCCCGTCGGGCGGGTGTGGCCGAGAGCGGTATCGACGCCCTGGTGCGGACGTACACGGTGCGGGACGGTGAGCTCTCCGAGGACGTCGATCTTCCGAGGGCGGAGGAGCGCCGGAGGCTGATGGAGGAGGCGTCGAGGAGGGCGGCCGGGGCGCGGGCCGCGGCCGAGCTCTGGGAGCGGAGGCTGTGGGCTCTGACGGGGGGCCGGTGGTCCCGGTTGCTGTTGGGCCGGCGCCCTCTCTGAGCGGCGAAGACGAAGAGGTGTCTCACATGTTGAGAACCTCTGGTCATATAGTTGGACATCCGATATTCTGACGTCCTAGGAGATCGGTGGTGTCGGCCTCCGTGCCGCGCATCATGGTCCGCCGTCGCGCCCGCCCCCACCGGGGCCCGCGCGGGCGGTCCCGGCAGACGATCCCGCCGGGTGGGGCCCTGACTCCTTCGTCGTCGTGGACGTCGTCGCCCACGACCCGCGCCCGTCCGTGCCGCCCGGCCTCGACCGCCCGGGAACGGTGGGCGCTCCTCAACGTCGAACGCGAACGGCCGTTCCGTGCCTTTCGGGCCGTCGCTCACCGTACTTGGAGGATCACATGTACGACATGATCGAGTACCCGTCCACGCCCGACACCGACGACGAGATCGCTCGCGCTCTCCAGGACGCGCTCAATCGCCGTTGCTGAGACGCGAGTAGGGGGAAAGGGGCTGTGCCGGTCCGCGGGGCCGGTACAGTTGTCTCACCTACTGTTCATTCGATCTCGCCATGTGAGAAATCGCCGGTGGGGTCGCCTCCGAGTCGAAGGCAGTCCGTATGGCAGCGCGCACCGTGAAACTGGCCGTCATCCCCGGGGACGGAATCGGTCCCGAGGTCGTCGCCGAGGGCCTCAAGGTGCTGGGGGTCGTCGCCGCCCAGCACGACCTGGCCATCGAGACCACCGAGTACGAGCTGGGGGCCAGGCTCTGGCATCGCACCGGTGAGACGCTGCCCGACCCGGTCGCCGCCGAGCTGCGCGAACACGAGGCCGTCTACCTGGGCGCCGTCGGAGACCCCTCGGTCCCCAGCGGTGTCCTGGAGCGGGGGCTGCTGCTGCGCCTGCGCTTCGACTTCGACCACTACGTCAACCTGCGTCCGGTCCGGCTCTTCCCGGGGGTCGACAGCCCCTTGGCCGGTGTCTCGCCCGAGGACATCGACATGCTGGTGGTGCGCGAGGGGACCGAGGGTCCCTACGCCGGCGCCGGTGGCGTCCTGCGCAAGGGCACCCCGCACGAGATCGCCACCCAGGACAGCGTCAACACCCGTTTCGGGGTCGAGCGCGTGGTCCGCTACGCCTTCGCCAAGGCCGCCGAGCGTCCGCGTCGGCAGTTGACCCTGGTGCACAAGGACAACGTCCTGACCTACGCAGGTGAGCTGTGGAAGCGCACGGTCGAGGAGGTCGGCGCCGAATACCCGCAGGTCGCCGTGGACTACTGCCACGTCGACGCCGCCTCGATGTTCTTCGTCGACCGGCCCGGGCGCTTCGACGTGGTCGTCACCGACAACCTCTTCGGCGACATCATCACCGACATCGGCGCGGCCATCACCGGTGGTATCGGTCTGGCGGCCAGCGGTAACATCAACCCGGACAACACCTTCCCCAGCATGTTCGAGCCGGTCCACGGCTCGGCGCCCGACATCGCGGGCCAGGGCAAGGCCGACCCGACCGCCACCGTGCTGTCGGCCGCGCTCATGCTGGACCACCTGGGGGTGCCCGAGGCGGCCCGCCGGATCGAGGCGGCGGTCTCGGCCGACCTGAAGACCCGCGCCCAGAGCGACGAGGTCCGGTCCACCTCCCGTATCGGCGACGACCTCGCCGCGCGAGTAGCCGAGCAGGGCTGAGGCGACCGCTTTCGGCCCTGCCTTCACGACAGGCGCGGCCGTGGCGGGAACACCACTTCACGACCCTTGCGACGGGCGCGTCTGGAACCTCCGGCGCGCCCGTCGCCCTTTTCGCGGCCTTGGCCTGGTCTGGCACCGGGTGCGCTCTTCCGACACACTAGATTCCAGGTCGGCGGCGCTGCCGACCCGTTGCATCCGAGAGGACCACCGACAACATGAACAACAACACCACCACCACTGGGTTGACGTTCGACATCCGGCTCTCCGACCGGCGGAAGACCCCGCGGGAACGTGAGGAACTGCTGGAGAACCCCGGGTTCGGTCAGGTGTTCACCGATCACATGGTGAGCATCCGTTACACAGAGGGCAAGGGCTGGCACGACGCGGCCCTGGAGCCGTACGGGCCGCTCAGCCTGGACCCGGCCACCTCCGCCCTTCACTACGCGCAGGAGATCTTCGAGGGGCTCAAGGCCTACCGCCACCCGGACGGTTCGCTGGCCTCCTTCAGGCCGGAGGCCAACGCGGCGCGCTTCAACCGGAGCGCCGAGCGGATGGCGATGCCGGCCCTCCCCGAAGAGCTCTTCCTCAAGTCCATCGAGCTGCTGCTGGAGCACGACGGGGACTGGGTCCCGTCCAAGGAGTACTTCAGCCTCTACCTCCGTCCGTTCATGATCTCCACGGACGTGGGCCTGGGGGTCAACAACCCCTCCCGTACCTACGTCTACCTGCTCATCGCCTCGCCCGTGGGCTCCTACTTCTCCGGCGGCGTCAAGCCGGTGACGGTCTGGCTGTCCAAGGACTACACGCGTGCCGCCCCCGGCGGCACGGGCGCGGCCAAGTTCGCGGGCAACTACGCCGCGAGCTTCCTGGCCCAGTCCCAGGCGGTCGAGAAGGGCTGCGACCAGGTCGTGTGGCTGGACGCCCGCGAGCACCGATGGGTCGAGGAGATGGGCGGCATGAACCTGTGGTTCGTGTTCGGCGAGGGCGAGAACGCGCGCCTGCGCACGCCTCCGCTCACCGGCACCCTGCTGCCGGGGATCACCCGCGAATCACTGCTCACCCTCGCCCCCGACCTGGGTATTCCGGCGGAGGAGAAGCCCCTCTCCATCGAGGAGTGGCGCGAGGCGGCCGAGTCCGGCGAGATGACCGAGGTCTTCGCGTGCGGCACCGCCGCGGTGGTCACCCCGGTCGGCCACGTCAAGAGCGACGACGGCGAGTTCACCATCGGCGACGGCACTCCCGGGCCGATCACGATGCGTCTGCGCGAGGAGCTGGTCGGGTTGCAGACCGGTCTGCGCAAGGACGAGCACGGCTGGATCACCCGCTTCTAGGAAGGCGGGGCGTGGGCCGCTCGGGGGATCTCCGGGCGGCCCACGCCGTTTCCCCCGGGCCGTCGGCGGAGGGTTCCGGCCGATGGGCGGCCTCGCGAAGGCCGGTCGGAAGCCACCCGATACGTCCGAAGTGAGAAATTCTCATCTCGTAGAGTGAGACATCTGCCCCCGAACAGGACCTCCTCGGTGGCCATGTGGCACACTGGCCTCATGCCGTCCCAGGTCGTGATTATTCAGGGGCGCGCCGGCTGACGACTTCCCGCGAACGCGCAGGGAAGGATCCGGACCCTGCCGGCGCGCTGACCTCTCGTGTCCACGAGGGGTCTTTTTTGTTGGCCGGGACCGCCTTAAACCAGACCACTTCGGGAGTTCCACCCATGAGGGACGACAGTTTCCACGTCTTCGACACCACGCTCCGCGACGGGGCCCAGCGCGAGGGGATCAACCTCCGGGTCTCCGACAAACTGGCCATCGCGAAGCTGCTGGACGACTTCGGAGTGGCCTTCATCGAGGGCGGATGGCCGGGGGCCAACCCCAAGGACACCGAGTTCTTCCGGAGGGCTTCACAAGAGCTCGATCTGGAACACGCGCTGCTCACCGCGTTCGGCGCGACCCGCCGTGCCGGTGTGAGGGCCGCCGACGACCCACAGGTGGCCGCCCTGCGCGACAGCGGCGCGTCGGTCGTCACTCTGGTCGCCAAGAGTGACGACCGACACGTCGAACGTGCCCTGCGCACGACCCTCGACGAGAACCTCGCGATGATCGCCGACACCGTCTCCCACCTTCGCGAACACGGCCAACGCGTGTTCGTGGACTGTGAGCACTTCTTCGACGGCTACCGTCACCACCCCGAGTACGCCCTGTCCGTGGTCCGGACGGCGGCCGAGGCCGGGGCGGACGTGGTCGTCCTGTGCGACACCAACGGCGGCATGCTTCCCGCCGACATCACCCGCGTGGTGACCGAGGTGCGCGAGGCCACCGGGGTCCGTCTGGGTATCCACGCCCAGGACGACACCGGCTGCGCCGTCGCCAACACCCTGGCCGCCGTGGACGCCGGCGCCACGCACGTGCAGTGCACCGCCAACGGCTACGGCGAGCGGGTCGGCAACGCCGACCTGTTCTCGGTGGTGGGCGCCCTCGCCCTCAAACGCGGCCGGGAGATCCTTCCCGAGGGCTGCCTGGGGGAGATGACCCGGGTGTCGACCGCGATCGCGGAGATCGTCAACCTGGCCCCCGACACCCACCGGCCCTACGTGGGGGTCTCCGCCTTCGCCCACAAGGCCGGGCTGCACGCCTCCGCCATCAAGGTCGACCCGGACCTGTACCAGCACACCGACCCCGAGCTGGTCGGCAACCGTATGCGCATGCTCGTCTCCGACATGGCCGGGCGCGCGTCGGTGGAGCTCAAGGCCCGCGAGCTGGGTCTGGACCTGGGCGACGACCGGGCGCTGTCCGGACGCGTGGTGGAGCGGATCAAGGGGTTGGAGCTGTCCGGGTACAGTTTCGAGGCGGCCGATGCCTCGTTGGAGCTGCTGCTGAGGGAGGAGCTCGGGGAGTCGGTCCGCTATTTCGAGACCGAGTCGTGGCGGGTGCTGACCGAGCGCCGTCCGACCGCCGGTTCCAGCCCGTTGGCCGGTGAGGACGAGAGCCTGTCCGAGGCGACCGTCAAGCTCCGGGTCAAGGGCGAGCGGGTCATCGCCACGGCCGAGGGCAATGGTCCGGTCAACGCGTTGGACCGGGCCCTGCGCAGCTCGCTGGAGCACGCCTTCACCGCTCTGGGCGGCCTGGAACTGACCGACTACAAGGTCCGCATCCTGGAGGGCGCCTCGGGCACCGACGCGGTCACCCGCATCCTCGTCACGTTCAGCGACGGGGGCGAGGAGTGGACGACGGTGGGCGTGGGGCCCAACGTCGTGGACGCCTCCTGGGTGGCGTTGGAGCAGGCCATCACCTACGGACTGTTGCGACAGGGCTACCCGCGCGACTGAGTCCGAGGGGGTTCGGAAAGTGCATCGGGCGGGTGACAGGAGTGTCACGTTCTCTGTCACCCGTCCGTACATCTCCTGTTTCCCGTGCAGGTCAGAGCTTTGAAACTTACTTACGGGTAAGAAAGACCTGTCCGGCAGGTCATAGCCAGTGTGTCTTGAGCCACTCGATACTGCGAACTTTGAGGAAGTTCCATATGTACGAATGGTGATAGATGCCGGATATAACCGTCGCGCGCCTCGCAGTTGGCGCGCTGTTCGCCCTCCCGCGATCCGCAGGTCACCCTTCCCCTGAAGACTGCGGGTCGTGTCCTCACCCGAGATCCGAACCCGGGGTGGAGGTAAAGGCGTGACCACCGGTCCGGTGATCGAGCGTCGCGTCGCGTCACCGCACTCCTCCAGTACCCGGCACAAACGAGCCCGCCGAGGGAAGGACGCCCTGCTCGCCTGGGGCTTCCTGCTTCCCTCCGCGGTGGTCTTCGCGCTCTTCCTGGTCTATCCGTTGGGGCGCACCGTCTACCTGTCGATGCACGGCAACGACATCATCGGTCGGCCCAGCCGCTTCGTCGGCCTGAGCCACTTCGCCGAGATGGCCACGCCCCAGTTCGGCCAGACCCTGATGACCACGGTGCTCTTCACCGTCGGTGTGGTCGTTCCCGGGGTCGCCGGAGCTCTCGTGATCGTTCTCCTCCTGGAGGGCGTCATCAAGGGGCAACGGTTCCTGCGCGGCGCCTTCGCGCTGCCGTTCGCCTTCTCCGTGGCCAGCGCCTCGGTGATCTTCTCCGTGTTCTACAGCCCCGGCAACAGCGTGCTCAACGGCATCCTGTACCGGCTGGGAATGGACCAGGTCCCCTGGCTGACCTCCCAGGAGATGGCCCTGTGGTCCGTCTGCATCACCACGGTGTGGATGAACCTCGGCTACGGGGTGCTGGTGCTCGCCGCCGGCATCGGCTCCATCCCCAAGGAGGTCAACGAGGCGGCCCGCATCGACGGAGCCACCGGGCCGCGCCTGGCCTGGGACGTCACCATCCCGATGCTCGGCCCCCAGCTCTTCTTCCTGATCGTCATCTCCACGATCAACGCCCTACAGAGCTTCGGCCAGATCCACATCCTCACCGCGGGGGGACCGGTCGGATCCACGACCACCCTCGTCTACTCGATCTTCCAGGACGCCTTCGCGTACGGAACCAGCGACTTCGGTCGGGCCAGCGCCCAGGCGCTCGTCCTGCTGCTGGTGGTCCTGGTGTGCACCATGGTCCAGTTCGGTGTCATCGAACGGAAGGTGCACTACTCATGACGCTCACCGCAGAGGGCAAGGGCACCGTCGAGAAGGTGTCGCGGCCCCGACCCACCCTCGGGCACGTCGCCGGTCGCGTCCTGCTGTACCTGATGCTGGCCCTGCTCCTGGTCCCCGTACTGTTCCCCGTCTACTACGTGTTCGTGGGAACGTTCATGGAGCCCCGGGAACTGGCGACCTTCCCGTCCAGACTGTTGCCCACCGGCTTCGACACCGGCAACATCGAGGGCGCGCTCAAGGCGGTCCCCCTGGCGCGCATGTACTGGAACTCGCTGGTCATGGCGGGCATCATCACCGTCAGCCAGCTGTGCACCTCGGCCCTGGCCGCGTACGCGTTCGTGTTCCTGCGCTTCCGAGGCAGCGCGGTGATCTTCGCGCTCTTCCTGTCCACCCTCATGGTCCCGGCCGAGGCGACCTTCATCCCCAACTACCTCACCATCACCGGATGGGGCCTGGGCAACAGCTACGCCGGACTGGTCATGCCGTTCCTGGCCTACGCCTTCGGCACCTTCCTCCTGCGGCAGAGCTTCAAGCAGTTCCCCCGCGAGCTGTACGACGCCGCCCGGATGGACGGCATGGGCCATCTCCGGTTCCTCTGGACCATCCTGCTCCCTCTGAGCAGACCCGCTCTGACCGCGGTCGGCATGTACGTGTTCATCACCAGCTGGAACATGTACTTCTGGCCGCTGATCATCACCCGCAGCACCGAGATGCAGACCCTCCAGATCGGCCTCAACAGCCTCAAGACGGGCGAGGCCGCCAACCCCGGACTCCTTCTGGCAGGGGCCGCGCTGTCGGTCATCCCCACACTCGTCCTCGTGATCTTCGGGCAGCGCTTCATCGTCCGAGGACTCACCGCGGGCGCGGTCAAGTAGGTCTTGGAGTACTTAGTGGAGACGAAAGAGATGACAACCACCTTCCGCCGTAGAGGCATCAAGGCCGCGGCCCTGATCGCGAGCCTGGGCCTGTTCCTCAGCGCCTGTTCGAGTGAGGACGGCGGGGCCGGCGACGCCGATCTCAGCGCGCCCGGTCCCGAGGTCCTGGACGACCTCGACGAAGCGGTGGAGATCGAGTTCTGGCACAGCATGGACGCCACCAACGGCCAGGTGCTGGACGGCCTGATCGAGGACTTCAACTCCCAGAACGAGGGCCGCGTGCACGTCACCGGTTCCTTCCAGGGGGACTACGACGAGGCCCTGGCCGGACACCGCGCCGCCATCCAGCAGGGCGACACCGCCGAGCTCATCATGATCTACGACCTGGGCACCCAGTTCATGATCGACTCGGGCCAGACGGTCCCCGCCCAGTCCTTCATCGACGCCGACGACTACGACACCGCCCCCATCGAGGAGGCGCTGCTCAACTACTTCACCGTCGGCGGTGAGCTGCGTTCCTTCCCCTTCAACAACTCCACCCCGTTGATGTACATCAACCGGGACGCCTTCGAGGAGGCCGGCCTCGACCCGGACTCCCCGCCCACGGACCTCGCCGAGATCCGCGAGGCCGCGGAGAAGCTGACCGTCACCGACGACGACGGCACGGTCGTGCAGTACGGCTTCGGCGCCGCCGTGTACGGCTGGTTCGTCGAGCAGTTCATGGCCCGCGCCGCCGCCCCCTACTGCGACAACTCCAACGGCCGTGACGGCCGCGCCACCGAGGTGCTCTTCGACGATCCCAAGATCGTCGAGCTCGTCGAGTGGTGGGACCAGATGATCGAGGACGACCTCGCCGTCCAGATCGGCCGTAACACCGACGACGGCCAGGCCGCCTTCACCTCCGGTCGCGCCGCCATGACCCTGGAGTCCACCGGCTCCCTGGGCGGCTTCATCGAGCAGTCCGACTTCGAGGTCGGCGCCGGCTACTTCCCGCTGATCGAGTCCGGTGACCCGGGCGGCTCCATCATCGGCGGCGCCTCCCTGTGGATCAACGGCGTGGGCCACAGCCCCGAGGAGATCCGCGGCTCCTGGGAGTTCGTGCAGTACCTGCTCACCTCCGAGGCCCAGTCCACCTGGCACGCGGGCACCGGCTACCTCGCGGTCAACACCGAGGGCTACGAGGGCGCCGAGGCGCAGGAGCGCGCCGAGGAGTTCCCGCAGTTCTCCGTGGCCGCGAGCCAGCTCGCCGACTCCGAGATCAACGAGAACACGGCCGGCTGCATGATGGGCGTCATGTCCGAGGCCCGGGTCGCCGCGGAGGAGGGCTGGGAGACCGCCCTGACCAGTGACACCTCCGCCGAGGACGCGATGGCCGCCGCCGCCGACGGCGTGGCGCGCACCATCGAGGAGTACAACGCCTCGGTCGAGTAACACGTGAGGGGCGGGTCCGACCACCGCCCGAACGAAGAGGGCGCACCCCCGCCGGGGGTGCGCCCTCGATGTTCCGAAGGGATCACTCGGCGTCGGGGTCGACCCAGCCGTTCGCCTCGCAACCCTGGAGCCCCAGGGTCTGCTGCTGCATGACCGGGGCGATCTCACCCTCGCCGGGACAGTTCACGTGACCGTGGCCCAGGGTGTGGCCGACCTCGTGGTTGATCAGATAGATCCGGTAGGTCTCCAGGTCATCGTCGAAGTGCTCCACGCCCGAGACCCAGCGGTTCTGGTTGATGATGGCGCGGTTGCCGTTGGCGCACGAGACGAACCCGTTGGTGTTCAAGGGGGCGCACAGACGGTCCACCGTCTCCGGGGCGGCCAGCAGGACGCGGATGTCGGCGTCGTCGCCGTCCACGCGCTGCAACGAGCGCGCGCCGCTCTCACCCCAGCTGCGCGGGTCCCCCAGGATCTCCTCGACCGCGTCGGAGAAGTCGGCCTTCTTACCGGGCAGCCCCTTCTCGAACTCCACGGCGAAGGTGGTCAGCGGGCCCTCGCCCATGACCTCGCTCTCGCCCTTCATCACCGAGAACTCGCCGTCGGCGCTGTCGACCTCCTTCTCGACGGAGCGCAACAGCACCGGAAGGTCCTCGTCCGAGGGGGAGGCGCTCGGGTCGTTCTCGGCGGAGGTGGAGGGGGCGGGGCGGGCGCTCTCGTCCAGGCTCCCGTCGCCGAACGGCCCCTCGGCCGAGGTCTCCTCGGTGTGGTCCGTGCCGGTGTCCGGAGGGGGCACGCTCACCATCAACACGGCGGAGGCCCCCGAGACCAGGCACAGGCCGAGAGCCAGACCCATGGGGTACCTGCGACGCCTACGGTGCTTGGCGCGGGGACTGCGAGTGGGCACGGGGCTTGAACCTCTCGATGATGGTCGTGACCGCGGCCTCCGGGTGCTTGCTCCCGGGAGTTTCGGACAACGAAACCCAGCATGCCAGAGTTCCCCGCCCGCGCGGAGCAGACCTGCGGACACGGTGGTGGTCCCGACCCCGTTACGCTTCGAACGGACAGTGAGAGCAGAGGGCTGCTGGGAGGAATCAGGTGCGTATCGCACGTTTCGCGGCCGGCGACGAGGTCGGTTTCGGTCTGGTCGAGACGGACACGGACAGCGGAGAGGACTTCATCGCACGACTGAGCGGTCACCCTCTCCTCGGGGACATCAAACTCACCGGTGAGCGTGCCGCGCTCGCCGACGTGCGGCTGTTGTCGCCGGTGCTGCCGACCAAGGTCGTGTGCATCGGCAAGAACTACGCGGAACACGTCGCGGAGATGAAGGAGATCACAGGGGAGAGCACCGAGGAGCCGGTGGTCTTCCTCAAGCCCTCCACGGCGGTCTCCGGACCGAACGACCCCATCTTTCACCCGTCGGTCTCCGAGAGGGTCGACTTCGAGGGCGAGATGGCCATCGTCATCTCCCGGCCCTGCCGGGAGGTGCCGCGCGAGCGGGTCAAGGACGTGATCTTCGGATACACGGTGGCCAACGACGTCACCGCGCGCGACCTTCAGAAGAAGGACAAGCAGTGGACCCGGGCCAAGGGCTTCGACTCCTTCTGCCCGATCGGCCCGTGGATCACCACGGGGTTGAGCATCGAGGAGGCGCAGGACCTGGAGGTCACCACCACGGTGGACGGCGAGACGCGCCAGAACGGGCGTACGTCACAGTTCATCCACGACATTCCGGGCATCATCTCCTACGTCAGCTCGTTCATGACGCTCCTCCCGGGTGATGTGGTCCTGACCGGCACCCCCGCCGGGGTCGGACCCGTCTCCATCGGCCAGGAGGTGTCCGTCACCGTCCAGGGGCTGGGCACCATCAGCAACCGGGTGGTCGCCCGGGACTGACCCCGAACACGCCGTGCGCGGGCCTCGTGCCCGCGTACGGCCCACCCCTCGGGGCCGCACTCCGGTCCCGACCGAACGGAAGGTCGAGACTTGGCCACCGGACGTCGCCGTATCCGCCCCCTGGTCCTGACCGGGGCCCTCACCCTGGTCCTGGCCGTGGTGGGGGCCGGTCTCTGGCTGATCAATCGCCCCTCGTCCCTCTCGGAGGAGGACACCGAGGCCGCGCCCTGGGAGGGGAGGGGCCAGGTGCGGTTGATGCTCGCCGGGGACTCGATGACCCACGGGGCCGACGGCGACCGGACCTGGCGCTACCACCTGTGGAACCACCTGGAACCGCATGTGGAGGGGCTGGACTTCGTGGGTCCCTTCAGCGCCCCCGCCACCCCCGAACAGATCGTTCCGCCGGAGCTGTTCGGGAACGAGCCGACCCCGGGGGCCCCGGAGGGCGACCCCGAGGGCGTGGAGTACCTGGACCCCGACTTCGACCAGGACCACAACGCCCGTTGGGGACGCACCCTGGCCGACGCGTCCACCACGATCACCCGGGACGTCGCCGTGTACCGACCGGACGTGTTGTGCGTCATGATCGGCATCAACGACCTGTTGCACCCCATCACCGCCGAGGAGATGGAGGGGCGCCTGCGCGCCTACGTGGCCGGTGCCCGGTCGGCCTCCCCGAAGATCAGGATCCTCTTCGCCGAGGCCCCGCCCACCGTCATCGCCGACCAGGACCAGGGGTTCGCCCTGCGTCTGTACGTCTACAACGAACTGGTGCGCGAACTCTCGGCCGAACTGTCCACCCCCGAGTCCCCGGTGGTCTCCTTCGACCTGGCCGGCGCCGAGAAGTGGGACGTGGAGACCGACACCTACGACGGGACCCACCCCGACGACTCCGGGGAGATCAAGATCGCGGCGGGGTTCGCCGACGCCCTGTCCCGTGAGTTCGGCCTGGGCCCGGGGTACCCGCGCCCCCTGCCGATCGCTCCGGCGGAGGCCGGTGGCGAGGGCACGGCCGCACCCTGAGGAGGCGACGACTTCCCACAGGTCATCTCGGGCCACCGATACCCTGGGGACCGTGACTGAGACTCCGATTCGTACCCGCTTCGCCCCGTCCCCCACGGGCATGTTCCACGTCGGTGGCGCCCGCTCCGCGCTCTTCAACTGGGCTCTGGCCCAGCAGCGGCCCGACGGCCGCATGGTGCTGCGCATCGAGGACACCGACGCCGCACGCAACCGCCCTGAGTGGACCGAGGGCATCATCCGCGCGATGTCCTGGATCGGCATCGACGAGAACGACCCGCACTTCGAGGGCCCCTACTTCCAGTCGGCCTACGCCGAGAAACACCGTGAGACCGCGCAGGAGTTGTACCGCTCCGGTCGCGCCTACTACTGCGACTGCACCCGTGAGCAGGTGCAGGAGCGGCGGGACAACCCCAACCTGGGCTACGACGGTTTCTGCCGTGACCGCGGCCTGGAGCCGGGCCCGGGCCGGGCGCTGCGCTTCCGGGTGCCCGAGGGCGGCCCGACGGTGGTCGACGACCAGATCCGCGGACGCGTGGAGTTCGACCACTCCGCGATCGAGGACTTCGTGATCGCGCGGGCCGACGGCTCCCCGCTCTTCGTCCTGGCCAACGTGGTCGACGACGTCGAGATGCGTATCACGCACGTCATCCGCGGCGAGGAGCACCTGTCCAACACCCCCAAGCAGCAGCTGCTGTGGGAGGCGCTGGACCTGACCCCGCCGGTGTGGGCGCACCTGCCCGTCATCGTCAACGAGCAGCGCAAGAAGCTGTCCAAGCGTCGGGACAAGGTCGCCCTGGAGTCCTACCAGGAGGAGGGCTACCTGGCCGAGGCGATGGTCAACTACCTGATGCTGCTGGGCTGGGCCCCCGGGGACGACCGCGAGATCATGCCGTGGTCGGAGATGATGCCGCTGTTCCGCATCCAGGACGTCAACAGCTCCAGCGCCTTCTTCGACGAGAAGAAGCTCCGTTCCTTCAACGGCGAGTACATCCGTGAGCTCTCCGTCGAGGACTTCATCGAGCGCTGCGCCCCGTGGCTCACCGGTGAGAACACCCCCTGGGCCCCCGAGGACTACGACCCGGAGGTCTTCGCCGCCGTCGCCCCCCTCGCGCAGAGCCGGGTGGCCGTTCTCAGCGAGATCGTCCCCAACGTGGACTTCCTGTTCCTGTCGGAGCCGGTCGAGGACGAGAAGAGCTGGAAGAAGGCGATGAAGCCGGGTGTGGGCAAGGAGATGGTCGAGGCCTCCCTGGCACGCTTCGCCGACCCCGACCTGTCCTGGACCGCCGAGGCCCTCAAGACCGCCACCGAGGAGACCGGCGCCTCCCTCGGCCTGAAGCTGGGCAAGGCCCAGGCTCCGGTGCGGGTGGCCGTGACCGGGCGGACCGTGGGCCTTCCGTTGTTCGAATCCCTGGAGCTTCTGGGCCGCGAGCGCGTCCAGGCGCGGCTGGAGGCCGCTCTGGAGAGGCTGCGGGCCGAGGAGAAGGACGCCCAGGAGGGTTGACCGGCGCGGGGTGGTCGGGCCCACAGTCCGACCGCCCCGATTCCGGTTCGCGAGCACTCCGAATGTCCGCTAGAGTTGAACACGTCGCCGAGGGGGACAGGGAAGCGAAAGCGACCGGGTCCCTCGAGAACACTGGCCTATGGTGTAATCGGCAGCACGACTGATTCTGGTTCAGTTAGTCTAGGTTCGAGTCCTGGTAGGCCAGCGCGTGATCACGGTTCTCCGTGGTCGGCACGGGTCTCGCGACCCGATGTGCGCCCCCGTCGTCTAGTGGCCTAGGACGCCGCCCTCTCAAGGCGGTAACGGCGGTTCGAATCCGCTCGGGGGTACTGGAGAGAGCGGCTCTCACATGGTGAGAGCCTTCTTTCTGGCCGATGCTCGCCATCGGTGTCCGGTTCGAGTGGGTATGACCATCCACGAGAACCACGTCCGGCCCCCGTCGTCTAGTGGCCTAGGACGCCGCCCTCTCAAGGCGGTAACGGCGGTTCGAATCCGCTCGGGGGTACCAACAGGCTCCATCCACCAGGGTGGGGCCTTCGGTGTTTCCAAGGGTGCGCGGAACCCCGGAAGACCCCGGCCCGGCCGGACGACCGGGCCGTCCGGCCGAGCGCCGATCAGGCGTTCGGAGCCTCGATCTCCAGGGAACGGATCACCGTCCCCGCCTTCAGATCACGGGCGTGCACGGTCACCGCTCCGTCGGCGGCCACCTCGATCCGCAGCCCCTGGGCGGCGGAACCGTCGATCGCCCGCTCGCCTCCCCTGCCGTCCGGCCCGAACAGGGTCTGGACGAAGCCCGTGTTGACGACGGTGAAACCGCGCGGATCCCCGCCGGAGACCACCTTGCGCGTGGCCCAGTCGTCGCGCTCCAACGACCAGTGCGTGTGACCGGACAGGAACACCACTCCCGAGCGCGAGCCGAGGACCTCCAACAGTTCCGTCTCGTCGACGAAGTCCCGGTCGTAGAAGCGGGCCGAGTCGTCCCCGGTCGTGCCCGAGACGCTGTCCGGGAGCACGTGGTGGCCGAACACGAACACCGGTCGTCCGTTCCGCGCGTGCTCGGACAGGCGGCCGTCCAACCAGGAGAGCTGCTCCGCGCCGAGGGTGACGAACGGGCCGCTCGTTCCGGCGATCGGTTCGGTGGTGCCGATGGTGAGCAGGGGGACGTCGCCGACCAGGGTCTCGGTGTACACGTCGGCCATGCCCGTGTACCCCAGGAAACGGTCGACCTGAGCGTCGAAGGGGGCGTCGTTGTACTGCTCGTGGTTGCCGATCGTGCTGATCACCCGCTCGGGGTGGGGGTGGGAGTCGAGCACCTCCCGGTAGGCCTCGTACTCCGACACGTGGCCGTTGGCGACCAGATCGCCGTTGACCACCAGGGCGTCGGCGGTGCCCAGGGAGTCCAGATGGTTCAGGACGTGGGAGAAGTCGGCCAGGTCCCCTTGGACGTCGGAGAGCACGTCCAGTGTGGTGACCCCTTCCCCGGCCGAGGCGGTGCCGGCCGGCAGGAAGGCGAGCCCGGCGGCGGCCGCCGCGCTCCCGGTGAGGGTCGTGAGGAAGCCGCGTCGGTCGAAGGAGGCGGGAGGTCCGGACATGGGCGGGCCCTTCTGTGAGGGGGCGGACGAACCGCCACCGTAGAAGGGCCCGGTGGCCTCGGGGTGTACCTCACGTGACCACTCGGCTCACGTGGGCGACGAGCCGGTCCAGCTCCTCTCGGGGGCCTCCGGAGGCGGCCACCACCGCCACCAACTGGTCCAGTAGCCAGTCGGCCAGCTCGTCCCGTGTCATGTCGTGCGTGCGCAGCCAGAGCATGACGGCGGTCTCCACCATCGACACCCAACAGCGCAGCCCGAGGAGCAGCCGGGGTGAGGGCGCGTCGATCCCCGCCCGATCCAGGATGAGCTCGCGCACCCCTCGACGGACCCGGTCGATCTCGGCCTCCGTCTCCTCGGTCGCCACCGTGGAGCCGCCGTTCAGCAGGGCGGTGTAGGAGGGGGCGTAGGCGGCGGCGAAATCGATGAAGGAATGCAGCGCCGTTCGGACCTGCTCCAGCGGAGGCGCCCCCTCCGGAGGCCGCAACTCCTCCAGCAGCTCCGTCATCGCCCGCTCCAGTGCCGCCCGCCGCAGCTCCGCCATGTTGGGGAAGTAGCGGTAGACCAGTGCTCGGGAGACGTCGGCCTCCTCGGCGATCTCCTCCGGGGTGACCTCGGCCGGAGGGCGCCGCGCGAACACGAGCAGCGCCGTCCGGATCAGATCGTCGCGACGTTGATGTGGCGCCATGCGGCGTGGCCGCCGTCCGGGCCCCGGTCTGCCGACCGGGGCCGCCGAACCCGTCACCCGCGCCTGGTGACGGTCGGTTCCTGGGGACACCACCGTCGGTCGCCACCTCCCGAGAAAGCCGATTCGATGGTCCGAAACTACCCTCCTCGCGGCCTCACAGATCCAGGACGATCCGCTCGCCCTCCCCGGCCCGGGAGACGCACGGGGTGAACCCCCCGTCCCGTGGAGCGCCTCCGGTCGGCCGATCCCGGTGCTCGGGTTCTCCTTCGACGAGCCCCACCCGGCAGGTGCCGCAGAACCCCTGTCGACAGGAGTAGGGGGTGCCCGGGCGGACCCGGAGCAGCACGTCCAGGGCGGTCTCGTGCGCCTCGACCGGCAGCACCGGGCCGGAGCGTCCCAGCCGGATCTCGAAGGGGCGGCCGTCCACGACCGGGGGCGGCGAGAAACGCTCGGAGTAGAACGGTGTCCCCGTGGGCACCAGGGCACCCACGGCGGCGATGAGCGGGGCCGGGCCGCAGACGTACACCGGGGTCCCCGGTTCGAGTCCTCGTGTCAGGTCGGCGGCCTTCGGAGGCCCGTACTCGTCGTCGGGGCGCACGAACACGTCGGGGCCCTCGGGCAGTTCGTCCAGGAAGGGCATGCCGCTTCGTGACCGGCCCGTGTAGACCAGGCGGTAGGGGAGGCCCGCGGCGTGGGCCGCCACGACCATCGGCAGGATCGGGGTGATGCCGATGCCGCCGGCCACGAACAGGTACCGCTCGGCCCTGGCGAAGGGGAAGGCGTTGCGCGGTCCGCGCAGCCCGAGGACGTCTCCCTCGCGCAGCCCGTGCGCCAGCCCCGAACCGAGTCCGCCTTCGATACGACGTACCGCGATCCGGTAACGGGACCGGTCGGAGGGGTCGCCGTTGAGCGAGTACTGACGCACCACGCCGCCGTCCAGCACCACGTCCACGTGATGTCCGGGCTGCCAGGCGGGCAGTGTGGTCTCGGGGGCGACGGGGGCCAGGGTGAGGACGGCGACGTCCGGGGAAGGACGTTCCGTCCTCACCACACGCACCGGCAGATCCCCGGTCGGCTTCGGCGGAGGATGCCCGGGACGGAGTCGGGCGGTGAGGGGTTCGAGCCGGGCGGCCAGCCGCGCCAGACCCAGCATGAAGCGGTCGGGGCGCCCGGACCGGAACAGGTCGGTCGGCGGCCGCGGGTCCGCGTGGTGCCCGACGCGTCGTTCACGGTCGTCGCTCATCGGGCCGCTTCCCGTTCCGCGGCCTCGGCGGCCCTGGCGGCCGGAGAGACCGCCAGGTAGGCGACGGCCTGCGCGGTGGAGCCGTGGTGCGAGGGGTGGTATCGGCGACGCAGGTACTCGGGTATCGCCCGGGCCAGACGGCCCAGATGCGGGATGAGGCCCCGGCGGCCGTCGCGCAGCGCCCACGACGCCTTGGGCCGCACCCCGTCGATCCGCCCCCGGAGATAGGGGTCGTTGACGACGAGGAAGCGCACACCGCGCACCCACAGGGAGGCCAGGGCGAAGGCGGCCACCCCCATGGCCAGGGCACGACGGGCGTATCCGCCGTCCACGTGCATGTACAGGTCGTAGGCGACCGAGCGGTGCTCGACCTCCTCGGCCCCGTGCCAGCGCAGCAGATCCAGCATGGTGGGGTCGGTGCCGACCTCGTCGAGTCTCTTCGCGTCCAGTACCCACTGGCCCAGCACGGCGGTGTAGTGCTCGATCCCCGCGATGACCGCCAGCCGGGTGCGCAGCCAGGCGAACTCCCGTGCTCCGGACAGGTCGCGGTCGCCGAGCACCACCCGGAACAGCCAGGCGATCTGTTCCACGTAGGGGCGGGGGTCCAGACCGTGGGCGTCCATGTGGTCGAGGACACCGGCGTGGGCCTCGGCGTGCACGGCCTCCTGGCCGATGAAGCCGAGCACCTGTTCGCGCAGTTCGTGATCGGTGATGTGGGGGACCGCCTGTTTGAAGACCTCCACGAACCACCGCTCTCCCTCGGGAAGCAGCAGGTGCAGCACGTTGATGACGTGGGTGGCGAAGGGTTCGTCGGGGATCCAGTGCAGGTCCAGCGCGCTCCAGTCGAAGTGGACGTCGCGGGCGCGCAGGACGAGCCGGTCGGGTTCGTCGGTCGTGACGGGGGCGGGATCGGTGTTCATGGAGGTCCTTCGAGTGGTGCCGGAGAGGGGGAGGAGACCTAGACCGGGGGAGCCAGGCGGGCGTAGGCGCGCAGGGCGGCGGGGGACAGGCGCGACAGGGCCAGTCCGACGTGGGCCTCGGCGGTGACCGGGACGAGCTCCGGGTCGGAGTCGAGGGCTCCGGCGATACGAGAGGCGGCCTTCTCCGGCGTGTAACCGCGTAGGCGGTACAGCCGGTTGAGCCGTTCCTTGGCACGGCCGATCTCGCCCATGCCGGAGAGACGCGCGTTGGAGATGATCCCGGTGTCGATCAGACCGGGGCAGACCGCGGTGACGGTGATCCCGCGACCCGCCAGCTCTCCGCGCAGGGAACGGCTGAGCGCCAGGACGGCCGCCTTGGTGGCCGAATAGGCGCCGTACAGGCGCGAGGGCAGGTAGGAGGCGGCGGAGGCGGTGTTGACGATGCGGCCGCCGCCTCCGGCCTCGATCATCATCGGAGCGAAGGCCCGACAGCCGTTGATCACGCCCCACAGGTTGACGTCGACCACGCGTTCGATGTCCTCGGTGGCGGCCTCCAGGAACGGCCCGGCCACACCGATGCCGGCGTTGTTGACCACCAGGTCGGGGGCCCCGTACTCGTCGTCGACCCAGGCCGCGAGCCCGCGCACGGCGTCGGCGTCGGTGACGTCCACACGACGGGCCGCGGCGCCCGGTGTGATCATCGCGCACAGTTCGGCGGTGCGTTCGGCCGAGGGGCCGTCGATGTCGACCGCCACGATCCGCGCTCCGCGTTCGGCCAGTTCGAAGGAGAGGCAGCGGCCGATACCGCTGCCGGCGCCGGTGATCACGGCCACCTGTCCGGCGAACGCCCCACCATGCCGTCGGGTCCGTCGAAGGGCGGGGTCGGTTTTCGGGCGGGAGGTCCCGGACTCGATCTCCTCCACGAAGGCGCGCACTCTTCGGGCCACGGGCGCGGGGTTCGAACGCAGCGACCAGTGTCCGCCCTGGAAACGGTGGAAACGGAAGTCCTCCACCCAGCGACCGGCGTTGGACTGCACCTGCTCGACCATGAACGCGTCGTGGGTGGGGGCCAGCGCCTGCACGGGCACGGTGGTGCGGCGTTCCATGGGGCGGGCGAAGCGGCGTGGCATGTTGACCCGGTACAGGGCCAGTCCGTTGAGGTGGTCGCGGGTGGAGCGTCGGGCGGGCACGCGAGGTCCGCCGCCGACGCGTTCCAGACCGGCCAGGGCCAGCCCGCCGATCCCGCTGAGCCAGGCGGCCTCGGGCAGCCCCGGGAGGGAGAAGAAACCGATGTAGCCGGAGCGGACCATCTGGCGCAGGACGTTGCGGACGCCGTCGGGGGCCTTGCGGAGCCAGTGCCCGGCGTGGTCGAGGTCGGGCCCCGAGATCGAGGTGAAGGAGGCGAACCGGTGGGCGTGCTCCGGTTCGGTGACGGCGTGCCAGGTCTGGATGGAGCCCCAGTCGTGGGCGACCAGGTGGACGGGGCGGTCGGGGCTGACGGCGTCGACCACGGCGCGCAGGTCGTCGGCGAGCCGGTCCACCAGATAGCCGGACCGGTCGTCGGGGGCGGTGGAACGGCCCGCGCCGCGGACGTCGTAGGCGACGACGTGGAAGTCGGGGAGCAGCGCGTCGATCAGCGCGTCCCAGACGGTGGAGTTGTCCGGATAGCCGTGGACCAGCACCAGAGTGGGGCGATCGGGGGAACCGTGGGTGTGGACGGCCAGATGTTGGCCGTCGCTCGTGGAGACGTAGCGGTGGGGGCGGGTGCTCATGCGGTCGTGTTCTCCTCGCTCGCGTCCGCGATGGTCGGGTGCGCGTGGTCGGGCAGGACGGTGAGGGGTCAGGCGGACAGGGGGACGGCCGCGGGGGTCCGGTGACGTACGTGCGGCAGGTCGTCGTCGAGCCAGAAGGCGTCGTCCTCGGTGACGACGAGGATCTCCTCGAACTTGGCGCCCATGTCGCGGAAGCCGATGTGCGGTTCGACCGCCCACAGACCGGGGGTGGCCGGGTGGGCCGAGATGTCGCCGTCGGCCCACAGTGGTGAGCGGTGGTGGAGACGTTCGACGAGCAGGTCGCCGAACAGGGTCTGGAGGGAGCGGACGCCGAACCCGGCGACGATCACCCGGGGCAGGCGTGAGCGCACCCGGCCGACCTGGTGGGCGATGACCCGTCCCGGGTAGACCCGGTGCCGGTTGTCGTAGCCCTGCGCGCGGATGAGGTCGTCCACGAGGCGGTCGTGCAGGGGGCTTCGGCCGAGTACGCCGGAG
The DNA here is from genome assembly GCF_000341225.1 of Nocardiopsis alba DSM 43377. Classification (GTDB taxonomy): domain Bacteria; phylum Actinomycetota; class Actinomycetes; order Streptosporangiales; family Streptosporangiaceae; genus Nocardiopsis; species Nocardiopsis alba. Next base: position 38,234 of record NZ_ANAC01000017.1, read on the forward strand.
TAGCCGATGTCGGCGACGTATCCGTCCCGGACGGGGGCGCAGTCGAGGATGAAGGGCATGCCCTTCTCCAGCCTCCGCCGGGTCGGGAAGAACTGGAGCGGTACGCGGAGGTTCCGGAAGGCGGTCCGATCGCCGAACCAGGCGAAGGGGGTGTGGAACCAGTCCCGGACACCGTGGGACTCCAGGTGCTCACGGATCCGTCGGGCGGCCTCCCGCTCGGTGACCCCGGGTTCGAGGCTCGCGGCCACGTCTTCGGCCGCGCGGTAGGCGAGTCGTTGAAGCTCACGGAAGGCGTCGAGTTCGGCCGGAGTCGTTGTGTCTCCGGTCACGTTCTTGTGAGACATTCCGTCATGTTAGACAGACTGTCAATAACTGTCCATGGGAGGGGAGGCTCTTCCGCGGGCGCGACACACGTCGAGGGCGGCACCCGATCGGGTGCCGCCCTCGACGTCAGGGGTGGGGTGGGGCGGGGGTCAGTGCCCTCCCTCGTAGGTGTGCAGGGACTCGCTGATCTTCTCGGCGGCCGAGATCACCGCCTGGGAGTGGACGCGTCCGGGGGAGCGGGTCAGTCGCTCTATCGGGCCGGAGACCGAGACGGCGGCGATCACCCGTCCGCCGGGGCCGGCCACGGGGGCGGAGACCGAGGCCACGCCCTGTTCGCGCTCGGCCACGCTCTGGGCCCAGCGGCGGCGGCGGACCTGGGCCAGGCCCGCGGCGGTGAAGCGGGCGCCCACCAGCGAACGGCGGATGCGGTCGGAGTCCTCCCAGGCGAGGAGGACCTGGGCCGCCGAGCCCGCGTTCATGGGGAGTTCGCTGCCGACGGGCACCGTGTCGCGCAGGCCGCTGCTGCGTTCGGAGGCGGCCACGCACACGCGCAGGTCGCCCTGGCGACGGTAGAGCTGGGCGCTCTCGCCGGTCAGGTCGCGCAACTGGACCAGGACCGGGGCGGCCACGGCCAGGAGGCGGTCCTCGCCGGTGGCGATCGACAGCTCACCCAGACGAGGGCCGAGAACGAAGCGTCCCTGGCTGTCCCTGGTCACCATGCGGTGGCGTTCCAGGGCGACGGCGAGACGGTGGGCGGTGGGGCGGGCCAGACCGGTGATCTGGACCAACTGGGCCAGCGAGGCCGGTCCCGACTCCAGGGCGTCGAGGACGGACATCGTCTTGTCCAGGACACCGACACCGCTGGATGAGCTAGAGTTGTCCATGGCTTGATATTGCCGTCTCGAAATATGGAATGCAAGTCGGCCCGTACATCCGCGCGATGGTCCCGGGCCCGCACGAGGCCAGAACCGAGACGGGCCCGAGACCCTACAGACACGAGAGAGGCGATCGCCCATGGCACGCACGATGGCCGAGAAGGTGTGGGAGGAGCACGTCGTCCGACGTGCCGAAGGCGAGCCGGACCTGCTCTACATCGACCTCCACCTCGTCCACGAGGTGACCAGCCCCCAGGCCTTCGAGGGGCTGCGACTGGCCGGTCGTTCCGTGCGTCGCCCGGACCTGACCATCGCCACCGAGGACCACAACGTCCCCACGATGGACCTCCTCGCCCCGATCGCGGACCCGGTCTCCCGCAAGCAGGTCGAGACGCTGCGCAAGAACTGCTCCGACTTCGGCGTGCACCTGTACCCCATGGGCGACATCGAGCAGGGCGTCGTTCACGTGGTCGGCCCCCAGCTGGGTCTGACCCAGCCCGGCATGACCGTCGTCTGCGGTGACAGCCACACCAGCACCCACGGCGCGTTCGGCGCGCTGGCCTTCGGTATCGGCACCAGCCAGGTCGAGCATGTCCTGGCCACCCAGACCCTGCCGATGCAGCCCTTCAAGACCATGGCCGTCACGGTCAACGGTCGCCTGAAGCCCGGTGTCTCCGCCAAGGACATCATCCTCGCCGTGATCGCGAAGATCGGCACCGGCGGCGGCCAGGGCTACGTCATCGAGTACCGGGGCGAGGCCATCGAGGCCCTGTCCATGGAGGCCCGCATGACGGTGTGCAACATGTCCATCGAGGCGGGCGCCCGCGCCGGGATGATCGCCCCGGACCAGACCACCTTCGACTACGTCCAGGGCCGCCCGCACGCGCCCCAGGGCGCCGACTTCGACGCCGCCGTGGAGCACTGGAAGAGCCTGCGGACCGACGAGGGCGCCGAGTTCGACGCCGAGGTCGTGCTGGACGCCGACGAGCTCAGCCCGTTCGTCACCTGGGGCACCAACCCGGGCCAGGGTGTTCCGCTGGACGCCTCGGTCCCCGACCCCGCCTCCTACGAGGACCCCTCGGCTCGCGCCGCCGCCGAGAAGGCCTTGGCCTACATGGACCTGAAGGCCGGAACGCCGATGCGCGAGGTCGAGGTGGACACGGTCTTCCTGGGCTCCTGCACCAACGGCCGGATCGAGGACCTGCGGGCCGCCGCCGAGATCATCCGCGGCCGCAAGGTCGCCGACGGTGTGCGCATGCTGGTGGTCCCCGGCTCCATGCGGGTCAAGGAACAGGCCAACGAGGAGGGACTGGGCCGGGTGTTCGAGGAGGCCGGCGCCGAGTGGCGCGAGGCGGGCTGCTCCATGTGCCTGGGCATGAACCCCGACCAGCTCAAGCCGGGCGAGCGCAGCGCCTCCACCTCCAACCGCAACTTCGAGGGCCGTCAGGGCCGGGGCGGGCGTACCCACCTGGTCTCGCCGCAGGTCGCCGCCGCCACCGCGGTACGCGGCACGCTGTCCTCCCCGTCCGACCTGGCCGCCCTGTAGCGTCCCCGACCTCGTCAGGAGAGTCCTCTCATGGAGAAGTTCGACGTCCACACCGGTCGGGCCGTGCCGCTGCGCGCGAGCAACGTCGACACCGACCAGATCATCCCCGCCGTCTACCTCAAGCGCGTGAGCCGCACCGGCTTCGAGGACGGCCTGTTCGCCGAGTGGCGCAAGTCCGACCCGGACTTCGTGCTCAACCGCCCCGAGTACGAGGGCGCGTCCGTACTGGTGGCCGGGCCCGACTTCGGCACCGGTTCCTCGCGCGAGCACGCCGTGTGGGCGCTACAGGACTACGGTTTCAAGGCCGTGCTGTCGTCCCGCTTCGCCGACATCTTCCGCGGTAACTCCCTCAAGGGCGGACTGCTGACCGTCCTGTTGGAGCAGGAGGTCATCGACCGGATCTGGGCGGCCGTGGAGGCCGACCCGACGATCGAGGTGACCGTGGACCTGGTGGAGCGCGAGGTGCGCGTTCCGGCGGCGGACGTGAAGGAGTCGTTCGATTTGGACGACTACACCCGATGGCGGCTTCTGGAAGGTCTGGACGACATCGCGCTGACGCTCCGTCACACGGACGACATCTCCGCTTTCGAGACCACCCGAGAGAGCTGGAAGCCGGTCACGATCCTCTCGTGAGGGTGGCCGTAAGGCCCTTCGGGAACGGGATCGGGGGTGGATGTGACGCAGCACACCTCCGGTCCCGAATAATTTTACCTTTACTTGACGTGAGCATTCGCTTACCGTCTTTGTGTCCTTAAGGCGGACAGCTCGGGCGCCCGGAATCCGGTTATACGTAGGCTTTTGAGGCTCGCACAAGGGGGCAAAAAGGACTCGCCCCGCGGGCTCGTCCCCTCTGTCCCATCCGTTGCGGAGCGTGACATCGCAGGTCGGGAGGGACTCGACACGCCTTCCCTACGGGCGTTTGTATTTGTGTAAGGGCCGCTGCTTCCCCTAATTTCGTGCGAGCAAGGGGGAACCGGAGGAACCTTATGAACAAGCGTGACCTGATCGACGCGATCTCCGACCGTCTCGGAGACAAGAAGACCGCGACCGAAGCGGTCAACGCTGTGCTTGAGACCATTCAGGCCACCGTGGCGTCGGGCGACAAGGTCGCCATCACGGGCTTCGGCGTTTTCGAGAAGTCCGAGCGCGCGGCTCGCACCGCTCGCAACCCCGCCACCGGCGCCACCATCAACGTCCCCGCGAGCTTCGTTCCGAAGTTCCGCGCCGGCGCTGACTTCAAGGCCCTGGTCAACGGCGACAAGAAGTAGTCCTCTCACCCATGTGAGCGGACAGCACTCCGCCCGGGCCCCTCTGGGGTCCGGGCGGAGTGCTGTCCGGGGGGCATCGGGGGAGGGCGTCCAAGAGGCGCTCAGAGCGACGCAGCGGGACGTGAGGGCTCGGAAGGCTCAATGAGCCTCTTCCGCCTCATGGGGCGCCATGCGTGCCCAGAGCGGGCGTGTACGGGGCCCCAGGCCGAGCGCGGCGGCTTCGGTCAGATCCTCGGGGGTGTCCACGTCCCGGCGCACGGACTCCACCCCGACCGGTGACAGTTCGCGGGCGCCGCCCTCACGGTGCCGGCTCCGGGACCCGCCCTCGAAGGACGGAGCGAGCCGATGACCGGGGGTCGCCGCCAACAGGGTGGTCCCCACACCGGGGGAGTCCGCCAGGAAGGATCGCCCGTGCTCGGAGGCGGCCGCCAGGACCAGCCCCAACTCGTCGGGACGCAGCGCCGGCAGGTCGGCGGACATCGCGCACACCCCCGTTCGCGGGTCCCGTGCGCGCGCCGCGGCCTCCCCGTGCTCCAGGGCCGGGTTCATGCCGCCACCGGGCTCTCCGGACACCACCACGGCCCCCAGCGACGACAGCTCCGCGTCGGCCAGGGGATCGTCGGTCACCACGAACAACGTGTCCACGGTCGGACACGACAGCGCGGCGGAGACCGTGTCACAGGCGATCGCGAGAGCCAGCCCCTCGCGCATCGTCCCCGCCGCCCGGGCCAGCCGGCTCTTGGCCAGGCCGAGGTGCTTGACTGGGACGATCAGGGACCAGCGCACCCCGAGACACGAAGCCCCGCTCCGCTCTCCAAAGCCGGTCACGGTTCCCCCGGGACGTTGATGGGCGACGACAGTGATGAGGGTAGGTGCTCGGGACCCGGCGCGGCGCGGGCGCCCTGGGTGTGTCGAATCGAGCGTCCGAGCGGTACACCTCGGCATGGTGCGACACGTCCTAGACTGAATCGGTTGTGCTTCCGGGGCGGCGAACCCCCAGGAAGCGAGAAGTGAGGAGTCCCGTGGCCAAGCAACGAGAATCGCGATGGGTCAAGTGGGTCGTGTCCCGCATCGTGCGATTCGTCCTGTGGTTCGTGACCAAGCCCGAATGGAAGGGCACGGAGAACGTTCCGGAGCGGGGCGGGGTGATCATCGCCGCCAACCACCTGTCGGTGACCGACCCCCTGACGGTCGCCCACTTCCTCTACATCGGGGCCCGGCGCTGGCCGACCTTCACCATGAAGGACGGGGTCATGAAGATCCCCGTGGTCCGCTCGGTGGCCAGGAGCACCGGCCAGATCCCGATCAAGCGCGGCAGCGCGGACGCGGTCAAGGCGCTGGGAGCGGCCGAGAAGGCGCTCACCGAGGACGGCTCGTCGGTGATCTTCTACCCCGAGGGCACCTGCACCCGCGACCCCGACCTGTGGCCCATGACCGCCAAGAACGGTGTGGCCCGCCTGGCCCTGACCACCGGGGTCCCGGTCGTCCCGGTCGCGCACTGGGGCGAGCAGGAGATCCTCCCCTACGGTGAGAAGAGGCCCCGGCTGTTCCCGCGCAAGCGCGTGCAGTTCAAGGCGGGGCCGCCCGTGGACCTGTCGCCCTACCTGGACCGGCCCATCACGGCCACCCTGTTGGACGACGCGACCCGGGCGATCATGGCCGACATCACCGCCCTCCAGGCCGAGATCCGCGGCGAGGAGCCGCCCGCCGAACCCTTCGACTTCAAGAAGGCCCGTCAGAAGGAGGCGGAGGCCCGACGCGCCTCGGCCGAGACGGAGACGGACGAGCGACCCGAGGTCGGGGCGACCGAACCGGTCGAGGGCGATAACGGGAAGAACAACGCGGGGGCATGACCGAACAGATGAGCGACCACAAGGGTGACGACGGCGCCGACCTTCGGGTCACGGTCCTGGGCAGCGGCTCCTGGGGAACGACCTTCGCCAACATCGTCGCGGACGCGGCGGACCTGGCCCGGGGGTCCGGTGAGGGACCCGTGGCCGAGGTGGTCCTGTGGGGGCGCCGCTCCTCGGTCGTCGAGGCGATCGACACGACCTCGGAGAACCCGGACTACCTTCCGGGGATCGGGCTCAACCCGCGACTGCGGGCCACCACCGACGCGGCCGAGGCCCTCGCCGGCAGCCGGGTCGTGGTGCTGGCGGTGCCCTCCCAGTCACTGCGGGCCAACCTCGCCGACTGGAAGCGGCACATCCCCGAGGACGCGGTGGTCGTCAGTCTCATGAAGGGCGTCGAACTCGGCACCCTCATGCGGATGAGTCAGGTGGTCGGCGAGGTCCTCGACTTCCCCGAAGAGCGCATCGCCGTGGTCTCCGGCCCCAACCTGGCCCGGGAGATCGCCGAACGCCAGCCGGCCACCGCCGTGGTGGCCTGCCCCCACGAACCCACGGCACGGCTCCTCCAGTCGCTCTTCAAGTCCTCCTACTTCCGCCCCTACACCAGCACCGACCTGGTCGGGGTGGAGATCGGCGGCGCGATGAAGAACGTCATCGGTCTGGCCGTGGGCGTGGCCGAGGGCATGGGCTTCGGAGACAACACCAAGGCCTCGCTCATCACCCGGGGCCTGGCCGAGACCACTCGCCTGGCGGTGACCCTGGGAGCCGACGAGCACACCCTGTCCGGACTGGCGGGGATGGGTGATCTGGTCGCGACATGCTCCTCTCCGCTGTCGCGGAACCGGACCTTCGGTGAGAAACTGGGCGCCGGTAAGACCCTCGAACAGGTCGTCGCGGAGACCAGACAGACGGCAGAGGGGGTCAAGTCCTCCGAGTCGATCCTCGAACTCGGTTGGACCCACGGTGTCGACATGCCGATCACCGAGTCCGTCGTCAAGATGATGCACCACGACCTGAGCCCCGCCGAGGCGCTCGCGGCGTTCATGTCGCGCAGCACCAAGCCGGAGCGCTACGGGGTCTGAGAGCGAGCACGATGTCACACACACCCGGCTCCGGGGTCGAGGGCGAGAACACCAGGGCGGTCTCCCCGCCCACGCCCCCCGTCCCCCGGGAACGTCCGATGCGGATGCCCGTCCACCGGGCGACCACCTACGCGTTCGACACCTCACAGGGGTTCGCCGACGTGCTGGCGGGGTCGCGGAACGGCTACTCCTACGCGCGCATCGACAGCCCCACCGTGGACGCCTTCGCGGACGCGGTCGCCGCGCTGGAGGGCGCGGGACTCCCGGACCGGGTGCGTGGCCAGGCCTTCGCCTCGGGCATGGCGGCGCTCAGCACCGTGCTGCTCTCCCTCACCGAGTCCGGTTCGCACGTGGTGGCCGCCCGCTCCATCTACGGCAACACCCATTCGCTGCTGGACCGGCTGATGCGCCGATTCGGAGTGCGGACCGACTTCGTGGACATCACCGATCTCGACGCCGTGTGCGCCGCGGTGACCTCCGAGACGAGCGTGGTGTTCACCGAGACGCTGTCCAACCCGACGATGACCGTCTCCGACCTTCCCGGTCTGGCGGAGATCTCGCGTGAGGCGGGCGCCGTCCTGGTGGTGGACTCCACGTTCGCCTCTCCGGCGGTCTGTCGTCCGTTGGAGTACGGCGCCGACGTGGTCGTGCACTCGGCCACCAAGTACCTGGGCGGCCACAGCGACACCACCGGTGGGGTGGCCGTGGCCTCACCCGCCCTGATCGACCGGATCCGGGCGGCCCGGATCGACCTGGGTCCCTGCCTGGCCCCGGACGAGGCCTACCTGCTGCACCGGGGGCTGGAGACCCTGCCGTTGCGGGTCGCGCGACAGTGCGAGACCGCCGCGGCCTTCGCCTCCGCCCTGGAGGGGCATCCCGCGGTGGAGAGGGTCGATCACCCCTCGCTGGCCTCGCACCCCCAGCACGGGCTGGCGGACGCGCTGTTCGACACCGGACGTCACGGCGCGGTGGTCACCGTGCACCCGCGCGGCGGGCGCTGGGAGGACGGTATGGCCTTCGCCGACCGGTTGAAGGTGGCGACCATCGCGGCCTCCCTGGGAGGCACCCATACCCTGGTCGGCCATGTGGCCTCGACCTCGCATCGGAACATGAGCGACGCCGAGTTGGCGGACGCCGGCATCACTCCGGGCGCCGTCCGGTTCTCCATCGGTCTGGAGGACCCACGAGACCTCATCGACGACGCCTTGGCGGCGCTCGACGAGGGACATTGACATCCGGGACATCTCATCCCGTACCGGTTCACTATTAGGCGAGATAAGGTCAGGCAGCATGTCGTCCGAGCAGCGCAAGATTCGGATCGCCGTCGTCTTCGGCGGACGTAGTTCCGAACACGAGATCTCCTGCGTCACCGCGGGCAGCGTCCTGTCCGTCATCGACCCCGACCGCTATGAGGTCGTCCCGGTCGGGATCACCCGTACCGGCAACTGGGTGCTCGCGTCGGGCGACCCCGAGAGCCTGCGCATCGACCCGGCCACCAAGGCGCTGCCGAGCGTTTCCGAGGACGGCCTCGAGTTGGCGCTGCCCTTCGACACCGCCGGACAGCTCATGACCGTGAGCCCGAGCCGGGGCACCGAGCGCCTGGCCGAGGTGGACGTGGTCCTGCCGCTGCTGCACGGGCCCTTCGGCGAGGACGGCACCATCCAGGGGCTGTTCGAGATGATGGGCGTGCGCTACGCGGGCGCCGGGGTGTTCTCCAGCGCCGCCGCTATGGACAAGGTGTTCATGAAGGCCATGCTGGTCGGCAACGGCATCCCCACCAGCCCCTACGTCGCCATCACCGCCCGCGCCTGGGAGACCGAGCGCAAGAAGGTGCTGGACGACATCGCGGAGCTGGGCACGACGGTGTTCGTCAAGCCCGCCCGGGCGGGCAGCAGCGTGGGCATCAGCAAGGTGCGCGACTCCGGTGACGCCGACGCGGTCGTCGCCGCCGTCGAGGCCGCCCGCGAGCACGACCCGAAGGTCCTGGTCGAGGCGCAGGTCGTCGGCCGTGAGATCGAATGCGGAGTCCTGGAGTCCGAGGACGGAGGGACCCCTGACGTCTCCTTCCCGGCCGAGGTGCACGTGGCCGAGGGCTTCGACTTCTACGACTTCGAGGCCAAGTACCTGTCCACGAGCGGTCTGACCATCCCCGCCGAGATTCCGGAGGAGGCCACCGCCCGCCTGCGCGCGATGGCCGCCGACGTCTTCGAGGCGATGGGTTGCGAGGGCCTGGCCCGGGTCGACTTCTTCTACACCGAGGACGGCGAGGTCCTCGTCAACGAGCTCAACACGATGCCCGGCTTCACGCCGTCGTCGGCCTTCCCGCAGATGTGGGAGGCCACCGGCGTGGACTACGCGACCCTGGTCGAGCGGATGATCACCACCGCGCTGCGTCGCTCTCCCGGGCTGCGCTGAACGCGACCGTGAACGTCGAAGGGGCGGGTCCGACCATGTCGGACCCGCCCCTCACGTGTGTCTAGGGTGCCGGTGGGGGCGGACCGGAGGTGAGCCCGGTGTTCCTCGGCGGTTCGGCGGGCAGGAGCTCGCGGGCGAGGATGGTGCCGCCTGCGGTCGCCGCTGGGAAGACCACCACGGCCACGAACGGGATCGCCAGCAGGAAGTACGTGGGGATGGCGAAGCCCAGGACGCGCATCCGCCGGAGCCCCATGAAACGGCGACGGTCACGGACCAGGAGCAGCCCTCGACGGTCGAAGGCGCTCGCGGTGAGCTCGATCCCCAACAGCCAGCCGCCCATCACCGCGGTCAGGACCGGGCCGATCAGCCACCCCACCAGAGGGACCAGCCCGATGAGGAAGGCGCACACCGTCACCGTCAGGGAGACCAGCACCATGCCGATCGACTGGCGGATCGCCCGCGCCACCGAGGCGGCCAGGGATTCCTCGGGGGCCTCGGGCGCACCGCCGAGGTCCTCCTCCACCATCTCGGCGATCTTGTCGTAGATCGGCGCGCCGAGGGTCAGGGTCACGGTGGTGAAGGCCACCACCATGATCAGGACCGCCCCGGCCAGGAGCGCCAGGGACAGGGCGCCGCGTACCAGCCCCTGCCAGGGGGTGTCCCAACCGTCGGCGAACGGGGTGGCCCAGGTGATCAGGCCGCCCAGGTTGGCGATCAGTGTGATCAGCACCGCGAGGAACAGCAGTGAGGTGATGAGCGCGGGAAGGGCCCCGAGCAGGAACAGGCGTGGTCTGCGCAGAAGGAGGCCGAAGCCGCGCAGCAGTGTGCCGAGACCGGCGAGGAGCTCGTGTACGGAGTTCACCGGAAGAACCCTACCCACACGAACCCCGTCATGAGGATCTCCGCCCCGGTGCCCTCGACGGGCGCCTACGGCGCGGTACCTCCCGCCCGTCGCCCGCCACCACCCTCAACGGACGCCTACGGCGCGGTACCTCCCGCCCGTCGCCCGCCACCGCCCTCAACGGACTCCTACGGATCTGTTCCCGCCCGTCGCCCGCCACCACCCTCAACGGACGCCTACGGCGCGGTACCACCCTTCTACGGCGAGGAGCTCTTCGTGGGTACCGGACTGGACCACGCGTCCATCGCGGATCACGTAGATCCGGTCCACCCGGTCCAGGCCGGTGAGGTCATGGGTGATGAGCAGCGTCGAGAAGCCCCGGGCGGCCGACAACAGATCCTCCACCACCGCGTCACGGGTGTCCGGGTCCAGATGCGCGGTCGGCTCGTCCAACACCAGTACCCGGGGCGCCGCCAGGACGGCACGGGCCAGGGCCAGACGCTGACGCATCCCCCCGCTCAACCCCAGGCCGTGCGACCCCACCCGGGTGTCCAGCCCCCGGGGCATCGCCTCGACGTCGTGGGCCAGCCGGGCCCGGCGCAGGGCCTCCCACAGCTCCTCGTCGTCGGCCCCCGGACGGGCCAGACGCAGGTTCTCCCGGAGGGTGGAGGCGAACACGTGCGGATCCTGGGGCACGCCGGAGACGACCCCGCGCACCTCGTCGGCGGGACGATCGGTGATGTCGGTTCCGCCGACCTCCACCCGGCCGCCGTCCGGGTCCCGGAAACGCAGCAGGATCGAGGCGAGCGTGCTCTTGCCCGCCCCGCTCGGTCCGATCACGGCCACGGTCGCCCCGGCGGGGATCTCCAGATCGATCCCGTCCAGGGCCCAGGGCTCGTCGGGGCCGTAGCGGACCCGCAGCCCCTCGACCCGGACCGAGGCCTCGGTGTCGGGGTCGATGACCGGCGTTCCGCCGTCCCGTTCGCGTTCCTCGTCGACGGTGATGGCGGGAGGGGTGTCCAGGACACCGAAGAGCCGTGCGCCGCTCTCCCGGATCGCCCCCAGCCTGGCCGCGACGGCGGGCAGCGGGGCGACGATCTCGAAGGCGGCGAGCGTGGTCAGCACCAGCACGGCCAGAGCGGTGGCGTCGATGCTCCCGTCCTCGACCGCGAGCACCCCCAGGAACAGGGCGCCCCACACTGTCAGACCGGTGATCAGGGCATGGGCCCCGGCGCTCAGCCCGAGCGTCGCGGCGTCGCGCCGGGCCACCCGGGTGAGTTCGGCGTCGGCCTCCTCGACCTTGGCGACCTGGCGGTCCATGGCGCCGTAGGCGATCAGGTCCGGAGCGCCCTGGAGGGTGTCCACCAGGGTGGTGGACAGTGTCCCCCGGGCCCGCGCCTCCCGCCGCCCCGGCCCCCGGCTCAGGGCCGCCGCCATCAGCGGGACCGCGAGCCCGGCGAGCAGCAGGCCCCCGGCCAGCAGCATCCCGCCGGGCACGTACACGACGGTCAGGAAGAGCACGGTGGCCCCACCGGTGACCACCGACACCAGCGGCGGGGTGAGCCCGCGCACCAGTAGGTCCAGAGTGGACTCGGTGTCGTTGACCAGGCGGGAGACCAGGTCGCCCGACCGGAAACGGCCGAACGGTTCGGTGCGGGCCAGGCGCTCGTACACCCTGACCCGTACCTCGGCCAGAGTGCGGAAGGCGGCGTCGTGGGTGACCAGCCGCTCCATGTAGCGGCTCACCCCCTTGGAGACACCGAGGGCCCGGGTGGCGACGACGGCCACGCTCAGAGCGGTGATCGAGGGGTGGTCGGCGGCGGTGGCCAACATCCACGCGGCCACTCCCAGCAGGGCCACCCCGGAGCCGGTGGCGGCGGCGCCGAGCAGGACCCCCAGCGCGAAGCGGGCGCTCCGCGGGCGGGCCAGGGCGATCATCCGTCGTAGGGGGTCCCGGCGTCGTTCGCGTTCGTCGACGAACAGCGGGTCGGTGGGGGTGGACGGGCCGGTCATCGGACGATCCCCTCGGTCGGCAGCGGCAGATGGGCGGTGCGCAGGTGTGCTCCGGACACGGACTCGGCCCACCCCGTGTCGTGGGCGACGATCACCGCGGTGCGCCCCTCCAGCAGGCGGGCCACGGCCGTGCGCACGGCGGCGGCGTTCTCGGGGTCCAGATGCGCGGTGGGTTCGTCCAGAAGTACCAAGGGGGCGTCGCGGCACAGGGCGCGGGCCAAAGCGATCCTCTGCCGTTGTCCGGCGGACAGACGCGCACCGCGTTCGCCGAGCAGGGTGTCGTAGCCCTGGGGCAGCGCGGAGACGAAGTCGTGGGCCTCGGCCATTCGGGCGGCCCGGCGTACCCGTTCCATGTCGGCGTCGGGAGCGCCCAAACGGATGTTGTCGGCCACCGACACGTCGAAGAGGTAGGGGTGCTGGGGCACCCAGGCGATGCCCAGGCGCCAGTCGTCGGCGGCCACGGAGTCCAACGCCACCGGTTCGCCGTCCGGAGGGCGGACGGTGATCCGTCCCTCCGTGGGTTCGGCGAGCCGGAGCATCAGGGACAACAGGGAGGTCTTGCCCGAACCACTGGGGCCGGTGAGCAACAGATGTTCCCCCGCGCGCAGGGTCAGGTCCACACCGGACAGGGCGGGCACGTCCCGTCCCGGGTAGCGCAGCCCCACCCCCTCGAAGCGGATGTCGCCGGAGGCGGCGGGCGAGGGGCGTCCGGTCGGGGCCGGTCGGGGGCGGTCACCGCCGCCGTCACGTCGGCGCTCCAATTCGGTGAAGACCTGGTCGGCGGCGGCGACGCCCTCCATGCTCGCGTGGAACCGGGCTCCGACCTCGCGCAGCGGAAGGTAGGCCTCGGGGGCCAGGATCAGCACGAGCAGGGCGGTCTGGTAGTCCATGTGGCCGCCCAACAGGCGCAGGCCCACCTCGACCGCGACCAGCGCCACCGCGAGAGTGGCGAGCAGTTCCAGGGCGAAGGCGGACAGGAAGGCGATCCGCAGGGTTCCCATGGTGGCCTTGCGGTGGTCCTCGCCCACCTGCCGGATGATGGCGGCCTGCGCCTTGGCCCGCCGGAACACGGCCAGGGTGGGCAGCCCCTCCACGACGTCGAGGAAGTGCCCGCCCAACCGGCTCAACAGCCTCCACTGACGTTCGGTGCGCTGCTGGGTGTGCATCCCGATCAGGGCCATGAAGATCGGGATGAGCGGCAGGGTCACCAGGATGACGATCCCGGAGATCCAGTCCGCCCAGAACACCACGGCCAGCACCGCCACGGGCACGATCGCGGACAGGACCAGCTGGGGCAGGTAACGGGAGAAGTACTCGTCGAGGGCGTCCAGGCCCCGGGTGGCGAGGGTGGCGAGCTCCCCGGCCTGGGGAGAGCCGCCATCACCGTCGTCGTCCTCGGCCGCCCACACCCGGCCGGGACCGGTCACGTGGGCGACGAGCTCGCGGCGCAGCTGCGACTTGGTGCGGGCCGCGCTGTGCAGGGCCGAGGTCTCGGAGAGATAGGACAGCAGGGCGCGCGCCACGGCGACACCGGCGACCGCGGCGATCATCCAGCCGACGACGTCCATCCCGTCCCCGGCCCAGACCCCGGTGATGACACGGGACAGCAGCCAGGCCTGGGCGAGGATCAGCCCGGTGATCAGTACACCGCTGACGACGGTGACGGCCAGATGGGAGCGGACCGCGCTCGCGGTGCGGACCAGACGCGGATCGAGCGGTTTCATGCGCGGAGGACCTCATATGGTCGTCGGGGCCGGTCTCTCGGGGGAGGCGGCTCGGTCGGGCACGGGGTACGCCGCACCCAGTATCCCCTTCGGGGCGCGGAACGCCGTGCCCTCCGCCCCCCGGGGCGATACGGGGGAGCGGAGGGCACGCGGTCCGGTCACGGCGGTGGTCAGGCGACCTTCTCGGGTTCCGGCTCGGCCCCTCCGTCCACGGTGGCGCCGGTGATCTGCTCGCCGGTGACCCGCTTGCGGAACACCCAGTAGCTCCAGGCCTGGTAGCCCAGGATCACGGGGAGGGCCACCAGCGTCAGCCAGGTCATGACGGTGAGGGTGTAGTCGGCCGAGGCGGCGTTCTCGATGGTGAGCGAGTACGCCGGGTCCGTGGTCGACGGCAGCACGTTCGGATACAGCGCGCCGAACACCGTCACGGTCAGGGTGAGCACGGCCACCGCCATGGCCGTGAACGACCATCCCTCGCGTCCCTGCCAGGTCAAGAGGACCCCGAGGACCAGCGCGGCCACCGCGGCCACCGCGGTGACGGCGGTCCAGCCCTGGCCGTGGGCGCTCTGGGTCCACCCCAGGAACGCGGCGCTCGCGGGCAGCGCCACCACGGCGCTGCCCAGCGCGGCCTTACGGGAGCGCACCCGGACCGGACCGTCGGTCTTCAGCGCCAGGAAGACGGCGCCGTGCAGGGTGAACAGGGCCAGGGTCGTGAGCCCGCCCAACAGCGCGTAGGGCGAGAACAGGTCGAGCGGGCCGGCGGTGACGATGTGGTCGGCGTCCATGGCCACGCCTTGGACGAGGTTGGCGAAGAGCACCCCCCACAGGAAGGAGGGCACCACGCTGCCGAGGAAGATCGCCCGGTCCCAGACGTCGCGCCAGCGGTCGCTGTCGTGGCTGCTGCGGTACTTGAAGGCCACGCCGCGGGCGATGAGCGCGATGAGGATCGCCAGGACCGGGAGGTAGAACCCGCTGAGCATCGACGCGTACCAGGGCGGGAACGCCGCGAAGGTCGCGCCGACCGCGGTGAGCAGCCACACCTCGTTCGCGCTCCAGACGGGACCGATGGAGTTGATGGCGACCCTGCGTTCGATGGAGTTCCGCCGGCCGGTGAAGGGCAGGAGCACCCCGACCCCGAAGTCGAACCCCTCCAGGAAGAAGTAGCCGGTCCACAGGACCGCGATGGCCACGAACCAGATCAGTGCGAGATCCATCCGATGCTCCTAGTAGCTGAAGTGGGGGAGGGCGGATTCGTCCTTGTCGTCCTTCAGATCGGGGACGAGGTGTGTGGGGCCCTTCTTGACGTACTTCCAGAGCAGTCCGACCTCCACCACGAAGAGCACTCCGTACACGGCGGTGAAGACGGCCAGGCTCGTGGCCACGGTGGCGAGGTCGACGCCGGGGGAGACGCTCTCCGCGGTGAGGAGTTCACCGTGCACGGTCCAGGGCTGGCGGCCCATCTCGGTGAGGACCCAGCCGAAGATGTTGGCCAGCAGCGCCGCGGGGAGGGCGGCCATCGCCGCGTAGTAGAACCACCGGTGACGGGGCAGCCGCTCGCGGCCGCGCATGAGCAGGAGGCCGACGGCGGCGACGGCGACACCGAACATGCCCAGCCCCATCATGAGGCGGAAGGACCAGTAGACGACGAACACGTTCGGGATGTAGTTCCCGGGGCCGTAGTACTCCTCGTAGGCCTCCTGGAGGTCGTTCATGCCGTGCACCTCGCCGTCGAAGTGCCCGGTGGCCAGGAAGCTGAGGACGTTGGGGATCGTGACGTCGATGGGGTTGTGGCGGGCCTCGGTGTCCCCGACCGCGAACGTGGAGAAGGGCGCGCCCTCCTCGGTGTCCCACAGGGCCTCGGCGGCGGCGAGCTTCATGGGTTCGAACTCGGCGGCGAGCTTGGCCTGGTTGTCTCCGGAGAGGACGGTGAACGCGCCGGCGACGAGGACGACGACGAGGCCGACCTTCATGGCGCCGCGGAACAGGGCGCGTTCGCTCGTGGAGGGGGCCACCCCGGTCTCACCGGTGTCACCGTGCTTGATGTCGCGCCAGAGCTTGAAGGCGCAGACCGCGACGACGAAGAGTCCGGCGGTGATGAAGGCGGCGCCGACGGTGTGGATGTAGGTGGACCAGGCCTGGTCGTTGGTGAGCACGGCCCAGATGTCGTTGAGCTCGGCGCGGCCGGTCTCCTCGTTGATCTCGTAGCCGACCGGGTTCCGCATCCAGGCGTTGGCGGCCAGGATGAAGTAGGCCGACAGGTTGGTGCCGATCGCGACCAGCCAGATGCAGGCCAGGTGAACGCCTCGGGGGAGGCGGTGCCAGCCGAAGATCCACAGGCCGATGAAGGTGGACTCCAGGAAGAAGGCGAGCAGGGCCTCCATGGCCAGGGGTGCTCCGAAGACGTCGCCGACGAAGCGGGAGTACTCGCTCCAGTTCATGCCGAACTGGAACTCCTGCACGATGCCGGTGACCACGCCCATGGCGAAGTTGATCAGGAACAACTTGCCGAAGAACTGGGTGGCCTGAAGGTACTCGTGGCGTCCCGTGCGGTACCAGAAGGTCTGGAGGATGGCCACGATGAACGACAGTCCGATGGTCAGGGGCACGAACAGGAAGTGGTAGATCGTGGTGACCCCGAACTGCCATCGCGCCAGGTCTAGAGCTTCCATGTACGCCTCTCAAGTACCGACTGCCGGTAGTACTACAAACTGTAGTGCTACGAGTTGTCGTAATCGAGGGACCCCCCTGTGAAACAGGGCTCACCCGGCTCCGCGTCGGTGTCGAGGGCACGAGAACGGCGGCGCGCCCCCGGGGTCCGGGGGTGCGCCGCCGTGTGTCCGTCCTGCGTCGGCGAGGCGTCGTCGCAGGTGAGGAGGGGTGCGGGGAGAGAAGCGGCGAGACCGGGATCGACCGTCGGTGGTCTCGACCACATCCGTCAGCCGCGCGTCTCCAGCATCCGTTCCATGTTCTCCATCTCGGAGGTCTGGGCGTCGACCATGCCCTGGGCGAGGTTCACGACCAGATCCTCGTTGCCCAGGTCCACCTCGGCCTCGGCCATCTCGATCCCGCCCAGGTGGTGGGCGATCATCAGGTCGAGGAACATCACCTCGGCCTCCTCGCCCTCCGACTCCTGGAGGGCGACGAGTTGTTCGCTGGTGGCCAGGCCCGGCATGGTGTCGGGCACCTCGCCCTCACCGCCGCCGTGGTCGTGGCCCTCCATCCAGGTCATCGGAGGCTCCGACGCCCGGGAGTTGAGTCCCCACGCGGCCAGCCATCCCTGCATCATCCCGATCTGGGCCTGCTGGGTCCGGGCCATGTCCATCGCCACGGTGTGCAGCTCGGGATCGTCGGTCTTGTCGAGGATGATCATCGACATGTCCACCGCCTGAGCGTGGTGGGCGCTCATGTCCCGCAGGAAGCCGGCGTCGGGGCCGGTGTCCAGCGGGTGTGAGGGACGTCCCACCAGAAAACCGCCGGCCAGCGCCAGAACCACGAGGACCACGGCCGTCCAGAGCGGAACGGAACGTGGCCCGGCGGGCGACTCCCGCTTCGGGGAGAAACCCTCGGGCAGGTCCGATTCGTCATCGTGTACGGCGTTGTCGTCGTCGCGGGTATCCCCGGACGCCGATCCGGTTACTCGGTCCATTCGATTCACCCCGGTCAAATCGCCCCACTCTGGTGACAAAGTAGAGGATAGGTAAAGTCCTGTTCGACCACATGTATCCCAGGAGACTCAGTGGCCAAGAAATCGAAGGCGGAGGAGCGTCGCGCCCGAGCGGCCGCGCTGCGTGAGGCGCAGCGGAAGAAGGACCGCCGTAACAAAGCCCTCAAGATCGCTGGTGCCAGCGTAGCGGGGGCCGCTGTACTGGGCCTCCTGGGTACCGCGATCTTCATGGAGTTGAAGAGCCGCAACATCGAAGGCGTCGCCGAGTACGAGGTCGGTGACTTCAGCCATGTGGACGTCGGCGAGAAGGTGGACTACGAACAGTCCCCTCCGGTGGGCGGACAGCACTGGCCCTACTGGCAGAACTGTGGCGTCTACACCGACCCGATCACGCCCGAGTTCGGCGTCCACTCCCTGGAACACGGCGCCGTATGGATCAATTACGACCCGGAGCTGCCCGAGGAGAAGGTGACGGCTCTGGAAGGCTTCTACAACCCGGGCGACTACCTTCTGGTGACCCCCTACGAGGGTGACATGGACGCCCCGATCGTCGCCTCCAGTTGGGGCAGACAGATCTCCGTCGACGCCCCCGACGACGAGAACCTCCTCCGCTTCGTGCAGCTCTACGAGCGCGGTACCGACGTCCCCGAACCGGGCGCGGCCTGCTCCGGATCGGTCCAGGAGACCCAGGCCGACTTCGAGGCCCAGCTCGCCGAACAGGCCGAGAACCCCGAGGCCCTCGAAGGCGCGGAGAACGACGACCAGGGTTCCGACCCCGACAACGAGGACACCGACGGCGAGGCCGCCAAGGAGGACGAGGCGACCGAGGACGACGGGTCCGCGGAGGACGAGTAGCGATACCGGCCCCGAACCCGCCGGACGGAACGGGGGCGGGGAACGATCCGTCGTTCCCCGCCCCCGTGCGCGTGTCCGGGGTCAGACCCCGCTGTCGGCGCGCTCGTCCAGATGCTCGGCGATCAGCTCGCTCACCTCGGACAGCGCGGCCGCGGGCGCGCCGTAGGAGCTCGGGACGCTCAGCTCCACGTAGGCCTCCCGCTGGACGGCGGTGAACACCGTGGGGGCGTCCTCCGGCTGCGGCAGCCAGGCCACGTCGCCCACCTCCATGAGGACCGAGTCCATCTCCAGACCGGAGGGGCGGGGAACGCCGCAACGCAGACCGATGGGCGGGTCCCCCCAGGCCGCCATGACCTCGGACTCGGGCTGGAGGGTGGCGCGGTCGGCGCCGAGAAGGGTGTCGGGAAGGTCGGCGACCAGGGCGGCGCAGGGCTCGGCCGTGTTCGGTTCGGCTTCGAAGGGCTGCATCTGCACGGTCTGGCCACAGCCCGCCGTCAGCAGGGCGACGACACATGCCACCCCGAAGTACCGTTTCAGCACAAGCAACCTCGCTCCGTCGACGCGATCGACACTCAGATGTTGATGATGGGACAGGTCAGAGTACGCGCGATACCGTCGAGCCGCTGGATTCGGGCCACCACGAGAGCGCCCAGGGCGTCGATGTCCTCGGCCTCGGCCTGAACGATCACATCGTAGGGACCCGTGACGTCACTCGCCTTCTCGACCCCTTCGATCCCGCGGATACGCTCGGTGACCTCTCCGGACCGCTCGACCTCGGTCTGGACCAGAATGTACGCCTGCACCATGTTCTACTCCTTCGCGCTGTGCCGTGTGTGAGCCGAGAGCGGACGCCGTCCGGGTCGGGCACAGCAGAGGACGACGGAGGACGAACGCGGGGTCCGGACTCGGTACCCGATCGCGGGGTCCGGACCACCGTGCCGGAGCGTCACCGTACCCTGATCTGCGTGATGACCACCATTGAGGGCCTTGGTGAGTTCGCTCTGATCACACGCGTGACGAGCCAATTCCCCAGGACGGCCGATGTAATCCTCGGACCGGGTGACGATGCCGCCGTCGTGGCCTCTCCCGACGGGCGCACCGTCGCCAGTACGGACCTGCTGGTCGAGGGGCGCCACTTCAAACGGGAATGGTCGACCGCGCGTGACGTCGGACACCGTGCCGTGGCGCAGAACTACGCCGACATCATGGCGATGGGCGCGCGCCCGACCGGGATGCTCATCGGTTTCGCCGCCCCGCCCGACCTTCCCGTGGTGTGGGCCGAGGAGTTCACCGCCGGCGCCCGGGACGAGTGCGCGCTCGCCGGCGGGGCCGTCGTCGGCGGGGACATGGTGGGGTCGGACGTGCTGACCATCGCCGTCACCGCGCTGGGTGACCTGGAGGGGCGTTCCCCGGTGCGGAGGGACGGCGCGGGACCGGGAGAGATCGTCGCCTACACCGGGCATCTGGGGCTCTCCGCCGCCGGACTGGCCCTGCTCGATCAAGGGCTGGAGGGGCCCGGTGAGTGCCTGGACGAGCACCGTAGGCCCTCGCCCCCCTACACCGCCGGCCCGGAGGCGGCCCGACTCGGAGCCACGGCCATGCTCGACGTCAGCGACGGGCTCCTCCAGGACCTGGGGCACATCGCCGCTTCGAGCGGGGTGGCCATCGACCTGGAATCGGAGGCGTTCTCCCCCGAGCCGGCGCTCCTCGAAGCCGTCCGTGTACTCGGTGCCCCCGAAGGGAAGGCTCTGGACGCCGCCCGCCGTCTCATGCTCTCGGGAGGAGAGGATCACGCGCTGGCCGCGGTCTTCCCCTCCGAGGTCGAACTCCCCGATCACTGGCGCAGGGTGGGGGCCACACGTTCTCTCCCGGAAGGGGCGCGAAGCGGTGACGTACGTGTCACCGTGGACGGAACCGTGATGGACGGTGGAGGGTGGGATCATTTCCGTCGAGGGTGATCCCTTTTGGATTTGTCCCGTTTACCGATCGCGCTAGGCTTTGCCATCGCGGCCGGCGTCGCCCCAAGGGCGGCCGATCGGCCCATCGAGCGGCACCGGGCCGATCCACCGGGACCATTCCGATCACGGTCGAGGTAGGAAGACGGAGCAGCGTCGAGAGGCGGTCTATGAGGCGGCATGGCTAAGCGGTACGGCCCCCGCCGCGGAGCCCACCGCAGCGAACCGGAGAACGCCGGTGCCCTGCGGCGGATCGGCGGCTTCCTCGAGAGCACGGTCCCCAAACGGGTCGAACCTCCCCGACTCCTCAACGTCCTCATCGTCTCCGGCGTGATCCTGGGCCTGCTCCTCTTCGGCTACAGCACCACTCAGATCTACCTTCAGTTCGGCGGGGCCCCCGGCGCGACCGAGGAGACCGGGCCCCGCGACGGGAGCGACCACGACGAGGTCTCACCCGGGCCCGAGGAGAGCGACCCCGCCGGGCGACAGGAGCGGGAGGGCCCCCGGACCCAGGCCGGGACCGAACCGGCCACGGTCGTCTACCAGGTACTGGAGTCCTCGGAACTCGGGTTCACCGGACACGTCATCGTCACCAACACCTCCAGGAGCTCCCTCGACGGCTGGGAACTGGCCCTGGCCTTCGACAGTGTCCAGATCACCCACGTCGACGGCGCGGACTGGGAACCGATGGAGGACGGGATCCTGGCCCGCCGCTCCGGACCCGACGCCGGATTGGCCCCGGGAGACTCGGTCTCGCTCACCTTCGAGGCCATCGGTTCCGCCCAGAGCCCGACCCGCTGTTCGCTCAACGGCCACGTGTGCCGACTCTGAACCGCTCCGAGGGGCCCGGAGGCGCCGGCCACCGGACGCGCACACGGAAAAGGCCCCCCGACCGAAGTCGGAGGGCCTTTCCCACAATCTCGAAAAGGGGCGGGAGACCTAGCGGGTCACCTTGCCGGCCTTGATGCACGAGGTGCACGCGTTCACACGCTTGGGCGTGCCGCCCACGCGGGTGCGAACGGTCTGGATGTTGGGGTTCCAGCGGCGGCGGGTGCGACGGTGCGAGTGGGAAACACTGTTACCGAACCCTGGTCCCTTGCCGCAGACGTCGCAGACGGAAGCCACGGTAACTCCATTCAAGCGCTCGGGATCGCGCACGTCGCCGCACGCGAAGGTTCATCCGACCGGGAGAGGTCGGGCGGACAGGTCGGCGAGAACGCCAACCTCGGAAGAGTACACGACGGACATGTCCGAAGGTGGAATCGGACCACTGGACGGTATCCGTTCGCGCAACGGTGGGGCATGGTGCGGCCGAAGCCTTGCGCACCTCACCGAAGCATCGAGATCAGCCACACGGGCATGGCGAAAACGCGATGAACTCTGCCGAGTATACCGTTCCTGAGCAGTGGACGTGTGGCTCGCCGGAGAGCACCCCGATCGATCCGGGGCCGACGGCGCTCCGATCCGCCTTCGTGCGGCGGGACCGGCGCGTCTCACCGGAGGTCTAACGTGGCGTTGGATCGACGTACCAGTCCAGGACGGGGACGACAGTGAGCACCTGGGACGAGCCGCTGCGCAAGGGACCGCTCGGCGGCAGGACGGCCAAGGCCCTGGCCGACAAACTCGACCTGCGCACCCTCGGGGACCTGCTGCGCTACTACCCGCGCCGCTACGACCGCCGTGGCGACCTCACCGACCTCGCGCTGCTACGCGAGGGCGAGGACGTCACCGTGCAGGCCAAGGTCCTCGACGCCCGCAGGAAGACCGTTCCGGCCCGGCAGGGACGCCGCCGCATGGACATGATGGAGGCCACCGTCACCGACGGCACCGGCCGCCTGCACCTGACCTTCTTCAACCGCGGCTCCTACCACCAGAACGCCCTGGTTCCGGGACGACTGGCGATGTTCTCCGGTCGGGTCTCGACCTTCAAGGGACGCCGACAGCTCGACCATCCCGAGTACGTCCTGCTCGACGAGGACGGCTCGGAAGGGGAGGCCGCCCGCGCCTACGCCGACGAGGTCATCCCGGTCTACCCCGCGGTGAAGGGGCTGGACTCGGCCACCATCGCCCGCTCCATCGGGGTCGCCCTCGACTACGCGGTGGACATACCCGACCCGCTCCCGCCCCGGCTGCGCGAGGACCGGGGACTTCTGGGCGTGCACGAGGCCCTGACCCGTATCCATCGGCCCCGGGACATGGATCAACTGCGCCCGGCCCGGCGCAGGTTGAAGTGGGACGAGGCGTTCGTCCTCCAACTGGCCCTGGCTCGACGCCGCCGTGAATCCGAGGACCTGCCCGCCCGACCCCGACCGGGAGCGGAGGGCGGCATCCTCGACTCCTTCGACGCACGGCTGCCCTTCACCCTCACCGACGGTCAGCGCGAGGTCGGCGATCGATTGGCCGAACGGCTGGACGCCACCCACCCCATGCACTGCCTCCTCCAAGGGGACGTGGGCGCGGGCAAGACCCTCGTGGCCCTGCGCGCCATGCTGCGGGTGGTCGACTCCGGTGGACAGGCCGTCATGCTCGCCCCCACCGAGGTCCTCGCCCAGCAGCACCACCGCTCGATCGGCGCCATGCTCGGGGACCTGGCCAGGGCCGGGCAGATCGACGGAGCGGAGAACGCCACACGCGTGGCCCTGCTGACCGGTTCGATGAACGCCGCCTCCCGCAGGGAGGCCCTGTTGGACGCCGCGTCGGGGGCCGCGGGGATCGTGGTGGGCACCCACGCCCTCCTCCAAGAGCACGTCTCCTTCGCCGACCTGGGCCTGGTCGTGGTCGACGAACAGCACCGCTTCGGGGTGGAACAGCGCGACGCCCTGCGGGAGAAGGCCACCGACGGTCGACCCCACGTCCTGGTCATGACCGCCACACCCATCCCGCGCACGGTCGCGATGACCGTCTACGGAGACCTGGACGTGGTGGCGCTGACCCAGCTGCCCCAGGGACGGTCCCCGGTGTCCACGCACGTGGTCCCCACCGGTGAGAAACCCCACTACCTGGCCCGGGCCTGGGAACGGATCCGCGAGGAGGTCGGTCGAGGACACCAGGCGTTCGTGGTCTGCCCCCGGATCGGCGATGGACCCGACGGCTCCGGCGGGGGAGAGGCCGGAGACGAGGTGGACGCCCCGAAGGAGGAGGAAGCCCAGGGGGCCCGGCCGCCGTTGGCCGTCCTCGACGTCCTGGCCCGGCTGAAGGAGGGGCCGTTGGCCGATGTGCGCCTGGAGGCCCTGCACGGCCGGATGGCGCCCGACGACAAGGACGCGGTCATGCGCCGCCTCAACGCGGGGGAGACCGACGTCGTCGTCTCCACCACCGTCATCGAGGTGGGAGTGGACGTCCCCAACGCCACCGTCATGGCGATCATGGACGCCGACCGCTTCGGGATCTCCCAGCTCCACCAGCTCCGCGGACGGGTGGGCCGTGGTCGGCTTCCGGGGCTGTGCCTGCTGGTCACCGACTCCGAGGAGGGCACCCCGGCCCGTGAGCGCCTGGCCGCGGTGGCCTCCACCACGGACGGCTTCGAGCTCTCCCGCGCCGACCTGGAGATGCGGCGTGAGGGCGACGTGCTCGGCGACGCCCAGTCCGGGAACCGCTCCAGCCTGCGGATGCTCACCCTGGCCTATGACGAGGAACTCATCGGCCAGGCCCGGGAGGAGGCCACCCGCCACGTGGCGGAGGACCCCGACCTGAAGGCGTATCCGCCCTTGGCGGAGGCGCTGGCGGCCCTGCTCCCCGAGGAGCGGGCCGAGTACCTCGACAAGACCTGATCGGTCTCCCCGCGTCGTCGATCCACCGGGCGGCGCGGGGGAGGGGCGGCCGAAGACCCCACTACCGTGGTGGCCATGACCCGCATCATCGCAGGGGCGGCGGGTGGCCGACGGATCACCGCCCCCGACGGCCGCACCACCAGGCCCACCAGTGACCGCGCCCGGGAGGCGTTGTTCTCCTCGGTCCAATCCGACCTGGGCTCCCTCGAGGGGGTCCGGGTGATGGACCTGTACGCGGGATCGGGGGCGATCGGTCTGGAGGCCCTCTCCCGCGGCGCCGCGCACGCCCTACTGGTGGAGGCCGACCGCAGGGCCGCCCAGGTGGTCCGCGACAACATCGCCGCCCTGCGCATGCCCGGAGCGCGCCTGGTCGCCGACCGGGTGGAGCGGGTCCTGGCCCGGGACAACACCGGTGACCCCTACGACCTGGTCGTCGCCGACCCGCCCTACGCGGTCACCGACGAGGAGGTCGGCTCGATCCTGTCGGACCTGGTCGCCCACGGCTGGACCACGACGGACACGGTGGTCGTGGTCGAGCGCTCCAAACGCGGTCCGGAACCCGCCTGGCCGAAGGGGATCGAGCTCGATCGCAGCCGGAAGTACGGCGAGGCGATCCTCTGGTACGCGAGGGCAACCGGGTAGAAAGCGGGCACACGTCACGTTTTCCGGCTTATCGCACGGGAAGGTTCACACGATCCATGGAAGGTCGTGGGGATGACGTTCTTCGAACCCACCCTGGGTGATTGCGGGCATGATGTGAGTGTTGTCCGAATCGGGGGTCGGGTGAGGAACCCCGACGACCATGAGAGTCGTGAGCAGTTCTGGAGAGGGGCGATCCATCGTGCGCCGAGCCGTCTGTCCGGGTTCCTTCGACCCGGTGACCTACGGTCACATCGACATCATCGGTCGAGCCGCCAAGCAGTACGACGAGGTCGTCACCGCCGTGCTCAACAACGTCAACAAGCGGGGCCTGTTCACCGTCCCCGAGAAACTCGACATGCTCCGTGAGAGCACCTCCGAGTTCGACAACGTGAGCGTCAGCGAGTTCGACGGACTCCTCGTCGACTTCTGCCGCGAGAACGGCATCGAGACCATCGTGCGCAGCCTGAGGTCCGTGAGCGACTTCGACTACGAACTCCAGATCGCCCAGATGAACTACCGCCTCTCCGGGGTCGAGACCATGTTCATGACCGCGAACCCGCAGTACTCGTTCCTCTCCTCCAGCCTCGTCCGAGAGCTGGCCCTGCACCGGGGCGACGTCTCCAGCCTGGTCACCCCTTACGTCCAGGAGCGCCTTCGCGAGAAGTACGCCTGAACCGCTCGAACACGGTCCGAAGCGGAGCGGAGGACCGGAGCGAACACGGTTCGGGGGCCGGGAGTGTTCTACAGGACGACTCGAGCCGCCCGTGGACCAAGGCGAGCACAGCACGATTTGGGTGGTCGGGACATGGTAGGTAGAATCGTGGTTCGATCATGGGCGTCGCCGGTCTTCGGCGTGCGCTCAGGCCGGTCAGCACCACCGTGACCGACCGACGCCTCGGCGTCGGCGAGCTCGTGCCCGGCCCCCGGAACCTCTCCTGAAAGCGCGATCACCCTGTCTCGTCTAGATGCCCGTGACCCGTACGTGGTCGACACCCGCCAGCTGGGTCGCCAGCCGGGGTCGATGCGGACCGTCAGTCGTATCGTGACCCTCCCCGAGGCGTTCACGACGGCGATGGCGAGCGTGCCCGAAGGCCAGGAGATCGAGCTCGACCTGCGACTGGAGGCCGTCATGGAGGGGGTTCTGGTCACCGGGACCGTCACCGGACGCCTCACGGCCGAGTGCTCTCGCTGTCTCGAACCCCTGTCCGAGGAGCTGGAGGCGGGCTTCCAGGAGCTGTACCGCTACGCCGACGACGAGGACGGTACCGCCTCGGCCGGTGACGAGGACGCGGACGACGAGGATGAGGACTACTATCTAGAGGGCGATCTGCTCGACCTCGAACCGGTGGTCCGAGACGCCGTCGTGCTCGCGCTCCCGCTCTCGCCCCTGTGCGAACCGGACTGTCCCGGCCTGTGTTCCGAGTGTGGTGTCAAACTCGCCGAGGCCGGTCCCGACCACGGGCACGGCGACGGCGTCGACCCGCGCTGGGAGGCGCTCCGCTCCATCGCGGACGACCCCGGCCGGAAATGAGCTCGTGAACCGGTCGCCCGCGGTGCCTCAGGGCCCGACCGACCGGAGCACACCCTCCCCGCCACAGCGCGCGGGGTGACCAGATAAGCGACCTCCCGCGACCGCGCGGGGGTGACCCAGGAGGATTGAAGTGGCCGTCCCGAAGCGGAAGATGTCGCGGAGCAACACCCGGACCCGCCGTTCCCAGTGGAAGGCGTCGCGCCCGGTGCTGGTCAACTGCCCGCGCTGCCGTGACCCGAAGCAGCCCCACATCGCGTGCCCGACCTGCGGCACCTACAACAACCGCCAGGTCACGAACCCGGCTTAAGGTCGTCGGGTTGTCCGGCTCCGGGCCCTGTCGCCCGATCCCGGTCTTCGACGAACGCACGACGGGGCGGAACCCATGAGGGTGCCGCCCCGCCGTGCTGTTCAGGGTGTGACCGCGCCGAACGTCCTTTCGTCGCCCGGGCTTTGTAGAGTGATCTGTCAGAGTCGGGGAAGACACCCTTCCGTAACACCTCGACACCGGTGATTCCGGTCCCGTCGGGACTCCCGAGTTCGTGGTGGCCGCCGGGGGAGCGCAGGCTCCCGCGACGATCACCTCGTTTTCGAGCGTCCTGTCGGTCCGGGGAAGCCGCTCCGTTCCGCGCGCGCCCGGCGCGCCCGACAGGAAGCGAACTCGCGTGGCAAGCCAACTCTCCGTCTCCGAGGCCCGGTCGTTCCACGAGGCGATCGGGGTCGAGGTGGACCCCAAGATCCTGCTCCGTGCCCTGACCCACCGCTCCTACGCCTACGAGAAGGGCGGGCTGCCGACCAACGAGCGTCTGGAGTTCCTGGGGGACTCGGTGCTCGGCCTGGTGGTCACCGACACGCTCTTCCGCAAGCACCCCGACCTGCCCGAGGGGCAGTTGGCCAAGCTGCGCGCCGCCGTGGTGAACATGCGCGCGCTCGCCGACGTCGCGCGCGGTCTGGGCATCGGCGCCTACATCCGTCTGGGGCGGGGCGAGGAGGGCACCGGGGGACGCGACAAGTCCTCGATCCTCGCCGACACCCTGGAGGCCATCATCGGCGCGGTCTACCTGGACCGCGGCCTGGACGTGGCCTCGGAGTTCGTGCACCGCCTCTTCGACCCGCTGATCGCCACCGCCTCCGGGCTGGGCGCGGGGCTGGACTGGAAGACCTCCCTCCAGGAGCTCACCGCCGCCGAGATGCTCGGTGTGCCCGAATACCACGTGGACGAGAGCGGCCCCGACCACCAGAAGACCTTCCGTGCCACCGTCCGGGTCGCGGGGGAGAGCTATGGCCTGGGGGAGGGGCGCAGTAAGAAGGAGGCCGAGCAGCAGGCCGCCGAGTCCGCCTGGAAGGCCATCCGCGCCCGCTCCGAGCAGAGCGCCGCGCAGGGCGGAGACCGGCCCCAGAAGGGCCAGGGCTCCGGTAAGACGCAGAGCGGCCGTTCCAAGGGCCGCTCCGGCGGCGGGCAGGGCTGAGCGATGCCGGAACTGCCCGAGGTCGAGGTCGTACGTCGTGGTCTCGTCGACCACGCGGTGGGCCGTCGGATCGGTGACGTCGAGGTGCTGCACCCGCGTTCGATCCGCCGGCACGTGGCCGGTCCCGCGGATTTCGCCGGACGTCTGGAGGGGCGTACCCCCACGGCCGTGCGTCGCCGCGGCAAGTACATGTGGTTGGTGCTGGACAGCGGCGAGATGCTCCTGACCCATCTGGGCATGAGCGGCCAGATGCTGGTGCAGCCGCAGGGCAAACCGGACGAGAAGCACCTGCGGGTGCGGCTTCCGTTGGCCGACGGCAACGAGTTGCGCTTCGTCGACCAGCGCACCTTCGGTCACCTGTTGGTGGACGAACCGGGCGAACGGGTCGAGGTGCCCGCCTCGGTGGACCACATCGCCCTGGACCCGCTGGATCCGGAGTTCGTCCCGAAGGTGTTCGTCCGGGCCCTGCGGGCCAAGCGGACCGAGGTCAAGCGCGCCCTGTTGGACCAGTCGCTGATCAGTGGTGTGGGCAACATCTACGCGGACGAGGCGCTGTGGCGTTCGCGTCTGCACTGGGCCCGGTCCACGCGGGGGCTGGACACCGCGGCGGCGTTGGAATTGCTGGGACACGTGACCGACGTGATGTCCGAGGCTCTGGAGGTGGGCGGCACCACCTTCGACGGTCTCTACGTCAACGTCAACGGGGAGAGCGGCTACTTCGAACGCGGGCTGAACGCGTACGGGCGCCGTGACCGGCCGTGCGGCCGTTGTGGGACCCCCATCGTGCGCGAGGCGTTCATGAACCGCTCGTCGTTCAGCTGCCCGAGCTGCCAGAAGGCGCCCCGAGGGGTCCGCCCTTCATGACCGCGTCCACGAAGGTCCTGGCCTGGTCGAGTGGCCGCTGGACGCACCCGCCCGTCGCGGCCGTGGAACGCGGCTCGGAGCTGCTCGTGACGGCCGCCGAGGGCAGCGACGCCTGGCGCACCACCTCCTACGGGTTCGTCCACGCGAGTGAGCACGCACTCCTCTCTCCGTTCGCCCGGGACAGCGCCGTCGAGGTCGAGTTCACCGCCGCCTTCTCCGAGCAGTTCGATCAGGCCGGTGTGTTCATCAAGGTCGGCGAGGCCCACTGGATCAAGGCCGGGGTCGAGTTCGCGGACGGCGAGCCCCAACTCGGGGCGGTCGTCACCGATGGCATGTCGGACTGGTCGGTCGCCCCGGTCCCGGACTGGCTCGACCGCCGGGTCCTGATCCGGGTCAGCCGATCCGGGGACGCGCTCACCGTCCGCGCCTCCGTCGACGGAGGCGCGCCGCGGCTCGTCCGGCTCATCCCCTTCGCGCCCGACCTGGTCGCGTACGCCGGTCCGCTGATCTGCGCTCCGACCCGTGCGGGGCTCACCGTCCCCTTCCATGCCTGGCGGACCACCCCGGCGGACGCGGCTCTGCACTGAGACGGCGCGAAGAACGCCGGCGGCGTATGACCGTCCGGCCTTCGATGGGGGAACCCGCCCCGACCCGTCACGGCCGGGAGGCGTGGGAGACTCGGTCATCCGATCTGTCGGAAGGCGCTCGGGCCATGTCCATGAGGTCCGTGGGAGCGTGCCGAGAGAATCGGGCGTGTCGGTGAGGAAAGTGTCCCCACGAAGTAAGGGAGTGCCTGGGTCATGGGGGAAGAGGACTGTCCGGTCCGCATGAACGCGTGGGTGCGCGGACGCGTTCAGGGAGTGGGTTTTCGCTGGTGGACGCGGTCTCGCGCGCTCGAACTGGGTCTGACGGGGGCCGCCACGAACCTGGACGACGGTCGGGTCGAGGTCGTCGCGGAGGGGCCGAAGAGCGCCTGCGAACGGCTTCTGGACCGGCTCAAGGGCGACGGAACACCCGGTCGTGTGGATTCCGTGGTCGAACGTTGGGGCGAGGCGGGGGGTTCCTTCGACGGTTTCGTCGAACGGTGAGTATGCTGGAAGGGTAACGCGGTTCGAGTAAGCGCCGTGGAGCGGCGCGACCGGGAGGTCGCGATGGCCCACGGACCACCCGAGGGCCGACCACCCGACCCCGTTCTCCGATCGGCACGCGAGTACGCGGCCGGCGAGGGGGAGCGGTTCCGTCGGAGGGGCCCGTAGAACCGGGGTGGATCACATTCGGACCGTGCCCGGCCACATGCCCTGATCATCTCTGTACGGGGTGTGGAAGTTACGGACCGTTGTAATCCAATCTTGACCAGCGGCGCGCAGGGTGAGACTCTGGAAGGCATACCGCGCACCTTCCACCCGTGAGATCGGCGATCGACCGAGTAGGCCACGGGAACGTCCTACGTGCGCATCACCACTGGTCACTCAGTGTGGAGGACCCACATCATGGCGAAGGCTCTGTTCGGCCACGTCGGCGGCTCCGACCCTCGAATGGTCTCGGAGATGCGACGGCTTCAGAAGCGGGTACGCGACCTCGAGGACGAGATCAGCCGTCTTCAGGCACAGAACGACCAGCTCAGCATGGCCGTCACCGACGTCGCCACCAGTGCGACCGACCGCGAGCCCGCGCTCGCCTGACCCGCGTCGCTCCGTTCACCGTCCACGAGATCGACGGTCCGAACGAGACGCACCGATCCACTGACGGGGACGCCTACCGCAGCACAGGCGTCCCTGGCCGGATCGTCGACCGGCATCGGTCGGTCTCATAACGGCCTCCACCCGCGGTGGTGCCGTCGATCATCCGTTCATCCGCCGCCCTTTCCCTTTCTTTGCGGCTTCTTTTACCGTTGTACCCGGCGGACTTGAGGACAACCCTCCGTGTCCGCCGGATCCTCTCCCTGTCATCGGACCCCCGTTCACCCGCCCTTCGCGCGACGACGGTGGCGCAGTTCATCCAGGGTGAAGTGCCCAACCTCCCTCTTCGGGCCCCGCTTCGTGGCACCCTTGTTGTCGGCCTCGTGGTGACCACCCGTGGCGACAACGGTGACCGTCGTGGGAGGTGCTGGTGTACCTGAAGAATCTGACGTTGCGCGGCTTCAAGTCGTTCGCGTCGGCCACCACCCTTCGTTTCGAGCCCGGAATCACCTGTGTGGTGGGGCCCAACGGCTCGGGCAAGTCCAACGTCGTCGACGCCCTGTCCTGGGTGATGGGCGAACAGGGCGCCAAGTCCCTGCGCGGCGGCAAGATGGAGGACGTGATCTTCGCGGGCACCTCCACCCGCCAGGCGTTGGGCCGCGCCGAGGTCAGTCTCACCATCGACAACACCGATGGTGCCCTGCCGATCGACTACACCGAGGTCACCATCAAGCGGACGATGTTCCGCAACGGCGGCTCCGAGTACGCGATCAACGGCGACACCTGCCGTCTGTTGGACATCCAGGACCTGCTCAGCGATTCCGGCATCGGCCGGGAGATGCACGTCATCGTCGGTCAGGGCCAGTTGGACACCGTCCTGCACGCGGGTCCCGAAGAGCGCCGCGCCCTCATCGAGGAGGCCGCGGGCATCCTCAAGCACCGCAAGCGCAAAGAGCGGGCGATCCGCAAGCTCAACGCGATGCAGGGCAACCTCGACCGGGTCACCGACCTGACCGCCGAGCTGCGTCGTCAGCTCAAACCCCTGGGCCGCCAGGCCGAACTGGCCCGTAAGGCCGCCGTCATCCAGGCCGACCTGCGCGACGCCCGCCTGCGGCTGCTCGCCGACGACATCGTCACCCTCACCGAACAGCTCGCCAAGGAGGAGGCCGACGAGAAGGAGGTCCTCCAGCGGCGCGGGGCCGCCGAGGCCGCCCTCGAACAGGCCCAAGGGCGCGAGGCCGAGCTGGAGGCGCAGGCCACCGCGGCCGCGCCCGCGCTGGCCAGGGCCGGCGACACCTACCACGCGCTCTCCCGCCTCACCGAACGCCTGGACGCCGTACGCGGCCTGGCCACCGAACGGCACCAGAACCTCGTCGCCGTGCAGGGCGAGATCATCCGCCGCCGGGATCCCGAGGAACTGGAGATGGAGGCCGAGGAGGTCGCCGCCCAGGAGGAGGAGCTCCAGGCGGGGCTGGAGGAGGCCCGCGAGATCCTGGAGACCGGTGTCACCGAGCGTGCCGCCGCCGAGGACGCCCTGCGCCGTGAGGAGCGGCGCCTGGAGGCGGCCTCGAGGGCCGCCGCCGAACGCCGAGAGGGCATCGTCCGGCTCGCCGCGAGGGTGGAGAGTCTGCGCGGACGCGTGGCCTCCCACGAGACCGAGATCACCCGGCTGGAGGAGTCGGCCCGCCAGGCCGCCGAACGCGCGACCACCGCCCAGACCGAGTACGAGATGGCCGCCGAGGAGGCCGCCGGTCTCGATGAGGGCGACGCCGAACTCGACCAGACCCAGGAGCTGTACGCACGACGTCTGTCCGCCGCCGACGTCGAACTCGACCGTCTCCGCGGAGAGGAACGCGCCGCCGAGGGCGAGCGCGCCGCCCTGGCGGCCCGTAAGGAGGCCCTGGAACTGGGGCTGGCGCACAAGGACGGTGCCGGCACGCTCCTGGAAGCGGGGCTGCCCGGCATGCTCGGCGGTCTGGCCGCCCTCGTCCAGGTCGACTCCGGACACGAGACCGCCGTCGCGGCCGCCTTCGGGGTGGCCGCCGGAGCCGTGGCCGTTCGAGACCACGACAGCGCCATGGCCGCCCTGGAACTCCTCAAGTCCGAGGACGCGGGCCGGGCCGGCATCGTGGTGGCCCGGGCGGTCCCCTCGCTCGACCGTGCCTCCTGGCCGGAGGTGCCCTCGGGAGTGCGTTACGCCGCCGACGCGGTCCAGGCCCCCGAGCACCTGGCCGACGCCGTCGCCGCCCTGTTGGACCGGGTGGCCCTGGTCCCGGACACCCGGAGCGCGCTCGAACTGGTCGAGGCCCTGCCGGGCGTACGAGCCGTCACCCCCGAGGGCGACGTGTTCGCCACCGAGATGGTCCACGGCGGAACCGCCGCCGCGCCCAGCCTCCTGGAGGTCCAGGCCGCGGTGGACGAGGCCGCCGAACGGCTGGAGGCCGCCACCGAGAACGCCAAGCGGGTGGCGGCCGAGCTGGAGACCGCCCGCCGGGAACGGGCCGAGGTCGCCACCGCCGCCGAGGAGCTCACCGCCCGGCGCCGTCAGAGCGACCGCGCGCGCAATCAGGCGGCCCAGCGCCTGGGCAAGCTCGCCGGTCAGGCCCGCTCGGCGGAGGCCGAGTCCGAGCGCTACGCGGCCGCCGCCGTCAAGGCCGCCGCCGCGCGCGGCGAGGACGGCGAGCGGCTGGAGCGGTTGGAGGAGGAGCTGGCCGAGGCGGAGGAGATCGCCGCGGCCGTCGAGGAGGAGGCTCCCGACGCCGACCACCGTGAGGAACTGTCGGCTCTGGCGGAACAGGCCCGCGCCACCGAGATGGAACGTCGGCTGGCGGTGCGCACCGCCGAGGAGCGCGCGCGTTCGATGGCGGGCCGGGCCGAGGCGCTGCGGGCCCAGGCTGCCGAGGAACGTCGGGCCGTGGAGCGTGAGGCCGAACGTCGTCGTCGGCGCGCGGCCCAGGCCACCGTCGCCCGGGCCGTCGCGGAGAGCGCCGGTCTCGCCTTGGAGCGGATCGCGCTCTCCCTGGCCGCCGCCGAGACCGAGCGCTCCGCCGCCGAGGCCGAACGCGAGGCCCGGGACGGCGAGCTGAAGACCGTGCGCGCCCGAGTACGCGAACTCTCCGTCGAACTGGAGAAGCTCACCAGTTCCGCGCACAGTGGCGAGATGGCCCGGGCGGAGCGCAGGCTGCGCCTGGAACAACTGGAGACCAAGGCCTTGGAGGAGCTGGGCGTGGACGTGCCCACCCTCATCGCCGAGTACGGCCCCCGCGTCCCGGTGCCGCCACCGGTGGACGCGGGCGAGGACGCGGTCCCGCTACCGTACGTGCGCGAGGTGCAGGCCAAGCGGCTCAAGACCGCCGAACGTCAGCTCAACCAGTTGGGCAAGATCAACCCCCTGGCGTTGGAGGAGTTCGCCGCTCTGGAGGAACGGCACGCCTTCCTCAACGCCCAGTTGGAGGACCTGAAGAAGACCCGACGCGACCTGATGGACATCGTCGCCGAGGTCGACGCCCGGGTTCAGGAGGTCTTCTCCTCCGCCTACCTGGACGTGGAACGCGAGTTCGCGGCGATCTTCGGCCGTCTGTTCCCCGGTGGCGAGGGGAAGCTGGTGCTGACCACCCCCGAGGACATGCTGACCACCGGTATCGAGGTCGAGGCCCGGCCCCCGGGCAAGAAGGTCAAGCGGCTGTCACTGCTGTCCGGTGGCGAGCGCTCGTTGACGGCGGTGGCCTTCCTCGCGGCGATCTTCAAGGCGCGGCCCTCGCCGTTCTACGTCATGGACGAGGTCGAGGCGGCCCTGGACGACACCAACCTCCAGCGTCTGCTGGTGATCTTCGAGGAGTTGCGGGCCTCGTCCCAGCTCATCGTGATCACCCACCAGAAGCGCACGATGGAGGCGGCGGACGCCCTGTACGGCGTGACGATGCAGGGTGACGGCATCTCCCAGGTGATCAGCCAGAAGCTCGAACGCCCCGCTTCGTAGATCGCCGAGGGGTATCGGGGAAACGGCGCGTGGCCGAACTCACCGAGGGCGGGGCGCTCGGAGGCTGATCCTGACGGGCGGGGGGCTCTAGCCTTGCGGATGCCCCGATCCCCTTCATGAAACGGCAGCCGTGTTCTTCATCCCCCTGGCCCTGTGGGCCAGACGACGCATGCGCCACTATCCCGGCGCGGTGCGTGCCTGCCTGGCCACCGGTGGGTCCGGTGTGTTCACGGTGTGCGTCCTGCTCGGCACCTCGTACGGGGCCCAACCCCCGCCCGGTGAGGAGGGCAGGGTGCGTTGCACCCCGATCGTGTGGGTGGGCCCGTCCCTGTGGGACGATCACCGGGATCGGGGCGAGGATCTCGAACAGCTGCTCCGACAGGAGTGGGTGGACGCCTCCTGCGCCGAACGCAAGGTCCGTCGCGCGGGCCTGTCCATGGCGATCGCCCTGCCCTCGACCGCCCTGCTCGGGTACGGGGCGGCGCGTCTGCGTTCCACCCGGGGCGACGAGCCCTAGCCGGCCCCTAGCGGTCGAGGGAGCCGATGAAGCGGGAGGCCTCGTCCTCGGTCATCCCGGTCTCCTTCGCGACCAGCGCGACCGAGTCGGCGATACGGTCCTGGGACAGCAGTTCCCGGACGCGGTCGGCGAGGCTCCGTCCCGGCGCGGGGGCGGGCGCCCATCGTCCCGCCTCGATGGCCTCGGAGAGGTTCTTGGCCTCGGCCAGTCCCAGCCCGGTGAGCTCTCGGATCCGCTTGATGGCGTGGATCTTGTGGCCGCTCCGCAGGAGACCCAGGACCTCCTCGTACCCTGCGCGGTCGAGCTCCGCCCGGACGGGTTCGGGTTCGGGGCCGAAGAGTCGGCTGAGGAATCCGGCCATGGGTCGATGTGTCCCTTCGAGGTGGGGAGACGGCGGTCGCGTCCAGGTCTCGCAGTGTACGCCCGCCTCGTCCCACCCCCACGACGAACGAAGGGGGCCGGCCTCCGCAGAGGGGGCCGGCCCCGCGTCGTGCGTGGGTGGATCAGCCTCGGTCGATGGTGATGACCGGGGAGGTCCAGGTCTCCCAGTGGTCCGGGTTCTCCGGGTCGCCGAGCGCCTTCAGGGCCCGGGCCTCCAGCCGGTAGGAGCCGTCACGGACGTCGGTCACGCGACCGTGCCGGTCCGTCACGGTGCCGTCCCAGGGGTAGGCGAAGAAGGCCGTGCCGTTCGCGCTGCGGTTGACGTAGTCGACGGACACCGCCACGTTGCGGTCCGGGTGGACCGGACGGCCGGTACGTTCGTCGACGACGGTCATCTCCAGCTTGGTGACGTGGTGGTCGAAGTGCGCGATCACGTACGGGACGTCGGGCAGACCGTCGACCACGCCCAGGGTGTAGGTCTCGCCGTCGGCACGGTTCTCGTAGGAGCCTCCGTCGCCGGAGCAGTCCAGCCCGGAGAGGACCGCGCAGTCGGTCATCCTGGTCAGCCACGGCAGGTCGTGGGTGACGCCGTCCCCGTCGGTGATCGGGGTCATCGCCTCGATCGCCTGGTAGTCGCCGTTGTAGGCGGCGTAGGGGACGCGGTAGGTCTCCTTCTCACCGTCGACCTCGGTGACCTCGACGTAGCCGCCGTAGATCATCTGGTGGAGTTCGTCGGCCGGCGGGGTGAAGGTCACCTCGACGGAGGCGGAGGCGCCGGCCGCCACGGTGACCTCGGTCGAGTCGAAGGAGGCCTCGGCGTAGGAGTCGTTGAACCGCGGCTCGAAGGTGTCGCCGTGGGTGCCCAGGGCGGGCGCGTGCGAGATCTCGTAGGTGGTCTCGGCGTCGCCGTCGTTGGTGATGGTGACGGTCTCGGTCACCGGCCCCTCGGTGGCGCCCAGGGCGAGCTTGCCGGGGGAGAGCGACGTGGTGGCCAGGACGGCCCCGGGGACGTCGAGCATGCCCGCGCCCTGACGGTGCACGTTGTCCAGGGCGTCGAGGTCGGGGTTCCCCCACCAGCGTTTCGGGTCGGCCGAGTTCTGGAGGACGTCGCGCACCTGGTGCGCCTCCAGGTCGGGACGCGCCTCCAGGAGGAGGGCGACGCCGCCGGCGACGTGCGGAGCGGACATCGAGGTGCCGCTGACGGTGGCGTACCCGCCCCGGTTCATCGGGTAGGTGGAGTTGATCAGACCGCCCGGGGCGCCGATGTCCGGCTTCAGGTCCAGGTCGGCGGCCAGGCCGTAGGAGCTGAAGCTGCTGATGAGGCCGCCGGTCGGGTTGGGGATGGTCGCCTCTTCGCCGGTCCAGGTGAGGGTGACGGGGTCGCCGGCCTCCAGGAGTTCGAGGAGGTGCGCGCCGATCTCGTCGGTGACGCCGATGGAGAAGGCGCCCCGGTCGACGATGCCGCCGCCGGCGAACATGCCGGGCAGGTTGTTGTAGACCACGACACCGGTGGCGCCGGCGTCGACGGCGGCGTCGTACTTCTCGGTGAAGGTGCATTCGCCCCGCACCATCAGCGCGGTCTTGCCGGCGGGGTCGCCTTCGAGTTCGTCGCCCGCGGCCAGACAGCCTCGGCCGATGTGGACGAGTTCGTCGCTCTCGCCCGAGGTGGGCGGCAGGGGCGCGTCCCCCATCTCCATGTAGGCGACGGTCTCACCGCTCTGGGTGACCTCGGCGGCGGAGGCGCGGATGTGGGTGTTGTCGTAGGCGGCGACCCCGATGACGTCGGCGCCCAGCCCGGGGGCACCGGCCGAGTACAGGCCACTGGCCCCCTCGTTGCCGATGGAGGCGACCACGACCATGCCCTCGTCGACGAGGTTGTCGGAGGCGATGGCGGTCGGGTACTGCGGCCAGGAGTGCGCCGAGCCGACGCTCATGTTGAGCACGTCCATGTCGTCGGCCAGAGCCTGTTCCATGGCGGCGATCATGATGTCGGCGGAGGTGGAGCCGGTGCAGCCGAAGACCTTGTAGGCGCCGAAGACGACGTCGGGGGCCACACCGGTGACCTTCCCCTCGGCGCCGACGATACCGGCGACGTGGGTGCCGTGGCCGTTGCAGTCCTGCGGGTCGTCGTCGGGGGCGGGGGTGTCGGCGTTCGGGTTCCCGGCGTTGTAGTCGTCGCCGACGAAGTCATGGCCGGCCACCACGCGCTCGGTGGGGAACTCACCGGGGCCGCCGAGGTCCGGGTGGGTGTAGTCGACCCCGGTGTCCATGATGGCCACGCGCAGGCCTTCGCCGGTGATGCCGAGTTCGCTCTGGACGATGTCGGCGCCGGTCATGCCCAGCGCGGTGTCCATCTCGGGAGCGCTGTCGTCCAGGTCGGGGATCTCGTAGCGCACCACGGGGTGGACGGCGGCCACACCGGAGATCTCCCGGGCGGCGCTCACCTGGGTGTCGTCCATTTCGACGGAGAGACCGTTCCACAGTTCGTCGAAGGAGAGGCGCTCGGTGTATTCGAGTCCTTGTTCCTCCGCCTCGGCGCGGAATTCGGTGTGCTCGTTCTCGACGCGGGCCGCGGAGGTGCCCTCGGAGGTGGGCGGGCTCTCCAGTTCGATGAACCACAGGTCCTGGACCTGGTGAGCGAGTTCGCCGTTCTCCGCGGTGGGGGCCGGGTACAGGGGGGCGAGCCCGGCCTCCTCGTCGGCGCTCGCGGGCGTGGCCACGACCAGTCCGGCCATGAGTGTCAACCCGGCGAGGGAGGCCAGGCGTGAGCGGTGGGGTACCACCTTGTCAACACATCCCTTCTCGTGCGCGCCTCAGGACAGTGGGGGAACGGCGGCCCGCCGGGCATGGAGACGCACACACGGGGGGATACGCCGAGGGGTGTCCGGGGAATCGGATGGTCGGCGCGCATGGCAACGTGATCATTGCCGTGTGCGATGTGGGGTGTCAATGTTCATTAAGACTCAATATGGCTACATGGCGGGTCGAAGTGGACTATGTTTCCCCTGCTGTAACAACTATTAATAAAACGGACTGATCGCTCTTTCTTGGACAAGTAATAAGAACGTGCTCGACCGAAAAGTAGGCCGGAAGGACGACCGTTTCATTGGAAACCCCGGCCGAGGTCGAAGGACACGCAGGTCAAAGCGGGTGTGATCGCCATGTTCGCCGCGAACGACCGCCGAGTACAGTAGAGGGGTTGTGCCGCTCCGAACGGCACGACCGGTGTCGAACGAGCGAAGTCCGGTACACGGCCGCATCCGGCCGCCAACCCGGCGCTGTCCCGCAACTGTGAAGCCCCGCCCAGGCGGGGACGAGCCAGGTCGCCTCTTCGACGCCGACGTTCCAGTCCTCGTGGGAAGGACCGGCCGTCCCCGCCTGGGCCGTGCTCCTCCCCGGTCCATCGAAGGAGCACCGTGCGGATCTCCCGCCCGTCCCATCCCGCCCTCGCCGCCGTGTGGGGTGACCGGGACCACCGTTCCCGTCACAGACACGCGTCCCGCCTCGCCCTGCCCGCCGCCTTCCTGGGCGCCACGCTCGCCCTGACCGCCTGCGGCACCGGCGACTCCGAGCCCGAGGGCGCGGAGGAGACCACGACCGACACCGCGTCCGCGGAGTGCGGCGTCCCCGAGGCCTCCGCCGACCGCGCCCCCATCGGCGACGGGACCTTCCCCGTGACCGTCACCGACGCCGTCGGCGAGGTCACCCTGGAAGAGGCCCCCGAGCGCATCGTCTCGCTCTCACCGAGCAACACCGAGACGCTCTTCGCCATCGGCGCGGGCGACCTGGTCGAGGCCGCCGACGAGTACTCCGACTTCCCGCCGGAGGCCCCCACCACCGAACTCAGCGGTTTCACCCCCAGCGTCGAGGCTATCGGCGAGTACGACCCCGACCTGGTCGTCCTCGCCGACAGCGCCGTGGACTCGGTGGACCAGCTCGACGCGGTCGGCATCCCCTCCCTCGTACTGGGCGGCGCCACCGATATGGAGGACGTCTACGCCCAGATCCGCGTACTCGGCGAGGTCACCGGTAACACCGAGGAGGCCGACGCCGAGGCCGACCGGGTCGAGAGCGAGTTCAACGGCATCGTCGAGTCCGTCTGCGCCGAGCTGGGCGACACCGAGCTCACCTTCTACCAGGAGCTCGACGACACCCTCTTCTCCGCGACCTCCGCCACCTTCGTGGGGCAGGTCTACTCCGCCTTCGGTCTGGTGAACATCGCCGATCGGGCCGCCGACGAGGAGAGCGGCGACTACCCGCAGCTCTCCGCGGAGTTCGTGGTCGAGGAGAACCCGGACCTGATCTTCCTCTCCTACGGGGACGAGGCCGCGGTGGAGGCCGTCGCCGACCGCCCGGCCTTCGACACCGTCGCCGCCGTCGAGAACGACGCCGTCCATCTGCTCGACCCCGACACCTCCTCCCGTTGGGGACCGCGCGTCGTCGACTTCGCCGACGAGGTCGGCGAGGCCGTCAAGGAGAGCGCCGGTCGGTAGGACCGAACGGAACGGCGGGCGAGAGGCGGAGGAGTGAAGGGGTTCGGAATCCCGTTCGGCTGGTTGCTGGGCGGCGCCGCGGCGCTGTTCGTGGCCGGTCTCTTCGGCATCTCCGCCGGCGCGGCGTCCATCACGGCCGCCGACGTCTTCCGTCACCTGCTCTCCCTCCTGCCGTTCGGCGGGGTGGAGACCCCCCTCACCGAACGGCAGGAGGCGCTGCTCATGGAGCTGCGTCTGCCCCGAGTGGTGGCGGGAGCGATCGTCGGTGCCCTCCTGGCCACCGCGGGAGGCGCCTACCAGGGCGTCTTCCGCAATCCCCTGGCCGATCCGTTCCTGCTCGGAGCGGCGGCCGGCGCGGGTCTCGGCGCCACCATGGTCATGGTGTTCGGTCAGGACCTCTTCGGTGACCCTCGAGCGCTCGTCCCCGTCGCGGCCTTCGTCGGCGCCCTCGCGGGCGTGGCCTCCGCCTATCTGCTCGGAGCCACGGCCGGAGGAGGGGGCACCGCCGCGTTGGTGCTCTCCGGTGTGGCGGTCTCCTCCTTCTTGTCCGCGGCGCAGACCCTCGTCCAACAGATGGGCGTGGATCAGCTTCAGCGCATCTACGCCTGGCTGTTGGGCGGTCTGGGCCGCGGCGGCTGGGACGACGTGCGCCTGATCCTCCCCTACGCGCTGGTGGGACTGGGCGTCCTCCTGCTCTCGGGCTACCTGCTCGACATGCTCGCGCTGGGGGACGACAAGGCGGTCAGCCTCGGCCTCAACCCGGCCCTCGTGCGCGGCGCGGTCATCGCGGCGGCCTCTCTGGCCACCGCGGCGGCGGTCTCGGTGAGCGGACTGATCGGGTTCGTGGGCATCGTCGTGCCGCACATCGTGCGTCGCCTGGTGGGGTCGAACTACCGGGCGATCCTTCCCGTCACCATCCTGATCGGCGCCGCCTTCATGGTCACCGTCGACATCGTCGCCCGTACCGTGGTCGCCCCCGCGGAGCTGCCGATCGGCGTGGTGACCGCCTTTCTCGGCGCGCCCTTCTTCGTGCTCATCCTGCGCACCACACGTCATAGAGGCACCTGAGCGGGCTCTGACGAGGCCGATCGCGGCCCGCGCGTCACCACCGTGTGATGCGAAGGCGTCGAACACTCTGGGAGACTGGTCCCGCTATGGACTACACCTTGCTCGTAAGCATCATCGTCGTCGTCGCCCTTCTGGTGGTCGGCGGGTTCTTCCTGGTCAAGGCCCGACGCTCGGTCACGCCGGGCAAGGAGGAGGCCAAGCCGGAGGTCGTCGAGAAGACCGGGACGGCCGCGCCGGAGGAGGACCGGGAACGGGATCCGGGGACCGTCGTCACACCTCCGGCCCAGGCCCCTCCCGTGGAGGAGCCCCTTCCCGCGTCCCCGGTCGAACCGGCCGAACCCGAGATCGAGACCCCGCCGCCGTCCGCCGGACGCATGGTCCGCCTACGGGCGCGTCTGGCCCGTTCCCAGAGCTCCCTCGGTCAGGGGCTGCTCAACCTGCTCTCCGCCAAGAACCTCGACGAGGACGCCTGGGAGGAGATCGAGGACACGCTGATCACCGCGGACATCGGTGTCACCTCGGCCACCCAGATCGTCGAGAACCTGCGCACCAGGGTCAAGGTGCTCGGCACCCGGGACACCGACGACGTGCGCGCCCTGCTGCGCGAGGAGCTCCTCGC
This sequence comes from Nocardiopsis alba DSM 43377, assembly GCF_000341225.1. GTDB lineage: Bacteria > Actinomycetota > Actinomycetes > Streptosporangiales > Streptosporangiaceae > Nocardiopsis > Nocardiopsis alba. The sequence goes on from NZ_ANAC01000017.1 coordinate 79,655, forward strand.
GCAGATCGGATCCGACACCGACCGCGCCGTGCGCACCGGACCGCTCGGCGACCGTCCCGCCGTGATCATGGTCGTCGGCGTCAACGGCACCGGCAAGACCACGACCTCCGGCAAGCTCGCCCGCGTCCTGGTCGGCGACGGCCACAGCGTGGTCCTCGGCGCGGCCGACACCTTCCGTGCCGCCGCGAGCGAACAGCTCCAGACCTGGGGCTCCCGGGTGGGCGCTCCGGTCGTGCGCAAGGAGGAGGGGGCCGACCCCGCCAGCGTGGCCTTCGACGCCGTGGCGCGCGGTGTGGAGGACGGTGCCGACACCGTCATCATCGACACGGCGGGCCGTCTGCACACCAAGACCGGGCTCATGGACGAGCTCGGCAAGGTCAAGCGTGTGGTGGAGAAGAAGTCCCAGGTCGACGAGGTCCTCCTCGTCCTTGACGCCACCACCGGCCAGAACGGCCTGCGCCAGGCGAGGGTCTTCGCCGAGGTCGTCAACGTCACCGGCATCGCGTTGACCAAGCTCGACGGCACCGCCAAGGGCGGCATCATCGTCCAGGTCCAGCGGGAGCTGGGCGTCCCGGTCAAGCTCGTCGGTCTCGGCGAGGGCCCGGACGACCTGGCGCCCTTCGACCCGGAGGTCTTCGTGGACGCCATCCTCGGCTGAGCCGAGGCCGCCACCGGGCACGACGGCCGGGCACCCCGAACGGGGCGCCCGGCCGTCTTCGCGTGTGCGGTCCGGGCGTTCACGTCTTCGTAACACCACGCCCGGCTCTTTCACGTTCGCGCAACACGGCCGGCTCGGTCGGGAAACACCGGGGTCGGACAGTGGTCGCCGTGGTGGACACGACCGGGCTCGACGGTGCGCTCGTCGAACACCGCCTTCGCGAGACGTCCTTTGGAGGCGACAGATGATCGACACGGGAAACACCGCGTGGCTGTTGATGAGCGCCGCGCTGGTGATGCTCATGACCCCGGGGCTGGCCTTCTTCTACGGAGGCATGGCGCGGGCCAAGAGCGTCCTCAACATGATGCTCATGAGCTTCAGCAGCATCGCCCTCGTCAGCGTCCTGTGGGTGCTGGTCGGTCACTCCCTGACCTACGCCCCCGGCAGGGGAGCCCTCGACCTGTTCATCGGCGGACTCGACCACGTCGGCCTCGCCGACCTCGTCACCGGCGTCGACCCGGAGGGCGGATACCCCCTCCTGGTGGACGCCGGCTTCCAGCTGATGTTCGCGGTGATCACCGTGGCCCTGATCAGTGGGGCCATCGCCGACCGCGCCAAGTTCGGGGCCTGGCTCCTCTTCGTTCCGGTCTGGGCCCTGGCGGTCTACTTCCCCGTCGCCCACTGGGTCTGGGGCGGCGGCTGGATCTCCTCGCTGCACGAGTACACGGGGCTGCCCGAGGTCATCGACTTCGCCGGCGGCACCGCCGTTCACATCAACGCCGGGGCGGCCGCGCTGGCCCTGGTCATCGTCCTCGGTCGGCGCAAGGGCTTCGGCTCCGAGGGGACCCGACCGCACAACATGCCCTTCGTTCTGTTGGGCGTCGCCCTCCTGTGGTTCGGCTGGTTCGGGTTCAACGGCGGTTCCGCCTACGCGGCCGACGAGCAGGCCGCGCTGGCCCTGGTCAACACCCAGGTCGCCACGGCCGCGGCCATGGTCGCCTGGATGCTGGTCGAACGCCTCCGCTCGGGGAGGATCAGCGCCCTGGGCCTGGCCTCCGGCGCGATCTCCGGCCTGGTCGCCATCACCCCGGCCGCGGCCGACGTCACCCCGGTCGGCGCGATCGTCGTCGGAGCCCTGGCCGGCTCCCTGTGCGCCTACGCGATCGGCTGGAAGTTCAGGTTCGGATACGACGACGCCCTCGACGTGGTCGGTATCCACCTGGTGGGCGGCATCGTCGGTTGCCTCGCCCTGGGACTGGTCGCCTCCTCCGCGGTGCCCGGCGGCGAGGGCGGCGGGATCCTCGATGGCGGGGGTCCCGGCCTTCTGGCCGCGCAGGCCGTCTCCATCGTCGGTGTCCTCCTCTACTCCTTCGCTGTCACCTGGCTGATCGCGAAGGTGATCGACCTCATCATCGGGTTCCGTCTTCCCGAGGAGATCGAGACCAACGGCCTCGACCACGAGCTGCACTCCGAGTCGGCCTACTCCTTCGACGAGTTCGAGGCGACGAAGGACCGGACCCTCTCCCCGTCGATGCCTCCGGGCGGGGAGAAGGCCTCATCGCGGGGCGGAGGGAGCGATCTCAACGTCGAGGTCGACGCCTCCGGACCATCGACGCGCTGAGGTGAGAAGGGGCCGGCGGGGGACACCCGCCGGCCCCTTCCGCTTTCACCGGGGTGTGGAATCGGGCGTCCGCGGGAGCGCGGACGTTCCCGGGCGTGATGGACAGGTCACTCTTCCGCTGGAAGTACAGTTCTCATCCTGGGCGTCGGATATGCGCACATGATCGCCGAGCGTTCTCGGCGATGGCCCATGTCGCGGTTCGGTACCCTTTCGGAGCGGTGCGGCGGTCCGACCCCGTGAGGGCGGCGGACCATCGACGGGTGACCTCGAGTCCACCCTCCCCGTCCGGTGCGAACCGGAGGGGACACGCACCCGCACCCCGTACCGGAGAGCGGAGGGCGGCCGTCAGGAGCCGATCCCTCTCCGACGACCCACTTCACGCCGATTCGTATCAGCACCCCGCGTTCGTAGGGGGCAGGAGGCAAGATGGCGCCGGTTACTCACACCAGGGGGCGAAGAGGCGGACGGTTCGCCTTCGCCGCGATGGGCACGATCGCCGTGCTGGGCCTGGCCGGATGCTCCCTCGGGGACGGCGAGGAGACGGAGGAGCCCGCCTCCGAGACCGCCGCTCCGGTCGACGCGGCCCCCTTGCTGGAGGAGGCCCTGACGGACCTCGCCGGCTACCCGGCCCTGGTCGCCACCGGACAGGTCGCAGGCAGTGTCGGCGCCGACGTCCAGGAGACCACCCTCACCGTCGCCGACGGCGGCGCGGCGCAGGGGACCTTCCAGGTCAACGGCGCCAACGCCGAGGTGGCGGTCGCCGACGGCAAGCTGTTCCTGCGCGCCGACGAGGAGTTCTGGCTCGACCGGAACGTCTTCGGCCCCGACAGCGACGACTTCGAGGGCAACTGGGTCCGGGCCACCACCGGGCAGGCGGGCATCAACCCCTCCAGCACCCTCGCGCCGCCGGCGCTCGCCGAGATCCTCGGCGGTATGGAGTTGGACGACGACAACGCGGTGGAGGAGGACCTCGACGGCACCCGCGTCTACCGGATCGATCTGGCGGGCGAGCGCAACCAGGTCTGGGTCGACGCCGAGACCAACCGGCTCGTGCGCATCGCCATCGAGGAACTGGTCCCCGAGGGCGCCGAGAACGGTCCCCAGGTCCGGCTGGACCTCGCCGAGGCCGACGAGGCCGCCGTCGAGGAGCTCTACTCCGGTCTGACCACCGCGGCCGAGGAGGAGCTGACGAACTCCCGGGACGCGCGCGTGGAGGCCGCCTGGCAGGCGGACACGGGCAGCCTGAACTGTGACGAGGGTCCGAGCTGCACCTGGTCCGGCACCGTCTACGACGCCGGGTCCAACAGCAGCGGCACCGTCCTGATCCGGATGGACGTGACCTTCAGCAACGACGAGCTCGGTACCCAGGAGTGCTCCGAGTCCGGTTCCCTGGAGGCCGGTGGCACCCTCGACCTGTCGTGCGGCATCGACTACAACGTCACCAGCTCCGACCCCGAGGACTACAACATCGACGCCGACGCGGTCCTGTCCACCCGCGGCCTGACCTCCTCCCAGCAGGAGGAGATGCTCGCCGCCCTGGTGGAGCAGAAGGAGGCCACGCTGTCCGGTGACGCGGAGGCCACCGAGGACGGTGAGGGCGCCGAGGACGGCGCGACCACCGAGCAGACCGAGGGCACCGAGGACGGTGCCGAGGGGGCCGACGGGGGAGAGTGATCCCAGGGTGTCCCGGAACGCGGGGCGTGCGGAGCCGAGGGCCTCGCGCGCCCCGCGTCGTCGTTCGAGGACGCGGACGACGACGGAGGTGACGCCGGGGAGGAGCGGGCGGGTAGTCTAGATGAGCAATCCCGAGACGAAGGACTGGCCTGACTCGTGTTCGAGACGCTTTCCGACCGGCTGACATCGGTCTTCTCCTCGCTGCGCGGCAAGGGTCGCCTGTCCGAGGAGGACATCAACGCGACCGCGCGCGAGATCCGTCTCGCGCTGCTGGAGGCGGACGTCGCGCTGCCGGTGGTCCGCGACTTCATCGCGCGGATCAAGGAGCGCGCCCGCGGTGAGGAGGTCTCCAAGGCCCTCAACCCCGCCCAGCAGGTCATCAAGATCGTCAACGAGGAACTCGTCGAGGTCCTCGGTGGCGAGACCCGCCAGATCCGGTTCGCGAAGAACCCGCCCACCGTGATCATGCTCGCGGGTCTCCAGGGCGCGGGTAAGACGACCCTGGCCGGCAAGCTGGCCAAGTGGCTCTCGGCGGACCGCAACACACCGTTGCTGGTCGCCGCCGACCTCCAGCGGCCCAACGCGGTCACCCAGCTCCAGGTGGTCGGTGAGCGCGCGGGCACCCCGGTGTTCGCCCCCGAGCCGGGCAACGGTGTCGGCGACCCGGTCGAGGTGGCCCGCGAGTCGATCGAGCACGCCCGTCGCAACAACCACAACGTCGTCATCATCGACACCGCCGGTCGTCTCGGTGTGGACACCGAGATGATGCGACAGGCCGCGGACATCCGTGACGCGGTGCGGCCGGACGAGATCGTCTTCGTCGTCGACGCGATGATCGGTCAGGACGCGGTCAACACCGCCCAGGCCTTCCTCGACGGCGTCGGCTACGACGCGGTGGCGCTCACCAAGCTCGACGGCGACGCCCGAGGCGGCGCGGCCCTGTCGATCAGGCACCTCACCGGTCGCCCGATCATGTTCGCCTCCACCGGCGAGAAGCTCGAGGACTTCGACCTCTTCCACCCGGACCGGATGGCCTCGCGCATCCTGGACATGGGCGACGTCCTCACCCTCATCGAACAGGCGCAGCGCACGTTCGACGAGGCCGAGGTCGAGAAGATGGCCTCGACCATGGCCTCGGACGAGGACTTCACGCTGGACGACTTCCTCCAGCAGATGATGATGGTCCGCAAGCTCGGGCCCATCGGCAACCTGCTCGGCATGATGCCGGGCATGGGCCAGATGCGCGACCAGATCGACAACATCGACGACAAGTCCCTGGACCGCATCCAGGCGATCATCCAGTCGATGACCCCGGCCGAACGCGCCAACCCCAAGATGATCAACGGTTCGCGTCGACTGCGTATCGCGAACGGTTCCGGTACCCAGGTCGGCGACGTCAACGGTCTGGTCACCCGTTTCTTCGAGGCGCAGAAGATGATGCGCAAGATGAAGAACGGCGGCGGCATGCCGGGGATGCCCGGGATGCCGGGCATGGGCGGCGGTAAGAAGGCCAAGAAGGCGAAGAAGGTCAAGAAGGGCAAGCAGCGCAGCGGCAACCCGATGAAGGCCCGTCAGCAGGAGGCCGAACGCGAGGCCGAGCGCCGGCGGCGTCAGGAGGAGGGGCCCCAGGAGACCCCGCAGCTCCCTCCGGGCCTGGGCGGCGGTCAGCAGCCCACCCTTCCGCCCGGTTTCGGCGGCCCCAACATGCCGGACCTGTCGAACTTCAAGTTCGGCAAGGACAAGTAGGACGAACGCGACCGAACGGTCGGTGACGAGTGTCATGGCCCGCCCCGGATCCCGGGGCGGGCCGTGTTCGTGAGGACGACCGGTGGACGCGGCGGGACTCGTGCCGGTGTCCTGTCCAAGTAACACGTCGGCGTCTGGCACAATGAGAAGTCGACTAACGGTGGCGGTCCAGCCCTCTAACTAGCCCGTCGCCCACGTCATGCCTCGACGGGTTCCACAACCCCACGTGGTCCGCCGTCAGGCGCCTAACACCGTTAATCGGGAGAAGACCACTCCAGTGGCTGTCAAACTGAAGCTCAAGCGTATGGGCAAGATCCGTACGCCCCAGTACCGTGTCATCGTCGCCGACGCCCGCAACAAGCGTGACGGCAAGGCGATCGAGGAGATCGGCAAGTACCACCCCAAGGAGCACCCGAGCCTCATCGAGGTCGACTCCGAGCGGGTCCAGTACTGGCTGTCCGTGGGCGCCCAGCCCTCCGACGCGGTGAAGGTCCTCCTGCGCAAGACCGGTGACTGGCAGAAGTTCAAGGGTCTGGCCGCGCCGGCCCCGCTTCAGGTCGCCGAGGCGAAGGACCCCGAGGCCGCCGACGCCGCCTTCCAGGCCGCGCTGAAGGAGCTCGTGCTCCCCGGCCAGGAGAAGAAGACCAAGAAGGCCGAGAAGAAGGCGGAGAAGGCGGACGACAAGCCCGCTGAGAACGCCGAGGCCGAGAAGAAGTCCGAGGGCGAGGCCTGATCGTGCTGGAAGAGGCGCTTGAGCACCTCGTGAAGGGGATCGTCGCGAACTCCGAGGACGTCCAGGTGAGAGCCAAGCGGCTCCGCAAGGGCAAGGTCCTCGAGGTCCGGGTCCACCCGGACGATCTCGGCAAGGTGATCGGCCGTAACGGCCGCACCGCCAAGGCGCTGCGGACCGTCGTCGGTTCGCTCGCAGGTGGTCGCTACGTTCGCGTGGACCTGCTGGACCTGCACGAAGTGCGCTGACCCGCCTCTAGGGGCGCCGACCGGGATGGTCGGCGCCCCGCAGTCGTGCCCGGGCACCCGTCGGTGCCCGGGCACGACGTTCCCCGGGACCGGCCCGGGGCCGGAACGATCTAAGGAAGACATTCATGCGACTCGTGGTGGGCCGGATCGGCCGAGCGCACGGTATCCGCGGCGACGTCGCCGTCGACGTGCGCACCGACGACCCCGACGCCCGGTTCTCCGAGGGCGCCGTCCTCCACACCGACCCGGCCTCCGTCGGACCGCTGACCATCGCCTCGATCCGGCGGCACAGCGGCAGGCTGCTCGTCCGCTTCAAGGGCATGGCCGACCGCGACGCCGCGGAGGCGCTGCGCGGCACCACGCTCCTGGTGGACTCCGAGGACATCGCCCCCCTGGACGATCCGGACGAGTTCCACGACCACGAGCTCATCGGCCTGACCGCGGTCACCACCGACGGAGAGACGGTGGGTCGGATCGACGACGTCCTCCACCACGCCCAGGACGTGCTGGTGATCACCGCCGAGGCCGGACACGAGGTCCTGGTGCCCTTCGTCGCCGCGCTGGTCCCCGAGGTGGACGTCGCCGCGGGACGCCTCACCCTGGACCCGCCGCCCGGACTGCTCGACCTCCAGAGCACCGACTGACCGAACGAGTACGCCGTGCGCATCGACATCATCAGCATCTTCCCCGACTACTTCGCCCCCTTGGACCTGTCCCTGATCGGCAAGGCCCGTACGGCGGGCCTGCTCGACGTGCGCGTCCACGACCTGCGCTCCTGGACCCACGACCGGCACAACACCGTCGACGACACCCCGTACGGCGGCGGTCCCGGCATGGTGATGAAGCCCGAGCCGTGGGGCGAGGCGCTCGACGAGGTCGTCGCGGACCGGCCCGCGCGGCTGATCCTCCCCACCCCCAGCGGCCGTCCCTTCACCCAGGCCGACGCCGAACGTCTGGCCGGTGAGGAACACCTGGTCTTCGGATGCGGTCGCTACGAGGGGATCGACTCCCGGGTCGCGGCGGACGCGGCCGAGCGCATGCCGGTCGAGGAGATCAGCATCGGCGACTACGTCCTCAACGGGGGAGAGTCCGCCACGCTGGTCATGGTGGAGGCGATCACCCGGCTGCTGCCCGGGGTGCTCGGCAACCGCGAGTCCCACGTGCAGGACTCCTTCGCCTCCGGGGGCATGGAGCACCTGGTGGAGGGGCCGGTCTACACCAAGCCCGTGGCCTGGCGCGGACTGGAGGTCCCGCCGGTGCTGCTGTCCGGCAACCACGGCGCCGTGGATCGCTGGCGTCGGGACCAGGCATTGCGCAAGACCGCGCGCAACCGTCCCGACCTGATCGCGGCGACCCCGGACGAAGGGCTGGACCGTCGTGACCGCGAGGTGCTCGCGGAGGAGGCCGAGCGGCCCTCCTCCGAGCCGAACGAAGGCGCCCCTCAGGGCTGAGCGGTGTTCGCAAGAGCACGTGGCGGGCCGTTCGAGCGGCCCCGCCGGATGTGGCAGACTGGGTGGGTTCCCCCTCGGTGACCCTGAGGCATCCGCATGCCGGCGGTACGACGTCGGCCTCTGTGTCGGTCACCGGGTGGTTCCACTGTTCGGACCCGAAGGGGTCCCGCCCGTGAAACCCCTCCCCGGAGCGGCCGGGGGGCAGGACGCGGCGCGCTACCGATGAGGATTCGCGAGATGCACACCGCCATTCAGGAGCTTGAGAAGGCTCAGCTTCGCACCGACGTCCCCGAGTTCCGCCCGGGTGACACCCTCAACGTTCACGTCCGCGTGACCGAGGGCAGCCGTACCCGTGTCCAGGTCTTCAAGGGTGTCGTCATCCGCCGTCAGGGCGCCGGCAACCGTGAGACCTTCACCATCCGCAAGGTCAGCTACGGCGTGGGCGTGGAGCGTACCTTCCCGATCCACACCCCCGCCATCGAGAAGTACGAGGTCGCCGCCCGCGGTCGCGTGCGTCGCGCCAAGCTGTACTACCTGCGTGACCTGCGCGGCAAGGCCGCCCGCATCCGCGAGCGTCGCGAGCCCGCCGCCAAGTAGTCTTCGCTCCCGTAGCCGTATCCGGCCGGAACCACGCCGTTCGGCGAGGAGGCAGGATAGGCTTTCGGCCGATGAGCAAAGACGAGAAGGGCCTCGGCGCGGACGGGGTCCAGGACGAGGATTCCGTCCGGTCCGGCCCGGAGGAGCATGGCTCCGACACTGGCTCCCAGGCGCATGAGCGCCTGGGAGCCAGTGGTGTCTCCGATGCCGGTGGCGAGGAGTCGGAGGAGAGGACGGACGCCACGATGAGCGATTCGCAGAGCAGTACCAAGAAGGGGTCCTTCTGGAAGGAACTCCCGATCCTGATCGTGATCGCCCTGGTGTTGGCGTTCGTGATCAGGACCTGGCTGATGCAGGCGTTCTACATCCCCTCCACGTCGATGGAGAACACGCTGCTCGTCGGGGACCGGGTGCTGGTCAACAAGGTCGTCTACCAGATCCGCGACATCGAGCGCGGTGAGGTCATCGTCTTCGACGGCGACGGGTCGTGGGACGACCCCAACACCGTCCAGGTGCCCGAGCCCACCAACCCGGTCAGCGGTGCCTTCACCTGGGTGCAGCAGCAGCTGGGCGCCGCGCCCACCGGCAAGGAGTACATCAAGCGGGTCATCGGCCTGCCCGGCGACACGGTCGAGTGCTGTGACGAGCAGAACCGGATCCTGGTCAACGGGCAGCCCCTGAACGAGGAGTCCTACCTCTACCCGGGCAGCGTGGAGAGCCACACCGAGTTCGGGCCGATCGAGGTGGGCGAGGGCGAGCTGTGGCTGATGGGCGACCATCGGGCCATCTCCAGCGACTCCCGTTCCAACCAGAACAACCCCGGCGGCGGTACCGTTCCGATCGACCACGTGGTGGGTCGGGCGTTCGTCATCATCTGGCCGTTCGGCCAGGCCGGAGGTCTGAGCGTTCCCCCCGCCTTCGAAGAGCTCGAATCCGAGTGATCCGCGGCCCCGTCGGGAGGCTTCGAGGTCTCCGTTCGGAGAGGACGTCCGATGCGTCGAGGAGAAATCCTCTCGTCGGGGCCCGAAGACGCGTTTCGTGACGCATGATGGATCTTGGATCGTATCGGCGTTCTTCGAACGAGTGGCCCGTGTCCCCGGCGGGAACAAGTCGGGTGATCGCGGTGTCTCCACGTGAGGGGAACCGGCACATCACGACCGGAGAGTGCTGACGAAAGCGAGCGCGCAGATGAGTTCTGAGGACCTGGAGAAGTACGAGGCCGAGATGGAGCTTCAGCTCTATCGCGAGTACCGCGACGTGGTCGGCCTCTTCGGTTACGTGGTGGAGACCGAGAGGCGCTTCTACCTCACCAACCACGTCGACCTCCAGCCCCGTTCCACCGAGAACGGCGAGATGTACTTCGAGGTCGTGATGGAGGACGCCTGGGTCTGGGACATGTACCGCCCGGCCCGCTTCGTCCGCAACGTGCGCGTGGTGACGTTCAAGGACGTCAACGTCGAGGAGATCACCAAGTCGGATCTGGAGATGCCCCCCACGGACGGGTCCGCCCCGGGTCGGTGAACCCGGATCCGCGACCGACCTTCCTCCGGTCGTGAACGCCCCGAGCGGTCCTCCGCGCGGGGCGTTCCCCTTGGGCAGGGGTCCTCCGGCCCCGTCTTCCTCCCGCGCAACCACGGTGTAGGTGCCGTGTAAGTCGATCCGGCGATGATGGCGACGCCCATATTCCCCCGACCCCTACGTGTTCGCACGAGGGAGGGAAGAGGTTCTCATGTCGATCGAGACCCACCTGTCCAACAGTCTCGGAGATCTGCCGGTCGAGGAGTTCAGCACCACCGACGAGGGTGTCCTCGGCTTCGGTGCCAACCAGCCCGGTGGTATCGAGTCGCTCGGTTCCACGCTGGCCATGATGGAGATCGGCGCCTCCGGTAGCGGCGGTGGCTGCTGCAGCTGCTGCAGCTGCTGCCCGTGCTGCTGCTGCTCCTGACCCGGTGATCCGATCGACAGGGGAGCCGGGTCTCCTCGGCCGCCGTCGTTCGTCGTCGCCCGCGCCCTCCGAAACGCGATCACCGTTCGCGTTCGGGTCGTCACCCCCGGCTCCGCCAGGAGAGCAACCGGATGGTAGGCGGTGTGTAACCGGCTCCGGCGATGATGGCCACGCCCATGTTCCCCGATCCCCACGTGTCGTCCACGTGGGAGGGAAGAGGTTCTCATGTCGATCGAGACCGGCCCCCTCTCCGGCAGTCTCGGAGATCTGCCGGTGGAGGAGTTCAGCACCAGTAGCGAGGGCGTCGTCGGCTTCGGTGTCAACCAGCCCGGTGGTATCGAGTCGCTCGGTTCCACGCTGGCCATGATGGAGATCGGCGCCTCGGGCGGCGGCGAGTGCTGTAGCTGCTGTAGCTGCTGCCCGTGCTGCTGCTGCAGCTAGAACGGCGCCTTCGAGGCCTCTCGCGGGTCTCGGCGGTGCGGTCGGCGGGTCGGTCGGGTGTGAGCCCGGTCGGCCCGCCGACGTCGTCTTTCGACCCCCTCCTCGGAACGTTGTCCGCGAGGTCGGGAGGAATTCGAAGAAGGCGCTCACAAGGTGCAAGTGCCCTGTAGGTGGGGTGTAAGTGGCTCCGGCGATGATGGCGACACCCATGTTTCCCCGGTTCCGACGTGCAACGCACGTGGGAGGGAAGAGGTTCTCATGTCGATCGAGACCCACCTGTCCAACAGTCTCGGAGATCTGCCGGTCGAGGAGTTCAGCACCACCGACGAGGGTGTCCTCGGGTTCGGCGCCAACCAGCCCGGTGGTATCGAGTCGCTCGGTTCCACGCTGGCCATGATGGAGATCGGCGCCTCGGGCGGGGGAGGTTGCTGCAGCTGCTGTAGCTGCTGCCCGTGCTGCTGCTGCAGCTGACCCGGCGTGAGGGCTCCGGAGCGGCGGACACGTTCCGGAGCCCATCTGACAAGAGTGAGGGAGAGGGCTCGGATGCGACCGAAGCTTCGGCCGGATGTCTACTACGTACCAACGCGAGACGGGGCCTTCATCATCGACAGCGCGCGGTCGGTGACGCTGCGCGGAGGGTCGATCTACGACTGGGTGGAACGGCTCGCTCCGAGCCTGGACGGGACCGCGACGCTCGACGAACTGACCTCGGGGTTGCGGCCGGCCCACCGGAAGATGGTCGGGGACCTGGTCTCGTTGCTGGAGAGCAACGGTTTCGTGCGCGACGTCGGTGACGACCGGCCGCACGGTCTGACCGACGAGGAGCTGGAGCGCTACCAGGCGGAGATCGCCTATGTCGACTTCCGTTGCGACTCGGGGCCGGCCCGCTTCGAACGCTGGCGCGGTACCCGCCTGGTGATCGTCGGAAGCGCGCCGCTCGCCGACGCCGCCGCGCGCGCCGCCTGGGAGCTGGGCTGCCGCCGGGTCGAGGTCGTCGACCCGTCCGACGACGCCGAGGCCCGCTCCGGCCGGGCCGACGACGTGCGGGCGTTGCGTGAGGAGGACTCCGAGCGAGAACTGGTGGAGACCCCCGCCTCCGAACTCTCCTCCGCCGTCGCCGCCGCCGACTTCGTGGTCGCGTTGACCGAGGATCCGGAGCTGATCGACACGGTGGCCGAGGCCTGCACGGCGCCTCTGCTCCCCGTCCTCGTCTCCGAGGACGTGGCGTGGGTGGGTCCGAACCCGGGCGGTTCGTCGACCTGGGCCGACGCGAAGGCCCGCTGGACCGACACCGGTGTCCTGCCGGTCGGCCCCTCGGCCTGGATGATCGGCCCCGCCACGGGTGTCCCCGCCAACACGGCCCTTTTCGCGGCGTTCCGCCTGGTGACCGGGGCCTACCCGGAGCCCGTGGCCGACGAGCTCGAACGCATCGACCTGGAGACCCTGGAGTCGGAGACCTCGCGTGTGCTGCCGGTCGGCCGCGTCGCGAAGACGGATCCGATGGAGTGGCCCGCCTCGATCGAGAGCGAGGCCTTCTCCCTGGCCGCGGCCCCCCTGTTCGACCGGTTCACCGGCCCGCTGTTGGAGATCGAGGAGCACCATACCCAGCTTCCGTTGCGCGTGGCGGTCGCGAGCCTGGCGCGGGACGGTGAGGTCTCCCAGGCGCTCGGTGTCGCCGACTCCCTCATCGACGCGCGGCACGACGCCACGTTGGCCGCCCTCGGCCGCCTGGCCGCCTCCCACCCCTCCCGGGGACCGGCCCTGGACATCCTCGGCGGTGAGACGGGATCGAACGTCGAACCGGTGGGGATCAAAGCCCCTCGCGTCCCCGGGATCGGGGCCGCCCTGGACCGGGAGAGCGCTCTGACCGCCGCGGTACTGGACCTCGCCGCGGAGCGGGCGGTCCCCGAGCCGTCGAGCGCGCCGACGATCGACCTGGAGGGCGTCCCCGAGGCGCTCGGCGAGCAGGTGCGTCGACTGGAATCGCTCACGCGGGAGACGGTGCGGGCGTTCCGGCTCGACGCCGAACTTCCCACGGTGCTGGTCGTCGCCGGAGAGGAACCGCTGGCCCGTGCCTGCGGCCTCGACACGGCGGGTGCGCTGGCCACGGCCCTGGAACGGGCCACCCTCGTCGCGCAGTGCGGCCATGACCCGATCACGATGCCCCCGATGCCGGAGACCGTCCCCGAACCGGAGGGCTCGACGGACACGTCGACCGGACCCGTGCTCACGACCGAGGACGCGGTGAAGCTGCTGGCCTCCCGAGGAACGCGACTCGGGGTCGTCGAGCTCGACGGCGAGCCGATCCTGCGCACGGCCACGCCGTACCTGATCAGGGTGGTGGAACTGTGACCGGAACACAGCTCGAAGGGCCGACCGTGATCGGCGCCGGAATCCTGGCCGAGGCGATGCGCGCGACCGTGCCGCCGGAGTACACCGTGGTGGTCGGGGAGGCCGGCGAACTGCCGGAGATCCCCGAGACCGACGGGCCGGTACTGCCGGTGCTCGCACGCCGCGACCGACTGTTCATCGGCCCGGTGATCCGTCCGGGACGTCCGGGCTGCCCGGACTGCCTCGAGTCGCGGCTGGTCCTGGCCCGGGAGTTCCCCGAGCCCATGGCGGAGATCGACGAACGGTACCCGGATCTTCTCCGGACCTGGCGGCCGCCGGCGCTGACCTCCGCGCACGCCGGCGTCGCCGCCGACCTCGCCGTCAAGTTGGTCGAACTGGACCGGTCGGCCGAGGACGTGCTGCCGGTGATGGTGGTGCGGCTGATCGGTATCGGGGCCCGCCGGGCCCGGCTCCTCCCGGACCCGATGTGCGCGACGTGCGGTTCCCTCACCGACGACAACCCCGAGGACACCGAGACACTGCGGCCGACCGAGTCCGTGGCGCACTCTCCGGGCTCGCTGCGGACCAGGTCCCTGGTCGACGACGACTCGTTCCTGCCCACCTACGTCGACCGCGACATGGGTCTGGTACGCACCCTGTTCAAGTACGGGCGCGGGGTGTTCCCGAACATGTCCGCCCCGCTCGGCCTGCGCAACTCGACCGACGTCGAACAGGGCATCGGACGCACCCCGTCCTACCGGGAGTCGGGGACCGCCGCGGTCGCCGAGGCGGTCGAACGCTGGGGCGGGATGAGCGCCTCCGGGCACCGCAGCGTGGTGAAGGGGACCTTCGCGGACCTTCCCGAGGCGATCGACCTGCGGCGTCTGGGGCTCCACGACGAGCACCGTTACGACGAGCCCGGCTTCCCGTGCCGGAGGTGGACCGAGGAGTCCGAGGTCGACTGGGTGTGGGCGAGGTCCCTCACCAAGGACGCCCCGGTCCTGGTCCCGGAGACCTACGCCTACTACCGCACCAGGCTGGTGCGCCCGAACCTGCCCCGCTACCTCTATGAGGTGTCGAACGGCTGCGCGGTCGGCGGCTCGATGCCGGAGGCGATCCTGCACGGGCTGATGGAGGTCATCGAACGGGACGCGTTCCTGATGACCTGGTACTCGCGCAGATCCCCGGCCAAACTCGACCTGAGCACCGCGAAGACCTCCACGATGCCGCTCCTGCTGGAGCGGATCGAGAGGCAGACCGGCTACACCGTGCACGCCTGGGACACCACCACCGAACACGGCATCCCCAGCGTCTGGATCGGTGTCGTCGACGAGGGCGAGCGCGAGGGGCGGGCCCGGTTCCTGTGCGCCTCCGCCTCCCACTTCGACATGGAGTCGGCCGTGAGCGCGGGTCTGCTCGAACTCGCCCCGATCATCGCCCAGCACGAGGACGAGGACGAGGAGACACAGGAGTACGCCCGACGGATGGTCGAGGACAGCGAGCTGTGCACGTCGATGCTGCACCACAGCCAGCTGTACGGCCGCCCGGAGGCGCAGGACCGGCTCGCCTTCCTCTATGAGGGCTCCGAGCGGGGACTGTCCGAACCGCACCCGGCGCTGACCACGGGTGAACCGACCGACCTGAGGGCGCTCCTCCAGAGCACGGTCGACCTGTTGGCGGAGCACGGGCTCGAAGTGATCGTCGTCGACCAGACGACGCCCGAGCACAGGGCGGGCGGACTGTCCTGCGTGAAGGTGATCGTGCCGGGGATGCTGCCGATGACCTTCGGGCACAGGTTCCGGCGGGTCCGCGGGCTCGACCGCGCCTACAAGGCGGCGGCCGCGGCCGGCTACGACGACGTCAACCCCGACCCGCACCCGTTCCCATGACCGATACCGACCCGAACACGGCGACACCCGGGTCGGCGGCCGAGGACGCGGCTCTGGTGCGGAAGTACCTGTACGACGTGCACTACCGATGGCAGGAGATCCACGCGGAGGGGCAGGGCGGGCTCGACGATCCGGACCGCCCCCCGCTGTTCACCCGCCCGGCCGTGCCGCGACGCAGGTACGCGCTTCCCGCCAGGCCGCGTCACCGACTGGGGCCGCTCGGGGCCGCGCTGCGCGACGAATACGAGCCCTCCGGGGCGACCCGACCCGCGTCGGGCGCCCCGGGCGGGCCGGACCCGGAACGGCTGAGCGCCCTGCTGTTCTACGGGTACGGCTTCTCCCGCATGGACGCCGGACCTCAGGTGGAGTGGCCGTGGCACCGGACGGTGGCCTCCGCGCGCTGCTTCTACCCGGTCGAACTCGCCTTGTGGTCGGCGGACGCCCCCGAGGGGGTCCACCGTTACGATCCGGCCCATCACGAGCTCTCCGAACTGCGCGACGACGTCGGGGCGAAGGAGTTGGCGGCGGCCGCCGCCGCGGACTTCGACGGCGCGAGGAACGTCCTCGTCGTCACCGCGCGACTCGGGAAGACGGCCTTTCGCTACCGGAACTACTCCTACCGTCTGGCGGCCCAGGAGGCCGGTCTGGTCGCCGGCAACCTGCTGGTCGTCGCCTCGGCCCTGGGAATGCGCGGTCAGATGCGGACGCGTTTCCTCGACGAGGAGGTCGCCCGACTGCTGGCCCTTCCCGACGACGACTCCGAGTCGGTCCTGGCGGTACTTCCGCTGTGGGACGCCTTCGAGGCCCCGAAGGAGCCCGGGTACCGTCCGGCTCCGGTCCCGTCACCGCCGCCGGAGCGGATCGTGGTCCCGGTCGCGGGCGGTTCCGGGATCGACCCGGTGCTGAGCGCGCGGATGCTGGCGGTCGAACGCGCCTCGTGGCTGCGGGACCCGGAGGAGCTGGCCCCGGTCCGGCCGGACGCGCGCGTCCGGCCGGGGAAGCCGGAGCCCGCGGAGGCGACCGCGTTCGACGTGCCGTTGGCGCCCGTACGCGGTGAGAGCGCCATGGACACGGCCACGGCCGTGGTCCGTCGTGACTCCGGG
Source organism: Nocardiopsis alba DSM 43377 (assembly GCF_000341225.1). Lineage (GTDB taxonomy): Bacteria > Actinomycetota > Actinomycetes > Streptosporangiales > Streptosporangiaceae > Nocardiopsis > Nocardiopsis alba. Next base: position 96,089 of record NZ_ANAC01000017.1, read on the forward strand.
CCCGACGTCTTCCTTCCGACGGCGGAGCCGCTGCCGTTGGGGACCGTCTCCGACCTCCTGCTCGACGCGGTCCGGCCGCTCGGAGACGACCTGTGGCACGAGACCGCGCCGCCCGAGGTCGGGGTCCACGCCCTCGTCGGCGCCGTGGACGATCTGCCGCGGGGGCACTACCGGCTCGTGGACGGGGCGCTGCGGCCGGTGGGGAGGGATGACCTGCGGTCCCGTCTACAGGCGATGAACGTCTGGCGGACGGAGATCAACGCGCGTACCTCCCCGTTGCTGGTCGCGGTCACCGCGTACACGGAAGGGCTGCTGGAGCACCACCCCGGACGAGCGTTCCGCGCCACGCAGTTGTCGACCGGTGTGGTCACGCAGCGGATCTCGTTGGCCGCGGCGGCCCATGGACTGTCCGCCCGTGTCACCAACAGCTACGACGCCGAGGAGTTCGCCTCCTTGTTGGGGCTCGACGGTGAACGGGAGATCCCGGTGTTCCTACTGGTGCTGGGGCGCCCCAACGCGCCCTGGCATCTGGCGACGAGGTTGAGACCATGACGGTGGTACGTGTCGCGGGGCTGCCCGGTGAGAGCGCCCGGGTCGGGCGGCTGCCCGAGACCGTGCGCCGCCTCCGCGACCTTCGGGAGCTGCGGCGCGGGATGCGCGACCGCGGCGATCGGGCGGCGGACCTGCTCTATCCGGCGATCGGCGGCTGTGAGGACCGTGATGTCCGACGGGCTCTCCTGGCCTGCCGTCGGGCGGTGCACAACGGTCGGGCGCCCCTGCCGTTGTCGGAGGGCGCGCTCGCCCGACTGACGGAGGAGGGGCGAGAGCTCCTCGATCGGCTGCGCTCCGACCACGAGAGGTGGGAACGCGACCTGACGCGGGCGAAGGAGGCGTTCCGGACCGAGAGGACGGAGGCCTCGCACCGTCTCGCCGCGCTGGTGCGGGACGAGGACTTCCTACGAGCCCTGGCGATGGCCAGCGACGCGCTGTTCCCGGACGTGGAGGCGTGGCTCGCCGGACCTCCGGACGCCGCCGAGCACCTCAATACCCGGCGGCGGGTCCTCTCGTACGTCCTGCGCACCGCGCTGAAGACCAGCCCCTTCTCCACCCTGACCACGGCGGGCCTCATCGGCGGGACCGTCGATGGAGAAAGCGCGGAGGTGTCGTCCCTCGGATCCGGGCTCCCCGCGCCGGACCGGTTGTCACGGCATCTGGAACTCAACGCCGAGATCGAGTCCCGGCTGGAACGTCTGCTGGTGGCCGCGCACGGGCCGAGGATCCTGCGCGCCAACCCGACGCTGACCGTCTCCGGAGAACGGCTCCTCGTCGTGCACCCGGACGGTCGCTTCCTCGGGGTCCCCGCCCTGCCCTGGGTGCTCCGTCTCGTCGAGAGGGCGGGCCGAGGCGCCGCACCGACCGAACTCGTCGAGCTGCTCACCGGGGAGTTCGGAGCGGGCGAGGAGGAGGCCTCGACGTCTCTGGACCGGTTGGTCACGGCCGGTGTGCTCCAAGCCGACCTCGACGTGCCCGACCAGATCTCGGATCGTCCGTCCGCCATCGCCGACCGGTTGGAGTCGCCCGCCGGAGACCCGGTTCGGAGACTCGCCGAGGCGGTGCGCGACGTCGAGAAGGCCGACGAACCCACGGGCCGGTGGATGTCCCTGGGGCTCCTGCGTTCGGCCACGGAACGGGCTCTGTCGGCGGCGGGCGGGGACGCGACACTGATCCCCGGCAAGTACCTCTGCTACGAGGACGCCGTTCCGGACTGGAACACCCCGCCCCGGGCGCCGGACCTGAAGGGGATGGAGGAGGACCTGCACCGCGTCCGCCGGTTGGTGGCGGTGTTCGACGGCGCCCTTCCGGGCCGGCTGGCCATGGCCGACCTGATCGAACGCCGGTTCGGCGCGGGCACCCCGGTCGGACCGGTGGAGGCCTGGATGGCCTGGGGCGAGGCGGTCGCCTCCCCGGGCGGCACCATGGCCGCGGGCGGGGGCGGCGGAGAGCTTCGAGAGTTGCGTGAGAACCCCTTCCACCTGGGGGAGACCGGGCTGCCTCGCGTGGAGGAACTGCGTCGAATCCAGGCCGGCCTGCTCGACGTGCTCTTCCCCGAGGACCACGACGGCGACACCGTCCACGCCGACACCGAGGCCCTCGACCGGTCGCTCTCCGACCTGCCCCCGTGGCTGCCCCACGACCACCCCACCACGCTCTTCCTCCAACCCCTGCCCGACGGCACCGTGGTCTTCAACGCGGCCGCCCCGGGGCACGGGGCCTCGGCGGCCCGGGTGAGCCGCAGGGTGGGTCGTCCGGCGCGGGAGGAGACGTGGGAGGGTCCGCTGCGGGTCGAGGTGATGGGGCTGTTCCGCTCCTCCCTCAACCGGGTGGCCCCCTTGGCCTCACACGAGCTGGAGTGGCCGGGCTGCGTCCCCACACTGCCTCCGGAACGGCGGGTGCGCCCCGCCGACCTCGAGATCCGCGTGAACCCGGACAGCGGGCTCCCGACACTGTGGTGGCGGGTCGAGGACCGGCCGGTACGGCTGATCCACCGGGGCACCATGGCCCGCTGCTGGCTTCCGCCGGCGCTGCGGTTCCTGTTGGACCTGACGACGCCGCTGTCGGAGGCCTGGGCCCTGGTCGGACGGTCCAGGGAGCTGTACGTGGACCCGAAGCCCTCCGAGATCTCGATCCTGCCTCGACTGCGGGTGGGTCGGGTCCTCTTGGAGCGTCGGACCTGGATCGTGCCGTGTCGGGAGTTCGACGGAGCCGGAGGCGACGATTTCGACCGGTTCTTCGAGGTACGGGAACGGGCCGAGGAACTCGGACTGCCGGAGGTGGTCTTCGCCCGGGCCGCCGACCCGGGCGGGTCGGCGGAGGAGCAGGTCATGGCCAAGGCCAAGGACCGTAAGCCGCGCCCGTTGGACCTGTGCTCGTGGTGGGGCGTGGAGGAGCTGTCACGGATGTCCAAGGGGCGGGAGACGTTGGTGTTCCAAGAGGCGGCGCCCGCCGTGTTCGGTCCCGACCGGGTGGCGGAGTACGCCGTCGAGCTGCCGGGGGACCGCCCATGAGCTGGCTGACCGCGTACTGCTACTACCACCGGGACCCGTCCGTGGTGGTCACCGAGGTGGTCGCCCCCACCGTGGAGGCGTTGGGGGATCGGTCGCCGCGCTGGTTCTTCCTCCGCTACTGGACCGGTGGGCCGCACGTCCGTCTCCGTCTGTGGCTGCCCGACCCCGACGACCACGCCCGGGCCCGCGAGGAGGTCCGGAACCGCTTCGCGACGCTGGTCGAACGGAACCCCTCACAGGTGGCCGCGGACCCGGCCGACTACGCCAGGCTGGCCGAACTGATCGGCACCTCGGGGGACGAGGGCGGTGGTGAACTGCTCCCGGACAACACCCTGACCTGGGAGACGTACCGTCCGGAGACCGGCATGTACGGCGGTCCCGAGGCGATGGAGCATGTGGAGGACTTCTTCACCGCGTCGAGCCTGGACGCCCTGGACTACGTGGGGACCCCGACCGACCCCACCGCCCGCGCGGTGTGGTGCATGGCGCGGGGGCTGGCCACGCTCGGCGACGCCGAGTGGGCGGGACGGTTCGTCGATCACATGGTCCGTCGGTGGATGGGGGAGCGGATCGGACCCCATTGGCAGGCCCTCGTCGAGCAGGCCTGGCAGCGGTCGGGCGACCAGGTCCGACGGCTCGTCCACCACGCGATGGCCACGTCGGAGACCGGTGGAGAGGATCGGTGGTCGACCGCCTGCCGACACCTCCAAGAGCGGCTCGCCGACCTCGAGGAACGGGGAGGGCTCCACCCGCCCGAGGACATCGTGCCCTACGACATCGAACGGCTCGATCGGGGGATGGTGACGCTCTCCGCGTTGCACATGCACAACAACCGACTCGGCGTCCACATGGAACGAGAGGCACTCTTGATGGAACTCCTCAGGCTGGCCCTGGCCGACCCCGTATCGGTGTCGCCATGACGGCCGCCCGACGACTCCGGGTCGCCTATCACGATCCGGACCCCGCCCCCCTGCTGCGGGCCGGGGTCCGGCCACTGCTGGCCGAGCTCGCCGAGGCCGGTCTGCCCGCGTTCTGGGCACGCCACTGGCGACGAGGACCGCACCTGCGGATCGTGGTGGAGGCCGACGAACCCACCTGGGAACGGATCGTGCGACCGGCCGCCGACCGTCATCTGAGGCCGGCCCTGGCGGCCCACCCGTCGACCACGATCCTCGACCCCGACGCGCTGCGCGAACCCCACCGCCTCCTGGCCGCCCGAGAGCGGGAGCACGGACCCTTGGAGCCGCTCCAGCCGGACAACACCGTCGAGGAGGAGGCGCACGACCCCCGACTGCACGTCCTCGGCACCCCCGACGCGGTGGCCCTGTTCGAGGGGTTCTCCCAGAGGACCGCGGAGGCGGCGCTGACCGTCTCCGTCGGAGAGGGGCCCGCGCTCAGCTCCCACGTCGTGGACCTGATGCTGGTGATCGCCGGACGGGTGGGGGGCTACATCGAGCGCGGTTTCGTCTCCTACCGCTCGCACGCCGAGGCCCACATCATGGGCGCTCCGGACCCGGCCGCGGTCCGCGCCCTGTTCGACGAACGCTCCGAGCGTCTGCGTGCGCCGCTGGTGCGTCGGGTGGAGGCGCACGCGGACGAGACCTCGCCGCCGCGGCTGGACGAGGTGACCGAGCTCGTCGGTCGCGAACTGGTGCGCTCCGCCGAGGAGGCCGGCCCCCTGCTCGCCGACGGCCGTCTGGACCTCGACGTCCCGGCCGGTCCGGGCGAGGGCGTCACCGGGGAACAGACCCGGCACAGCGCCTTCCACCGGACTCTGCGCGACTCCGGAGACTTCGAGCGCACGCTTCGCGAGGCTTCGTGGTTCCTCCGCTATCGGGTGGCGCTGAACCTGTTGTACCTGCACCTGGCGCGGATCGGCGTCCGCCCGGTGGACCGATTCCTGTACTGCCACGTGGTCGCCGACGCGGTGGAACAGGCCCGAGGGGTCGACGCCGTGGCGATGGTGGCCGCCGGCGCGACGGATCTAGTGGGAGGGCAGTCATGAGCACGGCCGAGGACATGATCGCGACCGACACGAATCGGGAGATCGTGGCGGCCTACCTGGCCGACCGGGAACTGCCGAAGGTGTCGGGGGCCTACCAGCTCTACCCGACGCGGGCGGGCCGTCCAGGGATCGCCGAACATCCGCTGCCCCGGCCCGTCCGGGACCCCGAAGGTCCGGTCGACCGGATCTCCCGCATGCTCGCCACCGGCAACGGTCTGGCCCGACACCGTTTCCTGACCGTCTCGGGGGCCCGGGCGTTCCTTCCCACCGGGGCGCCCGGATGGGGGTTCGACGAGCAGCACGTGATGACCACCCTGCTCCGGCTGGTCGCCAGCGGGGGAGCGGCCTACCCGGTCGACCTGTGGCTGCTCTCGGGAGGAGGGTCGGGGCTGCCGACCGGGGCCCATCGCTACAACCCCGTCCACCACGCCCTCACCCAGGTCACCTCCGAGGACCCGAGACCGCGTCTGGCCCGCGCCCTGGGCGGCCCGGTCACCGACCTGACGATCGTGCTGACGACCCGCCTGGAACGCACCACCGGACGCTACGGCAGGTTCGCTCATCGGCTCCACCTGCTCGACACCGGCCACACCCTGGCCCAGCTCCTGGTCGCCGGTCGGACCCTCGGATGGGAGTGCTCCCCGCGTCTGGCGTTCGTCGACGACGAGATCGAGCACCTCCTGGAGCTGGGGGAGGAGACCGAGACCGCCTTCGCCGTCGTCACCGTCGGCCCCTCTCAGGAGGTGGCGCCGGCGAGCGAACCCGCCCCGGTTCGGGTGCCGACGGTCCCCGACCGCTACCCGCAGGACGTCCTGTGCGCGGTCCGACGGACCGAGCCGGGCGAGGAACTGGCCTTCGGCGAGATCACCATGCCCGGCGACCCCGCGCGGGCGATGCTGCGCCGCCGTAGCCCGGTCGGCGGGTTCGTGGCCCCGGCCCCGTCCCCGGAGACGCTGGAACCGGTGGCCGAGGCGGTCGACGCGGTGCTGGCGCCGTTGGGAGGACGCTGCCTGTTGGCCCCGCCCAAGGATCCGAGGGTGGCCACCCGGGTGGGGGCTCCCGGACACCGGCTCAACCTGTCGTTGGCCGGGGTGGTGGTGCCGGTCCTGGACCTGCCCGCGCTGGTACGGGAACACGGGGCCGCGGCCTTCCGGGTCGGCGCGGTCGCCATCGGCGCGTCGTTGCAGGCGGGCGCCCTGGTCGCGGCCGACCGGGGCCTGGGCACCTTCCCGCTCTGCGCCTACGACGGTCCGGGTATAGAGGAGGCGTTGGACCTGCCGGCCTCCTCGACGATGTGCGTGGCCCCGATCGGGGTGGCCGCCCACGTCGGCGCGGGCCTGGAGGTGCCGCTGTAGGAATCGCGAAGGCCCGGCCGGACGAGAGGTCCGGCCGGGCCTTCGACGTTCGTCGTATCAGGCTCCCCGGAAGAGGGCGGCGACCTGTGCCCGGGTGCGCGGCCGCAGCGGCTCCGACCAGGCCCGCCACGTCCGTTCGGTCAGTTCGTCGGCGTCGAGGTCCAGGTCGAGCTCCTCGATGTCGGTCGGGAAGCCCCAACCGCGCAACAGTTCCACCAGGGCGTCGGCGACCTCGGTCGGGGTCGGCGACCCCACGAGGCCCAGCGCACGACCGCCCAGGTCGGCCAGCCTCCCCGCGTCCCCGGCGAGCTTGTCGCCGTCCACGACCAGTCGCGCCCAACGGGTCAACAGGACCCCCAGGGCCGGACCCTTGCGCAGACCCAGCGCCGTCAGGGTGTTGATCGGATACCAGACCCAGAACGAGTGCATGTGGCGTCCGATCTGGTGCACCGTGAAGGTGCTGACGGAGGCGGCCAACGCGATCGTTCCGCGCGCCTCCAGATCGTCGCCGTCCGCGACGGCCCGCTCCGCCGCGGGGAGCACGGCCCTGATCTGGCCGATCGCCACCTCGTCCGTCAGGGGCGAGACGGGCGGGTCCGAGACCATCGGCACCAGGAGCCGAGCGAGGGTCTCGACCGCCCCTTCGGCGGTCAACGCGGGCGGCAGAGAGGTGTGCAGCGTCGGGTCGACCACCGCCACCCGGGGGAAGAGCGACCAGTGGACCAGGAACCGGCGATCGGGGCCGTCGGCCAGACTGGCCTTGGCGTTGACCTCGCTGCCGGTCGCCGCGGTGGTCGGCACCGCCACCACCGGCAGACCGGGGCGGGGCGCGGGTTCGGGGAGGACGAACCCGCCGCCGGGCTCCCAACCGGTGAGCAGCCTCGGCAGCATGACGGCCGCGGCCGCCGCCTTGGCCAGGTCCAGCACGGTTCCGCCGCCGATGGCGCAGACCGCGCGGACGCCGGCCTCGCGCAGGCGGCCCGAGAGGAGTTCGGCCTCCCCGCGGGTCGGTGTGGTGGCGGCGCGACGGACGAGCACCTCGGGGGAGAGACGCTCCACCAGTGCCGCGAGCGCGGGCACGGCCTCCAGCGCGTGCTCGTCCACGACGACCGCCAAGGGGCGGCCGATCCGTTCGATCTCCAAGGGCACGTCGTTCACCCGGCCCGCGCCGAAGACGACACGGGTGGGGACCCACCAGTGGGGGTTGGGGTCGGCTCCGCCGTCGGTCGTGGTCATCGTGTCCGCACCGCCCTCAACGCCTGGCCCAATCGGGTCGCGATCTCGTCCACCTCGTCGTCGGTGACGGTCAGAGGTGGGAACAACAGAAGGGAACGCCGGCTCGGATGCACCAGGAGGCCGTTCCGCTGACACAGGTGGGCGATCATGCCGACGTCCATCGGTGAGAGCGGCGCCCGGCTCTCCGAGTCCCGCACCAGCTCCACGGCCAGCGCCAGACCCTCGCCGCGGACCTCCCCGACGATCTCCAGGTCGAGCAGGGAGTCGAGGTGTCGTCGCAAGCGGGCCCCGGCCTCGGCGGACCGCTCCACCAGCCTCTCCCGTTCCATGACCTCCAACGTGGCCAGGGCGGCGGCGCAGGCGGCCGGGTTGCCGGACTGGGTCTCCCCGTGCGACAGGTAGGCGCCCGCCTCCTCGTAGGCCCGATAGACCTCCGACGGGAAGAGGGTGGCGGCGAGCGGGAGGTAGCCGCCGGTGATCCCCTTCGACATGGTGACCACGTCGGGACGGATCCCGGTGCGTTCGATCGCGAACATCGAACCGGTCCGCCCGAAGCCGGTCGCGACCTCGTCGACGATCAGATGGGCCCCCATGCGGGCGGTGGCCTCGGCCACCTCCTTCAGGAACCCCTCCGGAGGCATGAGAACCCCGCCGGAGCAGAGGATCGGTTCGACGATGACCGCGGCGACCCGGTCGCCCTCGGTACGTTCCAGCTCGGCGAGGGCCTCGCGACAGGTCCGTTCGTCGGGGCCCAGCCCCCGTTCGGCGGCGAAGGTCTCGGGGAACGGCAGCTTCCGATGCCACCGCCGATCGACCCCGTAGGCCTCTTGGTCGACGTCCTCACCGGTGAGAGCCATGGAACCGATTCCGGTGCCATGCCAGGAATGGGTGTCGAAGGACACGACCAAACGCCGTTCGGTTTCTCCGATGATGCTCCGATAGCGGCGCAGGATTTTGACCGCGGCCTCGTTGGCGGCCGACCCCGAGGTGGAGAAGTACACCCGTTCGAAGTGACCGGGGGCGATCGTCAGCAGCCGTCCGGCGAGCTCGCGCGCGACATCGTGGTCGAATCGGAAAAGGGTCCCGTAGGACAGGCGTCGCAACTGGTCGGTGATGGCGTCGATGATCACCGGGTGGTTCCAGCCGCAGATGACGTTCCACAGGCCGGCGGTCGCGGACAGATAGCTCCGCCCCTCCGAGTCGCTCACCCGGACCCCGTCACCGGAGACGAAGGTGGTCCCGCCCCGTTCGAACATGCCCATCGAGGTCATCGGCAGCCACAACGGCGATGGCGCCGACCCCGTGGAAACGGTGGGCCGGTCGGTAGCGTTCATCTCGCCCTCTTCCCCATCACTGCGTGCCGGCGCTCGTCCGATCATGATGGGTGCCACTTACATCCTGATTACTTCTCGGTTGCGCGAGATCTTTCGATGGATCCACCTTCGGATGAACCTTGAACGTCTCCGACTGCGATATCTGGTCATAAGACGGTTATTAGTGACAAGATGATCCCGTTCCGAAAAGGATGGAGACGCATGAGGCCTTTTCCGACAGGAGGCGACGTTATCGAGTTCGGGACTCTGGGCCCGCTCACGATAAATCGGGACGGAGTTCCGGTCACACTTCGCGCCCCCATGCTTCGCCGTCTGCTCGCCGTCCTGTTGTGCCGAAGCGGACGACCGCTCTCCTTGGACGAGTTGGCCGAGGCGCTGTGGGAGGACTCCCCACCGGACGGGGCGCGCAGCACCCTCCAGGTCTACGTCCACCGGCTCCGAAAGGTGCTGGGCGACAGCGGTCGCGTGGTGCACAACGGGGCGGGCTACCGGATCGTCGTGGAGGCGGCCGACGTCGACGCGATGCGCTTCGAGGCCGCCATCGCCCGGGCCCGGTCGGCCCGCGGCCGAGGTGAACTGGAGCAGGCCGGTGGACTGCTCGGCGAGGCCACGGCCCTGTGGCGGGGGCGCCCCTACGCGGACATCGCGGGCACCGGCATCATCGCCGGAGAGATCCGAAGACTGGAGGAGCTGAGGCTGCTGGCCGATCAGGAACGACTCGAGATCGCCCTGGATCGCGGCCGCCACGCCCAAGTGGTGCCGGAACTCACCGACCTCGCCGACGGCCACCCTTACAGGGAACGACTGCTCGCCCTGCTCATGCTCGCCCTCTACCGTTCCGGTCGCCAGGCCGACGCGCTGGAGGTCTTCCGAAGAACCCGGCTCCGGCTCTCCCAGGAACTGGGCGTGGAACCCACCAGGCTGCTGCAACGACTCCACGAGGCGATCCTGCGGGGCGACGGCCGACTCCTGCTGATCGAGGCCGATCGGCTCGACGGCCTCTGCGCGGCGAGCTCCGTGTAATCCGGTCCCGACCCCGAACCGACCGCCGTCGACGTCCCACCGCCCCGGATCCGACGACCCCGCCGGATCCGGGGTTGTCCACAGGCGGGAAGGAGCCTCTGGTGTGAGAGGGCGCGATCACCGAACGTGGTAACGGGAGGTGGTCGCCTTGGAACGGTCGACCCGACACCGGAGCCCGGGATATCGGAACATCCTCGGACGGCGCGGCGAGGAGCTCGCCGCGCGCTACCTCGAACGGAACGGCATGCGGGTGCTCGCCCGCAACTGGCGGGCCCCGCACGGTGCCGGTGAACTCGACCTGGTGGCCAGGGACGGGTCAGTCCTGGTCGTCGTCGAGGTCAAGACACGAGGCTCACTGCGCTTCGGCCATCCGACGGAGGCCGTCACCCCGCGCAAACGGCGCCGTCTGCGCGCCCTGGGTCGGGCCTGGGCCCGAGAGCACCGTCTTCCTCCGTACCCGTCACGGGTCGACGGGGTCGGTGTCCTGCTGCTCGACGGGCGCGTGCTGCTGTTCCACGAACGGGGGCTGCGCTGATGTCGCTCTCCCGCACCCACTGTGTCACCCTGCTGGGCGTCCAGGGCCACATGGTCGAGGTCGAGGTCCACCTGGGCGGGGGCGACCCCGGCATCACCCTGGTCGGTCTGCCCGACGCCGCCCTGCGCGAGGCCCGCGACCGGATACGCGCCGCCGTCGTCAACAGCGGGGAGAACTGGCCCAGCGGCCAGATCACCATCAGTCTCTCCCCGGCCAGTCTGCCCAAGTCCGGCAGCCTCTTCGACCTGGCCATCGCCGGAGCCGTCCTGGCCGCGGCCGGAGAGGTGCCGTTGGAACGTCTCGCCGACACCGTGCTCATCGCCGAACTCGGCCTCGACGGTCGGACCCGACCGGTCCGCGGGGTGCTGCCCGCCGTGGTCTCCGCGGCCGAACAGGGGTTCACCAGGTTCGTGGTCGCGACGGGCAACGCCGCGGAGGCCCGTCTGGTGCCGGACGTGGACGTCGCCGTCGTCGAGGACCTGTCCGGGCTGTGCCTCTGGCTGCGAGGGGAACCCTGCCCGGCCCCGGAGGAGGAACACGGCGAACGGCCGCGGGAACCGGGCGAGCACGGCCCCGACCTCGCCGACGTCCTCGGACAACCGGTGGCTCGCAGGGCCGTCGAGATCGCGGCCGCCGGAGGGCACAACCTGATGATGCTCGGACCGCCGGGAACGGGGAAGAGCCTCTTGGCCGAGCGCCTGCCCTCCGTCCTGCCCCGGCTGAACCGGGCCGAGGCCCTGGAGGCCACCGCCATCCATTCGGTGGCCGGACTGCTCCCGCCCGGTAGCCCCCTGGTCACCCTCCCGCCCTTCGCGTCCCCGCACCACACCTCCAGCCGGGCCTCGATCATCGGCGGAGGCGTCGGCAACCCCGGACCGGGCTGGGTCTCCAAGGCCCACCACGGGATCCTGTTCGTGGACGAGGCGCCCCAGTTCGGCCGCGGGGTGCTCGACTCCCTGCGCGAACCCCTGGAACGCGGCGAGGTCGTCATCGCCAGGGCCTCGGCCACCGTCACCTTCCCCGCACGCTTCCAGCTCGTCATGGCGGCCAACCCCTGCCCCTGCGCCAAGCCGGGCAATCTGTGCACCTGTCCGGCGGGGGAGCGGCGACGCTACTTCTCCCGCCTGTCCGGGCCGCTTCTGGACCGGATCGACCTCAAGGTCGAACTCCAACCGGTGTCCCGTTCCGAACTCCTCGCCGACCGGGCCTTCGCCGAATCCTCCGAGGTGGTCGCGGAACGGGTCCTCCAGGCCCGGGAACGGGCCCGGTCCCGGTTGGCGGACACCCCGTGGAGCACCAACGCCGCCATCCCCGGGGCACGGCTGCGCCGCGACTTCCCGCTGGAACCCATGGCCCTCAGGGTGCTCGGCCAGGCCATGGACCGAGGCCAGATCAGCGCTCGAGGCGTGGATCGGGCACTCCGGGTCGCCTGGACGCTGGCCGATCTGTCCGGTAGGGAACGCCCCGGGCCGGAGGAGACCGCCTACGCCTACGCCCTCTGGTCGGGCCGGGCCTGGTGAGGAGGGTGGACATGGGAGGACACGAGGAGGAGGCCCGGGCCCGAGCCTGTCTGACCGCGGTGGTGCGTCCCGGGGACCCCTGGTTGGGCGCGCTCCTGGCCGAACACGGGGCCGCCCGCGTGTGGGCGGCCCTACGGGCGGGGGAGGCGCCACCACCCCTGGAGACCGAGGAGGATCCGACCGACGAGGAACGGGCTCTCCAACGATGGCGAGGATGGGCGCACAAGTCCCTCGCCGTGGACGCCGACGCCCTCCTGGCCCGGTCGGCCGAGGCCGGGGTGCGGTTCGTCGCTCCGGGAGACCCCGAATGGCCGGGCCGGCTCGACGAGCGTCCCGGTGGCCGCGACTGCCACGGCCTGTGGGTGCGCGGCCACGGTGACCTGCGCAATCTGTGTCTGCGCTCGGTGGGGATCGTGGGCGCACGCGCGGCCAGCCCCTACGGCGAGTACGTCGCCTCCGAACTCGCCCACGGACTGGCGGAACGCTCCTTCACGGTGGTCTCCGGAGGCGCCTACGGGATCGACGGGGCGGCGCACCGGGCGGCCATGACCACCGGACGGACCGTCGCGGTCCTGGCCTGCGGACTCGACGTGGACTATCCGCGCGGGCACGCGGGCCTGTTCACCGAGGTGGCCCGGCACGGGGCCCTGGTCAGTGAACGACCGGTCGGCCGGACACCGCGCGCCCCCGATTTCCTGATCCGCAACCGGCTCATCGCCGCGCTCACCTCGGGCACCGTGGTGGTGGAGGCGGGACGGCGCAGCGGAGCCCTCAACACCGCCGCGCACGCCGACGAGCTGCACCGGGTACTGATGGCGGTGCCCGGGCCGGTGACCTCCGCGACCTCGGTGGGCTGTCACCGGCTCCTCAAGGAGGGCCGGGCAGTCTGCGTCACCGGCGTCGACGACGTGGTGGAACAGATCGCGCCGCTGGACGAGCTCTCGACGATGGGCGGGCCGCTCCCTGTTCACACCGATCTGTCCGCCGAGACCGCACGTGTCCTGGCCGCGGTCGGGACCAGGGGAGCGGGGACCGCGGGTGTCGCCCGGGCCAGTGGGGAGGGGCTGGAACAGACGATGCGTTCCCTGGGGCTGCTGGCCGCCGCCGGATTGGTGGAACGGTCTCCCACCGGCTGGCGTCGTCCCCCCTCGGGGCGGTCCTGACGTGGGAGGGCATGCCGATCAGGGCGGATACCGACGGGACCGTTCGGGTACGGTTCCGCTATGGCCAAACCGTACAGCGACGCCCTTACGGCCGACGGCCCCCTGCTCTTCGTCTCGGGCCAGGTCCCGGCCGGCCCCGGAGGCGAGGCTCCCGGGGGCATCGGTGAGCAGACCCGCCAGGTGTTCCGCAACATGGAGGCCGTCCTGGCCGAACACGGGGTCGACCTCTCCCATGTCGTCAAGATGACCTACTACCTGAGGCACATCAGCGACCTGGAGGAGTTCAGGGAGGCTCTCCTGGCATGCCTTCCGGAGGGCCATCTGCCCGCCGCCACGTTGGTGGAGGTCGGAGGTCTGGTCGACCCCACCTACCTGGTGGAGATCGACGCCATCGCCTCTCTGCCTCGGGACCGGGGGTGAAGGGTCCCGAAGCGCTGGAGCGCCTGGCCGCCCATCTGTCCGGTGAGCTGGGCCGATCTCCCCATACGGTCCGCGGCTACCTCGCCGACCTGCGCTCCCTCGTCGCGCATCTGGACGAGCACGGTCACGAACTCGCCGACCTCGACGTCCCCCTGATCCGCGCCTGGCTCTCCCGAGCGCGCGCCTCGGGGGCGAGCCGGTCCACGATCGCCCGCCGGGTGGCGGCCGTCCGTGCCCTCACCCGTTACCTGCATCGTGAGGGGATCCTGCCGGTCGATCCCGGGCCCCGTCTGGCCACCCCGACCCAACGGCGATCCCTGCCGACCGTCCTGGACGAGGAGCAGGCGGCCGAGGCCCTCGCGGCCGTGGACCCGGAGACCCCGGTGGAGCTGCGTCGGCACGCGATCGTCGAGCTGCTCTACGCCACCGGTATCCGGGTGGCCGAGCTGTGCGCCCTGGATCTGGCCGATCTGGACCGCACCCGCGACACCGTCCGGGTCCTGGGAAAGGGAGATAAGGAGCGCACCGTGCCGGTCGGCGGCCCGGCCCTGGACGCGGTCGAGGCCTGGACCCGACGTGGGCGCCCGCACCTCGTCGGCCACGGAAGCGCGAACGCCCTCTTCCTCGGAGCCCGCGGCGGAAGGCTCGGCGTCCGTCAGGCGCGTGAGGACGTGCACACGCACCTGCGTGAGGCCGGTCTGGACGGTGCCCCGCACGGTCTACGGCACAGCGCGGCCACCCACCTGTTGAACGGGGGAGCAGATCTGCGCAGTGTGCAGGAGTTCCTGGGGCACGCCAGCCCGCGCAGTACCCAGATCTACACACATGTGTCCGTGGACCGTCTACGCGACGCCTACAGTCAGGCCCACCCCCGCGCCTAGGCGAACGATGGGGTGACATGGATCCCATTTATCCGGCGGGAGAGACCGAACGGCTTTCGGGAACTCGTGGACCTTCTCGATACCGAATGGTGTTCGCCTTCGATTTCGCTTTCGCGCCTTTCTTGCTCATGTGAGCGGGGCTCGGGTGGGTTGCTCATTTGAGCATCTCGGGATTCTTCGACTTCCGACTTCTTCTTCGGAATGGAAAGAGGAAGCGGAAGCGGATCCGGAAGACGACGGTGAGGATCGCCGAGCCCACGGCGATCGGGGGGCCACGGAGATCCGCTCACGGACCCGGCCACGAGTTCCCCCACGGTTCTCGGTCCTCCGGCCACGGCCGAGGGCGGTGCCCTCCCCGGAGGGCGCCCCGGGGCCCCGACCCGGTGGACCGAGCGGGAGGAGACGGATCTCTCCGCGGCCCAGGAGGGAGAGCGGGTCCAGGTAGGTGTCGCCCCGGAGCAGGCCCCAGTGCAGACAGGGGCGGTCGCGGCAGTGGAACGTCTCTTCGGACAGGGTGCCGATCGGATCGGGGCCGACCGGATCACCACGGGCCACGGACGCGTCCACCGGCAGATAGGTGGTGCGCACGTCGCCGTGGGCGACGCTGACCACGCCGACCCCGGCCACCGGGCCGGCGAAGTGGACCCTCCCGGGCGCGGCCGCGTACACCTCCTGACCGGGTTCGGCGGCCAGGTCCACCCCCAGGTGCCCCGGCAGCCAACGTTGTTCGGGCGGGTCGAAGCCGCGCAGTACCGACACGGGCTCCTCCAAGGGCCAACGCCGACCCGTCTCGTCGACCGGGGCGGCCAGGGCGGTTCGAGTGGGGAAAAAGGGGAAGAGCAGGAGCGAGAGGAACAGCGGAAGTGCCCAGAAGCGGGGGTGGCTCATGCATCCAGAGTGCGTTCGCCGGTCGGGTTCCGCCAGAGCCTCCCGGCGCCTGTGGAAAACCCGACGGCCACAGCCGAGGAGCGTCCGCGCCTCTCCCCTCGCGCCCCAGGTCGCCGCTTGATCTCCCCGCGAAGGCGCACGTTCCCGGTCGTGCTCCGCGGAGGATAGAATCTTTTCCGGCCCTGTCGGGTCGACCCACAATACGCGCGCCCACCCGCCTCCCTCGGGAGGGTCCGTGCCTACGGTCCGCGCCACCTCGTGTGGTGTGGCGGCATGGACGGGGCGTCAGGAACAACCGAAGGCGGGACTCGCTCCCGCCACCGCAAGGAGGACCAGGTCATGGCCACAGTCGTGACGATCCGCCAGCTCCTCGAGAGCGGCGTCCACTTCGGGCACCAGACCCGTCGCTGGAACCCGAAGATGAAGCGCTTCATCTTCACCGAGCGCAACGGCATCTACATCATCGACCTTCAGAAGTCGCTGGCGTACATCGACCGCGCCTACGAGTTCGTCAAGCAGACGGTCGCCCACGGTGGCACCATCCTGTTCGTCGGCACGAAGAAGCAGGCGCAGGAGGCCATCGACGAGCAGGCCCGCCGTGTCGGGATGCCCTTCGTCAACCAGCGCTGGCTGGGCGGCATGCTCACCAACTTCTCCACCGTTCACAAGCGGCTCCAGCGCCTCAAGGAGCTGGAGGAGATCGACTTCGACGACGTCGCCGGTTCCTCCCTCACCAAGAAGGAACTGCTGAACCTTCGCCGTGAGAAGGACAAGCTGGAGCGCACCCTCGGTGGTATCCGCGACATGTCCCGCGTGCCCAGCGCCGTGTGGATCGTGGACACCAAGAAGGAGCACATCGCGATCAGCGAGGCTCGCAAGCTGAACATCCCGGTCGTCGCCATCCTCGACACCAACTGTGACCCGGACGAGGTCGACTACCCGATCCCGGGTAACGACGACGCCATCCGCAGCGTCAGCCTGCTCACCCGCGTCGTCGCCGACGCCGTCGCCGACGGTCTGATGGTCCGTTCCGGTGCCTCCGGCGCGACCGAGGAGAAGGCCGCCGAGGAGCCCCTGGCCGAGTGGGAGCGCGAGCTCCTCGAGGGCAAGACCGAGGGTGTCGAGGCCACCGAGGCCGCCGCCGAGCAGGCCCCGGCCGAGACCCCCACCGTGGCCCCGGCCGACGAGGTCGCCGCCGAGGCTCCGGCCGAGGTCACCTCGGAGGACTCCCCCGCGGACGCCCCCGAGCAGGCCCCGAAGGCCGCCGAGTAGCAGGCGGCCCGTCGCCGCTCCCCGGTGACTCGATGTTCGAGCGCCGCCTCGCCCACTGATGGGCGGGGCGGCCCGCTCGGCCTTCGCCCGGGACGCTCCACCTTCCAGAACAGACTTCACTTTCGAGGGAATCCGAGAACAGTCATGGCGAACTTCACCGCCGCGGACGTCAAGAAGCTGCGCGACATGACCGGCGCCGGCATGATGGACTGCAAGAAGGCTCTGACCGAGGCCGACGGCGACTTCGACCAGGCCGTCGAGGCTCTGCGCATCAAGGGCGCCAAGTCCGTCGACAAGCGCGCGGACCGCACCGCCGCCCAGGGCACCGTCGTCCTTCGCCGTCAGAGCGAGGGCAAGGCCACCCTGATCGAGCTCAACTGCGAGACCGACTTCGTCGCCAAGAACGCCCAGTTCATCGAGCTGGCCGAGCAGGTCGCCGACTTCGTCGCCGCCCAGGACAGCGAGGACCTGGCCACGGTCGCCGCCGCCGAGATCGAGCCGGGCAAGAGCCTCCAGGCCTACATCGAGGGCAAGAGCGCCATCATCGGCGAGAAGCTCGAGTTCCGTCGTCTGGCCAAGTTCGACGGCGTCTACGTCGCCGACTACCTGCACAAGTCCGACCCGGACCTGCCCCCGACCATGGGCGTCCTGGTCGAGCTGGACAAGGTCGACGAGGCCACCGGCAAGGACCTCGCCCAGCAGATCGCGGCTCTGGCTCCGAAGTACATCGACAAGAACGACGTCCCCGAGGACGTCGTCGCCAACGAGCGTCGCATCGCCGAGGAGACCACCCGCGAGGAGGGCAAGCCCGAGCAGGCGATCCCCAAGATCGTGGAAGGCCGTCTCAACGGTTACTTCAAGGAGGTCACCCTCCTCGGACAGCCGTTCGTCAAGGAGAACAAGAAGACGGTCCAGAAGGTCGTCGACGAGGCCGGCGTGACCGTCAAGCGCTTCGTCCGCTTCAAGGTCGGCCAGGCCTAGGGGTTTTGACATGATGGAAGTGCCGGGGAGACCATTCTCCCCGGCACTTTCGGTGGATAGGGGCGGGTTCGGCGTGCTGTGCGCCCCGAACCCTCCACAGCAGGAGCACTCGGGGGACCCTGTGCCGCTCGGGGACAACAAGGGAGGCCGCAGGCCGTGTCGGAGAACGAAGCCATGACCACCGCACCCGCCATGCACGATTCCGGATGGAAACGTGTCATGCTCAAGCTCTCCGGGGAGGCGTTCGCCGGAGGCGGTGGTCTGGGCATCGAACCCGAGGTCGTCCAGTACGTGGCGGAGTCCATCGCCGAGGCGGTCTCCGAGGGCATTCAGGTCGCCGTGGTGGTCGGCGGCGGCAACATGTTCCGCGGCGCGCAGCTCACCGAGGGCGGCATCGAGCGCGGCCGCGCGGACTACATGGGCATGCTCGGCACCGTCATCAACTGCCTCGCCCTCCAGGACTTCCTCGAGCGCCTCGGCGTGGACACCCGCGTCCAGACCGCGATCCACATGAGCCAGGTCGCCGAGGCCTACATTCCGCGACGGGCCGTCCGCCACCTGGAGAAGGGCCGTGTGGTCATCTTCGGCGCCGGTCTCGGCGCGCCCTTCTTCTCCACGGACACCACCGCCGCCCAGCGCGCGCTGGAGATCGGCGCCCAGGCGGTCCTCAAGGGAACCCAGGTCGACGGTGTCTACGACTCCGACCCGCAGCGCAACCCGGACGCGGTCAAGTTCGACAAGCTCAACTACAACGAGGTCCTCACCCGCGGCCTCAAGGTGATGGACGCCACCGCCGTCAGCCTGTGCATGGACAACGGCCTGCCGATCGTCGTCTTCGACCTGATGAGCCAGGGGAACATCCTGCGCGCCGTCCGTGGTGAGAAGATCGGAACCATCGTCGGTCCGGCCTCCGAGGCCTGAGGCGGTCGTTCCGCCCGCGCGGAGGCACCTCGGACCGCGTACCCAAGCCACGAACACCCAGTCGAGAATCCGGGAGCGCCCACAATGATCGAAGAAACCCTCCTTGAGGCCGAGGAGAAGATGGAGAAGGCCGTGACCGTGGCGAAGGAGGACTTCGCGACGATCCGTACCGGCCGCCCCACCCCGGCCACCTTCAACAAGATCACCGTCGACTACTACGGTGCCCGTACGCCGATCAACCAGCTGGCCTCCTTCTCGGTCCCCGAGCCGCGCATGGTCGTCATCTCGCCGTTCGACGTCAACTCGCGTACCGAGATCATCAACGCGATCCGCAACAGCGACCTGGGCGTCAACCCGTCCGACGACGGACAGGTCATCCGGGTCATCTTCCCGGAGCTGTCCGAGGAGCGGCGCAAGGAGTACGTGAAGGTCGCGCGGACCAAGGGCGAGGACGGCAAGGTCTCCATCCGCAACGTCCGCCGTCGGGCCAAGGACGCCTTCGAAAAGGCGGTCAAGGCCGGTGAGCTGGGCGAGGACGAGGCGCACCGTGCCCAGACCGAACTGGACGAGCTCGCGCAGAAGTACGTCGCCTCCATCGACGAGCTGCTCAAGCACAAGGAAGCGGAACTTCTCGAGGTTTAGCCGGTGACCCACCCTTCCCACGGCTCCGGAGGCGATGACCCCTCGCCGGAGCACAGACCCGACGACAGTCCTACTTCCGAGACGGACACGGCCGCCGGGCAGCGCTTCGTGCTGCACAAGCCGGGGGGTGAGCCGGTCAAGACCGGTCGCAACCTCCCGGTGGCCATCGCCAGCGGGTGCGTCCTCGGCGCGCTCGTCTTCTTCTCGATCTTTCCCAAGCCACAGCTGTTCACGATCATCACCTCGCTCGGGGTGTTGATCGGTCTGCGTGAACTCAACCGCGCCTTCGGCGGCAAGGGCATGACCCTCGCCGTGATCCCGTTGGCCGTGGGCGGTGTGGCGATGCAGGCCGGAGCCTACTTCGGTGGGGCCGACTGGCTGGTCGGCATCACGGCACTGACCGCGATCATCTGTCTGGCCTGGCGGTTGAGGGGCGGGGCCGAGGGGTTCGTCGCCGACGCGGCGGCGAACCTGTTCACCCTGGTCTATCTGCCGTTCCTGTTGGCCACGTGGATGCTGCTGATCGCGCATCCGGAGGACGGCCAGCAGCGACTGGTGGTGTTCATCGTGGTGACGATCTCCAGCGATATCGGTGGTTACTTCGCCGGGATCCTGCTGGGCCGGCACAAGATGGCCCCGGTGATCAGCCCGAACAAGACCTGGGAGGGTTTCGGCGGCTCGGTCGTGGGTTGTGCGGTGGCGGGCGCGTTGTGCGTGACCCTGCTGTTGGACGGCCCCTGGTGGGTCGGCGTGATTCTGGGACTGGCCGTGGTGCTGGCGGCCACGGTCGGCGATCTCATCGAATCCCTGTTCAAGCGTGATCTGGGCGTCAAGGACATGGGCCGTTTCATGCCGGGCCACGGCGGTCTGATGGACCGCATCGACTCGCTGCTCATCGCGGGTCCCGTGGTCTGGATCGTGCTCAGCCTGCTGCTCTAGGACAGGGCCTTACGACGAGGGCCTCGGCCCGCGTGACCCCCGTAGGGCGGGGCCGCGCGGACCGGGGCCCTCGTCGTTCCGTACGGATCGGCCGGGGCACGCGGGCGGGGGTCCGGAGCGGGTGGTTACCCTCGACGGGTGGAAGAACCGCTGATCGAACGAATGCGCGCGTACGGCGAGACCATCTTCGCCGAGATGACGCGCCTGGCCGTCGAGACCGAATCCGTCAACCTGGGGCAGGGGTTCCCCGACACCGACGGGCCTCGAAGCCTGCTGGAGAACGCCTCGCGTCACATCCTCGAGGGGGTGAACCAGTACCCTCCGGGGCCGGGGCGCCCCGAACTGCGTCGGGCCGTGAGTCGTTACCGCTCCCGTCACTACGGGTTGGACTTCGACCCGGACTCCGAGGTGTACGTGACCGTCGGGGCGACCGCCGGTATCGCGGCCTCGTTGCTGGCCCTGGTGGAGCGCGGCGACGAGGTGATCGTCTTCGAGCCCATGTACGACTCCTACGCGGCGATGATCTCCCTGGCCGGCGGGGAGCGTCGGCCGGTGGCGCTGCGTCGGGATCCCGAGAGCGGACGCTTCACCTTCGACCCGGCCGAACTGCGGGCCGCCGTCACCCCGCGGACCCGGCTCGTCATGGTCAACACCCCGCACAACCCGACCGGAACGGTCTTCACCTCCGCCGAGTTGGAGGAGATCGCGGCCGTGTGCCGTGAGCACGACCTGATCGCGGTCACCGACGAGGTGTACGAGTTCCTCACCTTCGACGACCGTCGCCATGTGCCCCTCGCGTCCCTGCCCGGTATGCGCGAACGGACCCTGTCGATCTCCTCGGTCGGCAAGATGTTCGCCGTCACCGCCTGGAAGACGGGGTGGGTGACCGGCCCCGAGCCGTTGGTGCGGGCCGTGCGCACGGTCAACCAGTTCCTCACCTTCTCCGCGAACGGCGCCCTCCAACTCGCGATCGCGGACGCGATCGAGGGCGAAGGGGAGTGGATCGAGGCCCAACGTCTGTCCCTCCAGGGCAAACGCGACCGGTTGGCCGAGGGGCTGGGCGACGCCGGGTTCGATGTGAACGTGTGCGAGGGCACCTACTTCCTGATGGCCGACATCCGGCCGCTGGGCTATCGGGACGGTGAGGACCTCGCGCGGGCCCTGCCCGCCGCGGCCGGGGTCGCCGCCGTACCGGCCAAGGTCTTCTACGACCACCAGGACGAGGGGCGACACCTGCTGCGCTTCGCCTTCTGCAAGAAGGACGAGGTGTTGGACGAGGCCGTCGCCCGGCTGAGGCGCTGGCACCGCGACGCGGGCTGAACCCTGCGGGGCGGCCCGTCCCGCCGCTCCTCTCAGAGGTGTTCGGTGAGGAAGTCGTCGATCGTGTGCCGGGTGATCTGGGAGGCGAGGCCGCCCCAGTTGAGGTCGAACATGTGCTCGGTCCACGGCAGCTCCAGATGCCGGTGGGGCACGCCGGCCTCGGCGAGGCGGGCGACGAACCGACGGTTGTCCTCGGGGTCGACGAACAGGTCGTGGCCGGCCGTGACGACCAGGGTCGCGGGGGAGTCTCCGGTGACGTCGAGGATCGGGGACATGGCCTCGTACTCCTCGGGGAACTCCGTCACCGGGCCGCCGACCATTCGTTCGCTCGACTCCAGCAACTCGTCGCCGAGGGGGGAGCGGCGCTGGCGCCAGGGGACCTCGGGGGCGTCGGCGGTGCCGTCCGTGGCCGAGTACCAGGCCACGACGGCGGTCGCCTCGGGGACCTCGGTGTCACAGGAGGGCGGGATCCGGTCGTCGTAGGTCGCGAGCAGGGCCAGAAGGCCGCCGGCCGACTGGCCGGTGACGGCGATCCGTTCCGGATCCCCGCCGTGTTCCGCGGCCTGTTCTCGAACCCGGCCGAGGGCGCAGCGCACGTCCGCGACCGATTCCTCCCAGGCACCGTCGGGGAAGAAGCGGTAGTCGACGTCGAACACCACCCGGTCTCCGTCGGCCAGCCAGGTGTCCCAGCGCGGCAGCAGACTCTGGGGGAGGTCGTCGGCGCCGCCGTGGACGTTGACGACCACGGGCAGGGGTTCGGTACCGGGGGAGGTGGGTTCCCATACGTCCATGAGCAGTTCCTCCCCGTCCACCCGGTGGTAGGTCAGGGTCGTGGGCTCCCGGTCGGTCGAGGTGGCCAGGCCCGCGGTGTACTCGCCGAGGGAGAGCGGCGCTCCTTCGGCGCGCGCGGTGTTCCACAGCGAGGCGGAGGGCACCAGGGCCGTAATCAGCAGTAGGGCGTTGACCGTGGCGAACCCGGTGGTGACGCGGGTGCGCCCTCCCCGTCCGGCCGAGAGCGCGAGGAGGAGACCGAGCAGCGCGGGCAGTGTGAGGAAGAGGGAGAACTCCAGGGTGAGGAGGGCGTACTGCCAGCCCTCCCAGGAGAGCGGGGGAGCCAGGACCAGGGCGAGGGCGGCGACCCCGGGCAGGGTGAGGAGCCCGGACGAGATCAGGGCCGCGCGCCGGAGGCGGGGGTGGGGAGGAGGTGTGTCGGGCATGACGACGTCCTTTCTGATACGTATGTATCGATACGAACGTATCAGAAGGGTCCGGTATGCCAGAATGAGCGGGTGCCGAAGGTCGTGGACAGAGAGAGCCGTCGTCGGAGCGTGGCCGAGGCGATCCATCGGATCGCGGCCCGCGAGGGGCTCGAAGGGGTCAGTGTCAGGGTGGTCGCCGCCGAGGCCGGCCTGTCCGCCGGTGCCGTCCAACGCGAATTCCCCACCAAGGACGACCTGCTCCTCTTCGCCCTGGAGACCTCCGTGGACGAGGTCGCCGCCCGCTTCTCCCGTATCCGGATCGGCCCCGATGCCCTGACCTTCGCCGAGGGGTTGCGCGCCGTCCTCACCGACCTGTTGCCCACCGACGAGCGCCGCCGCGCCCAGGCCCGGATCTGGGCGGCCTTCTACGCCCGCGCGGCCGTGGACCCGGCCTTCGCGAAGGTGCTCTCCGATCTGGACGCCCGCGCTCGCGCGAACCTGGCGCTCGCGCTCGGCTACGCCCGCGACCAGGGGGAGCTCGCCGTGGACCGGGACCCCGCGGCCGTGGCCGAACTGCTCCTCGTGGTCATCGACGGGCTCTGGTTCTCCTGCGCCCGTCTGCCCGAAGGGGACCCACCGGACCATCTCCATTCCGCCGTGGACGCGGCGGTCGCCCTCATCACCACGAGGACGCGATAACGCGGAAGGTGAACCGGAAGGGCCCTGGGCGTTCCGGGGGAACGTCCAGGGCCCGGTCTCGAAGACGGCCGGTAGGCCTCAGCGGCGCGGTTCGAACCAGACCGCGCCGAGCGGCGGAAGGGTGATCTCCGCCGAGAACGGCTGTCCGTTCCACTCCCGTTCCTCGGCCTCCACCGTGGTGGGGGCCTCGTGGCCGGAGCCGCCGAACCTCGGGTCGTCGGAGTTGAGCACGAGGTCCCAGGTCCCGGCCTCGGGAAGGCCGATCCGCCGCTGTGGGCGGGGGACCGGCGAGAAGTTCACCGCGCAGGCCAGCACGGATCCGTCCTCCCCATGACGCAGGTAGGAGAGCGTGTTGCCCTCGCGGTCACCGCCGTCCAACCAGCGGAACCCCGCCGGATCGGTGTCCAGCGACCACAGCGCGGGCCGGGGCCGGTAGGCGTCGTTGAGCGCCTTCACCAGACGCTGAGCGCCCGCGTGGTGCTCGAACTCCAGCAGCCACCACGGCACGCCCTCGGGGTGGGACCACTCGTCGCCCTGGGCGATCTCCCCGCCCATGAACAGCAGCTGCTTGCCCGGGTGCGACCACATGAACGACAGCAGTGCCCGCAGGGTCGCCGCCCGCTGCCACTCGTCGCCGGGCGCCTTGTTGAACAGCGATCGCTTGCCGTGCACCACCTCGTCGTGGGAGAGGGGCAGCACGTAGTTCTCGCTGTAGGCGTAGACCATCGAGAACGTGATGTCGTCGTGGTGGTACTTGCGGTGGATCGGCTCCTTCTTCACGTACTCCAGGGAGTCGTGCATCCACCCCATGTTCCACTTGAGGCCGAACCCGAGACCGCCGTGGTCGACCGGCCTCGTCACCCCCGTGTACGCGGTCGACTCCTCCGCGATCATCGCCACGCTGGGGTTGCGGCGGTACACCGTGGTGTTGAGCTCCTTGAGGAAATCGATCGCCTCCAGGTTCTCCCGCCCGCCGAACACGTTCGGCTCCCATTCGCCGGAGTCCCGCGAGTAGTCGAGGTAGATCATCGAGGCGACCGCGTCCACGCGCAGCCCGTCGATGTGGAACTCCTCCAACCAGTACAGGGCGTTGGCGACGAGGAAGTTGCGCACCTCGGTCCGCCCGTAGTTGAAGATGAGCGTGCCCCAGTCCGGGTGCTCGCCGCGGCGCGGGTCCGGGTGCTCGTACAGAGCGGTCCCGTCGAACCGGGCCAGCGCCCACTCGTCCTTGGGGAAGTGCGCCGGAACCCAGTCCAGGAGCACCCCGATCCCGGCCTCGTGCAGCGCGTTCACCAGGTGACGGAACTCGTCCGGCGACCCGAAACGCGGCGTGGGCGCGTAGTAGGAGGTGACCTGGTAACCCCAGGAGCCGTCGAACGGGTGCCCCGCCACCGGCAGGAACTCCACGTGGGTGAAGCCCATCTCGACGACGTAGGAGACCAGACGCTCGGCGAGCTCGGTGTAGGAAAGGCCGGGGCACCAGGAGCCCAGATGCACCTCGTAGACGCTCATCGGGGCCTTGTGGATCTCCACCCCCTTGCGGTCGGCCATCCACCGCTCGTCGGTCCACACGTGCTCGGAGACGGTGACGACCGAGGCGGTGGCCGGCGGCATCTGGGTCCGCCGGGCCATCGGGTCCGCCTTGTCGCGCCAGTGACCGTCGGACCCCAGCAGCTGGAATTTGTACAGGTCGCCGTCGCCCAGGCCGGGAACGAACAGTTCCCAGACGCCGCTGGAACCGAGGCTGCGCATCGGGTGGGCGATCCCGCTCCAGTAGTTGAAGTCGCCGATCACCCGGACCCCGCGCGCGTCGGGGGCCCAGACCGCGAATCGGGTCCCCGACACCTCGCCCAGGGTTCCCTCGCGCTCGATGACGTGGGCGCCCAGGGCCCGCCACAACTCCTCGTGACGTCCCTCGCCGATCAGGTGCAGGTCGAGTTCGCCCAGGGCCGGGGCGTATCGGTAGGAGTCGGCCTCCAGAAGCTCCGGGCCCTCCTCGTAGCGGACGGCCAGACGGTAGTCGTCGATCTTCCGGGGCAGGCGCGCCGCGAACACCCCTCGGTGGCGGTGCGGGAGCGCGACCCGGGTGTCGTCGGGCAGGACGGCGTGGACCTCCAAGGCCCCCGGACGCAGGACCCGCAGGTCGCGGCCGTGCAGGCCGAGGACGGAGTGCGGGTCGTGGTGGTGGCCGTCGACGATCCGGTCGAGCTCGGCCACCAGGGCGTCGGCCAGAGGGGCCGTCGCCCGAGGCCGTCGGGCCGGGGTCTTCGAACCCGAGCCCTTCGAACCCTTGGATCCGGTCTCGCTCCTCCTCCGGGTGGTCTTGGCCGTCTTCTCGGCGCCCGCCTTCCTCTCGGTCGGCTTCTTCGCGGCGCTCTCGGACGCTGACGTATGGGTCGAGCGCGGTGGCAATGCGACTCCGTGTGACTCGTGATGAACGGGTGACATGAGGACGGTCTGTGGGGCGGCCCTCCCGGAGAAGGGCCGCCGAAGGATCAGCGGGGAACCGGTGGGGCTCCGGCCGCCGTGGCGATGGAGTCCAGCGGGACACGCAGCCAGTCGGGCCGGTTGCGGGCCTCGTACAGGACCTCGTAGACGGCCTTGTCGAACTCGAAGGCGCGCAGCACCGTCAGGTGCTTGTCCGGGTCGGCTCCGCCGCCGTCGGCGTAGCCCCGGCAGAACGCCTCCCGGTTGCGGCGGGCCCAATCACGCGCGGCCCAGGCCAGTTCGGGCCGGCCCGGATGGCCGACCATCAGGTAGCCGGCCGCGTAGTCGAAGGAGCGCAGCATCCCGGCGACGTCCCGCAACGGGCTGGACAGGCGTTGCCGCTCGCGCACCGGAACGGTCGGCTCGCCCTCGAAGTCGAGCAGTACCCACCCCTCCGATGTTCGGATGACCTGCCCCAGGTGATAGTCGCCGTGGATCCGCTGGATCGGCAGCGGCTCGTCCAATCGGGCGAGGTCGGAGTAGGCCTCCATCACCCGGGGAGCGTGCTCGGCCAGCTCGGGGACCTCGCCTCCGGCCATCGCCAGTCGCTCCACCATGGCGTCGGCCAACTCGGCGGCCGCGGACGGCGAGAGCACGTCCGTGGGCAGAGTCCGGGCCAGGGAGCTGTGCACCTGGGCGGTGGTGCGCCCCAGGCTCGCGGCCTCCTCGCCGAAGTCCGCGTCCATGCCCTCCACCAGGGTGCGCACGTTCTCGGTGGCCAATACCCAGCCGTCGGTGGCGTCCGGGACGAAGGTCTGGAGCAGGGCCAACGTCGTCGGCGAGGTGTGCCCGGACAGATCGGCCTCGATCCATCCGCAGGGGCGCGCCACGTAGGGCGAACCGGACAACGCCATGTTCAGCTCCAGGTCCGGATTGCGGCCGGGCCAGAGCCTGCGAAAGGTCTTCAGGACGTAGTCGCGCCCGTAGACCAACGACGTGTTGGACTGTTCGCCGGTCAGGAGCCGCCCGGCCCCGCAGGGGCGGACCTCGGTGCCGGGCAGGGTGCGGAACCGCACCCTGCCCCGCCGCTCGGGGTCCTCCTCCGCGGCGAAGCGTTCCAACAGCATCTCCGTGAGCACGGGATCGTGCGCGGCGTCGTACACCACCCTGGGACGGCCGCCGGCGACCGGGCAGACGCCTATGGCGGCGCGGGCCAGACGCGGAGGCAGGGACCGGGGCGGCCGGGAACCCAGCATCACCTGGTAGCGGGAACTGAGCCCGCGCTGCCCCGCCTGCACGACGAGCACGTTCAGGTCGGGCCCGCCGGGGCCGGCCGAGACCAGGGTGTACCTGCTCTCGATCCGGACCCGGCGGATCGGGATCCCCTTACCGGAGAACCAGCGTTGTCGAGGAAGCCAGACCGCGAGGAGTTCTTCGAGCTGAGACATGTCAGGCGGGCCCGCTTCCCAGCTCACCGTCGTCCGGCTCCGAGGATCCGGAACGGCACGATGCGGTGACGGGCCAGTGGACCTCCAGATCGTCGGGGCTGTTCAGGCCCGCGGCCGGCAGCCCGTACGAGGGCAGTTCCCCGCGGTCGGCTCCGGTCCCCTCCGTGGTCCGTTCCACCGGCAGCTGGAACCAGTAGAAGCCGTGACCGGGCAGGGTGAGCGGGTAGGAGGAGTCGCCGATCTCCGGGAAACGGACCCCTCCCACGCACTCCACCGGTCGCACGCCCGCGTAGCGGGACAGGTCCAGCTCCACGGGTTGCGGGAACCGGGACAGGTTGTTGACGCAGAGCATGCGGTCGTCGCCGTGCTCCCGGATGAACGCCAACACGCTCGGGTTGGTGGCGTTCAGCTCGGTGAACTCGCCGGTGCCGAACACGGGGTGCCGCTTGCGGATCTGGATCATGCGGCGGGTCCAGTTCAGCAGGGAACCGGGGTTCTCCCGCTGGGACTCCACGTTGAGCGCCTGGTAGCCGTAGACCGGGTCCATGATCAGCGGCAGGTACAGGCGCGCGGGGTCGCCCTTGGAGAAACCGGCGTTGCGGTCGGCGCTCCACTGCATGGGGGTCCGTACGGCGTCGCGGTCGCCCAGCCAGATGTTGTCGCCCATGCCGATCTCGTCGCCGTAGTACAGCACGGGAGAGCCCGGGAGCGAGAGCAACAGCGCGGTGAACAGTTCGATCTGGTCGCGGTCGTTGTCCAACAGGGGCGCGAGTCGCCGACGGATCCCCACGTTCGCGCGCATGCGGGGTTCCTTGGCGTACTCGGAGTACATGTAGTCGCGCTCCTCGTCGGTGACCATCTCCAGGGTCAGCTCGTCGTGGTTGCGCAGGAAGATCGCCCACTGGCAGTTGCGGGGGATCGGCGGGGTCTGGGCGAGGATCTCCGAGATCGGGAAGCGCTGTTCCTGTCGTACCGCCATGAACATGCGCGGCATCAGCGGGAAGTGGAAGTTCATGTGGCACTCGTCGCCGCCGGACTCGAAGTCGCCGAAGTAGTCGACCACGTCCGAGGGCCACTGGTTGGCCTCGCTCAACAGCACCCGGTCCGGGTAGAGGCGGTCGACCTCGGCACGGACCCGCTTGAGGAACTCGTGCGTCTCCTTGAGGTTCTCGCAGTTGGTGCCCTCACGCTCGTACAGGTAGGGCACGGCGTCCAGGCGGAAGCCGTCGATCCCCAGGTCCAGCCAGTACCGCAGGACCTCCAGGATCGCCTCCTGCACCGCCGGGTTCTCGAAGTTCAGGTCCGGCTGGTGCGAGAAGAAGCGGTGCCAGTAGTACTGGCCGCGCACCTCGTCGTAGGTCCAGTTGGAGGTCTCGGTGTCGACGAAGATGATGCGGGCCTCGTCGTAGCGGTCGTCGGTGTCCGACCACACGTAGAAGTCGCCGTAGGGTCCGTCGGGGTCCTCACGGGAGGCCTTGAACCAGGGGTGCTGGTCGCTGGTGTGGTTCATGACCAGGTCGGTGATGACGCGGATCCCGCGCCGGTGCGCCTCGTCGAGGAGCTCCACGAAGTCGGCGGTGTCACCGAACTCCGGGAGGATCTTGAAGTAGTCCGAGATGTCGTACCCGCCGTCGCGGAGCGGGGACTCGTACATCGGCAGCAGCCAGAGGCAGTCGATGCCGAGCCACTGGAGGTAGTCCAGTTTCCGGACCAGGCCGGTGAGGTCGCCGGTGCCGTCGCCGTTGGAGTCGAAGAACCCGCGGGCGAGCACCTCGTAGAAGACGGCGTGTTTGTACCAATGGGGGTCCCGGGCTCCACCGGAGGACATGAGGGGGCCGGTGGCGGCCCCCGTGGCCGGGGCGAGCGGACCGTGTTCGGCGTGCTCGTGTGCGCCGGGTCCGGACTCGTCTTTGCTCATCTACTGCTCCCCACCAAGAATGTTCGACATCGGATCAACGGGCGTCCGGGCCCGGGCGGCGGCTCCGTCCCGCCGCCGGGTCCCGGGCGTCATCTGCCGTTGACGGTGAACACGTGCGCCGGTCCGGTCGCCGGGTCGAGCCGGACGTAGTTGCTCGCCCGCCACGTGTAGGAGCGTCCGGTCAGCTCGTCGGTCACCTTGAGGTCCTCCTCCCACGTGCGGCCGATCGACGGCAGGTCCAGATGCACCGTGGCCTCGCGGGCGTGGTGCGGGT
The DNA here is from genome assembly GCF_000341225.1 of Nocardiopsis alba DSM 43377. Classification (GTDB taxonomy): domain Bacteria; phylum Actinomycetota; class Actinomycetes; order Streptosporangiales; family Streptosporangiaceae; genus Nocardiopsis; species Nocardiopsis alba. The sequence goes on from NZ_ANAC01000017.1 coordinate 125,554, forward strand.
CGAGGTTGACGACGACGAGAACGACGTCGTCGGGCTCACCGGGGGCGCCGGGGCGATGCTTGGAGAAGCAGATCAACTCCGGCCGGTCCACGTGGTGGAACCGCAGGTTGCGCAGCTCGCGCAGGGCGGGATGGGCTCGTCGCAGCTCGTTGAGCCTGGTGATGAGCGGAGCGATGGTCGTTCCGGAGGCGTCGGCCCCGGCCCAGTCCCTGGGGCGGTACTCGTACTTCTCCGAGTGCAGGTACTCCTCGCTGCCGGGGTGGGCCGGGGTGTTCTCGCACAGCTCGAAGCCCGAGTAGATCCCCCAGGTCGGGGAGAGCAGGGCCGCCAGGACCGCGCGCGCCTCGAAGGCCGGTCGACCGCCTCGTTGGAGGTAGGCGTGCAGGATGTCCGGGGTGTTGGCGAACAGGTTGGGTCGAAGGTAGTGCGCGGTCTCCCGGCTGAGCTCGGTGAGGTACTCGGTGAGCTCGTCCTTGTCGTTGCGCCAGGTGAAGTAGGTGTAGGACTGATGGAAGCCGACCTTGGCCAGGGTGCGCATCATCGCCGGCCGGGTGAAGGCCTCGGCGAGGAAGAGGACGTCGGGGTCGCGTTCGGCGACCTCGGCGAGCAGGCGCTCCCAGAAGGCGACCGGTTTGGTGTGCGGGTTGTCCACCCGGAAGATGCGCACCCCGTGGTCGATCCAGTGCCGCACGACCCGCAGGACCTCGGCGTACAGACCCTCGAAGTCGTTGTCGAAGCAGAGCGGGTAGATGTCCTGGTACTTCTTCGGCGGGTTCTCGGCGTAGGCGATGGAGCCGTCCGCGCGCGTGGTGAACCACTCCGGGTGCTCGGAGACCCAGGGGTGGTCGGGCGAGCACTGGAGAGCCAGGTCCAGGGCGATCTCCAGTCCGTGGTCGGAGGCCACGGCGACGAAGGCGTCGAAGTCCTCCAGGGTGCCCAGGTCGGGGTGGACGGCGTCGTGTCCTCCCTCGGACGAACCGATGGCCCACACCGAGCCGGGGTCCCCCGGCCCCGCGGTCAGCGTGTTGTCGCGACCTTTGCGATGGGCCGTACCGACAGGGTGGATCGGCGGCAGGTACACCACGTCGAACCCCATGTCGGCGATGGCGGGCAGGCGCTTGGCCGCGTCGGAGAGGGTTCCGGAGGCCTCCTCGCCCGGGGCCACGTCGACCCGGGCGCCCTCCGAGCGGGGGAAGAACTCGTACCAGGAACCGAACAGGGCCCGTTCGCGGTGGACGACGACCTTGGTCCGCCTGGACCTGGTGACGAGTTCCCGCAGGGGTTTGCGGTCCATGGCGGTGACGACCTCGTCGGTGACGGCCGTCGTGAAGCGTTCCATCGGATCGGTCGAGGTGTCGCGCAGGAGCGTGGCCGCCTCGGAGAGGGCGGGGTCTCGCGGGGTGCGACGGGCGGCGCGCGCGAGCAGGCGGGCGCCCTCCTCGAGGACGAGGTCGGTGTCGACGCCGAGGGGAAGTTTCACGCGGGCGACGTGCAGCCATGTGGCGAAGGGGTCGGTCCAGGATTCGATGGAGAAGGACCAGTCGCCCTCGGAGGGCAGGCTGATCTCGGCCTCGTACCGGTCGGTCCCGGGGGCCTTCTCGCGCATGGGGACGAGAGCCTCGCGGCGACCACGGGGGGAATGGACGACGACGCCCGCGGCGAGGGAATCGTGCCCTTCGCGGATCACGGTCGCGCCGACGGTGAAGCGTTCTCCCGGAACGGCCTTCACCGGCCCGAGGTCGTTGTCCGGAGATATGTCGATTATGGGCAGGCGTCCGATCACTGGCTACACCGTAATCATCGTTGTCAGGGCGTCATGAGGAGGCGCGTGACGACGCACGCGCGAAGAATGACCGGGTTCCGATCAAAGGCAGGATGGAGTCGACGAAGAACCGAATGGAAACTGTCCGGATTGCGGCTTCGGTGGTCTCCGATGTCCATCGTCCGCCCTGGCCCTGGCTTTGGCGGAGTGTCGAGGCCGAGTCGCACATGTGATCCTCGCCACACTCTTGCCCGTGGTCGAGGTCGGGTATTTGTCGGTTTTCATCGCTCGAAAAACGACGAAGCAGGCATAAATTCGCAGTGGATTCTGTGTTCTCCCCGGTTGCTTTTCGATTCTCCATCACGAAAAGTCCGAAGATCTGTCCCACTGGTTGCCGGTGGGAGTGAACTGGGTAGGGCTCGTCTAATGCGCCCCACGTGGTCGAGGGTCTATTCCGGACACTCGATCATGTCCGATGTGTCTACTCTGTGTAATCTTCTGTTGCTCTGTGTGGTTTGCAAGGTATTGAGGAAGCTTTTCAGTGACACACCCGATTTAACGGAGTTCCCTTGAGGCCCTTCCTGCGAGGGTGGTCGACGCGATGCCCACCGTCGCGAGGCGGAGGGGCGGCACACGGCTCTAGGGGGCGACGTGACGGAGGTCGACGGGGGCGGTGGGTTCATCGAGCGGGCCCGCGCTCTGTTCCAGGAGAGGGTCGAGCGGGCCCGCGCCCTGTTCCAGGAGAGGATCGCGGAGTTCGAGAAGGACGCGAATCGGGGACGACGCGACGCGTATCTGCGACTGTCGGGTCTGGGCGCCGTCGCGGGTCTGCTCTGTGCCGTCCTCGTGCTGCCCTGGGCGGGAAGCGCGGGCCTGGTGGCCAGGGACACCGCCGCGGGCTTCATGGCCCTCCCCGGGCACCTGGAGGTCCCGAACCTGTCGTCGGGCGTCCTGCTCACCGACGACGCCGGGGAGCCCTTCGCCGAGGTCTCCGAACGCGAACGGGACGTGGTCTCCCTCGACGCGATCAGCCCCTGGGTCCCCTCGGCCCTCATGGCGGTCGAGGACGACCGTTTCTATGAGCACAACGGGCTCGACATGAAGGGCGTCCTGCGGGCCGCGCTGCGTACGGCCCAGGGAGACATGCAGGGCGGCTCCACCATCACCCAGCAGTACGTCAAGAACCTCCTCATCGAGACCGCCGATTCGGAGGGGGACGTCGACGGCGCCAGCGAACGGACCCTCGGCCGCAAACTGACCGAGCTGCGCTACGCCATCGACATCGAGGACCGGTACACCAAGGACGAGATCCTGGAGGGCTACCTCAACCTGGCCTACTTCGGGGCCGGCGCGCACGGCATCGAGGTCGCGGCCCAACGCTACTTCTCGATCTCGGCGGAGAATCTGGACGCCGGTCAGGCGGCGATGCTGGTCGGCCTGGTCCGGGGGCCCTCGTTCTACGACCCCCTCAACAACCCCGAGGGGGCGAAGGAACGTCGCGACCTGGTTCTGGACCGCATGGTCGACACCGGTCACCTGGAAGCGGAGGAGGCCGCCGCCCACAAGGCCGAGGACCTGGGCATCGATCACACCCCCAGGGGCGGCAGTTGCATGGAGAGCGACTACCCGTTCTTCTGCGACTACGTCATGCGCTGGCTGGCCGACTCGGAGATGCTGGGGAAGACCGCCGCCGAGCGGGAGCAGCGCATCGCCCAGGGCGGTCTCACCGTGCGCACCACGATGGATCGCGCGGCCCAGGACGCGGCCCAGGACGCCGTGGACAAGCGGGTCCCGCATGAGGACTCCACCAAGTTCGCCGCCCAGGCGCTGGTCGAACCCGGAACCGGTCGGATCCGGGGCCTGGTCCAGAACCTGCGCTACGGGTTCGACGACGACGCCTCCGGAACCACCTCGATCAACCTCGCCGTGGATCGGGACGAGGGCGGCTCCGGCGGCTATCAGGCGGGATCGACCTTCAAGACCTTCACCCTGGCGGCGGCCCTGGAACAGGGGATGGGGTACGGGACCAGGTTCAACTCGCCCAAGAGCATGTCCGTCGGTGGGATGACCGACTGCGGCGGCGACCGGATGTCGTCGTGGAGCGTGAGCAACGCCGGCGAGAGCGACGACGGCGAACACAACATGATCAGCGCGACCAAGGGCTCGGTGAACACCTACTTCGCCCAGTTGCAGGAGAAGGTCGGTCTGTGCGAGACCTCCGAGATGGCGGTGAAGGCCGGCGTGCACCGCGCCGATGGTGAGGATCTCGGAGTGTGGAGCTCCTTCACCCTCGGGGATCAGGAGGTGTCCCCGCTGACCGTCGCCAACTCCTACGCGACCTTCGCGGCCCGCGGCATCCGTTGTGAGCCGCGGCCGGTGCGCTCTCTGACCGAGGACGGCACGGAGGAGCGGGTCACCGCCGACTCCGACTGTGAGCGGGTGGTGAAGCAACAGGCCGCCGACGGGGTCAACCACCTGCTCCAACAGACCTTCGACGGAGGTACGGCCAAGGGCCTGGACATCGGGCGGCCCGCGGCGGGCAAGACCGGTACCACCGACGGATCCGCCTACGCCTGGTTCGCCGGGCACACCCCGAACCTGGCCTCCGCGGTCGTCGTCGGCGACGTGCGCGGTGGTGAGCAGAACCCGCTGCGCGGGGTGACCATCGGCGGACAGTACTTCGGCGTCGTCTACGGAGGGACCCTGCCCGGACCGATCTGGCAGGAGTCCATGCGCGGGGCGACGGAGGGGCTGCCCTCCGAGAGCTTCGCCGGTTCTCCCGGTTCCTTCGGGGACCCGACGGCGGAGCCGCCCGGACGGGAGAAGGACGACGACTCCGATGACGAGGGCGGAGCGGACGGCCCCGAGGACGCCGCCGGCTCCGCGGACTCCGAAGGTACGGAGAGCACGGAGAGCACGGAGAGCACCGAGGGTTCCGCGGACTCCGAAGGGACCGGGGGCGCCGAAGGTTCGGACGGCACCGGCGGCACGGGCGGTACCGAGGGCTCGGACGGTACCGGAGGCACGGGCGGCACCGAAGGTACCGGGGGCACCGAAGGCACCGAAGGTTCCGGTGGCACCGAGGGCTCCGACACCGGGGAGGGGGCCGGCACCTGACCACCGGACCCGCTCGCGCGCGGTCCATGGTCCCGAGGTGGACAGAGGCCTATATGTCGTGGTGAAAGGGGTATGGAGGGCCAAGAGCTCCGATATTTGCCTCATGGCGCATAATGGAGCCGAACCGACAGGGGAGCGCGGAAGCGCTGAGAGTGCGGCACCGGGCCGCAGACCCTTAGACACCTGATCCGGATCATGCCGGCGAAGGAAGTCGTGAGAACCCGCCATCGTGCGCGTGAGAACGCGTGATGGCGCTCTTGGCCGCATTCCCCTCCGTCGCTCCGACGAAGGGAACCCTCGGGTAATGAGTACCGAAGACAGGACCGGCACGACCGATGGCCGCGAGGTCGCGCGTGCCGGATTCCTCCAAGAGGTACGGGCCGGCCTCAAGAGCTGGCGCACCGTCGACATCGTCGTCGCCGCCGTGATCGGTGTGGCGGTCGGTGTCGTCTTCTGGCTGTGGAACATCGTCTGGTCGATCACGACGCCGCTGTTCGTGTTCTTCCCGCCCGGTCAGGCCGTCGTCTACGGCATGTGGCTGATCTCCGGCGTGCTCGGTGGTCTGATCGTCCGCAAGCCCGGCGCGGCCGTGCTCACCTCGATCGCGGCGGCCTCGGTCTCCGCGGTCCTGGGGACCCAGTGGGGGCTCGCGGTCATCCTCGACGGCACCCTCCAGGGGCTGCTGCCCGAACTGGTCTTCCTGGCGTTCGCCTACCGGCGTTGGAACATGGGCGTGGCCGTGCTCGCGGCGGCGTTCGCGGGCCTGTCCCCGGCCATCCGGGACAACATCGCCTACAACGTCACCTGGCCGCTCCACTACCAGATCACCTACGGGGTGATCGTGGTGATCAGCGCCGCCCTCATCGCGGGTGTGGGAGCCAGGCTCCTCACCACCGCCCTGGCGCGCGCCGGCGCCCTGGCCCCCTTCCCCTCGGCCAAGGGCTGACCCATGGGAGCGAGGAACGTGGGCGGCGCGCGTGTGGAGCTCTCCGGTTGGGGATGGCGGCACGCGGGCCGCGACACCCACGCCCTGCGCGGCGTGGACCTGGTCGTCGAACCCGGGGAGCGGATCCTGCTGTTGGGCGCCTCCGGCGCGGGCAAGAGCACCCTGCTCCACTCCCTGGCCGGGCTCACCGGCCCCGACAGCGCCATCAGCGGCGAGGAGGAGGGCCTGCTCCGTGTGGACGGAGAGCCCGCCGCCCGCGGTAGGGGTCGGGTCGGCCTGGTCGCCCAGGACCCCGAGACCCAGCTCGTGATGGCCCGGGCCGGAGACGACGTGGCGTTCGGTCTGGAGAACCTCGGTATCGAACGAGAGGCGATCCGGTCCCGGGTGGAGGGGGCCCTGGCGGACGTGGGCTTCCCCTACGGTCTGCGGCATTCCACCGGTGCCCTGTCCGGCGGAGAGAAGCAGCGACTGGTGATCGCCGGAGCGCTGGCCATGCGCCCTCGCCTGCTGCTGCTGGACGAGCCCACCGCCAACCTCGACCCGGCCGGGGCCGAGCTGGTCCGGTCCCTGCTCGCCCGTCTACTGGCCGAGACCGAGGCCACCCTCGTCCTGGTCGAACACCGGGTCGCCGAGGTCGTGGACCTGGTCGACCGGGTCGTGGTGGTGGAACCGGGCGGCGGGGTGATCGCCGACGGCGCCCCCGCCGAGATCTTCGCCGAACACGGGCGTTCCCTGGCCGCCCAGGGCGTGTGGATCCCCGGGAACGAACCCGCCCCCTCGCTCACGGCGGCCCCGGGAGGGGCACCGTTGATCGAGGCCGTGGACGTGACGGCGCGGACCCCCTTCCAGGTGGGGGTCCGCGTCGGCCCTCGCCGCACGGTCCTGGAGGGGGTGCGCGTCGCCCCCGAGGCCGGGACGGCGACCGCCCTGACCGGACCTAACGGAGCGGGAAAGTCGACCCTCCTCACCCTGCTGGCCGGGCTCTCCGGTCCCTACCGGGGGAGCGTCGAGCCTCGCGGGCCATTGGCCGAGGCCGACCGACGCCCCCTGGTGAAGTGGCCGGCCCGACGTCTGGCCCGACACGTGGGAACGGTCTTCCAACACGCGGAGGACCAGTTCGTCACCTCCACCGTGCTGGACGAGCTGCGTTTCGCGCCCTCGCGCGCGGGGATGGGCGAGGTCGAGATCGAGGCCTGGGTGGGCGAACTCATGGAGAGACTGCGCCTGACCCGGCTGGCCGACGTCCACCCGTACACGCTCTCCGGAGGAGAGAAACGGCGGCTCTCGGTGGCCACCGCGCTCAGTTCAGGGCCCTCGCACGCCCCCGACGTCCTCGTCCTGGACGAACCCACCTTCGGGCAGGACACCCGTACCTGGACGGAGCTGGTGGAGCTGCTGGGCTCCCTGAGGTCGGAGGGGCGGGCCATCGTCATGGCCACCCACGACCGGCTGCTCCTGGAACATCTGGTGGACTCCCGTATCGGGGTCGCCGACGGTCGAGCCACCGTCTCGTCGAAGGAGGACGTGTGAGCACCGCCCGATCCGGCACCCGTACCGCGGAGACGATGGGAGGGGACACCCTCACCCTCGACGTTCCCGCCGAGGGCGGGGCCCGCTACTGGATGACCGGGCTCAACCCGGCCGCGAAACTGCTGGCGGCCCTGGCGATCGCCATCGGCCTGATCCCCGCTGTGGACGCCGTCACCGGAGGCCTGGTCCTGTTCGTGGTCCTGCTGACGGTCCCCTTCAGCGGTGTGGACCGTAGGACCCTGATGCTCCTGGGCGGGCCCTTTCTGCTGATGGGCCTCAGCAGCGGGACGGTCAACTACCTGTACGGCGAACAGGGGCTGGAAGGGGCCGTCGGCGCCGCGGTGCGCCTGCTGGCCATCGCGCTTCCCGGACTGTTGGCCGCGATCACCAGCGACCCCACGGAGATGTCGGACGGGCTCGTGCAACGGCTCAAGGTGCCCGAGCGCCCCGCCATGGGCGTCCTCGCCGCGCTGCGCCTGATCCCGCTCCTGGCCGACCAGTGGCGGACCATCACCCTGGCCCGCCGGGCGCGCGGTCTGGAGGCCGGGTACAACCCGTTCAACGTGGTGCGGCTGTTCTTCGGTCGACTCTTCGCTTTGCTGGTCCGCTCGATCAGGACCGGGACGCTGTTGGCCACCGCGATGGACGCGCGGGCCTTCGGCACGGGGCCGCGCACCCACGCCCGGATCAGTCACTGGAGGAGGGCGGACACCCTTCTGCTGGTGGGGACCGGGGCGCTCCTGATCGGCGCGTACGCCCTCTCCGCGCGCTTGGGCACCCTGGTGCTGCTCTTCTCCTGACCCGAGTGGTTAGGTGGCAACCGACACTGACGCCGAAGTGAAGAGGTGGAGAACGTGGGCGAGTTCGTTCGCGTGGAGGTCGACCCGGACAACCCCGCGGTGGCCGTCATCCGGATCGATCGACCCAAGGCGCTGAACGCGTTGAACGGTCGGGTCACCGAGGAGATCGCCGAGGCGGCCGCGCGGGTGTCGTCGGACGACTCCGTGCGCGCCGTCGTGCTCTACGGCGGTGAGCGGGCCTTCGTGGCCGGGGCCGACATCAAGGAGATGGCCGAGCTCACCCACGCGAAGATGCTGGAGTACTCGCGCGCCCTACAGAACGCTCTGACCGCGGTGGCCCGGATCCCCAAGCCGGTGGTCGCCGCCATCAGCGGGTACGCGCTGGGCGGTGGATGCGAGCTGGCGCTGTGCGCCGACTTCCGGGTCGTGGGGGCCAAGGCCAGGCTCGGACAGCCCGAGATCCTGCTGGGCGTCATCCCGGGTGCGGGCGGGACCCAGCGTCTGCCGCGTCTGATCGGTCCGGCCAAGGCCAAGGACCTGGTGTTCACCGGGCGTCACGTGAAGGCGGAGGAGGCACTGGAGATCGGCCTGGCCGACCGGGTCGTCGAGGACGACGAGGTCTACTCGGCCGCCGTGGAGCTGGTCGCCCGTTACGCGGACGGCCCCGCGGTGGCCCTGGCCGCGGCCAAGGAGGCCATCGACCGCGGGTTGGAGACCGACCTGGACACCGGCCTGGAGATCGAGCGACTCCAGTTCTCGGGCCTCTTCGCGACCGAGGACCAGAAGGCGGGCATGCGCAGCTTTATCGAGCAGGGACCGGGCAAGGCGACCTTCGAAGGGCGCTGACCTCGGGCGTTCCCGGCCCCTGGGACGGGTATCGCTGTGGGGCGGGGCGGGTGGTGTCGGGCGTTCGCCTCGCCGCCCGCCCCGCTCTCTTCCCAGGTTTTTGTAGTGACTTGTCGTTGCTTTTACTTTTTGTCGCGTTGAGTGTCCTGGTGGGACCTGGGGTGGAAGACCGGATCCGGCCATACGGGAAGGGAACGGGGGAACCGCTCACCCGGTTTTTCCGTCATACTCGTCAGTGGTCGTCACAGGACGGACGGTTCGCCCGGAGCCCCGGGGCGCGTTCCGCGCCCGATCCCGGGTGGGATCCGCGGACCACACGGGCCCCTGGGCGGGGCCGCACAAGCCAAGCTTGACCCATCCCCCCGGCCGATAAACTGGGCGTGGCGGTATGTGGTCTTTTGAGGGGATGAGTTCTCGATGGCAATGTCGGCAGGTTTCCCCACGGGTGAGGAGCTGCCGGAGCGCATCGGTCACTACGTGATCCGCCGTCGCATCGGCGCCGGCGGCATGGGAGTGGTGTACCAGGCCGAGGATCCCCACACCGACCGGTTCGTGGCGGTGAAGGTCCTCAAGCCCGAGGTCGCCGGAGACCACATCGCACGCGCCCGGCTCGCCCGCGAGGTCGAGACGATGCGTCGTGTACAGAGCCCCAACGTGGCCGAGGTCATCGACGCGGACACCCAGGCGGAACTGCCGTGGGTGGTCACCGAGTACATCCCCGGGCCCACGCTGGACGCCACGGTCACCGACCACGGCCCCCTCCGCGGGCGCGCTCTGACCCGTTTCGTCACCGGTATGGCCAGGGCCATCAAGGACATCCACGCGGTGGACGTCATCCACCGTGACCTCAAGCCCGGCAACGTGATCATCTCCAACGGCGAACCGATCGTCATCGACTTCGGTATCGCCCACGCCGTCGACGGGGCCAAGCTGACCCAGACCGGCACGTTCGTCGGCACCCCCAGCTACCTGTCGCCCGAGGTCATCGAGGGGACGGACCTGGGTCCGGCCACCGACGTGCACGCCTGGGGCGGCACCGTGGCCTTCGCCTCCACCGGCCGTCCGCCCTACGGCGCCGGTTCGTTCGAGGTGATCTTCTTCCGGATCCTCAACGGCGAGATCGACATGGACGGGATGCACGAGGCGCTGCGCCCCCTCGTCAACCGCGCGGTCTCCCGTGACATGAGCGCCCGGCCCACCGCGGCCGAACTCGTGACCGAGACCGGCCGCCTCAACCTCGACCTGCCGTGGAGCGAACCGCAGCGCGGGCTGCCGGACCAGACCGGCGGCCACACCGTGCACAGCCCCGCTCCGGGCGTGCCCGACACCGGGGGCCACGGCTCCGGACACGGCGGCGTGGGAGGAGCGATCCTCGGCGGCGCCATGGGCGGCGCGGCCGCCGGGCACCTGCTGGGCGGGGGCGCCGGAGAGGGCTGGGGGAGCGCGCACACCAGGAGCGCCCCCGGAACGACCGACAGCGCGTGGTCCACGCCCTCCAACGAGCGCCCCGGGGGCCGGGAGAGCGACCTCGAGGCCACCGACGACCTCGGCGCGGCCCGTTCCAACGGATGGAGCGAGGACCCGGAGGCCACCGACGACCTGAGCGGCGCCCGTTCCTCCGGAGACGACCGGACGCATCACGCCCACTCGTCCGGGTGGGACGACGAGGCCACCGACGACCTGTCCGGGGCCGGGACCGAACGGATCGTCCCGGGCACGGGCGCTCAGGGGTACGACACCCAGGGCACCCAGCGGATCGATCCGGTCCGGGACGACGTCCAGGGCACGCAGCGGATCGACCCGTCCGCCCTGGCCCCTCGGGAGGACCCCCAGGGCACCATGATGATGGGCCAGGACGAGATCTCCCGGCACGCCCGGGTCCAGGACGAGGACCCCGACGGTGCCCCTCAGACCCGGTTCTTCAACTCGCCGCTGGACCCGAAGGCCTTCCAGGACATCCTGACGCCCGTGGGGGCCGAGGGGCGGCGTGAGACGACCCAGGAGTTCGACGAGGAGGAGTACCGGGAGCGGGGCGGCCTGCTGGGCCGTTTCCGCCGTGGGGGCGGCGACCGCGTCGGCGACTACTTCCGCGGTGACCGCGAGGGCGACGAATACGACGAGGACGAGGACGAGTACTACGACGAGACCTGGCGGATGCATCCGCTGGTCCTCATCCCGATCATGCTCTCGCTGGCCGGGACGGCCCTGTGGTTCCCCTGGTTCGGCATCTTCCTGGGCGTCGTCCTCATCTCCGGCCTGAGCGCGTTGGACGTGGTCAAGGCCGAGCACGCGCGACGTCTCCAGACGCGTGGTCGCCGCAACTCCGACGGCATGGTGGTGGCGCTCAGCTTCCCCTGGGCGTTCGGTCGTATGACACTGCGCACCGTCGGCTTCGGGCTGATCTATCTGGTGGCGGGCATCCTGGTCGGGCTGGTCTATTCCACGATGTTGGAGACCGGCAACGACGGGGCCAACTACACGGGCGCCTTCGCGGTCTTCGTGATGATCCTGCTCAGCTACATCATGCCGAGCGGGCGTGAGGCCCGTCACCAGGCGGTCTGGCTGGTGGAACGGGTGCGTTTCCACAACCTGTACCTGTACATCGGCGTGGTCGTCGCCATCGTCCTGCTCACCATGCTGATCCTGTCGATCGGCCTGGGTTCGGCCCCGATCTGGACCATGGGGCCGCTCACCGGCCCGGCCGACTGGTTCGGATAGAAGCGACCCTCGCACTTCGAACGCCCCTTCTCCCACAGGAGGAGGGGCGTTCCCGTGTTCGGGGAGGGGAGCGGGGCGTCCCCCTCGCCCCCGGACGGGGGAGCGGTCAATAGAGTGGGGAGCGGTCACCGTTCCCCGGGCGTCATCGTCACCGGCGGGCGTCGTTCCGACGTGTTCCGAGTGAGGGCCGCGGGGAGGGATTCCGGGTTTTCCGAGTCGAACCCGGGCCACGGGTTGGCCTGCAAGCTACTAGCCAGTAACATATGGTGTATGAGCACATGAGCGGGACCGGCTGTGAACGTGAACAGCGGGACCCGCCGTCGGATGACCGATCGGCATTCGGCATTGTTGGCAGTCACGGGGCGCGCCAGCGCCCGCCCGCCAGACGGCGGACATGGGAGTGCAGGGAGGTCGGCCACCGGCCATGAATATTGTCGTTTTGGTCAAGCAGGTCCCGGACACGGCGACCGAACGGAAGCTCAACGCCGATGACAAGACGTTGGACCGCGCGGCGTCCGACGGTGTCATCAACGAGCTCGACGAATACGCCATCGAAGAGGCGCTCCTCCTCAAGGAGAAGCACGGCGGCGAGGTCACCATCCTGACGATGGGGCCGGACCAGGCCACGGACTCGATCCGCAAGGCCCTGTCCATGGGCGCCGACAAGGCCGTCTTCGTCAACGACGACGCGCTGCACGGCTCCGACGCCATCCAGAGCGCCTACGCCCTCGCGCAGGCCCTGGGCACCATCGAGTTCGACCTGGTCGTGCTCGGTTCGGAGTCCACCGACGCCCGCACCGGTGTCATCGGTGCCGCGCTCGCCGAGTACCTCGGCCTGCCCCAGCTCACGCTGGCCGGCAAGGTCGACATCGACGGCGACGCCATCAAGATCCAGCGTCAGACCGACTACGGCTACGACGTGGTCGAGGCTCGACTGCCCGCGGTCGTCTCCGTCGTGGAGAAGATCAACGAGCCCCGTTACCCGTCCTTCAAGCTGATCATGCAGGCGAAGAAGAAGCCGGTCGACAAGAAGTCCGCGGCCGACGCGGGTATCGACACCGGCAAGGTCGGCCTGGCCAACGCCACCACCGAGACCGTCGACTTCGCCGCCGCGCCGCCGCGCGCCGCGGGCACGATCGTCAAGGACGAGGGCGACGGCGGCGTCAAGGCCGCCGACTTCCTCGCCGACAAGAAGTTCGTGTAGGTAGACGAGAGACTCAGGAAGGTTCAAGGATTATGGCTGAGGTCCTCGTCCTCGTCGACCACGTCGACGGACAGGTCAAGAAGGTCACCACCGAGCTGCTGACCGCCGCTCGCCGCGTCGGCGAGCCCGTCGCGGTCTGGATCGGCGACGGTGTGGAGTCGGGCAAGGCCACTCTGGCCGAGTTCGGCGCCGAGAAGGTCTACGTGGCTCCCGCCGAGGTGAACGACTACGTCGTCGCCCCGAAGGCCGAGCTGCTCGCCAAGCTCGCCCAGGACAAGGGCGCCGCCGCGATCCTGGTCTCGGCCACCGCCGAGAACAAGGAGATCGCCGGTCGTACCGCCGTGAAGCTGGGCTCCGGTGTGCTCACCGACGTCGTCGACGTCAACGCCGAGCTGGTCACCGAGCACAGCATCTTCGGTGGCGCCACCGTCACCCACGCCCGCGTCAAGACCGGTGTGCCGGTCATCGCGGTCCGTCCGAACTCCGTCACCCCGGAGGCCGCCGCCGGCGCCGCCGCCGAGGAGGCCGTCTCGGTCGACATCTCCGACGCCGCCAAGACCGCCAAGGTCGTCGAGCGCGTCGTCCAGGCCAAGGGCGAGCGTCCCGAGCTGACCGAGGCCGCCATCGTGGTCTCCGGTGGCCGCGGCGTGGGTTCCGACGACTTCAGCGTCGTCGAGAACCTGGCCGACTCGCTGGGTGCCGCCGTCGGCGCCTCCCGCGCCGTCGTCGACTCGGGCTGGTACCCGAACCAGTTCCAGGTCGGCCAGACCGGTAAGACGGTCAGCCCGAACCTGTACATCGCCCTGGGCATCTCCGGCGCGATCCAGCACCGGGCGGGCATGCAGACCTCGAAGAACATCATCGCGGTCAACAAGGACCCCGAGGCCCCGATCTTCGAGCTCGCCGACTTCGGCGTCGTGGGAGACCTGCACACGGTCGCTCCGCAGCTCACCGAGGAGATCAACAAGCGCAAGTAGGACGAGCGCTTCGCGGATCCAAGCCGACGCCCGGCCGGGGGAGACCCGGCCGGGCGTCGGCTTTCTCATGGGCGGCTTCGGTGGCGCTGTTCCGGGAACTCGCATGTGATTTGCCCTATATGAAATATTCTGTGTGGTTTTCGGGGGTGGGGGTCGGGTAGATCCGGCGCACGACGATCCGACAGGAGGCGGGGGCGATGCGGACGACGGTGCGAGCGGGACGCCGCAAGGTGGAGATCCGGCACGCGGACAAGCCCCTCTTCGGGGAGGACGGGGCCACCAAGGAGGACCTCGCCGACTACTACGCCAGGATCGCTCCGCTCATGCTGCCCCTGGTCAAGGGGCGCCCGGTCGTGCTCGAACGCTTCCCGGAAGGGCTGGACGGCTCCGGATTCCTCGTGCAACACCCCTCGCACCCCCGCTGGATCCGCACGGTGTGGACCTCTTCCGGACGGATGATGGAATGCCAGGAGGCCGCCGCCCTGGTGTGGTGCGCCGATCAGGCCGCGATCACCCTGCACACATGGTCCTCCCGTACCCCTCGTCTGGGACTCCCCGACCGTATGGTTCTCGACCTCGACCCGGTCGGTTCGGGCCGAGAGGCCTTCGCCGGATGTCGTGAGGCGGCCCGGGTCGTGCGCGAGGTGCTGTCCGAACTCGGACTGGCCGCCTACGTGATGACCACCGGCTCCCGAGGTCTGCACGTCCACTCGCCCCTGCGCCCGGAGGTGGACGACATGGAGGTCCGGAGACTGGCCAAGGCGGTCGCCGACCGCGTCGCCGCCAGGGCACCGGAGGAGTGGACCACCCGGGTGCGCAAGGCGGCCCGCCACGGCCGTATGTTCGTCGACTACCTCCGCAACGGTCCCGGACAGCTCGCGGTGGCACCGTACGCGGTCCGAGCCCGGCCCGGAGCCCCGGTGGCCACCCCGATCACCTGGGAGGAGCTGGAGAGGATCTCCTCCTCCCAGGAGTTCTCCATCGACCTGGAACGGGACGAGTGCCCGTTCGCCGGCATGCGCCGCCACGCCCGTTCCCCGCGCAGGGCCCTCTCCCTCCTCGACCGGGGGGAAGGCGGGGTCGTGCCGAAGCCCCGGGCGGGGCACGTGTGACCAGAGTGATGGGAGGGAATGAAACGAACGGCGGTACAACCTGACCACGGGGGCGCCCATGGAGGGCTACGGGACCCAACTCGGTCTCGTGTTGGTCCTGGTCGTGGTGAACGCGCTGTTCGCGGGGAGCGAGATCGCGCTGGTCACCCTGAGAGAGGGGCAGATCCGGAGGCTGGAGGAACGCGGTCCGGGCGGGCGGGCCGTGGCCCGGCTGGCGCGGGACCCCAACCGTTTCCTCGCCACGATCCAGATCGGCATCACCCTCGCCGGGTTCCTGGCCTCGGCGACGGCGGCCGTCTCCCTGGCCCGGCCCCTGGTCGAACCGCTCGGATTCCTCGGACGTTACGCCTCACCGGTGGCGATCGTGCTGGTCACCATCGTCCTGTCCTTCATCACCCTGGTGCTGGGGGAACTCGCCCCCAAACGGATCGCCATGCAGCGGGCCGAGCGCTGGGCTCTGGCGGTGGCCCGCCCCCTGGACCTGCTCGCCACGCTGACCCGGCCGGTGGTGTGGCTGCTCGGGGTCACCACGGACCTGGTCGTGCGCCTGTTCGGCGGAGACCCCAAGGCCGGCGGGGAGGGCGTCTCGGACGAGGAACTGCGCGACATGATCGTCTCGCATCAGCACATCACCCCCGAACAGCGGCGGATCCTGGTCGGCGCCTTCGAGATCCGCGAACGCCGCCTGCGCGAGGTGCTGGTGCCGCGCAGGGACGTCGACGCCCTGTCCGCGGGGACCCGGGCCGAGGACGCGCTGGAGGCGCTCGCCGAACTCGGCCACTCGCGGGCTCCGGTGGTCCGCCACGGAGACATGGACGACGTGGTCGGAGTGGTGCACTGGTCGGACCTGATCGGTCGGGAGGGGGACATCGCGGACCTGGCCCGGGACGTGCCGCTGTTGCCCGACACGCTGTCGTTGTCCACGGCCCTGCGGAGGATGACCGAGGGACGCCGCCAGTTGGCGATGGTGGTCGGCGAGACCGGGGAGGTCGTCGGCATCGTTTCCCTGGAGGACCTGCTGGAGGAGCTGGTCGGGGACATCAACGACGAGACCGACCCCGAACCGACGGGGGCGGTGCGGTCGGTCGGAGGGACGCTCCTGGTCCCCGGAGGCTTTCCCGTGCACGATCTGCCGGGACTGGGGGTGGAACCGACCGACCGTCCGCGGGGTTCCTACGTCACGGTCGCCGGGATGGTCCTGGCCGCGCTCGGGCACATCCCGGAGGGCCCGGGGGAGCGGGTGGACCTGGGCGGGTGGACCGCCACGGTCATCGCCGCCGATGGGCGCAGGATCGACGAGATCGGGCTGACCCCGGGCTGACCGGCGCCTCAGCCCCCGGGGGTCCCCTCGGGCCAGACGCAGGGCGAGCTTGCGCTGATGGAGAGGCTTCCCTTGTCGCTGGTCCTGACGCCGACCCGGAACGAGTCCTCCTCGTGCTCGACCGTCAGCGACAGCGAGTCCGGGCGCTCGTCCCTGAGCACCCGGTAGCCGTTGGCGGTCCAGTACTCGTACATCCGCTCGATGCCGGCCTCGTTGTCCTCGACCGGGAGACCCCTGATCCAGAAGGTCTCACTGACCGTGACGCGGTCGCCGGGTCCTCCGTCGGTGGCGTCGTCGCAGGAGGCGAAGAGGGTGCCCCGTCGGGTCTCCAGCTCCGCCTCGTCGGGGAGCGCGGTGAGGGTCCGCTCGATGTGCTCCCGGACCTTCTCGGCGGCCCGGTCCTGTGTGATGGTCTCGTTCATGTCCGTCTCTCCGGCGGTACCGATACCGCAGCCGCTCAACATCGAGGCGACCACGAGGGCCGCGATCCGGTGGATGGTTCCGTTCACGCTGTGACTACCTCTGCCCCGCGATGACCTCGCCCATGTACTCCAGGGAGGCGCTGTTCCGGTCGAAGTACTCGGAGTGGGCGTCTCCCAGAGGCCATGATCCCCCTTCGCTGCCGGGGTCCGAATCGAACACCGTCGCGCCGAACCCGGGCGCGGTCGGGTCCGGGCCGTGGGTGAAGCCGGTGACCATGCTGATCCCGTCGTTCTCCGCGGTCGAGGTGTGCACGTCGTCGGGCGCGAAGCCCAGCTCGCTCACGTGGTCGGCGTTGGAGCCGGGGCTTCCCACGAGGACGATGTCGTCGGCGTCGAGTCCATCGTCCCCTTGCGCGGTGTGCCCCACCACGGTGGAGCCGTAACTGTGCCCGATGACGGTGTTGTGCGATGGCGACGTGTTCTGGTGGGTGACCCGCAACCCTTCCTGGAAGCCGCTCAGCTCGTCGACCGCGCCCTCGGCACGGCCCGAGAAGGCCGCTTCGACGAAGTTGGGGGCGTCGTAGCCGACCCAGGTGACGACGGCGTGCCCGCCGTCCTCATCGGCGTCGGTGGCCGATTCGAGGAGGGCGTCGGACCGGCCGATCAGACCGTTGACGCTCTGCCAGGTGGTCGTGGTACCGGGGACCAGGGTGGCGACGCCGTCGGCGGTGTCGGGGTTGCCGCTCGACACGATGGCGCGTCCGCGTCCCTCGGTGTCCAACGAGAGCAGGTAGCGATCGGCGTTCGGGTCCTCCAGCCTGGAACGCAGGGTGGTCAGGGTGTCGAGCTCCCCCTGGACGTCCTCCAGCCCCTTCATCGCGTGGTAGGTGCCCCAGGCGCCGCCGGTGGGCCAGGGGCCCATGGCGGCGTCGCGCCACTCCTCCGCCTCGGCGACCTCCTCCTCCAAGCGGGAGATCTCCTCTTGGAGGAAACCGCGGTTGAGCTCGTCGCGCACGGTCACGGGGATCCCGTCGAGGGCGCGCAGGAGTTCGCCGTGCTCCTTCAGCGCCTGCCGCTGCTCGTCCTCGGTCATGGAGGACCACCACAGGCCGACGACGGCGGGGGACTCGCCCTCGGACGGGAGGTCGGGGACCATGCCGGGAACGGTGTCGGAGAACCGGCTCAGCTGGGCACCGGTGAGAAGACCGGCACCCAGGAGACGCTCCAACGTCGATTGTCCGGGGCCGTCGCGCAGATCCTTCTTGGTCTGGTCGGCCTGGTCCATCAGGGTGTCCCAGTGCTTGGTGTGCTCGGAGAGGAGATCGGCGCGCAGCGCCTCCAACTCCTCGACCTTGGCCGTCTCGAAGGCGCCGGAGGTCAGGGAACCGTGCATGTCGGGGCGTGAGCCGATCCGGCTCACGGCGGCCTCGGCGTTGGACACGGCCTCTTCCCAGCGCCGTTCGAGCCCGGCCCGAGCCAGCCGGTAGTCCTTGATGTCCCCGGCCCAGAGCCGGAGCGTGGCGGCGCCGTAGGTCAACGACTTCGCCGCCTCCTCCCAGGCCATCAGTTCGGTGGAGGCGGCCGTGACGATGTCCCAGGCGATGAGGTCGGTGAACTCGCCCGCGCTGGCACGGAAACCGGCGTCGACCGTTTCGGAGTCGCCGAGCATGGTCCGGCAGAGCCGGTCGAGGCCGTCGGCTCCTTCGTTGATCGAGGCGACGTCGGCCTGGATGTCGGAGGGCAGTCCCAGGGAGAGGTCGGAGATGCTGGTCATGGTCCGTGATGTCTCCGGAGGCCGGTGCGGGTCGGGGGGACGGGGGGTCAGAAGTTGATCCGGATGTCGAGGGCGTTCATGCTCCCCTGGTAGAGCTCGGCGCTCTCGGCGTCGGTCGTGACGACCGTCGACACCGCCCCCTGCACCTCTTGTGCCAGGGTCATCCCGTTCCGGGAGACCCGGTCGATGTGTTCGAGGGTGTCGGCCTCGTAGTCGGACACGGCGGGGCTCACGTGTTCGGACACGGCGGAGACGAGGGTGGAGGCGATCTCCTCCAGGTCGGTGCCGAGGAGGAGCATGGCCTCGGACAGCGCCTCGGCCTGTTCGGCCTTGGACATCGCCTGTATCGGGTTCACACCGACTTCGTCGTACATGGAGGGCTCCATGGGGCTGGGGAACGAGGGGAGGCTACAGCATCCCCGTGCGGTCGTTTCCAACGAATCGTGAACAATCGGTGGTTCATCCCGATGGGGGACGTTCAGCGCTTGCGCAGGACCAGGAGGAGGTTCCAGGTGACGATCTCGCGCAGGAGAGGCACGTGCACGATGGGCCTTGTCCAGGTGGGCAGATAGCGCGGACGCAGGTCCACCACGTCCACGTCGTCGCGGCCGCGCAGCCAGCGCAGCGTCTCCTTGGCGTAGGCCGCGTACATCGTGCGGCCGAAGTCGTTCTTGGGTCGACGGCCGTTCTTGCGCGCGAACCGCTCGGCCGCGTACGAACCGCCCAGGTAGTGCCAGGGAGAGGTCTCGTGGCCGCCCCAAGGGGAGAGCCACAGCGTGTACGACAGGTACACGAGGCCTCCGGGGCGGGTCACCCGCACCATCTCGTCGGCCATCCGGGACCGGTCCGGCACGTGCTCCAGAACGTTGGACGAGAAGCACACGTCCACGCTCCCCGTGCGCAGGGGGAGGTCCAGAGCGCTGCCCTGGACGGCGTTGGTATCGGCCTCCCGCCCGTGCAGGGTCATCTCGTGCGCGTCGGCGTCCACGCACAGACAGCGGGCGCCCTCGGAGCGCAGGGCGTCGGCGAAGTAGCCGGGGCCACCGCCCACGTCCACCACGAGTCTTCCGTCGAGGGGGGTGTAGGAGCGCAGTTGTGCGACGGTGTCGCGGGCGAGCAGGCCGTAGAAGAAGGCGGGGTCGCTCTGCTCCTTGCGAAAGGCGGTGAACAGTCTCACGGAGCGGCCGAGGGTGGCGCGGAAGGGGACGGTCCAGTCGGGGTGGGGCGAGGTCACACCCGACCCCCGACCTCGACGTAGTGCCGCAGGTGGCGCCAGTGGTCCCCGCCCCAGTATTCGTCGGAGGCGACGATCCGGGCGTCGGGGAGGAGCTCGGCCAGACGCTTGGTGCGCAGGGTGTGCATGCGCATGGGCGCCGGATAGCGCAGGATCACCCGCTGGGCCAAGGCCACCAGGGGCCAGGGCACGTAACGGAACACCATCCCCTTGAAGGTCCGGCGTTCGCTCTCGGGCACGCCCAGGACCATGGCGCCGCCGGGGCGCACCACCCGGGCGAACTCGCGCAGGTAGCCCTCGGCCAGGTCGGGGGGAAGGTGCTGGAGGACCAGGTCGGTGTAGACGAGGTCGAAGGAGTCGTCCTCGAACGCGGACAGGTCCGGGCGCTCGTTCAGTCGGAAGTCGATCCGGCCCTGGGAACGGTCCAGCCGTCGGGCCTCGTCGAGCATCGGCGCGGAGATGTCCACGCCCACCACCCGATCGAAGTGGGCGGCGAGGGCGTTGGAGAGTCGACCGGCGCCGCAGCCGAAGTCCAGTACGCGACCGCGTTCGGGGGCCAGGCCCAATTCGTCCAGTCGTGCGATCGCCGGATCGATGTCGGCGCGGCCGGAGGCGAGGAACTCCTCGTCGTCCCACCCGCCGTCACGCTTGTCCGGATCCACGCAGACCGCCCACAGCGGCTCGGTGGAACCGAGTCGGGTCCAGTCGCGGCGGACCTGTTCGAGCCCCACCGACATCACCCCCACGGTGCGGGTGGCCGCCCAGCGGACAGCTTCTTTTGAAGCTTGTTCCTGTTCTGGAGGGGCAGGCCAATACGACCTGCGATAACGGCCACAAGGAAAAGTGGAACGTGTTGTATTCTGGCACCCATTTTCCGGGTTGGCCAACCTATGGTGGGAAGAGAGGACCGATGTCGCCTGACTCCCCCTCGGCGCGTGGGCCGCAGGACGATGGGGCCGTGGAGGCGCCGCCGTCCGAGGAGGACGGAGGCACCAGGGTACGCGGAGCGGTCGAGGGCCCGGAGGATCGGGGTGGCCCCGCCGGAGCCTCCCCGCGCGAGATGCTCGCCTCGCTGTGGCGGTCGAGGAACGACCGGCTCCTTCTCACGGCCCTGGCGATCGTGGCCGTGGCCGTGGCGCTCAAGGCGTACGTGCTCTCCGCCTCCTCCTTCGTGGAGGACGACTACCTCTTCTTCGCCGCGGCGAACACCGGCGGGCTGACCCCCGAGTACCTGCTGGACCTGCACAAGGGCCACTTCATGCCGGGGGCCATGTTCCTGGTCTACCTCCAGAACGCCTTCCTGCCCTATCACTGGGGGACGGCCGCGGGGACGATGCTGGTCCTCCAGACCGTCGCGATCCTCGCGTTCCTCCGGCTGCTGTGGGAGCTGTTCGGCCGCCGGTGGGCCCTGCTGATCCCGCTCACCGTGTACGCGTCGGCACCGCTGACCATCCCGGTCCTGGGGTGGTGGGCCGCGGCCCTCAACGCGGTCCCGTTCCAGCTCGCGATCGTCCTCGCCCTGCTGTGGACCGTGCGCCACCTGCGCACCGGCGTCACGATGTACGCCTGGTGGGCGGCCGGCGCCGTCGTCTTCGGGATGCTCTTCTCGGTCAAGGCCCTGTTCCTTCCACCGCTGCTGTTCGCGTTCGCGGTGGCCTTCCTGTATCCGGGCGGGCTCGCGCGGTCGGCACGGTACGCGTTCTGGCTGGATCGGCGTTACTGGCTCGGGATGGCCGCCCTCTCCCTGGGGTATCTGGCGCTCTACCTGCTGCGCCAGAGGGCGGGCGACGGTTCCGAAGGCGCTTCGGTACCGGTCTGGGAGGCCGCGTCGGGCCTGATGCGGCGCATGGTCGTCGAGGTGTTCCCCACCGGGGCGCTCGGCGGCCCCTACGTGTGGCGGCCGATCACCCCCACCGGAGGGCTGGTCGATCCTCTGGGCCCGGTGCTGATCGGCGCCTGGATCGTGTTCGTCGCGATCGTGGTGGCCTCCCTTCTCCTGCGCAGACGGGCCTGGCGTGCCTGGGCCCTGCTGGCCGGACACCTGGTGTTCGTGGACGTGGTGCCCACGGTGATCGCCCGGGGCCACATGTACGGCGAGGTCGGGGCCGACCCCCGTTACGTCGCCGACGCGGCTCTGGTGTTCGCCCTGGTCCTGGCCTTGGCCTTCCTTCCGGTGAAGGAGGAGAGGGCCCGGGAGCACGTCGGCAACGCGGGGGAGGGGTACGACCGGCGTCGAGGAACGGGCCGGGTCCGGGTCGGTCGAGTCGCGGGGGCGGCCGCGCTCGTGGTCACCCTGGCCTACGCCGGTTCGGCGGCCTACTCCACCCACGCCTACGCGCAGACCCTCAACGGAGAACGGTTGCGGACCTACCTGGCCAACGCGCGGGCCTCCCTGGCCGAGGTCCCCGACGACGCCGGCCTCTACAGCAGGGCGGTGCCGACCGATGTCGTCCTGGAGTGGAACGGGCAGCGCAGACTCAGTTCGTACGTGCTGGCCCCACTGGCCGACGACGCCGTGGCCGAGCGCATGTACGCGCCGGAACCCGCCACCGAGGCCTACGTGTTCGACGACGAGGGCCTTCTGGTGGAGGCCGCCCCCACCTCCCGCGTCAACGCGTTCGTCCCGGCCGAGGATTCGGACTGCATGGACGGCTGGGACGGTCTGATGTCGTGGTCGGTGTGGGAGTTCGGCGGCATCGACCAGGTGGCCACGATCGGCTACACGTCCGAGGAGGACTCCGAGGTGGGCGTGCTGGTCGGGGACGAGGAGGTCCGGGCGGACCTGCCCGCCGCCCCCGACGGCGGATACGTGTACGTGCCCATCGAGGCGCGGGACACGACCTTCGCCCTGTTCACCGACGCCGAGACGACCTGTGTCACCTGGGCCTCGCTGGGGCCGCTCTCACCCGCCGCCGATCTGGAGGACGAGGAGGACGCCCCGCGTGAGGGTGTCGAAGGAGACGGCTCCGGGGAGGCCGAGGGGTCCGACGGAAAGGACTGACGCGCTCAGGCCGGGGGAGGGGTGGACGGGGTTCCGCGGCGCCGACGCCCGCCTCCGCCGCGTCCGGTCGACCCCTTCCGCCCGCCGAGAACCCGCCGGGACCACTTGCGGGAGGGTTCCTCCACCAGATGGAAGGTGAGCGTGCCGAGCAGGGCGCTCAGGGCCAGGACCGGGACGAAGTCCAACCAGAAGGAACCGGTGAAGATCTCCTGGCCGGTGAAGTCGCGCCACAGGTACAGCACGACGAACTGCCACAGGAACATCCCGTAGCTGATCCGGGCGAAGAACATCACGACCCGATGGCGCATCAGCCCGTCCAGCCAGGCGCCGTCACGCCAGGTGGACAGGGCGCGCAGGGAGGGCGGAGGGCCGTCGGCGGGCGGCGGCGCCAGGGCGGCGGGCGCGACCATGAAGAAGGCGAAGCCGATGCTGGTGGCGTTCTCGACGAACGAGATCCACAGGTTGCCGGGTTCGAAGAACCGTCCGCCCGCGGCCGGGGTCGCCTCCAGGGCGTAGAAGGCCGCGGCCACGGCCCAGCACAGGCCGGGGGAGGAGGCCAGGGTCCGGCAGAGGCGGCGTACCGGTCCGTCCGGTCCCCGCTCCCGCCAGGCCAGTTCCGAGAGCGTGGCCAGGGCCATCCCCACCGCGAACATGCCCATGCAGCGGGGGAGCCAGGAGTGCATGTACTCGCGGTACTCGGGCAGGTACTGCGGGATCAGCGCGGCGAACGACAGGACGATCAGGACCACCATGCCGCCGATGAGTCTGCGTCCGCGGGCGTCGGGGGTCCTCCCTCCACGCGCCCACAGGTGCAGGATCAGGGCGAACAGCGGCAGGGTGAGGTAGAAGGCCACCTCGACCGACAGGCTCCACATCTGGCCCAGGCCGTAGGGGCCGGGGCCGGCCCAGTGCGGGTCGGTGTTGAGGGGGAAGGTGAGGGTCATGACCTCGAACCAGTGCCGCGCCGAGTCGCGGTACTCGCCGGCCCACAGCAACAGGGCGACCGCCGCCACCACCCAGTAGGCGGGGAAGACGCGCATGACGCGACGCCACAGGTAGGAAGGGATCCGGGGACCCGGGGTCAGGTCCAGGGTGGCGCGGGCCCAGGGACGGTACAGCAGCACGCCGGACAGACAGAAGAACAGGGGGACCGCGAGCGCGGCGGCGCTGAGCAGTCCGCCGACGATGCCGGGGGCGAGCGCGTCCCCGGTCTCGGTGGACACGTGCACGACGAGGACCATGACGCAGGCCAGACCGCGGACGCCGTCGAGGGAGTGGTGACGCCCCTTCACCTGGGGGAGGAGGCGGGCCGGGTCGACGGTGGCGGTGCGGGGGCCGCCCGAGGCGGGGTCCTCGGGCGCGGTGGAAGTGGGCGCCATGGAGCCTTCCAGAACGGGAGTGAGTCGAAACTCGTTCTATTAGAACGTGTTATAAAAATTCAGACACGCCCAGGTGACGTCGTTCACTACTGGGCAGTACTCTACCTGGAACTGAACCTGGTTCCAGATCTGACTCTCATCCGCCCAGGAGGGCACATGCGCCGTACCGTTGCGGTCGTTCTCATCGCGCTGGGGGTCTTCTGTCTCGTCTCGGCACCCATGATGCGTACGTGGATGTCCGGTTCCCTGATGAAGACTCCACTGGACTACTACAACGCCACCGTCAACACAGGAGAGGTCACCTACTTCAACATCGAGGACCTCGAACAGGTCGAGGACGCCAACGTCGAGGCGCACTCCACTCTCCGGGCCGACGTGGCGTCCAGCACCGACGACGTCGTCGTGTGGGACCAGTTCACCTGGATCAAGGACGCCGACACCGACTTCGGGATCAGCTCCACGAGCCGTCGCGCCGGACACGACCGGGTCACCGGCGAGGCCGTCGACTGCTGTGACGCCATGATCAACGAGGAGTCCGTCGCCCAGAGCGGGCAGGCCTGGAAGTTCCCGTTCATGACGGAACAGCGTGACTACGACTTCTTCGAGACCACCGTCCAGGAGGTCGTCCCGATGAAGTTCGAGGGCGTGGAGGAGATCGACGGCGTCGAGGCCTACAAGTTCGTCCAGACCGTCGAGCCGACCGTCATCGACGAGCGGGAGGTCCCGCGCTCGGTCGCCGGCCTGGACGGTGAGGGCGACGTCGTCGGCGACGAGACCTTCTCCATGGTCCGCACCTACTGGATCGAACCGATCAGCGGCACCCCCATCAACATCAGCGAGGACCACCACCGCGTCGTCGTCGTGGACGGTGAAGAGGTCCTGACCCTGCTCAGCGGTGAACTCTCCTTCGACGACGCCACCCGCGCCGCGTCCATCGAGAACACCGAACAGGCCCGCAAGGTCCTTCCCCTGCTGCACAGCACGCTGCCCGTGGCCGCCCTGATCGCGGGCGCCGGCCTCATCGGCATCGCGGTGATCCTGTTCGTCACCGGTCGAGGCACCGCCCGACGAGGCTGACCGGATGGACCGACCGTCCGCCACCCCCGCGTTCGACGATCGGATCCACCGCCCCCGTCCCCTCCGGGCCGCCCGCCACCCCCACGGGCGGCCCGGACCTTCCGAAACACCGACGACGGACCCGAGGGGGAAGACGTGACCGCGATCCCCACGGCCCGGAACCGACCCGGACGGAGGGGCCTCGTACTCGCCCTCGCCCTCCTGCGGGCCTGCCGCCCCCGCCAGTGGCTCAAGAACCTGCTGGTGTTCGCCGCCCCCGCCACGGCCGGGGCGCTCGCCGACCCTCGGGCCGTGCTCCTGTGCCTGGCGACCTTCGGCCTCTTCTGTCTGGCCTCGGCCGGGACCTACCTGCTCAACGACGTGCGCGACGCGCGCCACGATCGTCGCCACCCGCGTAAGCGCCATCGCCCGATCGCCTCGGGCGAGCTTCCGGTGCCGATCGCCGTGGTCGTGGGCGTCCTGGCGGTCCTCGTCGCCCCGGTCGCCTCACTCGTCCTCGGCAACGGGGCACTCTCCGCCCTCATCGCCGGCTACGTCCTGCTCACCCTGCTCTACACGCGTTTCCTCAAGACGATGGTCGTCGTCGATCTCGTCGCAGTCGCCTCCTGCCACGTGCTGCGCGCGATGGCCGGCGGGATCGTGGTCGGGGTCGTGCTCACCTCGTGGTTCATGATCGTGGTGTCTCTGGCGGCCCTGCTGGTGGTGGTCGGCAAGCGCGAGGCGGAGCTCCGCGCGACCGGGGCCCCGGAACCGGTGGGCGAGGCCGACCTCGGCGAAGAGGGTGGGACGCACCCCACGCGGGCGGCCCTGCTCGGCTACACCACCGACTACCTCTCGCGGATGCGCACCGTCGCCTCCGGCGCCATGATCGTCACCTACTGCCTGTGGGCGCTGGAACAGGGCGGCGGCCCGCAATCGGTGTTCCACGCGGTCAGCATCGTTCCGTTCGTCATGTTCGTGCTCCGCTACAACCTGCTCGTGGACCGGGGCTCGGGCGAGGAGCCGGAGGAGATCGCGTTGAAGGACCGACCCCTCCAGGCCACCCTTCTGAGCCTCGTCCTCCTGATCGGACTGGGGATCCACCTGTGAGTCGACCGACCCTCCTCACCGGCTGGGGGCGCACCTCGCCCACCGCCGCCACCGTGGTGCGGCCACGAACCGTGGAACAGGTCGCCGAGGCGCTCACCCGGGCGGGGCCGCGCGGCGCCCTCGCCCGAGGGCTGGGCCGTTCCTACGGAGACGCCGCCCAGTCCGCGGGCGGACTCGTCCTGGACTGTTCCTCGCTCACCGGGCCGCTCCGCCTGGACACGGAGCGGGACGAGATCACCGCGCCCGCCGGGATCGACCTGCGCCGTCTCACGACGTACCTGCTGCGTCATGGGCGGGTCCTCCCGGTCGTGCCCGGCACCGCGCACGTCACCCTGGGCGGGGCGATCGCCGCCGACGTCCACGGCAAGAACCACCACATCGACTCCTCCCTCGGAGCCCATGTGCGCTCCCTGACCCTGGCGACCCCGCTCGGGGAGCTCCTCGAACTCGGTCCCGACCGCGGCGACGTCGACCTCTTCCACGCCACGGTCGGCGGTATGGGGCTCACCGGTGTCATCACCTCGGCCACCGTCGCGGTGCGCCCCGTCGAGACGTCCCACGTCATGGTGGACATCGATCGCACCGGAGACCTCGACGCCACCCTGGAGCTGATGGGGGACGGCCCCCGGGGCCACCGGTACACGGTCGGATGGATCGACCTGCTGGCCAGGGGCGGCGACACCGGACGGGGGATCGTCACCCGGGCACGCCACGCCCTTCGTACCGATCTGCCCGCCCCTTTGCGGGACGAGCCCTGGAGGGTTCGACCGAGGTCCGCGCCGGCGGCCCCGCGATGGGCGCCGTCCGGCCTGCTCAACCGGTGGACGGCGCAGGCGTTCAACACGGCCTACTACAATGCGGCTCCTCGCCGCCGGCGAGGACGGATCCGACCGCTCGACGCCTTCCACCACCCCTTGGACGCGGTGGAGGGGTGGAACCGGTTGTACGGTCCACGAGGGTTCGCCCAGTACCAGTTCGTCGTCCCCTTCGGCGAGGAGGACACGCTCCGGGCGGTGGTCGAGGATCTCGCGCGAACGGGCGCCCCCTCGTTCCTGGCGGTCCTCAAACGGATGGGGGACCCGACCCCGGGTCCGCTCTCCTTCCCCCGGCCCGGGTGGACGCTCGCCATGGATCTGCCGGTCGACCACCCCGGTCTGGCCCGCCTCCTGCGCGGGTTCGACGAACGGGTGCTGGCGGCGGGAGGCCGGCTGTACCTGGCCAAGGACGGTCGGGCGAGCGCCGAGGTCGTGCACGCCATGTATCCGGAGCTGCCGGCCTGGCGGAAGGTACGCGAACGGGTCGACCCCGGTGGGGTGCTCGTCTCCGACCTGGCCCGCCGACTCGAACTCGTCTGAGAGCCCTCGACCCGATGAGGAAGGAAGGTGGCCCCCATGCGCGACTCCCTGGGAGGTGTGCGCAGTGTCCTACTGCTCGGAGGCCGTAGTGAGATCGGTCTGGCCGTGGTCGAACGGCTTCTGCTCGAAGGCGCCCGAGAGGTGGTGCTGGCCGCGCGCGGCGGGGTCACGGACCCGCCCGAGACTCTGACGGTGACGGGGGCGAACGTCCATTCGTTGGACTTCGACGCAGAGGCGGTCGACACCCACGCCGCGACCATCGCCGCCGCCGTCGACCTGGTCGGCGACCTGGACGTGGTCGTGGACGCCTTCGGGGTGCTCGGAGAGCAGTCCGCGTACGAGGCGGATCCGGTCGAAGCGGCCCGGGCGGCGACGGTGAACTACACCGGTCATGTCTCCAGCGGGCTGGCGGTCGCCGCCCGGCTGAGAGAGCAGGGGCACGGCACGCTGATGGTCCTGTCCTCCGTGGCCGGGGTCCGGGTACGCAGGGCCAACTTCGTCTACGGATCCGCCAAGGCGGGGCTGGACGGCTTCGCCCAGGGGCTGGCGGACTCCCTGCACGGGTCCGGTGCGCGCGTCCTGGTGGTCCGGCCCGGCTACGTGGCCACCCGGATGTCCGCCCATGTGGAGCCGGCCCCCTTCCCGGCCACGCCCGGACAGGTCGCCGACGTCGCCGTCCGAGGGCTGCGCAGTGGGGCCGGCACGGTGTGGGCCCCGCCCGTCCTGCGCCCGCTCTTCACCGCTCTGAGCCTGCTGCCCCGCCCTCTCTGGCGCCGTCTGGGCCGCTGAGGCGCTCTCCGACGGTCCCCGGTGGTCCCCGGTCGGGACCACCGGGGGAGGGTCAGACCCCCACGACCTCGGACCCCTCGGAGGGACCCTCCGGGCCGGAGGCCTCGGGGAGGTGCTCCCGGGTGAGCCGGTAGAACATCAGTGGGATCAGGCAGGAGAGCATGACCAGGGCCGGCAGCAGGGTGCTGCCGATCAGCATGCCGCGCAGCGCCGAGTCGCTCTGCCGGACGACCTCCCCGGCGCCGGACTCCACGTACCCGCTCACCGCGAGGCACAGCGAGAGCAGGCCGGTGCCGATGGCCTGGGCCAGCGCGTCGCCCGCGGTCCAGACCCCGGACAGCACGCCGCTCTGGCGGCGACCGGAGCCGTCGTCGGTGGCCAGACAGTCGGCCAGCATCGACCAGGGGAGCAGGTGGACACCGGACAGCCCGATGCCCACCAGCACGGAGGAGAACACGGCCCCGGGGACACCCCACACGGGGATGAACAGGAGGCCGAGGCCGCCCATCGCGAACACGACGGCGGACAGGCCCGCGGCGCTCCGCTTGTCCGACCGGACCGACAGGCGCTTCCACAGGGGGGCCGTGGCGATCAGCGGCACCAGTACGCACACCATGAGGATGCTCGTGTAGGCGGGCTCGCCCATCACGTTGGCGGTCACGTACGGAACCCCGGCCACCATGGTCCCGCTCGCCACGCCCATGAGCAGGTTGGCCGGGAACAACACCCGGAAGTGACGGTGCGAGAAGGCCGAACGCAGCTGGCCGAGGATGTTCTCGGTGCGCGCGGGGAAGGCCGGGCGCGGCGCCCGACGGGTACCGATCACACTGCCGAGCATGGCGAACAGGATGACCGCGCCCATGGCCAGGCCCATCAGACGGTAGCCCGTCACCGGGTCCTCGGGGGCGGATTGCAGTACCGGGGCCAGCGCCCCGCCCAACATCAGCGCCAACCCCACGAACGCGGTCCGCCACGTGTTGAAGGTGGAGCGTTCGTGGTAGTCGGAGGTGATCTCACCGGGCATGGCCGCGTGCGGCACCTGGAACATCGAGGAGGCCAGGGCCGCGAGCACGAACAGCACCGCGACGTAGACGGCGGCGGCGTTCCCCTGGAGCGGGGGGCCGAAGAACAGCGCCGCGAAGAGCACCGGCAGGGTCACCGCTCCGGCGAGCATCCACGGCCGACGCGGCCCCCAGGAGGAACGCGTCCGATCTGACCGGACGCCGATGTAGGGGCTGATCAGGAGATCGGCGATCTTCGGTAGGAAGATCACCGCCCCGGCCACCGCCGGACCGACGGCCAGGGTGTCGGTCAGGTAGATGAGCAGCAGCAGTCCGGGGACGGTGTTGAAGATCCCCGTGGCCACCGCGCCGCTGCCGTACCAGGCGTGCACCGAGCGAGGCAGCGGAGCGGCTCCGACGGGGGTGTCGGGGGCGGTGCTCACACGCGATCATCGGCCTTCGCGGCCTCGGACGCCTCGGCGTCGGCCCCCGAGGACGCGGCCTCTCGGGGACGGTCCCCCTCCGCGCCGTACAGCTCCTCGTGGGCCACGGGGTCCACGTTGTGCCGGACCGGGCAGGTGGCCGGGAAGGTGCCCATTTTGTCGATGTCGTAGCCGTCGGGGTAGCTGCGGATGTTCGGGTTCAGGTCCGCCCACAGCGGTTCCTCGCGCGGCTTCATCCGGCGCACGACCTTGGCCCGCAGCTTGAGGGCGATGTCGGCGCCCTTGCGCCAGCCCCGACCGGGCGGGTCGTACCGGAAGGTCCGGATGAGCGAGTCGTCCAGGATCGCCATCGAGAACTTGCGGGCCAGACCGGACACGCGTGGCGGATAGAACGTCACCATGAGGTCGAGGGTGGCGTCGGAGACCGCGCGTCCGCCCTCGGTGTAGGCGAAGTTCTCCTTCTCATAGGTGTCGAGAAGGTCGCGGAACTCCTCATAGGTCTCGGGGATGTCCTTGATCCCCATGTACTTTCCGAGCTTGCGGTAGTAGTTGGTGATCCCCGAGATCTCGTGGTCGCTCAGTCGTCGCCAGCCGTAGCCGTAGTCGTTGAGCCAGCGGACCGGCATGACGACGAAGGTGCTCAGCACGTATCGGTAGTCGTCGTTGGAGATGTCGTAGGAGCGGTGCATCTGGTTCATCCGGCGCAGGGCGTCGCGGCCCTTACCCGGCTCGAACCCGTACCGCATCATGTTGCCGAGGATGAGGGCCGTGTCGTCGTAGCGTTTCTGGGTCTTTCCGGTGAACTCGTCCGTCCGCCCGAGGAGTTCGCCGATGCTCGGGACCGCGTAGGTGCGGTAGAGGGCGATCCCCAGAGCCCTGCCCATGTCCCACGGGAATTCGTGGGAGGTCAGGATCTGGACGATGCGCACGCAGTCGGCCTCGGCGTCGAGGCGGTGGATCTCGTCGCGCCAGTCGAAACGCTTCATTCTGGGGTCCTTCAGGGGAAGAGGGGGCGATGGACAACGGGGGACCGCTCGTGGGGGCGTGGGCCGTATCGATGAGGGTCCGGCCCGGGAAAGGGGTCGGGGGCGCCTATCGCGCGCCGGTGGTCGCGTCGCCCGAGGGGTCGGACGTCGCGGGGGCGACGGCCTGGCCGGGCGCGGGGACGTGGGCGCCGGTTCCGGGCACCTCCCGGGTGAGCATGTCGTGGGGGATCGGGCAGCCCTTCGGGAAGGTCCCGATCCGGGAGGGGTGATAGCCGTCGGGGTAGCTGCGGACGTTGGAGCTGGAACGTGCCCACTTCGGTTCCTCGCGCGGCCTCATCCGGCGCACGACCTTGGCGCGGGCCTTGAGCGCGACGTCCCCGGCCCTGCGCCAGAAGGCGGACGGCTCGGGGTAGCGGAAGGCCCGGATCAGGCTGTCGTCCAGCAGCCCCTTGGTGAAGGGGCGGACCAGCGGCCGCTGCCACGCGGGGTAGAAGTCGACCATGAGGTCGAGGGTGGCGTCGGAGACCGCGCGTCCGCCCTCGGTGTAGGCGAAGTGCTCGGCCTCGTAGGAGTCCATGAGTTCGCGGAACTCCTCGTAGGTCTCAGGGATGTCCTTGATCCCCATGTGCCTGCCGAGTTTGCGGTAGTAGTTCGTGGAGGCGGCGATCTCGTGGTCGCTCAGTCGTCGCCAGCCATAGCCGTAGTCGTTGAGCCAGCGGACCGGCATGACGACGAAGGTGCTCAGCACGTACCGGTAGTCGTCGTTGGAGATCTCGTAGGAGCGGTGCATCTGGTTCATCCGGCGCAGGGCGTCACGGCCGCGGCCGGGCTCGAAGCCGTGCTCCAGGATGTCGTTGAGGATGAGCACGGTGTCGTCGTAGCGGTGTTGGGGGCGCGCGGTGAACTCACGGGTGCCGCCGAGGAGTTCGCCGATGCTCGGAACCGCGTAGGTGCGGTAGAGGGCCAGCCCCAAGGCCTGCTCGATGTCCCAGGGGAACTCCCGGGTCGACAGGATGCGGACGATCTCCTCGTAGTCCTCCTCGGCGTCCAGTGTGCGGATCTTGTCGCGCCATTCGAAACGCTTCATGGGAACTCCACCTTCGTCCGGACCCGCCCGAGACGGGTCCAGGGTCGTCGGGTACGTGAAACACCACTCCATGGGCGTTTCGCCGCCCCGCACTTTACCGGGGAGGCCTTCGTGTACAGGAGAGGAAGGCGCTTCGTACCCTCGAACATCCCGAACCGTGTCCCGAATGTTCTCCTTCTCGTCCTCTGTATCCCCGCCCGCCCTTCACCGTCACACCTCGTGGAACGATGGCGTGAAAGGTCGACGCCCCGGACCCGGACGGAGCGGTTCAGGCGGCGACGCGTTCGGCGACCCGGTTCACCAGGGACAGCAGGACCTCCTTGGCCGATGCCCGATCCCGCGCGTCGCACAGCACCACCGGGGTCTCCGGGCTGAGGCTCAACGCCTCCCGGACCTCGTCCGGCGCGTACCTGTGGGCGCCCTCGAAACAGTTCACCGCCACCACGAAGGGCACGTCCCGGCGTTCGAAGAAGTCCACCGAGGCGAAGCAGGTCTCCAACCGGCGCGTGTCGGCGATGACGACCGCGCCCAGGGCGCCCTCCGAGAGCTCCTCCCACATGAACCAGAAGCGCTCCTGGCCGGGTGTTCCGAACAGGTACAGCACCAGGCTCTCGTTGATGGTGATCCGACCGAAGTCCAACGCCACCGTGGTGGTCGTCTTGGACTCCACCCCGGACAGGTCGTCGACCCCGTAGCTGGCCTCGGTCATCACCTCCTCGGTGCTGAGCGGGGCGATCTCGCTGACCGACCCCACGAGTGTCGTCTTCCCGGCGCCGAAGCCACCGGCGATCAGGATCTTCAGCGCCGAGGGGACCGGGGCCTCGGCGACGGGGTCAAAGTCTCTGGATGCCATCGAGAACCGCCTGGAGTACGTCCCGGCTCACCGGGCTCTTTGCTGTGTAGGGGGCGCGGGCCAAGGCCAGACCGCGGTTGAGAAGGTCACTGAGCAGGACCTTGACCACGGCGACCGGGATGTCCAGGTGAGCGGACACCTCGGCCACCGACTGGGGGCGACGACACAGCTCCAGGATGCGGAGCTGCTCCGGTTCGAGCGCCAACTCGTCGACCTCGGCGCGCTTGGCCGCGATCACCACGCTGATCATGTCCAGGCGGACGCTGTCGGCGTGGTCGCGGCCCTGCGCGATGACGTAGGGCCGGACCAGTCGGTCGTCCTCTCCGGCACCGGTGTCGTCGTCGAACCCGTCTATCGGGTCACGATGCTCGAGACCGTGCCGTGGATCGTTCGGATCGAACTCGTCATGCTCTTGCATATCGACCCCTAGCGAGTGGCTTCCCGGGTGGCGCTCTCATGTCGTGGAGCGGCGTCCATATAACGGCCGACCTGGTCGACCAGGACGTTCATCTCGTAGGCGATGAGACCGACGTCGGCGCTCTCCTCGGCGAGGACGGCCAGACAGGCACCGCGCCCGGCCCCGGTGACGAAGAGGTAGGCGCTCTCCATCTCGACGACGGTCTGTAGCACCTCGCCGCCGCCGAAGTGGCGGCCGGTGCCGCGGGCCAGGCTCTGGAAGGCGGAGGCCACGGCGGACAGGTGCTCGGCGTCCTCCTTCTCCAGACTCTCGGAGCGGCCGATCAACAGGCCGTCGGCGGAGAGGACGATCGCGTGCCGGGAGCCGACGGCCCGCTCCAGCAGCTCATCGAGCAGCCAGTCGATGTTCTTCCGGCCCGCGGCGTTCCCGCCTGCGCTTTCGGTACTGGTCACGGTTAAGCGTCCTTGTCGGTGTCGTTGGTCTTCTGCCTGCTCTCACGCCGTCCACGGTCCGTGCCCTTCTGGAAGGCGGACAT
This sequence comes from Nocardiopsis alba DSM 43377, assembly GCF_000341225.1. Lineage (GTDB taxonomy): Bacteria > Actinomycetota > Actinomycetes > Streptosporangiales > Streptosporangiaceae > Nocardiopsis > Nocardiopsis alba. Next base: position 159,330 of record NZ_ANAC01000017.1, read on the forward strand.
GTTGCGGCGTAGGCGGGCCAGCCGTTCCGAGCTGTCGAGCGGGGACGAGGCCTTGCCCGGGGCACCGGACGCGGGCCCGCTCCCGCCCTCGCCGGCGGGGTCGCCGGCCAACTGGGGGGCGAGGTTCTCCTGGGGACGTCGTTTGGGCAGCGGCGGACGGCCGCTCTCGGTCCGCTCCGCCTCTTGGACGGGCAGGGCGGCGGGTTCGGGGGTGGTGTTCTCGGGAGAGGGCTCGGAGTCCCTCGGGCGCTTCGGAGCGGGCGCGGCCGGCTCGGGGGAGGGGGTCGAGGTCTTCGGACGGTCGGGCACCGCGCTGATCCGGGAGGTGCGGGTGGGCAGCGGGGGACGGTCCTCGGTGCTCCCGCCGAGGAGGTCGCTCCCCTGGTCGGGGGCGCTCGGAGTGGTGGTCACCGAGGTCAGGACCGGCTTTCCGGCCGGTTCGGAGGACGAGGGCGCGCCGTCCGTCAGAGCGGCCTCGGGGGTGCGGTCCACGATCTCGCGGACCTCCCAGATGTCCTCTTCGGTCTCGTCGGAGGCGGGCAGAGGGGCACGATCCCCGGAGATCAGCTCCTGCGGCAGCAGGACGATGGCCAGAACGCCGCCGTAGGGGGAAGGGCGCAGGTGCACACCGATGCCGTGACGGTGGGCCAGATGCGAGACGACGAAGAGGCCCAGGCGCATCTTCTCGTTGAGACGCATGACGTCGAACTCGGGCGGCTCGGACAGCAGGGCGTTGGCCGACGCGAACTCGGCGTCGGACATGCCCAGACCGCGGTCCTCGATCTCGACGGTCACGCCGTTGGGCACGGACTCGCTGCTCAGACGCACGTTGGTGTGCGGGGGCGAGAACATCGCGGCGTTGTCGACCAGCTCGGCGACCAGGTGGATGACGTCGGCGACGGCCGGACCGTTGAGGTCGACGCGTGCGATGCGCTCGCGCTTGACGCGGGTGTAGTCGCCGGACTCGGAGATCGCGCCGCGCAGGACGTCGATCAGCGGCATCGGGCGGTGCCAGGTACGTCCGGGCGCCTCGCCACCGAGGATCAGCAGGTTCTCGGCGTTACGCCGCGAACGGGTCGCCAGGTGGTCCAGCTTGAACAACTGGGCGAGCTGCTCGGGATCCTCCTGCTCGCGCTCCATCCGGTCCAACAGGCGGAGCTGTCGGTGGACGAGGGTCTGGCTCCGGTGCGCGATGTTCAGGAAGACGCGGTTGACGCCCTGGCGCAGCTCCGTCTGCTGGACCGCCTCCTCGACCGCCGCGCGCTGGGCGGTGTTGAAGGAGCGGGCGACGTCGCCGATCTCGTCGTCCTCCGCCCGGAGCTCGGGCAGTTCGGCGCCGGTGTCGACGCGCTCGCCGCGGTGCAGGCGCTCCATGATCGCGGGAAGACGCTTCTCGGCCAGGTCCTGGGACTGGTCGCGCAGGGCCAGGAGACGGTCGGTGAGGTTGCGCGAGGAACGGCGGGCCAGGTAGAAGGCCAGTCCGGTCACGGCGGCCACGCCGAGGCTGCCGCCGAGAGCGATCAGCACGGACCGGTTGGCGCCCTCGGTGGTCAGGGAGGCCGCGTAACGGGCCTCATCGGCGCCGATGTCGGTGAGCTCGGACAGGACGTGGCCGTAGGCCGCGTCCCACTCGTCCCGGTCCACCGGCATGGACAGGTCGTCGACGGTCTGAGGGGCCAGGGTGACCGGATCGGTGATGGTCTCGGAGGAGACCTCGCGCTCCGTGATCCGCTCCTGCATCTCGAGGAGCGAGGCGTACTCGGGGCCGTCCAGCACCGCTTCGAACCGCTCGGCCTGACCGGGGCCGCCCAGGTAGCCGGCGTTGGCGTCCAGGAAGGCCTGGTAGGTGCCGACCAGACGGGTGAACTCGCGCTGGTCCTCGACCGAGAGTTCGTCGGTGGCGAAGGCCCGGGAGAGCTGGGCGTCGGAACGTGAGAAGGCGTCCACCGCGCGGAACATGTAGACCGCGGTGAAGCTGGGGTTGACGGAGGGGCCGCCGTCGCTGCTCAGACGCCCCTGGCTGTCGAAGCTGTCGGCGCCGTGCAGGACCAGCTCGTTGTAGTAGTCGAGGACGTCGTCACGGCTCGCGTTCCCGGAGTCGACGGCCTCTCGGATCTCGTCGACGTCCTGGTACATGTCGTACAGCATCTCGATGTGCATGCCCGCCTCTTCGGGGGCGATGTCCACGAAGGTGATGAGCTCGGAGACGACCGTGCCGAGGGACTCGTCGGTGGAGTGGCGGGCCTCGGTGAGGCGCTGGGTCAGGTCGGCGTCGTCGGGGTTCTCGATGTAGGCGATCGTCGCCGACCGCTCCGTCATCGCGTCGACCAGACCGATCGCGGCCGGGGTGACCAGTTCGTGGGTGGCCTTGGCACGGAGGAGTCGGAAGACCGCTTCGCCACCGAGCGCGACGGTGAGGATCAGCCACAGCGCGATCAGGGCGGCCGTGGGGATCGTGACCATGGCGCGGATACGGGCGGTGATCGTCCGCCCACGTTTCTTCGGTACTTCCTGCACGGTGCTCCTGTCGATCCGCGTCATGAGGTCTTACGGGGAGCCGGATCCGTGGTCGCCCGGTCGCCGATGGCGACGGGGGACGGGTACGCGGACTCCCGCCCGGACACCGCGTTCCTCCCGGACGGGGTGACGCGGATTCGCCGCCGGGGTGACCACTGGCGGGTCTTTTCGGCGTGGGGGATCGTATCTCGGCTGGGAAACGCCGGTTTATCCGGGGGCGTAGGCAGTCTGCCATGAACTGGTGGAATGTTCATAGAAGTGCAGCTCTGGGGCTTGCTGTGCCCTGTGGGGTCGGTGTTATGGAAAGCCATAGGACGAACTTCACATGTGACCGTATAGGTGGATCTTGCTTCCTTATCGCCCCTGAACGGCGGGGTCTCGGGAACGGATCGGGACCCGAATCCCGGTTCCCCGCACACACGGGTTCCGGCCGTACTAGCGTTACGGCGCGGAACAGGCCGAATCGGGAGGAGACGTGATGGGGCAACCGTTCGGCGGCGGACAGGCGGCCATCGACGTGGCGGTCGCGGCCGTACCACTGCTGACGGTGATCGGCGCCGCCCTCTATCTGAACGGCCAGCATCGCCGCTATGGACGCCCGACGGGCTGGTCGGGGACGCTCACACGGGCCGCGCTCCTCGTCGGCGCCGGCCTGGTCGCCTACGCGGTCTGGCCGTTGCCCGCCTCCATCGACGGGCTCTGCCCGGTCGTCCCCGAGGCCGCCCCGCCACCGGATCCGCGTTCGATCGCCCTGACCCTCGGGCTCTTCCTCCCGGTGGGGATCCTGGCCCGGGCCCGATTCCGTCGCGGACTCCTGGTCACGCTCGCCCTGGGCACCGCCCTGGCACTGGCGGTGACGGCGATCCGCGCCACCGGGGTCCTGGGCCTGTACCCGTGCTCCTACAACGTGGACGCGCCCGAACTCACCGGGGTCGCCGTGGCCGGGGTCCTGCTCGGTTGGCTCCTGGCCCGTTGGGTCCCGACTCTGTGGCCGTACGGTCCGCACCGGTCCTGGCCCGGAGCGGTCCCCGACCGGGCCGCGCCCGACCTCCTCCGGCGGGCTCTGGGCACTCTCCTGGACCTGGGGGCGTGGTGGTTCGGATCGCAGCTGGTCCTCGCCCTGATCGCCGTCTACGGTCCGGTCCCGTCGGATCTCGAGGCCCGGGCGCGGATCGCCGTGCTCTCGGGCGTCGCCCTGCTCCTCGGGGTCCTGGTGCCCATGCTCCGTCGTGACCGCTGCTCGCCGGGGCGCGCCGCCGTGCACCTCGCGTTGACCGAACGCTCCATGTCCCGCCCGGCCGGGCGCCACCTGGTCCTGGCCCGGACCGCGCTGCTGTCCCTACCGGTGGTCCTGCTCATCGCCTCGGGCCACGGCTGGTGGGCGTTGGCCGTGGTCGCCGTGCACGCCTCCGCCGCGGTGGTCCGTCCGGACGGTACCGGTCTGGTCGACCTGCTCTGCGGGGTCAGGGTGCGCACCCGCTCCACCATCGACGGTGCCCTTCCCGGCCGCCTGGTGCGCTATTCGCCTCCGGAGACACGGGCCCCGGCCTCCGTCTGAACGGTGCGGGCCCCACGTGGGCGAGGAAGGGTCCCGTGATGTCCACGGGGCCCTTCCGAACGTTCACACGGGGAGGAGACGGGTCGTCCCCCGATCCTCGGAGAGCGGCGCGGCCAGGTCGCTCCAGTGCAGGTAGCCGAGGAACAGCCCCGCCGCCACCAGGGCGAGACCGAGCCCGCCGAACAGCCCGCGCACCCAGTGACTCAACCAGGGGGCGGCGACGATCCGGGCCCGCTCGGGAAGATCGGGGTCGTAGGAGACGGTGACGATCTCGCCCGCCCGGGAGGCGGTCCAACCCGTGTTCTCGTGTTCGGCGTGCACCTCCTTGCCCTCCTCGGTCTGGAACTGCACGATCATGCGTGAGGCGACCGACGTCTCGTGGTAGCCGATCACCCTTCCCTTGGCACGCACGCCGTGCCGGACCAGGCGTAGTTCCAGACGGGTGTCGCGCATGACGATCCACAGCAGGATCGCGCCGGCGATCAGGGGGAGCAGAGGGTACAGATCGGCCATGGCAAGGGGGTCCTCTCCGGGATGTTCGGGACGGGCCGGGCGCTCAACGCGGTGAGGCGGGGGAACCGATCAGACCGTCGGCCATGTGCGCCAGGGTGGTGTGGATCTCCTCGATCGGGCGTTCGGGTTGCAGGGTCCGCCAGTCGAGGGCCACCGTCACCACCATGCCGAACAGAGCCGATCCCGCAAGCGATGTGTCCAGGTCCGGCCGGGTCAGACCGCGTTCGACCAGGACGTCCAGACGCTCGGTGATGACCCCGATCGCCTGCGTGCGGATCTGCCGGACGGTGGCGTACCAGGAGCGGTTGGTGCGCCAGGCCTCGGCCATCAACAGCCGGGCCAGGGCCTCGTGGGTGCCGATGAACACGACCCCGGCGCGCAGCACCTCGGTCAGTGCCCGACGGGGCTCCATTCCGGGTGCTGGGACCGCCTCGCGCAGGGTGTCGGCCAGCCGGGTCACGCCCCACTTCATGAGGGCGGCGTAGAGCTCGTCCTTGCCACCGAAGTTGTAGTAGACCGTGCCCTTGGCGACCCCGGCCCGCTCGGCGATCTCGTCCACGGTGGTGGAGCCGTAACCCTGTTCGGAGATCAGGGTGACGGCCGCGTCGAACAACTTGCGTCGGGTCGCCTCGCGGCGGCCGCCGACGGGCTTCTCCGGGGTGGGGGTCCTCATGTTCATCGGCTCCATTGTGCCCTTTGTTCGGAGGACGTCCTTTGTTCGGTTCCTCCGGTGCCGGTGCGACCGACACCGGAGGAACACGGTCCGAAGGACGCCGTTCCTCTCTAGACCTTCAAGGCGGGGTAGAGGGTGGACATCGACCAGACGCGTTTGCGGGCCACGGCCAGCCAGGTCAGCAGCAGTGGGACCACCAGCCACAGACCCATGACGCCGAAGGCCTGCGCGACCACGTTCATGTCACCGCCGCCGATGAGGTGCCGCATGGCGGTCACCCCCCAGTGCAGGGGCAGGTACGGGGCGATCGCCTGGAAGAAGGTCGGGCTGGTCTCGATCGGATAGGTACCGCCCGCCGAGGTCAACTGGAGCACCAGCAGAGCCAGGGCGATGACCCGTCCGGCCGCACCGAACCGCACGGTGAGGAACTGGACGGTGGCGGCGAAGGCGGATGCCGTGAGCAGCAGGAACGCCAGCATCAGTGGCCAGTTCCGTGACTCCAGTCCCAGGCCCACGTGCAGCACGCCCATCATGACCAGCACCTGCGCCCAACCGAGCATCATCGGGACCATACGGCCGGCCAGCGCCACGCGCCAGGACGGAGAGGAGGAGGCCAGACCCCGGTTGGACAGGGCCGGCAGCACCATGAACACCACCATCGCGCCGACCCACAGGGACAGGGGCACGAAGAACGGGGCGAAGCCGGTGCCGTAGTTGGGCACCTCGTTGTCCACCTCGCTGTCCAAACGGACCGGCTCGCTCATCATGTCGGCGGCGTCGGCCCGGCCGGAATCGGAGTAGGTGGGGATCTCGTCGACGCCGTCGTTGAGTCCGTCGGCCAACTCCTCGGAGCCGGAGGACAGGTCGCCCAGACCGTCGTGCAGACGGTCGGCGCCGCCGCTGAGCTCGCCCAGTCCGCTGTCGAGGTCGCTCGCACCGCTGGAGGCGTCGGAGAGGCCGTCCCGGATCTTCCGGGAACCCTCGGCCAGTTCCTCCAGGCCTTCGGCCAGGGCGTCGATCTGGTCGCGGGCGTCCTCGGCCTTGCTCACGGTGTTCGGCAGGTCGTCGGCGACCTCGACCGCCCTCTCGCTCAGCGCGGCGGCCTCGGCGGCGGTGGAGTCGATCTCGTCCCGGTTGTCGTTGACGAACCCCGCCACGGACAGGGCGGTGCCCATCGCGTCGTCCAGGTCGGTCAGCAGCGCGTACAGGTCGGGCTGGTCCTTCTCCAGGTCGGGGTTCTCCTCCAAGAACGTGTCGAGACGTCCGTCGACCGCCTCCATGCCGCTCACGTCGATCTCCTCCGGCAGTCGAGTGAGGGCCTGGGAGACGCCGTCGGTGACGTCGGCGATGGTCTCGGCGCGCGCCTGGATGTCCGGGATGTCCTCTTCCAGGCGGGGGAGGAGGTCGTCGGCGAGCTCGTCCAGTCGCTCGACCTTCGCGGAGACCTGGTCCGAGGCGCTGCCCGCGCCCTCGGCCAGCTCCTCGGAGCCCGAGTACAGCTCGGAGAGTCCGCCGCTGAGCGAACCGGCGCCCGTGTGGGCCTCGCCGATGCCCTCGGAGAGCTCGCCGGAGCCGCTCTCGGCGTCGCCCGCCCCGTCCGCGAGTTGTCCGGCGCCGTCGGCCGCCTCCTCGGTCTTGCCGTGGATCTCGTTGAAGCCGAGGAAGATCTGGTCCAGATAGTCGCCGATGGCGGTGCTCGCCGCCGTCTCGCGGATCTCCTTGAAGGCGCTGCCCGCCAACTGCCGGACGATGTAGCTGTTGGAGTCGTTGTAGTTCGCGACCAGGAGGGCGGGGGTGGGGTTCTCACGGTCTCGGGAGGGTGAGGTGAGGGCCTGGCTGAAGTGCGAGGGGATGGTGAGGGTGACGTAGTAGTCGCCGTCGTCCAGGCCTCGTGCGGCCTCGGCCGCGTCGACCAGGTGCCAGTCGAGGTCGCCGCGTTCCAACAGGGTGTCGGCCAGTTCCCCGCCGATGTCGACCTCCTCCCCGTCGACCTCGGCCCCCGTGTCCTCGTTGACCAGGGCGACCGGCAGGTGCTCCATGCGGTCGAAGGGGTCCCAGAAGGACCACAGGTACATCCCCGAGTAGAGCAGGGGGATGAGCATGAGGGCGGCCAGCGCCGCGGTGGGCAGCGGCGAGCGCAGGAAGGACCGCATGGTGAGCAGTCCGAGGCGGGGGACGGCGAGGAAGCGGTAGCGAGGGGCTCTGTCAGCTCTGGGCACGGTGGGCGCCTCCCTTACGGCCGTTCCTCTTGTCGCCGTCGGTGTCGTCCTTCTCGCCGTGGAGCAGGTCGGAGATGCCGATCACGCCTTCGTCCTCGGTGCTTTCGGGGGCCTCTCCCTGGTGGATGGGGATGGGGCCCTGGGTGTCGTCGTCGGCCACGGTGCCGAGTTCGCGGGCGTCGGCGCAGGTGGCGATGACGGTCAGTCCCTCCTCGGAGAGGTCCTTGAGGGTGCGCCACATCTCGGCCTGATGCTCGCCGCTCAGGCCGCCGTCGACGTCGTCGACGGCCAGGAGGCGGGGTTCGTAGACCAGTCCCAGGGCCATGCCGAGGCGCCTGCGTTCGGGCAGGGGGAGTTCCTTGATCAGGGTCTTGCGGTCCAGGTCGGCCAGTCCGACCGCCTCCATGGCCTCGTCCGCCACGGAACGGGCGGAGGGGCGCAGGCGCAGCAGGCGTGCCTCGGAGAGGTGCTCGCGGACCCGGAGGCGTTCGTCGAGGTCGTTGACGTCGTTCATGAGCCCCAGAGAGCTGATTCGACGGACCTTGCGGGCCTGCTTCGGGAGGGAGAAGCCGTCCACGTGCAGGGTGCCCCGGCTGGGGCGCATCCTCCCGGTGAGGGTGAGCAACAGGGCGCTGCGTCCACCGCCGGAATCGGCCTGGAAGACGGTGAGCGTTCCTGGGCGCGCGGTGAAGTCGATCCCCGTGTAGACGGGGCCCTCTCGGGTGGTGAGTGTGACGTCCTCGGCGTGCACACGTGCTCCGGTGGCCCGACGCATCCTTAGCGGCCTCCCTTTTTGAACTGACCGGTCAGTACAAATTCCGGGTCCACGGTACTCCCCGGAGTCGGTGCTCCTGAGCGTTGGGCCCTGTGGCCTCCGGCACAAAGAGGCGCTCCAGGGGCAGGGGGGATCCGAATCGGGATTTGACGGGGCGCTTGCCAGGTTCTTCGTGTAATTTGAAAAAATACGTAATCTCGTAATAATGAAGGTGTAGGAGTGACGTCACATCGACAGCGGGGAGCGGCCATGCGGGAGAGAACACTGCGCGGGATCGGATCGGCGACGACGAGACTCTTCCTGCTGTACATGGTCGTGCTGCTGGCGCTGATCGTCGCCTGGCTCACCGATGTCCCGGTTCCCGATCACTCGCCCCTCCTCCTGGCCCTGATCGGCTTCGTGATCTGGGGGACGTCGGTACTGTGCACCTGGAGCGCCGACCGGATGGCCGTGCGTCGTGAGCCCTCCGCCCCCGTGGAGGTGGGCCCTCCGGTCCGAGGGGCCTGGCAGGCGTTGAACGGTCCGGCCGACAAGGTGCCCAGCCACGGGGTCCGCTGGCTCGGACAGGCCTACGCGATCGATGTCCTCGTGGTCGAGGGGCGTGAGGACGCCTCCCCTTGGAGCCCGATCGGACGCCCCGCGACCGCCTATCCGTCCTTCGGTGAGCCGCTGCTCGCCGTCGCCGACGCCACGGTCGTCCACGTCGACGACGGACAACGCGACCACCGAGGCCGCGACACCTATCCCGGTCTGGCCTACCTGATGCTGGAGGGGCTCGCCCGTTCCCTGGGAGGCCCGCGCCGCGTCCTCGGCAACCACGTGATCCTCGATCTGGGGGACGGCGTCCACGCTCTGTACGCCCACCTGCGTCGGGGCTCCGCGAGCGTGCGGGTCGGAGACCGGGTCGAGAAGGGCACGCCGATCGGCCTGTGCGGGAACTCCGGCAACTCCAGCGAGCCCCACCTGCACTTCCAACTCATGGACGACGCGAACCCGAAGTGGGCCGCCGGGCTCCCCTTCACCTGGACCGGGGTGGGTCTCCCCCCGAACGGCGAGGTCTTCACCGTCCCGGCCACCGGCAACGGGGCCGACGCGACGGGCTCCTGACGGCGGGGCGTCTCGCGAAAACCTAGACTGCGCCTGGACGCACGAAGGAAGACGACGGGGGACCGAGGACATGACGGAGATCGCCGAACGGGCGGCCGCTGCGCTGGACGACCCGGAGAACTGGCCGGAGGACCCCAAGGAGGCGGTGGTCCGGCAACGTCTGCTCGCCGACCGGGTGCGTACCGAACCCCTCGACGCCGAAGGGGTCGAACTCGTCTGCGGACTGGACGTCAGCTACGGAGTGGGCGACACCGAACTCGCCGCGGCCGCCGTCGTCCTCGACGCCCGCACGCTGGAGGTGGTCGAGACCTCCCTGGTGGCCGACACACCCTCCTTCCCCTACGTCTCGGGTCTCTTCGCCTTCCGTGAGCTGCCGCCGGTCCTGAAGGCGATCGAGGGACTGTCACTGACCCCCGACGTGTTCGTCAGCGACGGTTTCGGCCTGGCGCACCCCCGCCGGTTCGGGGTCGCCAGCCACTTGGGCGTGCTGATCGACGCGCGGGTGGTCGGCTCCGCCAAGTCCGTGCTGTACGGCCGCAACACCCCGCCCGGCGAGGAGCGCGGTTCCTGGACCCCGATGGTCGCCGGGCGCTCCGAGATCGTGGACGACACCTTCGCCCTCGCGGAGGAGGGGGCCGAGGTGATCGGCCGCACTCTGCGCACCCGTTCCCGGACCCGCCCGGTCTACGTCTCCGTGGGCCACCGGGTCGACCTGGAGGGGGCCGCCGACCTCATCATGCGGGTCTCCCCCAAGTACCGGATCCCCGAGCCCATCAGGCACGCCGACCGTCTGTGCGGTCTGTACCGCAAGGAGCACGAGGCCGGTGGGGCGGCGAAGTAGGAAGAGGCGGGAAACGGAGAGGGGAGGGGGCCGGGCCCCCTCCCCTCACTCGATCGTGGCGCGATCCTCGGTCACCAGCCGTTCTCCACGGGACGGCCCTCGTTGTAACCGGCGGCGCTCTGCACGCCCACCACGGCCCGCTCGTGGAACTCGGCCAGGGTGGTGGCGCCCGCGTAGGTCATCGAGCTGCGCACACCGGCGATGATCTGGTCGATGAGGTCCTCCACGCCGGGACGCTCGGCGTCCAGGTACATGCGCCCGGTGGAGATGCCCTCCTCGAACAGGGCCTTGCGCGCCCGGTCGAAGGGGGAGTCGTCGGAGGTGCGCAGCCGCACCGCGCGCGCCGACGCCATCCCGAAGCTCTCCTTGTACTGGCGTCCCTGGGCGTCGCGCATGACGTCGCCGGGCGACTCGTAGGTGCCCGCGAACCAGGAGCCCACCATGACGTTGGAGGCGCCGGCCGCCAGAGCGAGGGCCACGTCGCGCGGGTGGCGCACGCCGCCGTCGGCCCACACGTGGCCGCCCATCTCGCGGGCCGCGGCCGCGCACTCCAGGACGGCGGAGAACTGCGGACGGCCCACCGCGGTCATCATCCGGGTGGTGCACATGGCGCCCGGGCCCACGCCGACCTTGACGATGTCGGCCCCGGCCTCGATGAGGTCGCGGGTCCCCTGCGCCGTCACGATGTTGCCCGCGGCGATGGGCACGTCGGGCGAGAGCCCGCGGACCTTCTCGATCGCGGAGATCATCTTCTCCTGGTGGCCGTGCGCGGTATCGATCACCAGGGTGTCCACACCGGCGGCCAGCAGCTCGGAGGCCTTGCCCACGACGTCGCCGTTGATGCCGACGGCGGCGGCCACGCGCAGACGCCCCTCGGAGTCCACGGCCGGCGTGTACAGGGTCGAGCGCAGAGCGCCGGTCCGGGTGAGCACGCCGACGAGGGCGCCCTGCCCGTCCACCACCGGTGCCAGCCGGTGCCGGGACTCGTGCAGGATGCCGAAGGCCTCGCGCGGCTCGGTGCCCGCCGGGATGGTCAGCAGTTCGGCGGACATCACGTCGCGGAGCTGGGAGAAGCGGTCCACGCCCGCGCAGTCGGCCTCGGTGACCACACCGAGCGGACGACGCTCGTCGTCCACGACGATCAGGGCGTTGTGCGCACGCTTGGGCAGCAGGTTGAGCGCCTCACCGACGGTGCTCGTCGGGTTCAGCGTGATGGCGGTGTCGTACACCAGGTCGCGCCGCTTGGTCCAGGCGATGACGTCGGACACCACCTCGATGGGGATGTCCTGCGGGATGACGGTGATACCACCACGTCTGGAGACCGTCTCGGCCATCCGGCGCCCCGCGACGGCGGTCATGTTCGCCACGACCAGGGGGATGGTGGTGCCGGTGCCGTCCGGCGACGACAGGTCCACGCTGAGCCGGGAGCCCACGGCGCTGCGGCCGGGGACCATGAACACGTCGCTGTAGGTCAGGTCCTGGCTGGGGACCTGGTCGTTGAGAAAACGCAATGCCTCTACCTCGGTCGAGACCGAAGGGGGTGGACCACTCCGCGGGCTGGTCGCCGGCGGCACCCTGTTGATCCCCCTCTTACCTGTCAATTATGCCGTGGCCGATTACCGTGGAGGTACCCCGGTCTGGCATGATGACCCGATTCCCGCCTCTACCCGGCCCTGACCCATGCCCTTCTCCGGCGCTCGAACGCCGTGCGCCGTGGGCATGCGAGGTCGTGGGCCGCCCCAGGAGAACTCCGCAATGTCGCGTTTCACGCTCGCGCAAGTCAAGGAAGAGACCTACAAGGCCAAGGACGCCTGGTGGACGGTCTTCCTGGTCGACCCGTTGGCCGGCCGGCTGGTGGTGTGGACGGCCAACCGCACCGGTATCACCCCCAATCAGCTCACGCTGGGGGCCGGAGTCCTGGGTCTGCTCTCGGCGCTGTGCTTCATCGCCCCGGTGTGGGCCGGCGACCTGGGGTGGGCGTGGCTGGTGGCCGGAGCGCTGCTGTTCCACCTGAGCTTCGTGCTCGACTGTATGGACGGCAAGATCGCCCGTCTGAAGGGCAACGGCTCGATCTTCGGGGCCTGGGTCGACTTCGTCTTCGACCGGATCCGGTTCTTCGGCTGTGTGATGGCGTTGTTGATCGGTCAGTGGCTGATCACCGGTAACGCCGCCTACCTGATCGTCGCGCCGGTGGTGGTCTTCTTCGACCTGCTGCGCTACCTCAACGGCGCCCAGGTCGCCAAGACCCGCAAGTCGATGAGGCAGGCCCTGGCCCTGGCCAGCGGCGACACCGAACGCCTGCGCGAGGAGGCGGTCGGCGGCGCCGTCGATCCCGAGGACGAGGAGGGCCCCGACGCCCCGTCGGCCCCGGCCGCGGGCTCCCCGGCCCCCAAGGGGTTCTACCCCCGGGTCCGGGACGCCCTGCTGCGTCATCGGGTGCGTCCGCACCTGTTCAGCGGGATCGAGTTCGAGATGTTCCTGTGCGTGGTGGCGCCGCTGACCGTGCTGATCGCCTTCGTCTCACCGCTCGACAGCCTGATCATCCCGGTGGCGGTCTTCTCCGTACTGGCGTTGGCCTTCTTCGAGATGGTGCTGGTCCTGCGCCTGTGGAAGGAGACCCGCCGCTTCGAGACGCGTCGCCGTGAAGCGGCCGCCGTCCCGCCGGCGGGGTCCGCCGACGGGAGCTGACGACCTCGGTTCCGGCCTCGGGGCCGGGCCCGGCGTTCACCCCTGAGAGGGGGTCTTCGCCGGGTCCGGCCCCTTCTCGCGTTCGGGGGTCCTCTTGCCCTGGACCTCGCGGTCCTCCCTGCGGAGGAACCAGGTCGGCTGGGGCTCCACGGCCCACTTCATGCACGCGCGTACCCAGGGGGCGCACAGCAGGAAGGTGAGTCCCACGCCCAAGGCGATGGTGGCGGCCAAGGCCACCGGTCCGGTGAGCACGTCGTACCAGGGGGAGGCCTTGAAGACGATCAGGACCACCGAGTGCCCCAGGTAGATGAACAGGGTGTAGGCGCCGAGCGACGTGAACCAGGTACGTCGCTTGGGGGTGAGCGCGAGCACGGCGACGGTCATGGCCAGGGCGAGGCCCATGAAGGCCAACCGGATGCCGATGCTGGGCAGGAGGGGGTCGATGTCCCGGTCGGTGAGGCTGTCCCGCCAGAACAGCCAGTCCCGGCTGAGGTGCTCGGAGATCGGCACGGCGAGAACCGCGGTGGCCACCATGACGACGACGGAGGCGATCCGCACCCAGAGTCGGTCCAGGTGGGCGAAGTGCTCACGGCGCAGGCTCAGGCCCAGCACGAAGAAGGGCAGGAAGCTGAGCACGCGCCCCATCGACAGGGTGGAGCCGAGGTCGGCGGTGGCCGCGAACAACGAGATGACGATCGCGATCGCCACGGGCCAGCGCAGACGGTTCCACACGGGCACGCTCAGACGCCACAGGAACAGGGCGACCAGGAACCAGAGCGTCCAGGTCGGCTTGAGGACCGACAGGGAGTCGGGGAGTCCGCCGCGATCGACGGTGTAGATGGCCTGGTGGATCGTCCAGAAGATCAGGTAGGGGACCGCCAGCGACAGGACCAGCTTCTCCACCCGGTTCGACGAGGCGTCGAAGGAGCGTGACAGGTACCCGCTGATCATGATGAACGCGGGCATGTGGAAGAAGTAGATCCAGTAGTAGAGGGCGCCGGCGGGCCCGTAGTCGGTGAGGGGTTCGATCGCGTGGCCGACGACGACCAGGGCGATCAGGATGAACTTGGCGTTGTCCAGGCGGGCGTCACGACCCGGTGCGTCTCCCGAGGGGGCTTTCGCTTCGGGACGGACGGTCTTCTCGGGTCCATCCGTCGCGGATCGGGCGGTCGTACTGGTCAAGGATGAGGCCACTAGGGACTCCGAGGTCACGGGTTGCGGGGTGTGGGCGGTGTTCCCGAACGTCGTCCGAGGGAACGTGGTCGGGTCGCCGGGCGATACCGGAGGACCGACCGATCCGGCGCCGCGTGGCACGCGAGGGGGGATACCGGAGAGGTGATGGCGGCGAACATGGTCCGTTACCTTACTGAGACATGTTGGAATGTGCCAGTGGTTCGCGCAAATCAGGCAAAAGTTCGCGGAGTCGATCTCCTCGCCCGAAACAGGGCGTGAGAAGGCCCCTGTGGGCTCACACGAAGGAGAGCGAAGGTCGCCTATCGTGTGCAGACCCTAACCCATAGCTCACAGCGAGACGCCCATGGGCCACATCATCCGACGTGTCGAACCGAACGCGTCGGTGTGAACCGGCGAGGCCCGCGAAGATAGTCTGACCGAGGCGGCTGTTCCCCTTGCAGCGTCTGCCAGGACGAGAACGAAGAAGGCGGTGGAAACCGTGCCGCACGCGGTGGACCCGAACCGTGCCGCTCAGCACGGAAGCGTGGTCATGCGACTCCTCGACGAGATCTTCCCGCTCGTGGAGGGTGTCTACGTCGACCTGCACAAGAACCCGGAGCTCTCCCACGCCGAACAACGGACCGCCAGCGTCGTCGCGGAATGGCTGAACCGGACCGGCTACGAGGTCCACAAGGGCATCGGTGGTACCGGCGTGGTCGGCATCCTCCGTAACGGCCCCGGTCCCACGGTGATGTTGCGCGCCGACATGGACGCGCTTCCCCTGGAGGAGAAGACCGGGCTCCCCTACGCCAGTACCGCGAAGGCGGTGGACGGCGAGGGCGTCGAGGTGCCCGTCATGCACGCATGCGGCCACGACGCGCACACCGCGTGCCTGGTCGGCGTCGCGGACCTGCTCTCGGAGACCCGCGAGGAATGGGCCGGGACCGTCATGATCGTGGCCCAGCCCGGCGAGGAGACCCTCGACGGCGCCCAAGGGATGATCGACGACGGTCTGTTCGACCGCTTCGGCCGGCCCGACGTCATCCTCGGGCAGCACCTGGGACCGCAGCCCGCCGGTCTCATCTCCCACCGCGCCGGGATCATCCTCGGCGCCGCCAACGCCTACCGGGTGCGCATCCACGGTGAGGGCGGACACGCCTCCCAGCCCCACACCACCGTCGACCCGGTGCTCATCGCCGCCAACATCGTCAGCCGACTCCAGGGCGTGGTCTCCCGTGAGATCAGCCCCAGCGAGATGGCGGTGCTCACGGTCGGCCGGATCCAGGCGGGCACCAAGGCCAACATCATCCCGGACGAGGCCTACCTGGAGATCAGCACCCGGGCGCTCAACGAGAACGTCGCGGACCAGCTGGAGAAGGCCATCGAGCGCGTCGTGCGCGCCGAGGCGGCCGCCTCGGGCGCCGGGCGCGAACCCGAGGTCGAGCGTTTCCAGGGCAGCGGGGTCACCCACAACGACCCGACCGCCACCGCCGACGTCGCCGGCGCGCACCTCGCCTACTTCGGCGAGGAGTACGTCATCCACCTGCCGGACCCCTCCCCGTCCACCGAGGACTTCTGCCGCTTCGGTCTGCCCGACGACCCGCAGCCGATCCCCTACGTCTTCTGGTTCGTGGGCGCCACCCCCCACGACGTGTGGGAGTCCGCACCCGGCGACACGCCCTACGAGAAGATGGGCAACGTCCCGAGCAACCACTCCCCGTTCTTCTCGCCCGCCCGCGAGCCCACCCTGCGGGCCGGACTCGCCGCCCTGACGGTGGCCGCCCTGTCCTACCTGGGCAGCGACAACAAGAACCCGTCCAGGCCGAACGTGGCCCCGGTCGGACCGGCCTTCGTGGGGCCGGACCCCACGGGGGTCGCCGACCCGCGCGCCACCACGGGCGAGGGCGAGCAGTACACCTCCGTCCCCGAGGGGACGCCGGGCGTTCCCGAACCCGTGGAGACGCCCTCGTTCTCCCAGGAGGACCCCGGTCCGGTGGAGAACCACGCCGAACCGCCGTCGTCGGCGCCCGTCGGGCCGCCGGTCGTCGCGGGATCCATGGAGGTCCCCTCCTACGAGGACCCGCTCTCGGGGCCCCAGGAAACGCCCTTCCCGCCGGAGGAGCCTCCCTCGGCCCCGCAGGTCGGCTCCGCTCCGGCGGCCCCGACCGCGGACCCGGAGCCCTACACGGCCGACAACGACGCCTACGACAGCGCCTACCTCGCCTCCTCCTGGCCCGCGCCCGACGAGCCCTTCGGCGAGTCCACCCGGGAGTCCGACATCCGCTCGGTCATGGGGGAGCAGGACCAGGAGATCCAGGACGAGTGGCTCGACGACAAGATCGACGAGTCGACCCTGTCCGCCGACATGGCCGCGATCATGGACGAGGTCGGCGCGCCCCCGGCTCCCCCCGGGCCTCCGGCGACCCCGCCCGCGGGCCCCGCCTACGGAGGGCCGCCGCCGGCCGGCAGCGCGCACGACGCGCCTCCGCCCCCCGGGCCGGAGGACGACCGGCCCGACGCCCGCTACCGGTACTGAGGGTCCATGGGGGTCGTCTCATGGCGATGGGGCGACCCCCATGTGCGTCGCTCTCTGCGACACCCGAGGGAGACGCCCATCCTCATCGGGTGTGTCCTGGTCACCCTGTTCACCGTCGCGGGGGCGGTCAGTCGTGCCCTATCGGGAGACCCGAACGAACCCCTGCTGCTGCTGAGCCTGCCCGCGCTCGTGTACTTCGTGCGCGGGCAGCTCTACGCCCGACAACGCGTCAACGGCGTGCGTATCACCGAGCACCAGTTCCCCGAGGCGTACCGGATGGTGGTCGAGGCCTCGGAACGCCTCGGGATGCGTCAGGTTCCCGACGCCTACGTGGTGCTCGGCAACGGTGTGCTCAACGCGTTCGCCTCCGGACACGGGTTCCGTCGCTACGTGGCGATCAACAGCGACCTGTTCGAGGTGGGCGGTCGGCTCTCCGACCCCGACGCCCTGCGTTTCGTGATCGGCCACGAGGTGGGGCACATCGCCGCCGGGCACACCTCCTTCTGGCGTCAGTTCGCCGTGTCCGTGGCCAACGTGATCCCCGGGGTGGGCAGCACTCTGGGGCGGGCCCAGGAGTACACCGCCGACAACCACGCCTACGAGTACTGCCCCGAAGGGGTCCAAGGGATGCGGATCCTCGCCGCCGGCAAGTACCTCTACCGGGACGTGGACTTCGACGACATCGCCGACCGGGCACGGACCGACACCGGGTTCTTCGTGACCCTGGTCAACCTGCTCTCCAGCCACCCGATCAACACGTTCCGCTTCGCCGCCCTGGCCGACCGCACCAGACCCGGAAGGGTGCTGTGAGGCGGGAGGGGCCGGAGATCAGGTGTCCCGGTCGCCGGAACGGGGTCGGGCCACCCGGTGCTCCAGGTGTCCGGGAAGACGCTCGTGCCGCAGGTAGGAACGGGTGAACGTCCCCGTTCCGTGGGACAGGGCCCGCAACTCGACGGCGTAACGCACGATCTCCAGTTCCGGTACCTCGGCCCTGACCACCACACGGCCGTCGTCCACGGTCTCCGTACCGACCACGCGACCGCGGCGCGCCGAGAGATCGTTGAGGACGGCGCCCAGATCGGACCCCTCCACCTCGACGGTCACGGTGTCCAGAGGCTCCAACAGCGCCGGTTCGCAGGTGGTGGCGGCGTCCCGGATCGCCAGCCTCCCGGCCTTCTGGAAGGCCATGTCGGAGGAGTCCACCGCGTGCGCCTTGCCGTCGTACAGCGTCACGCGCAGGTCGACCAACGGGAACCCGTCGCCGATCCCGTCGGCCATCTGGGCGCGGATCCCCTTCTCCACCGCGGGGACGTACCGACGCGGAACGACACCACCGACGATCCGGTCGACGAACTCCAGCCCGGCACCCGACTCCAACGGCTCCACCCGGATCCGGCACACCCCGTACTCTCCGTGGCCGCCACTCTGCTTGACGTTGCGACCGACCCCTTGCCCGGGCACGGTGAAGGTCTCCCGGAGCGGTACCCGAGGCTCCTCGGTGTCCACCCGGACACCGTGGTGGCTCTCCAACCGGTCCAGGGCCGCCTCCAAGTGGGCCTCGCCCAGGCTCCACAGGACCATCTGGCGGGTCTCGGAATCGACCTCCACCCGGAGGGAGGGGTCCTCGGAGACCAGACGGGCCACCGCTCGGGAGAGCCGATCCTCGTCGGCGGAGGACGCGGCGGCGATCGCCACCGGCATCATCGGGTCGGGGAAGGCCCAGGGACGGACGCGCAGGGGCCTCTCGGTGGAGGAGAGGGTGTCCCCGGTACGGGCCGACATCAGCTTGGACACCAGGCACAGGTCGCCGGCGAACACCTCTCCCACCGGGAGGGCCCGCGGGCCCGCGGGGACGAACGGCGAACCCGAGTGCTCTCGTTCGCCCGCCCGCTCCTCCTCGTCGGAGACGGCTCCGGACAAGTGGACGTCGACCTCGGGCGCCAGGGTCCCGGAGAAGACCCGGACCAGGCTCATCCGCCCCACGTACGGGTCGTTCTCCGTACTCAGCACCTCCGCGACCAGCGGCCCCTCCGGGTCGCAGGACATCCCCTCGACCTCCCTCCCATCGGGCCTCTCGACGTGGGGGAGCGGCCGCCGGGTCGGGTCGGGGCAGGACAGCGGCAGCTCGCGGAGCAGCTCGCGCACCCCCACGCCCCGGATCGTGTCGAGGGCCAGCACGGGGTGGAACCCGCCGGCGGCCACCGCCCTCTGCACGTCGGCGATCAGAAGGTCCGGGTCGAGTTCTCCGCCCTCCATGTAGCGCTCCATGAGCGTCTCGTCCCCGCTCTCGGTGATCACCTCCTCGACGAGGATCTCCCGGAGCGGCCCGGAGGCCTCGCGCAGCCGGGCGGGGACGGGGCGGGGCACGGCCTCCCCACCGGAGTAGTCGTAGTAGCGCTCGGAGATCAGTCCCCACAGCCCCACCAGGGAGCGTCGATCCCCGCTCCCCTCGAAAGCGGGTACGTAGGCGGCGTGCACCCCCGGCCCGAAGGCCTCCCGGCAGCGGGCCACCACGGCGTCGAAGTCGGCGCGCGGGTGGTCGATCCCGGTGACCGCGACCGCCCTGGGCATGCCCAGGGCGGCGCACTCCCTCCACAGGCTCCGGGTCCGCCCGTCCACCCCGTCCATGGCGGAGATCACGAACAGAGCGGCGTCGGCTCCGCGCAGCCCGGCGCGGGCGGCCCCGAGGAAGTCGGGGTGGCCCGGGGTGTCCAGCAGGTTCACCTTGACCCCGTCCACCATCACCGGGGCGAGGGTCAGGCGCGCCGAGCGGTGCCGTCGGATCTCGATCCCGTCGTGGTCGCTGACGGTGGTGCCCTCTTCGACGTTGCCGGGGCGCCTGATCTCCCCGCTCTCGGCCAGCAACGCCTCGACCAGGCTCGTCTTGCCGGAACCGGACGGTCCGACCAGGGCGACGTTGCGGATGTCACGGGGCTCTTCGGCCCTCGGCGCGGCTACGGTCCGATCGACCATCCCTGCTGCCCAGCCCTTCGGGATCCGGTGGTGATCCCAGAGCCACCACCGTGAGTGTGGCCTACGACACTTCCCACCGTCGCTGTTCGAAGCGCTGTTCACAAGGGGCGAGAAGGTCGATATCAGGGCAAGAGGGTTTCAGGGGATCATGACGTGTCCTATCGACCCGAGTTGTTCTTCTAGGCTGTCCCCGTGCCATGGTCGGAGATTCTTCCCCAGTTCAGTCTCACCGGGACCCTGCTGACGGTCCTCCTGCTGTTCTTCGCGGCTCTCGGTGAACCCTTCCTCGGTCGGCGCGCGTTCGCCTGGCTCTCCCGTAAGGAAGACGACGAGCGCGCCCTCGGACGGCTGTACATCGTCACGATCACGATCCACCTCCTGTGGGGGCTCCTGGTCCTCGCCGTCGTGCTCACCTCTCCCGAGCTGCGCCCGGCGGACCTCGGGCTGCGGCTACCGGAGGCCTGGGCGCCCGTCGCGGGCGGCGCGCTCGGCGGACTGGTCGCGCTGATCGCCTTCTGGCTGTTGGTCAACGGCCGACCGACGAGGGACCGACTGCCACTGATCGGCGGTCGCGGGTCGAAGCGGTCGTCCCGTGCCGAGAGCGCGAAGGCGTCGGCCGGCCGTCAGGGTCGTCGAGGCCGTAGGGCCCCGGCCAAGCCGATGACCCTGCCGGACCCGGGCCGTCGACAGCACCTGCTGTTGCCGCGTACGGGCGGCGAGCGGGCCCTGGCCGCGGGCATGGCGGTCACCGGCGGTGTGTTCGGCGAGCTGCTCTACCGCGGTCTGTTCATCGTGCTGGTCACGAGCATGGGTGTCCCGCTGTGGATCGCGGCCGTGCTCTCGGTGCTGCTGTTCTCCGTCGCCCACGTCTACCAGGGCTGGTGGGGGCTGCTCAGCGCCGGTTTCTCCGGCACCCTGTTCACCGTTCTCTACCTGGGCACGGGCAGTCTCCTCGTGCCGATCCTGGTGCACGTGGCGCTCAACCTGCGTTCGCTCGTCTTCGCTCCGGCCGTCGAGCGTGCCCGCGCCGAGGAGGAGTACGACGACCGCGAGTACGACGATCATGGCGGTGACGCCTACGACGACCGCGAGTACGACGATCGCGGCGACGGGTACGACGACGAGTACGGGTACGACGACCACGACGCCCCCCGGACCGAGGGGTTCGACCCGGCACCGACCTTCGAGGAACCCGGCTCCCACGAGACCCGGACGATGCCCGCTCCGCCTCCGCCGCCCGGCCCCGTTCAGGGTCCGCCGCCGCCCTTCCCGCCGTCCGGCCCGGCCCAGGCTCCTCCGCCGCCGTTCCCTCCCACGGGCCCCGCGCAGGGACCGCCGCCGCCCTTCCCACCCGGTGGGCCGGCCCAGGCTCCTCCGTTCCCGCCGTCCGGCCCCTCCCAAGGGCCGCCGCCCGGACGTCACACGGGTCCGCCCTCGAACGCTCCCGGATGGGGCGACCCGAGGTACCGGGACGAAGGCGACACACCGGGGCCGGGCTCCCCGTACCGGAACTGATCGTGCACGATGGAGTGGTGTCCGACGCCATTGACCACTCCATCGCCGGCCCCCAGGAGGAACGCTTCTGGCTCACCACCTCGGACGGGGTGGGGAT
Organism: Nocardiopsis alba DSM 43377; assembly: GCF_000341225.1. GTDB lineage: Bacteria > Actinomycetota > Actinomycetes > Streptosporangiales > Streptosporangiaceae > Nocardiopsis > Nocardiopsis alba. The sequence goes on from NZ_ANAC01000017.1 coordinate 180,515, forward strand.
CGACGCCGTGCTGCTGCGCCGCGCCGAGCCCCGTACCACCGCCGTGGTGCTCGCCAACGGCTTCACCGGGACCTACCGGAGCCCGCACACCCGCGCCATCGCCGAGGGACTGATGTCCGTCGGCGACGTCATGACCTTCGACTTCCGGGGCCACCACGGCTCCGGTGGGCAGAGCACGGTCGGCAACGCCGAGATCCACGACCTGGAGGCGGTCGTGTCCCGCCTGCGCGAACTCGGCTACTCCCGGATCGCCACGGTCGGGTTCTCCATGGGGGCCGCCGTCGCGGTCCGACATGGCGCCATCTACGGCGGCGTCTCGGCCGTGGTCTCCATCAGCGGTCCCAGCCGCTGGTACTACCAGGGCACCCGTTCCATGCGCCTGCTCCACCTCGGTATCGGGAGATCGATGGGCCGCGCCTTCCTTCGCCGTTTCCGCAAGGTCCGTGTCACCGACCGACGCTGGGACCCGACCCCCGCCGAGCCCCGAGAGATCGCCGGGGAGATCTCCCCGACGCCGCTGTTGGTGATCCACGGAGACGCGGACTCCTACTTCCCGGTCTCGCACGCCACCGCCGTCTACGATGCGGCCCGGCACCCCAAGGACCTGTGGATCGTCCCCGGTATGGGACACGCGGAACGGGCGGTCGCCCCCGATCTCGTGGTCAGGGTGCGGGACTGGCTGAAGCCGCGGCTCTCCGCCGCCGAACCCGAGGAGTGAGGGCACGGACGGGGAGGTGAGGGAGGCGTCGACAGGTCATCCGGGCTCCGTTAGAAAGGACGGATGACCCGATCTCCCGTCACCTCCATCGAGACCACGCCCACCGGCCCCCCGGGACTGAAGGGGCGGGGCTTCGCCCTGCTCATCGCCGCCACGGCGGTCGGACTCTGCGGGTTCGCCGCGGTGCTCCCCCTGGTCCCCCTCTGGGCGAGCCGGGGCGGCGCGGGGGAGTTCGGCGCGGGCGCCACGACCGCCGTGTTCATGCTCACCACCGTCCTCACCCAGTTGTGCATGCCCTGGCTGCTCGATCGGGCCGGCGGCTACAGGTGGACCTTTCCGGTCGGCGCGCTGGTGATGGGGCTGCCCACCCCGCTGTTCGCCATGACCACCGACCTGGGGCCGATCCTGGTCGTCTCCGCCGTCCGGGGGGTGGGTTTCGGCATGGTGACGGTGGCCGGGACCGCGCTCGCGGCCCGGCTGGTCACCAGGGAGCAGGTCGGTCGAGCCACCGGATACTACGGTCTGGCCGTGGGGCTGCCCCAGATCGTCATCCTGCCCGGCGGTGTGGCCCTGGCGCTCGCTCTGGGCTTCGACACGGCCTTCTGGCTCACCGGGATCTCCGGTGTGGTGTCGGCGGCGCTGGCGTCGGGCATCCTGGTCGCCGACGGGGGACGTAACCGGGAGGCGCTGCGCTCGACCGGTGAACAGACCCCGGACCGGACCGATTCACCGCGCGGCCTGCCGCTGCTGGTCGCCCTGGCCGCGCCCTTGGCGGTCATGCTCCTGATCGCCTCCGGAGCCGGGGCGATCGTCACCTTCCTGGCGATCCCCCTGGAGCGGGCGGCCTGGCTGGTCGGCGCCCTCTTGGCCGCCTACGCCCTGATGCTGGTGATCGGACGCTGGAGCGCCGGGATGCTGTTCGACCGGTACGGCCGCACTCTCCTGCTGTTGCCCGGAGCGCTCTCCGCGGTGCTGGGCATGGTCCTGATCGCGGTGGCCCTGTGGTCCAACGGCGACGGGGTGCCGGGGGCGGGGACGGCGGCCCTGGTGCTGGGCGGGGCGGCCCTGTTCGGAGCGGGCTTCGGAGCCGTGCAGAACGAGACCGTCACGATGATGCTGAACCGCGCCGGCCCGACCGGTCATGGTCGGGCCAGCGCGGTGTGGAACATCGGCTACGACGCGGGTACCGGGGTCGGCGCGGTCGCCCTGGGACTGGTCATCCAGCTCTCGGGCTACGGACCGGCCTTCGCCCTGCTGGCCCTGGCGCTGGTGGCCGTCGTCCCCCTGACCCTGGACCGTCGCCGGTGATCAGTACGAGGAGATGTGCACGTGGTCGTAGTGGTTCTGGGTCGCGTCGCCCCGGTCGTTCATCCACGTCCACTGGCGGGCGGTGGACTGCCAGATCTGCTGTTCCCAGATGATGTACTTGATGCCCAGCCGGTCGGCGTTGGCGATGCCGTAGTCGGCGATCTGCTGTCCCAGGGCCCGGTTGGCCTCTGAGGGGTGGGCGCCGTTGGCGCTCATCATGAAGTCGCAGGCCCGACCCTCGCCGTGGTCGTCGGCGCTGGAGCGCCAGCAGCCGACCGGGTAGGGGGCGCCGAACTCCCTGATGATCTCGTCGCGGATGGCCGCCATACGGGGCTGGGTCTGGTCCCAGCCGCCGCCTCGGGCGCTGTCCGGGATGCTGCCGTCGCCGCTGCCGCCGCCACCGCCGGGTGTGTCGGGCTCCGGGGGGACCTGCTCCTCCTCGTACTCGGCGATGCGCTGCTCGACCTCCTCGCGCTGTTCCTCCAGCGAGTCGATCAGCTCCGAGGCCTCCTCCAGCTCCTCCTTGAGGTTCCGGGTGGTCTCGGCCTGGTCGTCCCGCAGGGTGATGAGGTCGGAGATCTGTTCGGCCTGGCTACGACCGAGGTAGTCGACGTTCGCGGCGTCGGCGAACATGTCCTCGGGGTCGCTGGAGAAGACGACCTGGAGGGTCGGATCGAAGCCGTCGTTCTTGTAACGGGCGGCGGCGATGGTGGAGACACCGGTCCGGGAGTCCTCCAACCGCTTCTCGATCTTCTCCAGGGACTCCTCGGCCTCCTCGACACGGTCCTTGATCTCGGTGAACTGGAGCAGTTCGCCGTCGTAGGTCTCCTCCAGCTCCTCGGCCCGCTGGGTGAGCTCGTCGATGTCCACGTCGTCGTCCGGGTCGGCCTGGGCCACCCCGGACAGGCCCACGAGAAGGGCCGAGGTGAGGGCCGCGAGGGAGAGCGGGGTCCGGGCGCGGCGGGGGGCGTTACGAGGAGTGGATGTCATGTCTGCTCCGTCGATGGTCTGAGCGCATCGGCTACGCCGGGGCGACGGTCCTGCCGTCACGAGAGGGGCGGAAGGATACTCGGTCGACCATACGAGATCTTGGTGTTATGTGCACAGTGTGTTGATTCGTGAGGTTCTGGGGGAGAGAGCGGGCTCTGTCCGAAGATACCCAAGGTGGTGGACCGGACCGGACGCCCTGAGCAGGACGGAGATCACCCCGGGGGAGAGGGCGGCCCCGGGGCACGGGAGGGAACGAGGTCAGGAGCCCCCGCCGAAGGCGCTGGGGAGCCGCACGGAGGTGCTGGGCGCCGGGAGGTCCGAGGGCAGGAACCAGTCGGATCTGCGGATGTCGCGCATCGCGGCCTTGCGGTTCTCGGGGTCGAGCCGATCGATGTAGAGCATGCCCTCCAGATGGTCGGTCTCGTGCTGGAGGCACTGGGCCATCAGGCCGGACCCCTCTACCGTCACGGGCTCGTTGCGCAGGTCGACGCCCTTGACGACGGCCCGTTCGGCCCGCCGGGTCCGGTACCACAGGCGGGGGATGGACAGACAGCCCTCGTCACAGTCCTGGAGCTCCTCGGAGAGCTCGACGATCTCGGGGTTGATCACATAGCCGACGCGCCCCTCGACGGCATAGCTGAACACACGTGATCCCACACCGATCTGGGTGGCGGCCACACCCGCGCGTCCGGGCGCGTCCACGGTGTCGAGCAGGTCGCGGACCAGCTTCTCCGTACGCTGATCGAACGTGGTGACGGGGGTGGTCCTGGTGACGAGTACTGGATCGCCGAAGCGGACGATGGGGCGCATGGTCATGAGCCCAGGTTAGTCAAGGCCGCGGCCGAGGTGTACGGGTCGGGAGGATCCGGGCGGGAGGGCGATCAGGTGGCCAACCCCGGACGCAGCGACTCGTCCAGGACCATCTCGATGTAGTCCAGAGCGGCCCGGCGGCGGGCGAGGGCGCTCTGGTACAGGGACGGGGAACGGTCCCCCCTGCGCACGCGCAGGCACTCGTTGACGATGCGCTGCCAGCGCTCGGGGAAGGCGTGGAGGGCGTAGGCGCCGGCGCCCGACTTGGAGGTGATCTCGCCGGTCTTGAGGGTGAAGTGCAGTCGGCTGACGCTGAGCACGCTCCAGGAGGGGGCCAGGGAGCCCAGTACGGCCAGTCCGCGCGGGGTGACCAGGCGTCCGGCCTTCTCCCGCCAGCGGCGCCAGTGCTCGTCCAGGGAGCCGAGGGACCACGTGCGCAGGCTCTCGGGTTCGTCCCACACGTCCAGCTCGATCGGGTGGGGGCCGCGGACGGTGACGCCCCGGTCGGCCAGGACGTGCCAGGTGACCGGGTTGACGTCGGCGCCGGCGCGGGGGCGGAAACGGCCGTTGATGACCGACGGGACGGGGCCGCACTCGCCGGGGTCCCGGTTGAGCTCCTCCCAGGTGACGTGGATCCCGTTGAACTGCGGGTCGGACACCTGGTGCCGGGTGCGGGCGTGGATCCGGCGCAGGGAGTCCAGCTCCGCGCCCTCGGGGGAGCGCTCGGTGACGACGACGAAGTCGACGTCGCTGGCGTGCGGTCGGAAGTCGCCGAGGGCGACCGAACCGGTCAGGTAGAGACCCTGGACCAGCCCGGGAGCCTCTTGATCAGCGTTGGCGAGGAAGGCCTGGGTCAGCGTCTGCACCCGGGGGTGGACGGCCATGCTCACTCCAGTCTGGACGGTTCTCGGGTCGCGCGTCGGTGCGAGGGAACCGGACGTGGTGGGCCGATCGCACCGTCGGATGCTCGTGTGAACGGAGGGGCTTCAGGGGCGTTAGGGGCCCACGTGGGTTCCTCCGTTTGGTCCAAGTGTGATCGTGGTCGGGGGGGAATGGCAAGTGATCACGCCGGACCCGCATCCTGTCTCCCCACGTCAAGTGGTGTGCGGCTATGGCGGGGAGGGGGAGTGCGCACCCTTGACAAGAGGGGCTCGCATGTGCAAGGCGAGTGTGTCTCGTGGTCCGTCGGGTGCCCACGTCGACGTCTTCGCGAGTGCGGCGGAAAAGTCGACGGGTATTCCTCGGCACGTGCAGATGTTCCGTGCATTTGCATTCGAACGCGGTCGAGGGGATTTCTCTGGAGAGGTCGGCTTCGGAGGGGCGGCGACTTCGTCGGAGTGTGGTGTCCCTCATGTTCTACCCAGGGGTAGCTTTTTTTGAAATGTCCGCTGGAGTCGATGATGTCACAGGTCGAGGTGGCTGTGGAGGCGGTGCTTCCGTGGTTTCCGTGAAGTTTTGTGCCGTCGTGTGTTTTTTCGTGATGTGGACACTTCCTGTCTTTTAGTGGATCGTTATGGTTCACCAAGACTTTCTCAGGAGATAACCAACACAGCCATGGTCCGTTGTTCCCCTCCGCGTAACACGGGTGTGCTCCCTCGAAACAACACCCCGCGATACTCGGTCGACGACGGATTCCGCCGCGACGCCCAAGGAGCCGTGCATGGTCCCCACCATGGTCCTCGTAGCCGACGATTCCCGTGACGCCCACCGACGAGAGGCCCTGCACGGCCTGGCGGAGGCGGTGGCCGAACGAGGCGAGGCGCCGGTCGAGGCGGCCTTCGGGAGCCCGGACGAGGTGGGCGCCGCGATCCGCGCCGTCCCCGGGCCCAAGGTGGTGGTCCCCGCCTTCGTCGCCGGCGGGGACGTGGCCAGCGCGCACCTCCTCTCCCGCCTCGGCCTGGGCGGTCTGGAGAACTCCTGCCAGACCTCCCCCCTGGGAGCGGTCCCCTCGATCGTCGCCGACCTCGCGGCCCGTCTGTCCGAGGTCGCCGGAGACCACGACGACGGGGTGATCCTCGCCGCCGACGGCACCACGGGCGCTGAGGAGCGCCAGGTGGTCATGGACGTGGCCCGAATGCTCAGCCGGCGCCTCTCCTCTCCGGTCCAGGTCGGTTACCTGCGGACCTGGGCCCCCTCGGTCTCCGACGCCGTCGACCGGCTGCGCCGCAGCGGACACGAGCGGGTCTCAGTGGCCGCCTGGCGCCTGGTGGACGGCCCCGACTTCGACCTGCTCCGAGGGTTCGACGTCACCACCATCACCGAACCTCTGTGGCCCTCGGATCTGGTGGTGGACACCCTCCTGGCCCAGCACCGCGCCGCCAAGGGGCGCCTTTCGTGAAACGCGGAGCGGGGCCGGTCGATGACGAACGCGTCACGGACCGTCACCACCGTTACCCGAGGTACGAGGATGGGTATGGGCCCACGGACGGGGCGGGAACCGGGTGGGCGTCGAGACGAGCGGACCTGAAGGTGGATGTATGAACGACGTCACAGCGCGGTTCGTCGACGATCGACACCGTCGCCGACTGGAACACCGTTTCGGTGGCCACGTCGTCGAATGGTTGAAGGATCTGCCCGCGCTCGTCGAAGAGCTGTCCGACCGCTGGGGACTGACCGTGGAGGGACCGGCCCCGCAGGGCCGTACCTCCGTCGTCCTCTACGTTCGGCGCGCCGAGGAGGCCGGGGTGCTCAAGATCTCCCCGGACAACGGCCTGGCCGTCGCCGAGGCCGGTTCGCTGCGCATGTGGAGCCCCTCCCGGAGGGTCCCCGAGGTGTGGGAGCTCGACGGCGAACACGGGGCCTTCCTGATGGAACGCGTCGACGGCGAGACGATCGCGGCCAAGGGCGTGGTCCCCTCCTCCGAGGTCATCGGCGGCCTGATCTCCTCCCTGCACGGGGTCAAGGTCTCCGAGGCCCTCCACCGGGAACTGCGCCCGCTCATCGCCCGGGTGCAGTTCGTCTTCGACATGTGGAATCGGGAACGGATCGAGGGGCCCGCGGCCGACATCGTCCCCGCCACCCTCATGCACCGAGGGGCGGCCAAGGCCAGGGATCTGGCCAACGGCGACGTCGACATCGTGCCCCTGCACGGAGACCTGCACCCCGGCAACGTCATCGACGGCGGCTCTCGCGGACTGGTGGTCCTGGACCCCCGGGCCTGTCTGGGCGACGCCGCCGTGGACGCGGTCGACTGGGCCCTGTGGAAGGCCGACGACGTGGCCGAGGTGGAACGTCGGGTGGAGGGGCTTTCCCGGACGATGGGGGTCGACGGGGACCGGATGATGGAGTGGGTGCGGGCCTTCGCCCCCTGCCTCGCCGTCTCCAAGGCCAACCGGGGCCAGGGCGGGACGGTCGAGTTCGACCTGCTCATGAACCTGTGCGAGATCCCCGCCTGAGGTCGGGCCCGGGACACGTTCCACCGGGCCCGCCCCCTTCAAGGTCGGGCGTGGTCTCCTCGGGACGCCGATTCGAACCGGTAACCCCGGCCCGCCTCGGTGATGAGGTACCGGGGGTGCGAGGGGTCGGGCTCCAGCTTCCGACGTAGCTGGGCCAGGTAGACGCGCAGGTAGTTGGTCTCGTTCTGGTAGGCGGGACCCCACACGTCGTGCAGCAGCCGGCGTTGGCTGACCAACCGACCGGCGTTGCGGGCCAGGATCTCCAGGATGTGCCATTCGGTGGGGGTCAACCGGACCTCCTCGCCGTCCCGCGTCACCCGCTTGGCGCCCAGGTCCACCTCGAAGGTGTCGGTCCGGACCACCGGCGCCTCCTCGATCCGGTCCGCCCGACGCTCGGCCGCGCGCATCCGCGCCAACAACTCGTCCATCCCGAACGGCTTGGTCACGTAGTCGTCCGCGCCCGAGTCCAGACAGCGCACCTTCTCACCCGCCGAGTGCCGGGCCGACAGCACGATGATCGGTACCCGGGACCACCCGCGCAGTCGCTGGATGACCTCCACGCCCTCCATGTCGGGAAGGCCCAGATCCAACAGGACCACCTGGGGGGGTTGCTCCCGTGCCAGGCGCAGCGCCGACTCTCCGTCCCCCGCGGTGACCACGTCGTAGCCCCGGGCCCTCAGGTTGATCCTCATGGCCCGGATGATCTGTACATCGTCGTCAACGACCAGGACCCGCATCGACCCGCCTCTCCTCTTCCTTGTCCTCCGGCGTGACCGCACGCAGGGTGAACACCATCGTCAGACCGCCCCCCGGGGTGTCCTCCGGATCGAGGGTCCCGTGCATCGCCTCGACGAATCCACGGGCCACCGCCAGACCCAGCCCCACACCCGTCCCCTGGGGCGCGTCCCCCAGGCGTTGAAAGGCCTCGAACATCCGCTGTTTGGCCTCGTCGGAGACGCCCGGGCCCCGATCCACCACACGGAGCTGGACGTCGTCGCCGTGCGCGCTGGCCGAGACCAGCACGGGCGTGCCGGGGTCGGGGTTGTAGCGCACGGCGTTGGCCACCACGTTGTCGACGGCCCGGTCCAACAGTCCCACGTCCACTCGTACCCGGGGCAGATCCTCGGGAACGTCGACCACCACGGCCTCCCTCGGAACCCCCAACAGGGTCGAGGGGAGTATCTCGTCCAGCCCCACCGAGCGTATTCGGGGTACCACGCTGTCGGTCTGGACCCGGCTCATGTCCAACAGGTTCCCGATGAGCCGGTCGAGTCGGTCGGTGGACTCCTCGACGGTCTCCAGGAGTTCGGAACGATCCTCCTCCGAGAGGGCGATGTCGGTGGCGCGCAGGCTGGAGACGCTCGCCTTGATGGAGGTCAGCGGGGTGCGCAGATCGTGCGAGACCGCCGCCAACAGGGCGGTCCGGATCCGGTTGCCCGCGGCCTGGCCCCGTGCCTCGGCGGCGTCCCACGCCAGCCGTTGATGCTCCATCGCGATACCCACGTGGGTGGCGAAGGCGCTCAACACCCCCCGGTCCGCGGCGGGCAGCATGCGTCCGCGCAGGGCCAGGGCGACCGTGTCGGAGACCGTCACCAGGGCGTCCGCCTCCTCCGGTGTCTCGCAGGCGGGGGCGCCCACGCTGTGCACCGGATGCCAGCGGTCGTCCTCCAGCCGTTCCAGCAGGGTGGCCGAACGCTGCCCGAAGGTCTCGCGGATCCGCCGCAGCAGGGCCTGGAGCGGTTCGTTCCCGGAGAGGACGCTCGCCGCCAACAGGGCCACCGCGTCCGCCTCCGCCCGGCCGCGCACCGCCTGTGACGAGCGCCGGGCGGCCATCTCCACCATCACCGCCACGAGCGAGCCGACCAGGACGAACACCGTCATCGCCAGGAAGTTGTCCGACGACATCGACGGTCTGCCGTGCAACGGCGACAGCAGGACGGTGAGCAGGACCGCGCTCCACAGCGCCGAGACCAGCGCCGGACGCAACCCGCCCACGGCCGCGGTCGCCACCGTGATGAGCAGGAGGAACAGAGGGTCCGAGGCGGGCCCCACCCCGTCGAAGAAGGGCAGGGTCAGGATCAGGGAGACCAGGAGGGGCGCCAACAGCGAGAGGGTCCAGCCCCAGATCCTCCGGTGGTGGTTCAGGCCCCGGCCGGGAGCGGGCAGGAGCCAACGTCCACCGCCGACCTCCTCGTGGGTGACGATGTGCACGTCGATGTCGCCGGACTCGCGCGCCACTATCGTGCCCACACCCGGCCCGAACACGTACTGCCAGGCACGTCTGCGGGAGGAGCCCAGGACGATCTGGGTGGCGTGGGCGCCGCGGGCGAACTCCAGCAGCGACGAGGGCACGTCCGTCCCGACCACCTGATGGTAGGTGCCGCCGAGCTCGGCCAACAGGCGGCGCTGACGCAGCAGGTCCCCGCTGGGACGTTCGCCGATCCCGTTCGGGGGGAGCACGTGCACCGCGAGCAGGTCGCTGGGTTGGGGGCGGCCGCCCCGTGAACGGGACGCGACCCGGGCCGCCCGGCGGATGAGGGTCTCGCCTTCGGGGCCGCCGGTCAGAGCCACCACGACCCGCTCCCTGGCCTCCCAGGTCTGGCGGATCTCATGCTCGCCCCGGTAGCGGGACAGCCCTTCCTCGACCCGGTCGGCGGTCCACAGCAGCGCGAGTTCGCGCAACGCGGCGAGGTTGCCTTCGCGGTAGTAGGCGGCCAGGGCGGCGTCCACCCGCTCGGCCGGGTGCAGGTCGCCGTGGGCCATCCGGCGGCGCAGTTCCTGTGGGGTGACGTCGACCAGCTCGACCTCGGCCGCCGCGTGCACCACCCGGTCGGGGACGGTGTACTCGGGGCGGACCCCGGTGATCTGATGGACGACGTCGTACAACGACTCCAAGTGGTGGATACCGACGGTGGAGAGCACATCGATCCCCGCGTCGAGGAGTTCCTCCACGTCCTGCCACCGGGTGGGGTTGGGCGCGCCGTGCGGGTTGGGCCTGGCCAGGTCGTCGACGACGACCAGTTCGGGAGCGCGGGAGATCACGGCGGCGGTGTCCACCGAACCCGAGGGATGGGCGGGCACGACCTCCAGGCCCTGGAGCAGGGCGGAGGTGTGGACCCTGCGGTGGGTGTGCACCGCGCCGACGACCACGTCGGACCCGCGTTCGACGCGTCTGCGGGCCTCGTCCAGGGCGTGGTGTGTGGTGCCGACACCGGGGGCGGAGCCCAGGTGGATGCGGAGTCTTCCTTTCACGTCCCCCATTGTGGGTCGGTTCCCGGGCCCGCGGGCGAAAGTCGGGTGACGACAGGCCGTGGGGAGGGTGATCTTCCCGACGCCCGGTGTCGCCGACGGTGGCGGAACCCCCGGTGGAGAGGCGCTCTCGTTCCTCTCACGAGAAGGAGGGCGTGTGTTCCGTCGAGAAGGAGCGGATCTGAGGTCTTATGCGTCGGATAGAACGGAGAAGGCCTTTCGACTCTTTCGGAAGGCCGTGTTCGTCATCGATATGAGCTACGAGGTACCCCCGAATGGGACAGCCCCCGCCCCCGTACGACCCGCAGGGTCACTTCCCCGGGCCTCCCGGGACGCCTCCCCAGGGTCCCGGTCCCCAAGGGCCGCCCCCCGGTTACGGTCAACAGCCCCCGCAGGGGCCTCCGCCCGGATACGTCCCCCAAGGACAGCCGCCTCAGGGTCCGCCGCCTCCGGGCTATGGTCAGCAGCCGCCGCAGGGCCCGCCCGGGCTCCCGCCGCAGCAGCCCCCGCCCGGTTACGGCCCCCAGGGTCCCGAGCCCAAGAAGAAGACCGGTCTGATCGTCGGCGCCGCCGTCGGTGCGGTCGCGTTGATCGGTGTGGTCGGCGGTATCGCGATCTGGGCCTCCTCCGGCGGCGAGTACGTCGCCCTGCCCGACGACTGCGCGACCGTGTTCGAGGGCAACTCCCTACAGGACACCTCCGCCGGCGTGGTCACCTCCTTCGACGGAGGTTTCGAGGAGGGGGACGACCCCGACTCCGACGGTGTCTACGGCGAACTCACCTGTGACGGTGAATCGGGCGAGGTGATGGTCTCGTTCTACGTCGGGCTCTACGACATGGCCCACCCGGACACCGAGGAGATGATGCGGGAGGAGCTGGACGAGGCGTTCGACTCGCAGGATCGGTTCGACGGGCAGGACATGCCTCAGGGAGAGGTCTCCGAGATCGATCTCGGTTTCGGTGAGCCCCAGCAGATCCTGTGGGACGAGAACTCGATCGGCGACCAGGGCACGACCTTCGCCACCCTCATGCCCGGTGGCGACTTCACGGACGGCGGGACCATGGGTATGAGCGCCTTCATCTCCGGGAACGTCGTCAGCGGTGTCGTCGTGGCCGAGCAGGGCGGTGACAAGAGCATCGAGGAGGTCTACGCCATGGCCGAGAGCGCCGCCTCGGACCTGGAGCGTCAGATCTCCCGCGTGGCCGAGAAGTGAGCGGTCCCGGTCCGGTGGGCCCACTCCACCGGACCGGGGAGCCGGCCCTTCGAACGGTCAGGCGTCCGGCAGGAGCTTGCCGGGGTTGAGCACCCCCCGCGGGTCCAGGGCGGCCTTCGCCGCACGCAGTACTTCTGCCCCCAGCGGGCCCAGTTCCCGGGTCATCCACGGCCGGTGGTCGGTGCCGACGGCGTGGTGGTGGGTGATGGTCCCGCCGTTGGCGACGATGGCGTCGGAGGCGGCACGCTTGGCCCGACCCCACCGCCCGGCCGGATCGTCGCCCGCGCCGGTGGCCACCGTGAAGTACAGGGAGGCTCCGGTGGCGTAGGTGTGGGAGACATGGCACTGGACGAGGACCCCGCTCTCGTCGTCGTCCAAGGCCTCGGTCAGCGCGGCGACCACGGCCCGGTACAGCGGAAGCAGATCGCTCCAGGAGGCGGCGGTCTCCAAGGTCTCGGCGAGGATGCCCGCGGACAGTAGGGTGTCGCGCAGATAGGGCGCGTTGAACCGGTTCTCGCGCCAGTGCGCCACCGGATCCGGCCCCACCAGGGTGCCGCCGGCCGCCTCCATGGTCGCCCGGACCGTCCTCGCGCGGGCCTCGACCTCCTCTTCGGTCCCCTCGAAGCCGAGTACCGCCTGGCAGCCGGGGACGGCCTCACGTCCGCCGAGGGCCGCGTTCACGAAGGTCTCGGTCTCATCGGACAGACGCGCCATGGTGGGCCGCACGTCCGACTGGGCCAACGTTCGCAGCGCGTCCACCCCGGTGGCGTGATCGGGGAAGGACCACGCTTCGTCCACGACCTTCTCCGGGCGGGGACGGACACGGACGGCCACCTCGGTGATCACGCCCAGGGTGCCCTCCGAACCCACCAGTAGGCCGCGCAGGTCCGGGCCGGCGGCGGAGGCCGGATGACCGCCCGCCTCCAGGGTGCCGCGCGGGGTGGCGGCCTTCATGCCCACCACCATGTCCTCGAAGCGACCGTAGCCGGCGGAGGCCTGTCCGCTGGAGCGGGTGGCGGCGTAACCGCCGATGGTGGCGTACTCGTAGCTCTGCGGCATGTGCCCGAGGGTGAGACCGTGTTCGGCCAGCATCGCCTCGGCGTGCGGGGTGCGCACGCCCGCCTCCAGGACCGCGGTCAGCGAGGTGCGGTCCAGGGAGATCAGTCGGTTCAGCCGGCGCAGGTCCATCGTGACCACGGCGGCCAGACCTCCGTCGAGCGGGGTGAGCCCGCCGACCACGCTGGTCCCGCCTCCGAAGGGCACCACGGCCACCCCTTCGTCCGAGCAGAGCGCGAGCAACCGCTCCACCTGGTCGTGGTCGGCGGGGAAGAGCACGGCGTCGGGCGCGGGCACGGCCTCGCCGGCTCGGCGGGCGAGCAGGTCCGGCGTGCTCTTGCCGCCGCTGTGCCGGAGTCGCGTGGGGTCGTCGGTGCGCACGTGCTCGGTGCCGACGATCCCGGCGAACTCCGCGCGCAGACGTTCGTCCAGACGGGACGCGGGAAGTTCCACCTGTTCCTCGGGGACGGGCGGCATCGCCCGAGGGTCGGTCCGCAGTACCCGGGCGATGAGGTCGCGCAGTCCGGGGTCGAGTTCGGTCGCCTTGTCGGGGTCGCCCCAGGCGAACCAGCTCATCTCCGGAGCGGTGTCGGCGGGGGAGGCTTGCGCATCGTGGTTCATGCTCTACAGTTTTACATATGGCGTCAAAGCGTAACGTAGAGGACGAGATCCTGGACGCGGCCCGAAACTGTGTCGAGGCCTTCGGGGTGCGTCGCACCACCTTGACCGACGTGGCGCGCAGGGCCGGGGTCAGCCGCCCCACGGTCTACCGACGCTGGCCCGACGTGACCGCCCTGGTCGCCGATCTGCTCACCCGCGAACTCCGCCGCATCCTCATCGCCGAGGAGGTGGACGCCGAACACGACCACGGCGAGGACGTCCGTCCACGTCTGGTGCGGCACGCCGCCGGCGTGGCCCGCGCGATGCTCGCCCACCCACTGGTCGGGCGCATCGTCGACACCGAACCCGAACTCCTGGCCACCTACACCTTCCAACGCCTCGGAAGCAGTCATCGGGCCGCCCTCGAACTGGTCGAACCGGCCATCGTCGAGGGCCAGGCCGACGGCTCGATCAGGAAGGGCGATCCCGCGGTCCTGGCCCATCTGGTCATGGTCACCGTGCAGAACACCATCACCTCTCACCGCCTGTTCGCCGACGTACTCGACCCCGAGGGCCTGGTCGCCGAACTGACCACCCTTCTGGACGGTTACCTGCGCCCCTGAAAGGACGCCCCATGAGCCGGTCCACCTCCCTGAACGCGGCCCGCCGCGAGACCGAACTCGCCGCACTGGAAGCCCGACCCGACATCGACGTGCTGGTGGTCGGGGGCGGGGTCACCGGGGCCGGGGTGGCGCTGGACGCCGCCTCGCGCGGTCTGCGCACCGTCCTCGTCGAACGCGACGACCTCGCCTTCGGCACCAGCAGGTGGAGTTCCAAACTGGTCCATGGCGGGTTGCGCTACCTCGCCAAGGGACAGATCGGTATCGCCTACGAGAGCGCCCGCGAACGCGACGTCCTCATGCGCGTCACCGCGCCCCACCTCGTCCGCCCCCTGCCCATGGTGGTCCCCGTGTACCGGGGCGACGCGCCGATGCGCGCCCTGATCGTCCGCGCGGGAATGGGGGCCGGCGACCTCCTCCGCGTGCTGGCGGGGACCCCCTCCTCCGTCCTGCGCGGCCCGAGAGTGCTCAGCGCGCGCCAGACCCTGCGTCTGCTCCCCGGTGTACGGAGGGAGGGCCTGTTCGCCGGGATCCTGTCCTTCGACGGCCAACTGATCGACGACGCCCGCCTGGTCATCGGGATCGCCCGTACCGCGGCGGGCGAGGGGGCCTCGATCATCACCCGTTGTTCGGCCCAGAGCGTCTCCGCCGACGGGGCCGTCCTGCGCGACGAGATCGATGGACGGATCATCCCGGTCCGGCCTCGGGCGGTCGTCAACGCCACCGGGGTGCACGCCGACGCCCTCGACCCCCGGATCCGTCTCAGGCCCAGCCGCGGCACCCACCTGGTCCTGGAGGGGGCCGCGCTCGGCCACCCTCGCGCCGCGTTGACGGTGCCGCTTCCCGGCAGCGTCGACCGTTTCGTCTTCGCCATGCCGCAACCCGACGGCCGTGTCTTCGCCGGTCTCACCGACGAACCCCTGGACGGTCCGACCCCCCGGGTCCCGGAGGTCCCCGAGGAGGACGTCGACTTCCTTCTGGAACGGTTCAACGGCGCGTTGGCCACCGCACTGACCAAGGACGACGTCATCGGCTCCTTCGCCGGTCTGCGCCCTCTGCTGGACGGGGACGGGGACAGCGCGAACCTGTCCCGCGAGCACTCGGTGACGGTGTCCCCCCAGGGGACGATCACGGTGGTCGGTGGCAAACTCACCACCTATCGGGCGATGGCGGAGGAGACGGTGGACGCCGTGGTCGCGGAACACCGGCTCGCGGCCGCTCCCTGCCGGACCCGCGAGATCCCGTTGGTGGGCGCCGCCTCGCACGAGGAACTCGACTCACTGGACGCTCCGCGTCACCTGGTGGCCAGGTACGGCATGGAGGCGCTCGACGTGGTGGCCGAGGCGGACGACGACCCGGCGTCGCTGACCCCGGTCGTCCGCGGGATCACCCCGGCCGAACTACGTTTCGGCGTGCGCCATGAGGGGGCTCTGGACGTGTCCGACCTGCTGGAACGCAGGACCAGGATCGGATTGGTCCCGGCCGACGGGGAACGGGCCGCGGCCGCGGCCGAGCGGGCGTTGTCCGAGGTGGGGCGGTAGTACGGGCGGCGCGGGGAGACCGGGGCCGCCCGCGGCGCGGAGACGACACGCCGTTCCGGGGAACTCACCACACCCGAGGCCCCTGTTCGGCGGCGGTGGGATCGCGTAAGGTCATACCGGTTCGAGCCTCCCCCTCCCCTCGGACCCCTCGCGGCCGCCCCCGCCTCGGCTCGCCCGTCCACCGAATCGCCCGCCGAAGGAGCCATTCCCATGCCCATGCTCGTCGCCGTGCCGACCCTCACCAGCACCGAGGACAACGTCCTCGCGAGGGTTCCGGGCGAGTACCGGCACTACTTCAACGGGCGGGTGCCGGTGCCGTTCACCAAACGGCGATGGGAGTTCTCCGGGGAACCGGTGAGCGTGCCGCTGGTGCGGGCCTTCCTGGAGACCTGCGCGGCCGGCCGTGACGCCGACTACCGGTACGTGCTCACCCTGCTCGGGGCCGAGCTGGCCACCAACGCGATCCGGCACAGTCGTTCGGGGGAGCCCGGTCAGACCTTCGTGATCCGCGTCGACCGGGGACCCAACGGGATGACGGTGACCTGTCGGGACAACGGGATGCCCTCCAGCGCCCTGGAGGAAGGCGGGGGGCGTCTGTTCGCGGCGGCGCCCGAGGAACGACTCACCGCCGAGGACGGGCGGGGCCTGGCCCTGATCGACAGCTTCGCCACCACCTGGGGGGACAACGGGCACCCCAGCATCCGCAAGGTGTGGTTCCACCTGGCCTACGACCTGACCGGCAGTTCCTGGCCCGCGGCCTGAGGGTCTCCCGAGGGAGAGGGCCCGGTCCGCGTGGCCCCGGTCGAGCCGATGAGGGGGCTTGTCAGAGGCCGTGTCACGTGCCACCATTCTCAGCCTGAAGGCGAGATGTGGCATGGATCACGCGCTCTGCGTCCCGGGTACGGTCCGTCGACGCCTCGACCGCCCCGCCGCCCCGCCGGCCCTCCCCCCAAGGTGCCCCCATGGACTCGGTCCTCACGACGATCGGCCTGCCGATCGCCCTCGGCGTCATCATGCTCGGCCTCGGTCTGGGCCTCACCACGCGGGACTTCACCCGCCTGCTCTCGATGCCCTGGACGATCGTCCTCGTCCTGGGGTGCCAGATCGTCCTCCTGCCGATCGTCTGCTTCGGGCTGGTCCTGCTCTTCGTCTCCCGCTTCGACCTCTCGCCCATGCTCGCCGTCGGCATGATGATGGTGGCGGCCTCGCCGGGCGGTACCACGGCGAGCCTGTACAGCCACCTGTTCAAGGGCAACGTCGCCCTCAACATCTCCCTGACCGCCATCAACTCGCTCACCGCCATGGTGACCCTGCCGATCGTCACCGGACTCTCGCTCCGGTACTTCACCGACGGCGGCTCCATCGGTCTCCAGACCGGGAAGCTGCTCCAGGTCTTCGCGGTCGTCCTGATCCCCGTCGTGATCGGAATGGCCGTCCGGGCCAGGGCGACCGCCTTCGCCGATCGGATGGAACGGCCCGTCAAGATCGGTTCCGTCCTCGTGCTGGTCGCGGTGATCGTCGGAGCGATCGCCGCCGAGTGGGCGAATCTGCCGAGGTACATCGTCGCGGTCGGGCTCATGGTGCTGATCTTCAACCTGGTCAGCCTCACCGTCGGCTACTGGGCGCCCCGTATGATCGGCACCCGCCGCCCCGAGGCCGTCGCCTCCTGTATGGAGATCGGCCTGCACAACACCACGCTGTCGCTCACCATCGCGGTGACGGTCCTGGGCAGCACCGAGATCGCCGTCCCCTCCGCCGTCTACGGGGTACTGATGTTCTTCACCGCGGCGGGGGCCGGACTCCTGCTCGCCCGCCGTGAGACACGGGATCGTGCGGCCGGCGTGGGAGGAACGGTCCACAGAAGCACGAACTAGCGATGTTCCAGGTAGGCGAGGACGGCGCGGACCCGACGGTGACCGCTGTCGGTGGGCGCCAGACCCAGCTTGGCGAAGATGTTGCCGATGTGCTTGTGCACCGCGTTGGTGGTCACCACCAGGCGCCCGGCGATCCCGGCGTTGTCGCGTCCCTCGGCCATCAGGGCCAACACCTCGCGCTCTCGCGCGGTCAACGACTCCAACGGATCCCGGGGCCGGCGGGTCAGCAGCTGCGACACCACCTCCGGGTCCATCACGGTGCCGCCCGCGGCCACCCGGTCCAGCGCGTCGACGAACTCGCTCACCCGACCCACCCGGTCCTTGAGCAGGTAGCCCACACCGCCACGACCGTCGGAGAGCAGTTCGCCCGCGTAGTCCTGCTCCACGTACTGCGACAGCACCAGGACGGGAAGCCCGGGACGTTCGACCCGGGCCGCGATGGCGGCGCGGATCCCCTCGTCCCGGAAGTCCGGCGGCAGCCGTACGTCGACCACGGCCAGGTCGGGGGAGTGTCGACGCACGGCCTCGGCGAAGGAGGGCGCGTCCTCGGCCACCGCCACCACCTCGTGGCCCCTGGTCCCCAACAGCAACCTCAACCCTTCGGACAACAGCACGTTGTCCTCGGCGATCACGATGCGCACGGCAGCTCCGCCTCGATCACGGTCGGCCCGCCCGCGGGGCTGTTCACCGACACCCGTCCGTCCAGGGCCGCGACCCGGCGTCGCAGTCCGGGGAGCCCGCTCCCCGAGTTCTCGTCGGCCCCGCCCCGGCCGTCGTCGTGGACCTCCACCCGTAGCAGTCCCGGGCTTCGGGACAGGACCACCGAGATCGTCTCCGCGTCCGCGTGCCGGGAGGCGTTGGAGACCGCCTCGGTGACCACGTAGTAGGCGGCGGTCTCCACCGACACCGGCAGCTCTCCCGGATCATCGAGGTCCAGCCGCACCGGTACCGCGCTTCGGGCGGCCAACGCGGTCAACGCCCCCGCCAGCCCGCGGTCGGCGAGGATCGGCGGGTAGACGCCCCTGATCACCTCGCGCAGCTCGGTCATCGCCTCCTCGGCCCCTTGATGGGCCCGCTCCAGGAGCGCGGCGACGGCCGGATCCGACACCGCCTCACGGGCGACCCCGAGCTGCATGGCGATCGCCACCAGCCGGGCCTGAGTGCCGTCGTGCAGGTCGCGTTCGATCCGCCGGAGCTCGGCACCATGGGAGTCCACCACCTCGGCCCGGGTCCGGCTCAACCGGTCCACCCTCTCCGTCAACAGCTCCGCCTCGGTCGGGGCGGACAGACGCAGGCACAGGCGGGCGTGCGCCCTGGCCGACGCGGGGACCACCCACAGCGCGAGCACGACGAAGGACAGCACCTGGCCGGCGACCGTGACCAGGGCGATGCCCCAACCGTCGATCGCGATTCCGTAGGGCTCCGGGCGCAGAGCGACGGGGAGGGCCCACCACATCAGGGTCTGGACGGTGTTGAGCACCATCCCGGGCAGGAACACCGCCAGCATCCCCAGAACCACGCTCACCAGGGTGAACACCGGCATCCAGCGCAGAGAACGGCGCACGGAGGGTTCGCGCCACATCTCCCGCAGGTACGTGGCGGCGGGGACCGGCAGCTCCGGAACCTCCTCGCCCAGGAAGCGGGCGGCCCTTCGCCGGTGCAGGTCGGTCCAGCGCACCGACAGGACCAGGCAGCGGGGGAGGAGGAGCAGGCCCACCCCGCCGACCACGATCAGTAGAACGACGGCCACGCCCAAGGGCATCATCACCAGAGTGGCCAGACCCGAGGCCCCGGCCAGGAGGAGATACCCACAGGCTCTCCACGCCCGGCCCCACGCGTACCGCATTCCGTATCCCCGCTCTTCTCGACGACGTGCCGTCAGTCTGGCCGAGCCGGGCCGCCTCGAGCACTACAGCGGGCCACCGTATCCGGCTCAGTCGTCGTCGCCGTCGTCACCGGTGAGCGCGTCCACGGCGACCGCGACGGCGAGCACCAGGGCGGGGTCCCCGCCGAGGTCGTGGCGGTGGGTGTTGACGTCGACCGCGTAGGTGTCGCGCATCCGGAACCACTTGCGGGACACGACGGCGACGGTGCCCTCCTTATCGCCGATCGTGTACTCCTTGTCGAAGAAGCTCCCCACGACCTCCCAGTCGGGGCCGCCCTCGATCTCCACCTCGAGTTTGTCCCGGATGGGGTTGAAGAGCCGCTTGCGGACGGTGGCGACGGTCTTGCCGTCGTGCTCCACCCGCATCTGGTCACGGACCTTGAAGAGCTTCTTGCGGATCACCATGAGGACGTTCCCCCGGGGGTCCTTGAGCTCGAAGGTGGTGCGCAGCCGCAGGGCCTTGCCGTCCACCCAGAACACCTTGGAGCCCTGCTCGTCGGTCACCCAGAAGTCGTCGCCGATGTCGAAGACGCGTTCGCGTACCAGGAATTTCATGCCCCGAAGCTAGTCCACCCGACCGACTCACCGATAGCCGGAGGGGCACGTGTTCGCTCACGAGGCGCGGGCGCGCCGCTGGGACAGCCAGATCGCCAGGACCACCAGCGCGCAGCCGACCAGTTGAAGCGGGGTCGCCCTCTCGCCCAGCACGATGGCGCCCAAGAGCACCGCCATCACGGGAGGCAGGACCAGGACCGCGGCGCCGGTGGTGGCCGAAAGGCGGGGCAGGGCCGAGCCGACCAGCAGCCAGGTCAGAACCTGTCCGGTCAGCGCCAGCAGGGACAGCCAGAGCCAGGCCATGGCGTCCAGTGACACCAGATCGATCCCGCTCCACAGGGCGCCCAGGGTCCCGGCCGCGACGGCGGCGGTCAGGGTGGAGACGCACACCGGGGTGACCGTGTGGCCCCGGCCTCCGGCGAGTCGGGACAGGAACAGGTAGCCGGCGTAGGTGACACCGGCGGCCACGCCGTAGGCCAGTCCCAGCCACGGGTTCCCCTCGCCGTCCTCGACGCCGACGCCTCCCGCTCCCACGGCGCCGGCCGCCAGGGCCAGCCCCATGAGCATGACCGGCAGCGCGGCGAGGAAACTCCGCGAGATCCGGTCGCCCAACAGGATCCAGGCCAACAGCGGGAAGACCACCACCTGGACGTTGAGCAGTACGGTCGCGATCCCGGCCCCCACGTGGTGGATGCTCGCGGCCCAGAACACGTAGTCCACGCCCAGGAGCAGCCCGGCGGCCGCGTCCAGGCCCAGGAGACGCCCGAGACGGGGCCCGACGCGGCGCAGTTCGGACAGGGCCATCGGCACGAGGACGACCAGTGCGAGAGCGCAGCGAAGGAAGGCGGCGGTCCCCGCGTTCGCCCCGGACAGCTTCACGAAGACCCCGGTCGCCGAGGTGCAGCCGGAACCGATCACCGCGAGCGTCGTCGGTTCGGCCCGCTCCAGCAGGGCTCCCAGTCCACCCGGGGACGAACGTGATGTCTCCCGCTCTTCCCGGCTCTTCTCCTGTCGTGCCATGGGAACAGCTTGTCGGGAGCGACTGGAAAACAAAAGCAATGTTTTGTCGTCGATACTCGGTAGTGTTCCTTATGTGTTCAGTATCGAACGACTGAGAGCGCTGGTGGCCGTGCAGACGCACGGTTCCATCGCGAGCGCGGCGCGGGCTCTGCACGTGACACCGTCGGGGATGTCCCAGCAGCTCACCAAGTTGGAGCGAGAGGCGGGCCAGCGACTGCTGGAACCCCAGGGCAGGAGTGTGCGACTCACCCACGCGGGCAGGGTCCTGGCGGGGCACGCCTCCCGCGTCCTCGAACAGGTGAACGCGGCCCAGACCGATCTGGCCGCCCTCGACCGGCAGATCCTCGGACCGCTGAGGCTGGGCGGGGTGGGGAGCGCGGTCCGCAGCCTGTTGCCCGGAGCCCTCTCCGACCTGCTCGCCCGGCACCCTCGGCTGGCCCCCACCCTGCGCGACGGAGAGGTGGTGTCCCTGCTGCCCGATCTCCTGCGCGGCGACCTGGACCTCGTACTGGCCGAGAGCTGGTCCAGCCGACCGGTGGCGCTGCCCGCCGGGGTCCGCACCGCCGACCTCGTGGACGAGAGGGTCTACCTGGCGCTTCCGCCCGAGCACCCCCTGGGAGGACGCGACTCCGTCGACCTCGCCGAACTCGGGGACGGCGACGGGACGAACGGGGTCTTGTGGGCGAGCTGCCCGGAGGGGACCGAACCCTACGAGGCGATCCTCCAGGCCCTGCGCTCCCGCGGGGTGGAACCCGACATCAGGTACACACTCGCCGAGATCCCCTCTCAGCTCGAGCTGGTGGCCGCGGGCCTGGCCGTCGCCCTGGTACCCGACCTGGGACGGCGCACGGCCCCCGCGGGGGTGCGCTTCCTCCCCACCGATCCTCCCCTGAGCCGGGTGATCCGGGCGGTCTGGCGATCCGACACCGAGACGCCCGCCGTCCGGGCGTGTGTCGGAGCCCTCCTCGGTACGGACACCCCTTTCGAACCCTCGGGAACGTCTTCGGACGGTCCCGGCCGACACCACGCGGTCCCGACCGCACAGCCCGACAGCATCGACGAACCGGAACCGCGAGGAACCCAGTGAACACTGCATGGCACACACGTCCCATGGCCGCCTTCGACATCGAGAGCACCGGACTGGACGTCGAGGGCGACCGGATCGTCACCGCCGCCCTGTGGCGCATCGACCCCGAACGTCGGAGCAAGGAGGTCCTCTCCTGGCTGGCCGACCCCGGTGTCGAGATCCCCGCCGACGCCGCGGAGATCCACGGCATCACCACGGAACGGGCCCGTGAACAGGGTCGGCCCGCAGCCGAGGTCGTGGCGGAGATCGCCGACGCCTTGGAGGCCGTCGTCGCCGAGGGGCTGCCCGTGGTGGTCTACAACGCCCCCTACGACCTGACCCTGCTCGACCGGGAGATCGCCCGTCACCGCCCGGGCCGCCCTCTGCCCGCGCAACCGCTGGTCGTGGACCCGCTCGTCCTGGACAAGAGGGTCGACACCTACCGGCGCGGATCGCGCAAGCTCGTCGACGTGTGCGCCCACTACGAGGTGCCCCTGGCGGCGGAGGAGGCCCATGGCGCGGCCGCCGACGCCCTGGCGGCGGCACGGCTGGCCTGGCGGATCGCCGCGACCCACCCGGAGATCGCCGAGATGTCCGCCGCCGAACTGCACACCGCCCAGATCGCCTGGAAGGCGGAGCAGGCCGCGAGCTTCCAGGAGTACCTGCGCCGTCGCGACCCCGAGGCCGTCGTCGACGGCGCCTGGCCCTACACCCCCGCGACCGTCTGATCCGGACCCCGCCCGAGGCCGGCCCCCGCGCCCGCCTCGGGCCGCGTCGACGGATGATCCTCACGCCGAGGGCGAACACGGACGTCACGGGGGTGGAAACGCGAGAACGGGAACATCCGATGGATGTTCCCGTTCGTTCCGTGCCCCCTGGAGGATTCGAACCTCCGCACCCGGCTCCGGAGGCCGGTGCTCTATCCCCTGAGCTAAGGGGGCGCTGCTGCGAGAACAACTGTAGCAGGGGTCGGGGGCCGTTCGTCCCATCGCTTTCGAGACCGGGCCGGGGAGGTGGTCGATACCGGGTTCCAGTGGTGCCGCCGCGCCCGGCGACGGTAGTGTCACGGCCGTGAACGCCCTTCCCGCCCGGGTTCTCGTCGTCGAGGACGACGAGGTGATCCGCGAACTCATCCGCCTCAACCTCGAACTGGAGGGGTTCGAGGTGTTCACCGCCATGGACGGGCAGGACTGCCTCGAACGGGTCGGCCACATCCGACCCGACGTCATCACCATGGACGTGATGATGCCCCGACTCGACGGCTGGGCGGCCGTCGAGCGTCTGCGTTCGGACGGGTACGACCGGTGCATCGTCATGGTGACCGCCCGGGCCCAGGCCGACGACCGAAGACGTGGTGAACGCATCGGAGTCGACGACTACCTGACCAAGCCCTTCGACCCCGACGAGCTGGTCGACCTCATTCGGGCCCTGCTCGGCGACGGCGACGGCGGCGTGGGGGGAGCCGCGTGACCCCTCGCTCTCTGGAGGCGGTCGTCCGTCGCGCCGCGAGACGCGCCTTCGACATCGACGACGCCGACGTCCCCTTCGTCTGGCCGCGCGCCGATCAGGCCGGAGGCCGGGCCGACGCCTCCATCGCCCTGCCGCTCCGCCTGGTGGGGCGGGTCCGCGATCGACTGCCCGAGAAGGGGGACGGCGATCCTCGTCTCCTGGTCTCCGGACGCATCGTCGCCCAGGTCGACACGATGGCCGAGGAGGGCGACACCGACGCCGGTTTCGCCGAGGTGGTCGCCGACGCCCGCGGGTTCGTCGACGTCACCTTCACCTGTCTTCAACGCGAGAACCTGCTGCGGGCCGCCGCCGACGGCCCGCGCTTCCTCACCGGCCGCGCCTGGACCGGGACGGGGGAGTGGCCCCGGACGGAACTGCACGAGGCCGGACCCGTCGCCCAGGCCCGTCGCTATGCCCGCGCCGACGCGCGGGCCCGCATCGCGATGGCGGTGGGCGCCACGCCTCCGCCGCCGGGGCCCGAGGGGGAGGTCTCCTGGCGCGATCGCTACCTGGACGCCGATCGCCTGGATCTGTACACCCCGGCCGGCCGCGCGTTGGGGCGGATCGGCGAGGACAGCGCCCGGGTGGCCTTCTGCCGCTCCATCCCCGAACGCCCCCGGGAGAACGAGACCACCGGCCGTGACCTGCCCGCGCTCCCCTCGGCCGAACATCCCGGGGCCTGGGTCCGGTTCACCGACGCCAACCCGGCCTTTCGGATGCGTTACGCGCACGCTCACGCTCTGAGCAGTCTGCGCTGGGCCCGCGAGGGTCGGGAGATCGGGCGATGCGAGGACGTCGGCGCCGGGTGCCGGCATCGGGAGAACGCGGCGGTGCGCGGGCTGCTCTTCGATGGCCCCGGTGTCCTGGAGACGGCCGCGCGCCGAGAGGAACCCCATATCCTGGTCCGATACCTGGAAGCGTTGACCAGTGCCTACGATGAGTGGCGAACGGGTTCCACCGCCGGGGCCGGAGGGGCCGACGGGGGAGAACCCGCGCGGGCCGCTCTCGACCCGGCCCTGCCCGCGGCCGTCGCGGGGGTGCTCGACACCGGACTCTTCCTGCTCGGGGTATCGGCGCCCACAAGGCTGTAGACCCCCCGATCGCATGGATCCCGTGGGACGATCCCGACCCCTGTGTTCCGATCGGCTTAGAGCTCATCTCAAAAGCCCTGCGAGACGACTCTGAACCTGCCATGATCACGGACTGT
>NZ_ANAC01000018.1 GCF_000341225.1 Nocardiopsis alba DSM 43377
GGTCGTTGTGGTAGGCGTGCCTGACCAGCATCTGCATGAGGATGGTCTCGAACCAGATGCCCGTCGCCATGGTGGAGGCGACCTCCAGGCGGGACAGCTCCTTGCGCTCTTCCTCGGTGAGCCGGTCCCACAGGTGGGTGCCGTAGAGGGATACGCGCTCGGGGCGCATGCCCCAGAGGTCCTTCAGTGGCGCGTCCCAGTCGATCTGGACCAGGGGGTCGTAGGAGGCCTTGGCCGATCCGCGCAGGAGACGCTTGGCGATGTCCTCGCGGTCGGTGGGCGCGACCTCAGGGGTTCGGGCTGCGGACATGGATCCCTCCCGAGGGTGTTCCGTGTCGGAGGCGCGCCGAACGAGGGGTTCGTCTGATGTGACCCTGTTCACTCCGTTTGGTTAAAACGTTACAATCTTCATTGACAACGTTCAATGGCGGGAAAGGATCGGAACACCGATGAGTACGGCTCTCACGGATCTCTAGGCTGGTCCCATGGCCGAATACCGTATTGACGAACTGGCCCGGCTCGCCGAGACGACGGTGCGCAACGTCCGGGTCTACCAGGACAGAGGGCTGCTCGCCCCACCCCGACGCCAAGGCCGCGTCGGAATCTACTCCGAGGCGCACCTGGCGCGCCTGCGGTTGATCGGCCAACTCCTCCGTCGCGGCTACACCTTCGCCAACATCGGAGAGATGTTCCAGGTATGGGAACGCGGCGGCGACCTGTCCGAGATCCTCGGCTTCGAGTCCGCCATCGGCGACGCCTGGAGCGACGAGATCGCCGACTACGTCGGGATCGGCGAACTGCGGGAGATCTTCGGCAAGGAGGTGACCCCGCGGACGATAAAGCGCGCCCTCGACCTGCGCCTGCTCGAACGCGACGGTCTGCGTTTCCGGATCCCCAGCCCGCGCCTGTTCCACGCCGGCGTCGAACTGGTCCGCCTGGGCATGAGCGTCTCCTCGGTGCTCGACATCGCGGAGAACCTGAGGGAGCACATCGGCGACGTCTCCGAGCACATGGTGCGGCTGGTCTCGGACCACATCATCCACGAGTACGCGCCGGGGACCGTCGTCCAGAGCGAGGACGTCGCCCAGATCGCCGAACTGGTCCGACGCGTGCGCCCCCTGGCGCAGCAGGCGGTCGACGCGGTCCTGGCCCAGGAGATGGCCCACCACCTCGCCAACGCCATGGGCGACCACTTCGCCGAGGCCATGGAGCACCTCGGAACGAGGGAGACGGACGGGGACGAGGGGCCCGCGGGCCCCGCCTGACCGGGAGGGCCCGAACGCCGCGAGCGACGTCCGGGCCCCGGAGGCCTCACCCCGAAGGACGGTCCTCGACCCGCACGGGGGACCCGCCCGTCTCGGAGGAGCGCTTCGTGACCACCGAGATCGGAAGCGACCCGGTGTGCCGTAGTTCGGCGAAGGAGCCGGCCGGTACGGCGGGAGCGTGGGGGAAGACCGGGTCGACCCTGCGGTACGCCTCGCCCTGGGGCGGTCGGGCGTCCTTCTCGCCCTTGTTCGGCCACAACGACATCGCCCGTTCGGCCTGCGCGGTGATCGTCAACGACGGGTTCACCCCCAGGTTGGCGGTGACCGCCGAACCGTCCACCACGTGCAGCCCCGGGTATCCGTACAGCCGGTGGTAGGGGTCGATCACCCCGGTGTCCGGGCCGTCCCCGATCGGGCAGCCGCCCAGGAAGTGCGCGGTCATCGGGATGTTGAACGGGTCCCCGATGGTGCCGCCGGGGTAGCCGTCGATCCGCTCGGCCAGCCGCGTGGCGGCCTCCTGGCCGGCGGGGATCCAGGTCGGGTTGGGCTCCCCGTGGCCCTGGCGCGAGGTGAGTCGTTTCCGGCCGCCGAACGGTCCACGCTTGACCGAGGTGGTCAACGAGTTGTCCAACGACTGCATCACCAGACCGATGATGATCCGCTCCGACCAGCGCCGGTTGGAGAGGCTGCGGGCGAACACGTACGGGTTGCGCGCGATCAGCCCCAGGTAGCGGAGCCAGCGCGGGATCCTCCCGCCGCCCGGGACCTGGATGGTGGTGAGCAGCCCCATCGCGTTGGAGCCCTTGCCGTAGCGCACCGGTTCGATGTGGGTGTTCTCGTCGGGGTGGATGGAGGAGGTGATGGCGACGCCGTGGGTGAGGTCCTCGGGCGGCGGCACCTGCTTGCTCATGGCCCCCACCAGCGCCTCGGAGTTGGTGCGGGTGAGGGTGCCCAACCTGGAGGACAGGCGCGGCAGCAGACCGTCGTCGCGCATCCGGTGCAGGAGGTCCTGCGTGTTGTAGGTGCCCGCGGCCACCACCACCTGACGGGCGGTGAACGTGCGGGCGTTCTCCCTCCGTCGCGGGGCGTCGGTGCGGAGGGTGTCGACGGCGAAACCGCCGCCCTCGGCGTCGGGGCGGACCCGGAGCCGTTCCACCGTGGTCAGGGGGTGGATCTCGGCGCCCCCGCGTTCGGCGAAGTACAGGTAGTTCTCGGTGAGGGTGTTCTTGGCGCCGTGCCGGCAGCCGGTCATGCACTCACCGCATTCGGTGCAGGCCCTGCGCTCGGGGCCCGCGCCGCCGAAGTAGGGGTCCCCCACGGACTCGCCGGGGGCGGCCTTGTTCCCCTCCCCGTCCCGTCCGTCGCCGAAGCACACGCCCACCGGGGTCAGCCGGAAGGTGTCACCGACGCCCATGTCCTCGGCGACCGCCTTCAGATGGACGTCGGAGGGGGTCATCGTGGGGTTGGTGCGCACGCCGAGCATGCGACGGGCCTGGTCGTAGAAGGGGGCCAGCTCCGTCTTCCAGTCGGTGATGTGCCGCCACTGGGGGTCTTCGAAGAAGGGGTCCATCGGGTGGTACAGGGTGTTCGCGTAGTTGAGCGAACCACCTCCCACCCCGGCCCCGGCCAGGATCATCACGTCGCGCAGCAGGTGGATGCGCTGGATCCCGTACATGCCGGCCTTCGGGGCCCAGAGGAAGTTCCTCAGGTCCCAGGAGGACGAGGGCAGGGTCTCGGGGGTGAAACGGCGTCCGGCCTCCAGGACACCGACGCGGTATCCCTTCTCGGTGAGGCGGAGCGCGCTCACCGATCCGCCGAACCCCGACCCGATCACGACGACGTCGTAGTCGAAGTCGTCGTCCGATGCGTATCGATCGGCGGGGGCCTCTGTGCTCTGAGGGGGCATGGAACTCGGCCTCTCTCCAGGTCGGAAGCGGTTGCCCGTAATGCGCCGGATACGAGTCCGCAACGATGAACTAGTCATCTGGAAATGTGACAACCAATATTGTAATGTTCGTCACTACCGCCGAGTAGGTGTGTTCCATATAACACACGTGGCGCGCGTCGGCGCAAGTCTCCTTCCCCCTCGTCGCCCCCAGGGGTGACGGAACCTCTGGAGGTACAGATGCCCAAGGCCCCGGAAGAGGTGCCGGAGGCGCCTCAAGACGCGTCCGGAACGAACGAAGGCCGAGGCGGTACCCGTTGGCGCAGGTTCGCCCTGGTCGCGGTCCCCGGTCTGGTGGCGGCGGCGGTGCTCGGCGGCATGACCACGCAGGGGTTGCTGGCCGCCTCCTTCGCGGTCTCCGGCGACAGCTTCAAGATGTCCGCCGACCGACTCTCCGGCACCGGGTTCAGCCAGTACGGGGACGTCGCCTCCTCGGTCGACGGCTCCGCCCGGCCGGTGGGACTCTCCACCGTCGACTCCGCCGAACTCGAGAACCTGTGCATGTCCTCTCTGTGGGACCTGCCCATCGGGGAGGCGACCCTGGTCATCACCGCCGGTGCCGACACCCCGGTCGAGGGCACCTCGATGGTCATCGACATCGAACAGCTCCAGGGCAACGCCGAGTTCGGCGCCATCGAGATCGGCCGTGACGCCAGCACACTGGACAAGGCCGACGGAGGTCAGGGGCCGGCCGGGGGCTTCGGACTCCAGGCCGACACCATCACCGTCTCCGAGATGGAGATGACCTCTTGGGCGGTCAGTTCCGGCTCCCTGCGGCTGAGCGGGCTCGGACTGGCGATCCGCCCCGGCAACCACGAGTGCTTCTGATCCCATGGCCCAAGCGATGACCCTCTTCCGGGCGGGGCGGGAGCGGTTCCGCGACTGGCGGCGCACACGGCCGTTCTGGGGCGGACTCCTCCTCGTCGTGGCCGGAATCGAGCTGCTGGTCGCCCCCGCCGCCCAGAGTCTGATCCTGCCGATCGACCTGATCGTCTACGCCGGTGTCGCCGGAGTCTCCGGCACCCTCATCGGCTTCCTGCTGATCGCGCTCGGTGTGCTGAGCTGGCTGCAACCGGCCCAGAACGTCTTCTTCGGCCTGGTCGGGGTCATGCTCTCCCTGGCCTCCTTCGTCACCTCCAACTTCGGCGGCTTCGTCATCGGCATGCTGGTCGGCATCGTCGGCGGGGCGCTCGTGTTCGCCTGGGGGCCCAAGGCCCTCGACCAGCGCCGAGCACGCCGCGCGAGGAAGGGGGAGACCTCGGAACGGCCCGAAGAGGAGGACGAGGACACACGGGACGTCGAGGACACCGGCACCGACGTCCCCGAACCCGCGGAGGGGGCCCCCGATACCCCTGCCTCCGAGCCTTCGGTCGACGGTCCGGGGCGGGGGGCCCGCCCCCTGGCCGCGCTGGCGCTTCCCCTGGCCGTCGCGGTCGCCCTCACCGCCGCCCCCACGTCCTCAGCGGGCTGGCCCTGGGACTGGCTGTTCCCCGGGGACGGAGACGAGAGTTCGGAGGAGGAGCCCGAACGGGATCCCTCTCCCGAACCCTCCGACGGGGCCTCCGTGCCTCCCGAACGACCCGACCCCGGAGAGGGCGACGGTGACGAGGAGGAAGAGGAGGAGAAGGAGGACGACGGGCGCGAGGAGGACGAGGAGACCGACGAGGAGGAAGAGGACGCGGCTCCGGAGGACTGTGACCTGCGGGTCGGGGATTCCGCCGTCGTCGAGGACGAGGACGACTTCCTCGAAGCGGTCATGGCCTGTCGGGCCGCGGAGGAGGCGGGGGACTACCCCGAGGTCATGGTCGACTCCGACTACGACTGTTTCCGAGGGTCGGTCCGTGACTCCGGGCTGACCGCCGACAGCCTCGCCATGTTCGGTGCCCGCTACGAGGGAGTGGTCGAATGCCCCACCGCCGACGGGCCGCGCCGCTACATCCGGATCACGATGAGCAGCACCGTCCTCGAAGGCGGCGAGCTGTGGTTCGACGACGCCGGAAGCCGCAGGTCGCTGGGGTTGCCCACGATGAACCTCGACGGCGACGTCGAACTGCACGTCACGAGCATGCACGTCCGCATTCTGGGGATCCCGCTGACCTTCACCCCGGACTTCCCGCCGCCCCTGCTGTTGCCGATCATGTACGTCACCGACGTCGACGTCGGTGACCCGATGGCCTCGACCGATCTCATGACCATCCCGGGTCTGGACGGTCGGTACGGCGGAGGAACCTGACAGGACGGGAGAGGGGGCACCGCGTCACGCGGTGCCCCCCGTCCGTCGGAACGCCCCGGGGACGTTCTCGGAACGATCAGATCTCGTCGCCGGTGATCAACCTGCTGGGGCGGCCCACGTGGGACACGTACAGAGCGTCTCGGGCACGGGTGCAGGCCACGAACAGCAGTGTCCGCTCCTGCTGGACGACGTGCTCCAACGCGACGGGGTCGCCCTCGGCCGCCTCGATGGCCGCCTTGGGAGGCAAGAGGTGATCACTGACCCCGACCAGGGCCACGCATCGGAACTCCTGCCCCTTCATCCGGTGCATCGTGCCGACCCGGACCGCCTCCGACCGTCCGGCGCCCTCCAGAGGCGAGGTGGGAACGCCCCTGGCCTCCAACTCCTTGGCGACCTCGCGCGCCACCCAGTGATTGCGTCCGGCCACCGCGATCTCTCCGGGCAGTACCCCGGCCGCCAGCCACACCTCGACCCACTCGCCCAGGGCACGGAGCTCCTCGGCCCGGTTGTCGCAGCCCCGCACCACGGGCTCGGGGCCGTGCAGTGAGGAGCGGAGCCCGGCGAGGGTGTCGGCGTTGTCGTCCATTCCCAGAGCCGCCCGCCGCCCCAGGATCGGAAGGCTCCAATCCAGGATCTCCTGCGTCACCCGGTAACCGACCCGGAGCCGGTGACCGCGTCCGCGCACATTGATACCGAGCGAGGCCAACGAGACCCGGTTGTCGGAGACCCGCTGGTTCGGGTCGCCCACGATGAACAGATCGTCCGGCCCCTCGGGGACGGCCGCGCGCAGCATCCGCCACTGGGCCGGGTGCAGGTCCTGGGACTCGTCGACCACCACGTGGCGGTACAACGGGCCGGAACGTTCGAGCAACCGCGCGGCCTCGGCGGCCAGCTGCGGGTAGGCCCACAGGCCCTCCACCCGCATCGCCCCCACATAGCGTCGGATCGTCTCCCAGACCTGACGCCGGTGTTCGGGGGCCAGGTGCTGGATACGACCGCTGCGTTCACAACGGATGTAGTCGACCGGCGACTCCAATCCCTTGGCCAGCACGACCTGTTCCCACTCGTCCACGAGGAACCGGCCGGAGAAGGGCAGACCGTCGGCCAGGGCGACCGCGCGCCAACGCTGCGCGAGCTCGTCGCCGTCGATCATCCGGGGCGCCATGCCGCTGTGCGACTGGACGACGGAACGGGCCAGTCCGTCGATGGTGACGACCCGCACCCGGGCGCGGGCTCCGGGAGAGGTCAGGAGCCGGTCGAGCCGGTCGGAGAGGGTCTGGGCCAGAGCCCGGTTGTAGGTGGTGAGCAGGACCGACTCCCGGTTCCGTTCGGGGTGGGCCTCGGCGTCCATCTCGGCCAGGTACGCGGCTCGATAGAGGGCCAGTACGGTCTTGCCGGTCCCGGGCCCGCCCGTGACCTGGACGGAGCCCTTGAACTCCCCCTCGGCCAGACGGTGCTGGTCGGGGTGGAGGGTGATCCGCCACTGGTCGAAGGGGGCGGTGAGGGCGCCGGAGAGCTCGGGAGGGCCGGAGGGGGCCAGATCGGCCGGGCCGACGCCGGCCGCGGAGGGCGGGTTCGTCAGGGCCTCCGGACGCAGGTCGCGGGCGTAGCGGAGGGCTTCGTCGCGCGGGCGCACGGTGAGGAGTCGATAGTCCGGCCCCTCCTCTTCGGCGTCCTCCCGTTCGTGGAGGTCCGCCTCCTGTTCGGAGCGGGGGTCGGGAACGATGACGCCGGACCAGTCGGGGGCGATGTCGACGACCCTGACACGAGGGTCGGCGGCGCCCGCGACCGATTCCAGGTCGGGGTGCTCGCCGGCCTGGTAGGCGCGCATCACGTCCAGCGTGCCGAGCTGGACGTCCGGCGTGAGACGGGCGAAATCGCTGAGAAACGTCGGGGCGATCGCAAGGGCGGACACGTCGTGGTTTCCTCCGGTCTTCGACCTGATGATGGCTCTGTCGGACGGTCGGATCGGACGGGTGTCGTGCGAGGGGAGATCGCTCGGGCGACCGTTCGCTTTCACTGTGAACATGCTCGCCGGGGAATTTGGGCAAACGCCCTTAACCGGGCGATCACGGGCAGATTCCGGGAACCCTTGGGGTGCGGTGTTTTCGCAGATCAAAGGATGTTTTACGGAGAGGTGTTCGAAGATTTGCGATGAGGCTTCGAAGGGTCTTCGGAGGCGGCTCGTCGACCTGCGTCTTTGTGGGGGGCTTCTTGGTCCGAAACATGGTTAATGTGCCGTCCGAAATCTGGTTCTCCAAGGCGTGAAGGGCCGCCCTCGAGTGGTCTTCACAGTGGGATGAGGGGTGGTGGTCGGCTCGGAGGCCTCGACCGAAACCCGGTGCGGGTGACGTCGAGGTTCCGGCCTCCCGGAAGGTCGCTCTCTGGCCGGATGAGGACACGCTCTGTGCAGACGGCGCACGGTGCGAGATCGTTGATCCACCCGGGGAGGGGATCTCCTGTGGTCGAGGACGCTGCCGGGGCCCGTCCTGCCTCGGCAGCGTCCTCGACCACTCCAGGGAAGCGACGCCCCGTCCCGCCCCCTCCGAAGCGGGGCGGGGCGGTGCCCCGGTGAGAGGCTCGCCGCTCCGTTCGTTCCTCATGCTCTACCGTGGGTCTGACAAAACGGGTGGAAGGAACGGTGCGCGCACGTGGCCCCCAACGACATGAGCAGGATGCGGATCTCGGACGCGGAACGCGACCAGGTCGCCGAGATCCTGAGGGAGGCGGCCGGCGAAGGGCGTCTGGACCTCGACGAACTGGACGAACGGCTCAACGCCGTCTACGCGGCCAAGACCTACGCCGACCTCGAACCCATCGTGGCCGACCTCCCCACCGGGGCCACGGGACCGATCGTGGGGACCTCCCCGGCGGTGCCCGCCCACGGGGCCGTGGTCGGCGGCGGACCGCCCCTGGTGCTCCAGGCCAAGGGCCAGCCGATGGTCCGTAAGGGCGAATGGACCGTGCCGCACCGTATCGAGGTGGACGGCCGCTTCGGTTCCATCCGCCTCGACTTCCGAGAGGCCCTCATCTCCACCCCCGTGGTGGAGGTCCACCTGGACGCCTCCTGGGGCGGGGCCGACCTGATCCTTCCCGAGACCGCCACCGCCGAGGTCGACGTCGACTCCTCATGGTTCGGCAGTCTGCGTTCGGACGTGGACTCCATCCGTCGGGCCGGCGTCACCCACTTCGTCATCACCGGGGCCTGCCAGGGCGGAAGCCTTCGAGTGCGCCACAAGAGTGCCAAGGGCTGGGGCGGCCTCTTCGGCTGACGCCTCCTCGCGGGGTCCCCGCGCCGGTCTCCGTACGCCATGATGGTGGGATCCACGGCACGGGAGGACGGCAGGGTTGCTCACCACGATGATGATCACCGGCGTGGGAGTGTGCGCCCTGGCGCTGGCCCCCCTCGCCTGGACCCGCCTGGCCGCCGCGGGCCGCCGTTCCGACGTCGAACGTGTGGCGCACCGTCCCGTCGCCGTCGTCCTGGGCGCCGCGGCCTGGCCCGAAGGGCCCTCGCCCCTGCTCGCCCGGCGGCTCGACCTGGCCGTGGCCCTCATGGAACGGGGGCGCGTCGACCGGATCCTGGTCTCGGGCGACAACCGCGAGGTCTCCAACCGGGAGACCGACACCATGACCCGGTACCTCGTCGAACGCGGAGTCCCCGCGGACCGCGTCGAGGCGGACCCCTGGGGATACCGGACCTGGGACACCTGCACCAGAGTGGGACGCTGGTACGGAGTGGACGCCGCCGTCATGGTCACCCAGTCGTTCCACCTGCCGAGGACCATCGCCCTGGCCCGCGCCGCCGGAATCGACGCCCTGGGGGTCGGGGACTCGAGCATGGGCGCCCGCCGACGCTCCACCCTCATCGGCTACCTGCGCGAGATCCCCGCGGCGGCCAAGGCCCTGCGCGACGCCCTGACCCGACCGGACCCCCTGCGGAGCGGACGCCCCGACCCCACCGACATCTGATCGGTCCGCCGTGTGAACCCCGCCCCTTCGATACGCGCACCCCTTCCGAGCCGGGATAATCGGCGTATGAACGCGACCACGGGAAACGAAGAACACGACCACGCCGCCGAGGTCGACTGGGCCTCCCTCGCGCCCGAGGGCGGAGAACGCATCCCCGAGCTGCTCGAAACGGCCGCGACCAGCGATGGCGCGCTGTCCGACCTCCACGACATCATCCGCTTCCCCGCCCCCGGCCACCGTGCCGCGCCCAAGGTCGTCGACCGCCTCGTCGACCTCGCGGTCTCCCCGGAGACCTCCGACATGGACCGGTGGCGTCCCCTCAGCCTCCTGCTGGAACTGGTCGCCGCGCACCCGGAGGACCGTCTTCCCCGGACCACCGACCTCGCTCAGTGGCGTGACGAGGTGGCCTGGGCCTCCTCCAACGACCTGGAGAAGGTGCGCGCCCAGTACCGGACCTGGAGCGAGGAGGCACCCGACGAACAGCACCACCACCGCATGCGCAACCGTCTCGCGGTGCTGGAGGCCGACGACGGCGTCGCCCTCCTCCAGGCCGAACTGGACACCTACGAGGCCGTGCTCGCCCGCGTCCCCGACCTGGTCGCCCTCCTGCACGACGACAGGAACCGCAGCGGGATGGACCGGGCGGGGGAGTGGGTGAGCTACCTGCTCGCCTTCCTGCCCACCGAGTCCGAGCGCATCGTCTCCGAGATCACCTCGGCCTCCCAGGTCCTGCTCGCCAAGGACCTGCGCCCCACCCCGGGCGCCTCCGCGACCTCGGTGAGCGAGGCCATCAGGCAGGCCGCGCTCGGCAGCGGCGGAGAGCCCCTGCCCGCCGAACTGTTCGCCCTCGGTCTGCTCGGCGACCCCACCGACGTCGACCTCACCGTGGGCCTGACCCATCAGATGGCCGGCGGGAACCTCTACAACTCCTTCGCCGCCTCCGTCGCCCTGGTCCTCATCCACGGAGAGAACACCCCGCGCGAGGGGCTGCGCCGGATCGGGCGGGGCGGCGGCACCTCCATGGGCTACGAGGGCCTCTTCAACGAGTCCTGGCCGCACTGCGGTAACCGTTCGCCCCAGGTCCTGGGCCTCCTGGCGCTGGGGAGGGCCGGAGACCGCTCCCGCCGCCTGCGTCTCGACATCCTGCCCGACCTGCTCAAGAGCGACGAGGAGTCCCGCGCCCTGGTCGCCGGGGTCGGCCTCGAACTGGTCCTCGGCCCCCGATCCAAGGAGCGCACGCTCGAAGAGCACACCCGCGCCGACTACGACGAGGAGACCCTCAAGGTCCTGTGGGCCATCGGAGAACTCCCCGACGACGCCTGGGAGGACGAGGAGTTCACCGCGACCCTGGCGGCCTGGGCGTTCCCCGAGAACGCCGAGGAGTACCGCGCCCTGGTCGGCGTGGAGCCCGACGACGAGCCCGAGCCCGAGGCCCCTCAGAGCCCCGCGCAGGCCGCGCCCGCCCCCGGCGGACTGTTCGGAAGGCTCTTCGGCGGACGCTAGAAGGTGGTGCCCGGTCGGGTGTCCGTAGCGGCCTCGGCCGGGACGGGCACCCGATCAGCCGCGGTCCGCCCCCTCGGCCTCGTCGGCTTCGGCGAGGGCCTCGTCCACACCGGGCTCGTAGTCGCCCAGGAACCGCGGATCGGGGCGGAAGAGGATCTTGCCCAGCGCCGAGACCGCCGCCGGGACCTCGCGCGCCCACCCGTACACCGTGGCCGTCGTGCGCTCGCGCATGCTGTCGTCGCCCACCCCGACGGCGTCGATCCCCGCGGCCCGGCACAGTCGCACACTCCGTGACAGGTGGAACTCCTGGGTCAGCACGACGGCCTCCTCCACCCCGAACACCTCACGGGCCCGTACACACGAGTCCCACGTGTTGAACCCGGCGTGATCTCCCACGATCCGCTCCGGCGGGACCCCCGCGGCGATCAGGTGGTCGCGCATGGTGTCGGTCTCGTTGTAGTGCTCCTCACCGTTGTCCCCGGTGACCAGGACCGCCCGGATCCGCCCCGCCTCGTACAACTCGACCGCCAGTTCCAGCCGCTGGGCCAGCAGATGACTGGGAAGACCGTCGGGGCGCACCCCGGCGCCCAGCACCACGCCGACCGGGCGTTCGGGCACGTCGTCGACCGTGTACCGGTACTCCGCGGTGGCGGCCGTCTGCCACAGGAACGGCGCGCACCCCAGAAGGACCAGGACCGAGACCGACCAGAGCAGGATCCGGTGGCGCGGCGTGGGCCCTCTTCCGCTCCGGGAGGCCTCGTCGTCGGGATCGGGAGAGGAGGGTTCGGAGGTCTTCACACCAGGGGAGACGCGTGGGGCGGCGCCGGGGTTCCCGATCGGGCCGGGGCGGGCGGCCGGGCCCCGATAAGGGTTTTCCCTCCGGGAAAGGCCCGGGTTAGGGTCACCGCATGTCCGAACGAATCCATCCGGAACTCCCCCCGAGGTTGAGGGCCATCGCGGAACTGCTTCCCGACGCCATGCGCGGGCACGCGGGGCTGCACGAGTACGACGGCACGGCCGCGGACCTGTCCCCCGAAGGTGTCCGCGCCCATCTGGAACGTCTGGGCGGCGACCCCCTCGAGGACCCGCACGACGAGGCCCACCTGACCGCCTTCGAGAACGGTCTCCGCTACGAACTGGGGGAACTCCAGTCGCATCGGGACAACCCGCTCGTCCACATCGGTGGGATGGACCTGTCCGACTACGAACGCGAGTACGCCCCGGCCGCCGAGAGGGACGCGGCGCGGATCGCCCACCTGCGCCTATGGCCCCGTCTGGTCGATCACGCGATCGCCTCCCTGGACCGCGTCGGCGCTCCGACCGCGAAGTCCCTGCTCGGAGCGGCCCGGGGGCTCTCCGGCTCCCTGCCCGACGAGATGCCCGAGGACGTGCGCCGTGACGCCCTCGCCGCCCACGCGCGCCTGGTGGCACACCTGGAGCACGCCGCGGAGCACGGCCCGGAGGACGTCTCCCTGGGCGGCGAGGCCCTCGCCCGCCTGATGGGGACGCCCGAGGCGATGGAGGTCGACCTGACCGACCTCGCCGCGCGCGCCGACGCCGAACGCGACCGTCTGCGCGCCCTCCTGGCCGAGGCCACCGGCCGCCTGGCACCCGGTCGGGAGCCGCTGGAGGTCGCCCGCGAGCTGACCCGGGATCACCCCGACACCGAGGGTGTCCTGGAATCCGCGCGACGCTGGACCGAACTCTGCCTGGAGTTCACCGCCGAACGCGGGTTGGCGCCCTACAGCGACGGCGAGTGCCGGGTGGACGTGCCCCCGCCGGCCCAGCGCTGGGCGACCGCGATGATGGCCTGGTCCGGGCCGTGGGAGAGGGACACCCCCTCCTTCTACTACGTGAACCCGCCGGACCCGGAGTGGTCCGAGCAGGAGGCCGACGAGTGGCTGGAGATGTTCAGCCACACCACGCTGCCCGCCGTGAGCGTGCACGAGGTGGCCCCCGGCCACTACTCGCACGGACGGGCCCTGCGTCGACTCCAGAGCCCGGTCCGACGGGCCCTGCCCTCCATGTCGTTCGTCGAAGGATGGGCGCACTATGTGGAGGAGGTGTGCGTCGAAGAGGGGTTCGGCGAGTACGCCGCCGAGCGTTTGGGCGACCCCGACTGGACCGCCGACCACTTCGAGATCGGTGTGTGGTTGGAGGCGCTCATCCGGGTCACCCGTCTGGCGGTCGCCATCGGCGTGCACTCCGGCTCGATGACGGTGGAGGAGGCCACCACGCGTTTCGTCGAGGACACGCCCCTCCAGGGACCGGCCGCGCTGGCCGAGGCCCAGAGGGCCACCTTCGACCCCACCTACGGTCGCTACACCTGGGGCAAGCTGGAGATCCTGGCGCTGCGCGAACGGGCCCGGGAACGGTGGGGGAGCGGATTCTCCCTCCAGCGGTTCCACCGTGAGCTCCTGGCGCTGGGCGCGCCTCCGCTCGGTCTGATCGACGCGATCCTGGACGACTGACCCGACCGGGCCCGCGCGCCCTCGGCACGCGGGCCCGACGGTCAGATACCGAGTTCGCCCAAGGCCACCCGGACCCGTCCACGTGCCACGTCCAGGGCGGACGCCGCCCGTTCGGCGTCGACCCCGGCCAGCAACGACACCAGGGCCACCCGGGTGTCGCCCTCGGCCGCGTTCAACGCCTCGGCGCAGGCCTCCTCGGACAGGCCGGTGGCCTCGACCAGGATCGTCACCACGCGTCCTCGCAGCTTGCCGTTGGTGGCGTCCACCCCGACCATCAGGTTGGAGTAGGTCCGACCCATCCGCACCATCACGGCGGTGGAAAAGGAGTTCAGCAACAGTTTCTGCGCCGTGCCGGCCTTCATCCGGGTCGATCCCGCGATCACCTCGGCGCCCGTGGAGACACCCACGTGCACGTCGGCGGAGGAGGCCAGTGGCGCGTCCGGGTTGGCGCTGATCAGCACGGTCGCGCACGACCTCTCCCGCGCCGCCTCCAGAGCGCCCCCCACGTACGGGGTGCGGCCGCTGGCGGCCAGACCGACCACCAGGGAGCCCTCCGGCACCTCGGCCGCGTCGGCCCGCCCCGCCTCCCGGCTGTCCTCGACCCCCTCCAGGGCCTTGGTCAAGGCGTCGCCGCCGCCCGCGTGGTGGGCCACGACCCACTCGGGAGGGACCCCGTAGGTGGGCGGCAGCTCCGCGGCGTCCTGGGCCGCGATCCGCCCCGAGGTGCCGGCCCCGAAGTAGTGGATGGCGGCGCCCGACTCCAGCGCCTTCACCCCCAGCTCCACGGCCTCGGCCAGTTCGGGCAGGACCGCGCCCACGGCCGCCGCGACCGTGGTGTCCTCGGCGTTGATCTGTCGCAGGATCTCCAGAGCCGAGAGCAGGTCGATGTCGTAGGTGCCCGAGTTCCGGGCCTCCGTGGGAGACCGCACGATCACGGCCTCGTCTCCTCCCGGTCCGGTCCGGTCCGGTCGCTGTCCGTCACTACCGCCGCGCACTGGGGTCTCCTGTTCGGTCCGCACCCGGGCTCGTCCTTCCATCCGGTGGCGTCGGCCCCGGGCCCGGAGGGGTTCCGGGAGAGGCCGACGCGGGTCGAGGGTCAGTCGTCGTTGCCGGTGGGGTTCTCGGTCTTCTTATCGGGGGTCTCGTTCCGGCGACGTCTGCGGTCCTCGTGCATTCTCAGGCCGCGCACCGCCTCGTACGTGGTCTCCAGGGCCGTGCGACTGTCCGTGTAGCGGATCTGGGCCAGACCCACGAACAGGCAGTCCACCACCGTCAACTGGGCCAGCCGGGAGGCGGTGGCGCCCGAGCGGAACATGGTCTCGCGCGCCGCCGTGGTCAGGACGTGGTCGGCGAAGCCGATGGGGGAGCGGGGGAAGTTGGTGATCGCGACGGTCCGGGCGCCCCTGCGTCCGGCCTCGGTGAGCGCCTGGACGGTATCGATGGTGGTGCCGCTGTGCGAGATGCCGATCGCCACGTCGCTCTCCTCCAGGAGCGCGGCACTGGTCAACATCACGTGCGCGTCCGACCAGGCGAACGACGTCAGACCGATCCGGTGCAGCTTCTGCTGGAGGTCGGCCCCCACGAACGCGCTGGCGCCCACGCCGTACACGTCGATGCGTCGGGCGTTGGCCAGCGCGTCGATGACCGTGCGCAGGACCTCCACGTCCAGGGCGGCCCCGGTCTCCTCCACGGCGCGGGCGTCGGTGTAGGCGATCTTCTGGACGACGGTGACCAGGGTGTCGTCGGGGTTGATGTCGCCGGCGAGCTCGGGGATGTTGGTCCGGGCGCCCCGGGCCTGCCCGGCCTCGGTGGCCAGGGCCAGCCGCAGTTCGCGGTATCCGCTGAAGTCGATGGTGCGGCAGAAGCGGATGACGGTGGCCTCGGAGGTGGCGCAGTCCTTGGCGAGTTGGGTGATGGAGGAGGCGGCCGCGCGTTCGGGGTCGTCGATGACCCGCTGGGCCACCCGCTGTTCCGCGGGGGCGAGCGAGGGGAGCAGCGACCGGATCCTCAGCACCGTGGTCGGGGCCGGTGGCGCGGGGGCCTCCCCCCGGCTCGGTCGTTCGCCCATCGGTTTCGGGATTTGCGCCATGGATGAAAGTTTCTTTCGGTCAAGGGTCAGAGTCAACGCGCTGACGGGAAAAACCGGGAGATTCAAGGATTTCAAGGGACGGTCCGTGCGGCAAGTATCCCCGTTCTGATTGCGGAATCCCAGTTCAGGCGGGACGCTTGGGGTCCAGGTGACGCGCCCTGCCGCACAGGGTCGCGTTCCCACCGCATCGGGGTCAGGGGAGGAGAACGCGGTGTCGCTGTTCGGCCCGGCGGGGACACGGGGCGAGGTGGCCGACAACGGATCCCCCGAACCCGCCCGCGAGGGCCTCTACGTCCGGTTGCTCGGGCGGTTCGGTCTGCATGTCGACGGTGCCCCTCTGAGCCTGCGCGGAGAACGTCGTCGAGCGCTGCTCGCGACCCTGCTGCTCAACGCGGGCAGGACCGTCTCCACGGCCTCTCTCATCGCCCGTGTCTGGCACGAACCGGGGCCCGCCGCCAGGGGAGCGCTCCAGGTGCACGTCGCCCGGGTACGGGCCCTGCTCGCCCAGACCCTGGGACACCCCCTGATCCACAGCTCCGACGGCGGCTATCGGATCGAGCTCGACGACCATCGCAGTGACCTGCTGACGTTGAGGTCCCTGGTGCGGGAGGCCGATCTCGCGGCGGACCGGGGGGACACCGACGCCCACGCCGACCTGCTCGGCGAGGCCCTGTCACTGTGGCGCGGCCCTGTGCTGGCCGACATCGACTCGCCCCTGCTGAGGGAACACGACGTGCCGCCGCTCCACGAGGAGCTGCTGCGCGTGGCGGAGACCGGCTTCGGCGCGGCACTGGCACGTGGTGAGCACGAGAGGGTCGCCACCCGTATCGCCTCCATCACCGCCGACCACCCCCAGCGTGAACCCCTCGTCCGGGTCCAGATGATCGCCCTCTACCGCTGCGGGCGTCGGAGCGAGGCCCTGCGCGTCTACTCGCGCACCCGTGCGGCTCTGGCCCAGGCGCTCGGCGTCGATCCGGGGCGGGAACTCCAGGACACCTTCCACGGCGTCCTGAGGGGGGACCTGGACGATCGGCCCGAGCACGGGCCCCTTCCCGCCGGGGCTCTGCGGGGTGGGGACGGCGTCCCACGATCAGTGGTGCCCCGCCAGCGCTCCCACCGCGACGTCCACGCCCGTACCGTCCGAGGAGGGGGCAGGGGGAGGCGGGGTCTCGTGCCCGCGGAACTCCCGGCCGCCCCTCGCGGCCTCATCGGACGCGCCGACGCCCTGGCCGAGCTCGATCGTCTCGTCGACCCCTGTTCGACCACCCCCGGGAGCGTCCTGGTCCGCGGCCCGGCGGGGGCGGGAGGCAGCGCTCTCGCGCTCTACTGGGCGTATTCGGTGACCTCTCACTTTCCCGACGGCCAGCTCTACGTCAACCTGCGCGACGCGGACGGCGAGCCACGAGAACCGGGGGAGGTGGTGCGACGCCTGGTCCGCTCGCTGTCGGTGGGGGCGGTGGGCACCGGTCCCTCGGACATCGGGGCCGACGAGCCGGAGGAGGCGGCGGCCCGTCTGCGTTCCCTGCTGGCCGGGCGGCGGGTGCTCGTGGTCCTGGACAACGCCGCGACCGCCCGCCAGGTGCGGCCACTCCTGCCGGGCGGGCCCGGCAGCGCGGCGGTGGTGACCAGCCGCAACTGGCTCACGGACCTGCTGGTCAGGGACGGGCTCCGAGCGCTCCCCGTGGGAGCTCTGGAGACGGAGGACGCCGTGGCGTTGCTGCGCTCGCTCCTGGGAACGGACCGGCACCGAGGGGAGACGCTGCGTCGGGTCGCGGAGCTGGCCGGACGGCTGCCGCTGTCGCTGAGGATGGCCGTGGCCTGGTTGGACGCCCACCCGGAGCGGGACGCCGAGGAACTGGTGCGATTGGTGGAACGGGTGGACCCGGCGCGCGGGGTCTCTCCCACGGCCAGGATGGCCGCGGTCCTGCGCGCCGGGCCCCTGGGCTCGGGCACGGCCGCGGGGAAGTACCGGTCGGGCGCCGAGCACCCGACCTGAGTGTGCGGCACGGGCCTTACGTTCGGTTTTCAGTCGCGGCGCGTCGGGTGCGGGGAAGGACCGAAGGTCATCCGAAAGGCGGGCCCGGGTATGTGTTCCGTCAACGAACGGTTGTGAGATCGACCGGATCTTCGGTGAGGGGTGCTCAGTGGTCCCATGAGTCGCTAGTGTCAACCCCATGACGCAGAACAACGATCCCAGCATGGACCCGGCGGGTACCACACAGCACTTCCGCCGTTTCGTCGACGAGAACCCCGAGCCCGAGGAGGCCCCGCGCCGCCCCATCCTGCCGTTGGTGCTGGCGGGTGTGGGTGTGCTTCTGGCCATCGCGATCATCGTCGCCCTGGTCCTGGCGTTCTCCTGACGGACGCCACCCCGTGACGGGGCCGACCCAGGCCGGCCCCGCGAACGGTTCGCGACCACTCCGCGGCCCTGC
The DNA here is from genome assembly GCF_000341225.1 of Nocardiopsis alba DSM 43377. Taxonomy (GTDB): domain Bacteria; phylum Actinomycetota; class Actinomycetes; order Streptosporangiales; family Streptosporangiaceae; genus Nocardiopsis; species Nocardiopsis alba. The sequence continues at coordinate 17,911 of NZ_ANAC01000018.1, forward strand.
TAGAGTTAACTCCGTTGCCGCAGAGAGCCGGAAGGCCTCGGCGGGGAACAGGCGTCATTAGCTCAGTTGGTCAGAGCAGCTGACTCTTAATCAGCGGGTCCGGGGTTCGAGTCCCTGATGACGCACCGGAGCCGAAGGGCCCGGACGACGGAAGTACCGTCGTCCGGGCCCTTCGTCGTCCCACGGGTTCGGGCGTGTGACGTGGTCGAACATCTCGCGTGGTCTGGAGCACAACATCGGAGGAAGGGGGTCGAACGGCGCGAGCCGCTCGGAAGTTCCTGTAGAGTTGAGTTCGTTGCCGCGGAGAGCCGGAAGGTCTCGGCGGGAAGCGGGCGCCATTAGCTCAGTTGGTCAGAGCAGCTGACTCTTAATCAGCGGGTCCGGGGTTCGAGTCCCTGATGGCGCACCACATGATCCCGGTCGGAGGGCGAAGCCCACCGGCCGGGATTCTTCGTGTTCAGGGGTCTGTCGGGAGACTGTCGGGGGGCCGTCGGTCGGTTCTGTCCTTACCCTCCTCTAAAGTTCTTTTCGGTTCTTCGCACATGTCCTGATCGTTACGCCACATGGGGTTTCGTCCCGTGGCCCCTCCGTGACCAGGCTGAATCGGATTGACAGTCAGGGCTTGTGTGGTGAATTGTCTTCCTGCCATCCCCCTCTCACATCCCTTGACCCGACCGGAGCCATCAATGCCCGCTCTCTCCCCTGCCCTCCGTAACATCTCCCTCACCGTGGGTGCCGTCGCGGCCGCCTTCGCCCTGTCCTCCTGCGGGATCGCGCAGTCCATCATTCAAGAGGCGGCCGGTGGCGCCGACGGCGGTTCCGGTGGCACCACCGGGACCGACTCCGGCGCCGGCAGCGTCGGCTCCAACGAGAACAACGTGATGGAGCTCACCGTCGGTGACTGCTTCAACGAGTCCGAGATGAACTCGGCCCTCATGGGCTCCGAGGTCCAGGGCGTCCCCGTGGTCGACTGCTCGGAGCCGCACGACTCCGAGTTCTTCTACAGCGAGATCCTCCCGGAGGGCGACTTCCCCGGCACGGAGTCGGTCAACGCCTCCGCCGAGGAGGCCTGCTACGGCCAGCCCTTCATGGACTTCGTCGGCGTCGACTACGCGGTCTCCGAGATCTACGCCTCGTACCTGACCCCGATCGAGGCGGGCTGGGAGGCCGGTGACCGCGAGATCCTCTGCTACGTCATGCTCCCGGACGAGACCACGACCGGCACCCTCGAAGGCGCCGGCCGCTAGCTCGTATCCCGGACACGGAGAGAATTCGTGTTCGGGCGGAACCGTTCTCGCTTCGGACGCGTCTGCTCCTGATGTACCGGTCGTCGAGCCTCGACCGGTCCCGTTACGAGCGAACCGATGGAGTGAGCATGCCGTCCGCGACACGTCGTCCCCAGCGCGATCACCTCGCCTCGGGCGCGGCGGTGGGCACGGCGCTCACCCTCTCGGAACGCGGACTTCCGTCGCCCCCTCCCTTCTCCCACGATGACGCGGAGCCCGTCCCTGCCCCGGAGACCGCCATCGTCGAGACGGAGGAGCCGGAGACCTTCGAGAACGAGAAGCCGTTCGCCATCGAGACGCCCCTGACCCTCGGCGAAGAGGACCAGGACGCCCTGACCCTCGAGGCGGACGTCGACCACACGGTGGCCCGTGCCGATTCGGCGCGGGCCACCGCTCCGTTCCCCGGAGCCCGGATGGTCGGAACTCAGCCGATCGGTGCCGTCGGTACGGGCCCGGCCTGCGGGAGCGGTCGGCCCGGCTCCCAGAGGGGTGCGATCGGCGCCTCGTCCGGAACGTCGGTGACCGACGTGGGTCGAGGTCGACCCGGGCAGGTCGTATCGTCGGGCAGATCCCCGTCGATCAGGTAGGAGTCCACCTTCTCCCGCACGCACGGGTACGGGTCCTGAGCGCCGACCCCGGGCAGATAGAAGCCGTGGGCCCCGTCATCGGTGACGGTGATCAGCGGGCCGTCGAGCCGTTCGGCCAGGCTCACCGACCCGGCGAGCGGGGTCTGCGGGTCGAACTCGCCACCGATGATCACCCCCGGCTCGTAACCGTCCCGGGTCACCTCGACCGGAGCCTCGGTCGGCCGATACTCGGTGAAGGTACAGCTCTGGACCGCGGCGAAGAAGGCTCCGACCCCGAACGGGTAGAGCTCCCGGTGCTCACGGACGTCCTGCCGGTAGGTGGAGATCCGTCGCGGCCACTCCGCCTCGCACACCAGCGCGGAGAAGAGGTCCATGTTGGAGGCGTACAGAGTCGGGTCGATGTCGGGGAGCTCCCTCTGGAGCGGGGGAGGCGGCACCTCCTTCTCTTCGAGGGCGAGCGCGGCCAGGAAGGGAGCGGTCTCGGCCCAGGACTCCTGGTAACGGGCGTACTCGCCGGCCGAGGCGTCGAAGAACGCCCCGTCGTAGGCCTCGCCGCCCATCCCCGGAACGTCGGTACGGGGTTCCTCGGTGAGTCGGGCCGAGGTCGTGTGGAAGGTGTCCATGACTTCCGTCGTGGTGGAGCCGAGCCCGTACTCGTCGTTCTGCTCGGCGATCCACTCCGCGTATCGTTCGACCCCCTCGGTGTAGCCGGGGGCCTGGTTCATGAAGGTCGCGCGCCAGATCTCGTCCGGGTCGATCGCGCTGTCCAGGACGCTGCGGTCCAGGCGTTCGGGGAACAGACTTCCGTACACCGCGCCCAGGTAGGTGCCGTAGGAGTAGCCGAGGTAGTTGAGCCTCTCCTCGCCCAGGACGGCGCGGACCACGTCCATGTCACGTGCGGTGTTGGCGGTGGTCATGTGCCGGCGGAGTTCGCCTTGGGCGGCGTCGCAGGCCCGGCTGTAGCGGATCGTCTCGCGAGTGTACGCGGAGATCTCGGCGTCCGTGGGTCGCGGGCCCATCATGGGGAAATCGACACCGCAGTCGAGCGGGGTGGAGGCGCCGACGCCGCGCGGGTCCATGCCGATGATGTCGTAGACCTCGTTGAGCTCCGTTCCGGCGTAGCCGGTGGCGGAGAGTCGGGCCGGGCCGCCGGGGCCGCCGAAGTTGAGGAACAGGGCCCCGCGCGCGGCCTCGGGGTCGGTGGCGGGGATACGTAGGACGCCCAGTTCGATGCGTTCTCCGTCGAGGTCGGAGTAGTCGAGGGGGACCTCGACGCGCGCGCACTCCAGGGAGGAGAGGATCTCCTCCTCACAAGGGGTCCAGTCGATCTCCTGCTCGTGGAAGAGGACGGGCTCGGGGAGAGGGGTGTCGGCCGTCGCCGGTGAGGCCGCGATCAGGGTCAGGGCCAGCCCGGAGGCCAGGACCGCGGCGGTTCCGCGTACGGCCGGGTGTTTCGGGGGCACGGGGGGTCTCCTCCGTCTTCTGGGGTGCCGCGGAGGAGGGCGGGGGCTCCCCGGCGGTGTGGTCGTGCGGCAACCGTACGAATCGGACCCTGTCTTCGAACACTCACAAATGTCATCACTCGGTCCAATGGCCGAATGAGGACGTTTCTCCTGTTGCCTTATGGGCTGTTTGTCATCTTTTGTTCTTTTTGTGATGCCGATCATGTCGCACGAAAGACGCCTTTTGGTCACGAGGGTGGTGTGAGCCACATGAGGGGCGTTACCGTGATCATCTATTAGGAAAGTTTCCTAATAGATGAAAGAGGTCCCTTCACCTCAGCTGTCCCCCCATGCCCGAAGGAGCCCCGTGGCCACCGAACTCGCGGCCGCCCCACCACCGGAGACCGGTGATTCGGGGCCCTCCGCCCCCCGGAAGTCCAGACCCCTCCTCGCACGGATCTGGCGCAACTACGTGTTCGTCAAGGTCCGCAAGGCCGCCGTCGTGGTCTTCGTCGTGGCCAACGTGACGTTCTTCCTGGGACGCGCGATGCCGGGCGACCCGATCGACGTCATGGCGGGCCGCCTCACCCAGGGCGGCATGTCGATGAACGAGGCACGCGCCATCGCGATGCACTCGCTCGCCTACGACCCCGACGCCCCCCTCTACGAGCAGTGGTGGGAGTTCATCACCGGGATCCTCACCTTCGACCTCGGCGGCACCATCAACCGGCCCGGATTCAGCGTCACCGACGCCATCGGCGCCTATCTCCCCTGGACGCTCTTCAGCATCGGCGTCGGCACGCTCATCGCCATCTCCCTGGGCCTGGCCCTGGGCATGGTCATGGCCTACAAGCGCAACAAGGTCGTCGACCACGTCCTCAGTGTCGTCGCCTCGGTCCTGGGCGCCATCCCCAACTACCTCATCGCCATGGTGCTCGTCGTCGGTGGAGGCATGTACCTGGGGTGGTTCAACCCGATCGAACTACGGGGCACGCTCAGCCCCGGGGTCCAGCCGGAGTTCTCGTTCGTCTTCATCGGAGACGCGTTCTTCCACGCGGCCCTGCCGATCATCACCTACGTGCTCGCCATCATCGGCACCTGGATGCTCATCATGAAGGCCTCCACCACCGAGGTGCTCGGCGAGGACTACGTGACGGTCGCCCGCGCCCGCGGTCTGCGCGACGCGCGCATCGCCACCGCCTACGTCGGACGCAACGCCGTCCTGCCCCTGGTGGCCCAGATCGCCATCTCCTTCGGCACCCTCGTCGGCGGCGCGATCTTCGTGGAACAGGTCCTGGTCTACAAGGGGGTCGGCGGACTCCTGCTGGACGCGGTCAACTACCGCGACTACCCGCTGCTCCAAGGCCTGCTCATCATCATCACCTCGTGCGTGGTGATCGCCAACCTCGTCTCCGACCTGCTCTACAGCAGGCTCGATCCGCGCATCCAGAACTGAGGGGGACGACGACACCATGGCCGTCACCACCACGGCGCCCGCCACCGGGGTCTGGGGCACCATCTGGCAGGGCATCACCCGGAGCACCAGCGGTTTCATCGGACTCTGCCTGGTCATCGGCGTTCTGCTCTTCGCCTTCGTCGGGCCCCTGCTGATCGACCACCACAACCCCACGGACGTCTCCAGGATCTGGGGGCCGATGAGCGCCGAGCACTGGCTCGGTACCAACCACGAGGGCAAGGACACCTTCACCCAGCTCGTCCTGGGCGGGCGCGAACCCATCCTCGTCGGTTTCATGGCCGCCCTCATCACGGTCGCCATCGCCGTCGTCCTCGGCGCGGTCGCCGGGTACGTCCGAGGCCGGATCGACCACCTGCTGCTCCAGCTCACCGACATCACGATGACCATTCCGTTCATCGTCCTGATGCTGGTCATCGCGTCCTTCTACCGCACCTCCTCTCCGATGGTGGTCTCCTTCATCATCGGTCTGGTCACCTGGCCCTTCCTGATGCGATCGATCCGGGCGCAGGTGCTCACCCTCAAGGAACGCGAGTTCATCGAGGCCGCCCGCCTCCAGGACCTGGGCACCGCCCGGATCATCTTCGTCGAGGTGCTGCCCAACATGCTGGGCTACATCTTCATCAACTTCATCATCGCCATCACCAACGCGATCTACGCCGTGGTCGGCATGTACCTGCTGGGCCTGTTGCCCAGCACCGCCGACAACTGGGGCCTGATGATCCAGCAGGCCTGGGACAACAACGCCTTCCTCCTGCCCCAGGCGGCGCCCTTCCTGATCGCCCCGATGGTCATGATCATGCTCTTCCAGATCGGGCTCGTCACCATGACCCGATCCCTGGAACAGGCCCTCAACCCCCGACTCCGGGACAGGTGAGCCCAGTGAACGACCTCCCCACCGCCCCGGACCCCTCCGAGGGCGCCCTGCTGTCGGTCCGCGGGGTCGACGTCGGTTACCGCACCGGACGTCGGAGCCACGTCACCGCGGTGCACGACGTCTCCTTCGACCTCCATCCGGGACAGTCGATGGCCCTGGTCGGAGAGTCCGGCTGTGGGAAGACCACCCTCGGACTCGGCCTGCTCCGTCTGCTCCCGCGCGCCGGTGTGGTCCCCAAGGGAGAGATCCTCTTCCGACGCAAGGACGGCACCCGAGTCGACGTGCGCACCCTGGAGAAGGAACGCCTGCGCCGCTTCCGCTGGAACGAGGCGGCCATGGTCTTCCAAGGCGCCATGAACGCCTTCAACCCGGTGCTGCGGATCGAGGACCACTTCGTCGACACCTTCCGCGCCCACGAAGGGGGGAGACGACGGCCTCGCAAGGAGATCGTGGAACGCTCCGCCGAGCTCCTGGAGATGGTCCGCCTCGACCCCTCCCGGGTCCTGCGCAGCTTCCCCCACGAGCTCTCCGGCGGTATGCGTCAACGCAGCCTCATCGCCCTGGCCCTGGCGCTCGAACCGCAGCTGATCATCCTGGACGAGCCCACCACCGCCCTGGACCTGCTCACCCAGCGCTCCATCGTCGAACGCCTCGCGGAGCTGCGCGAGGAGCTGCGCTTCTCGATGATCTTCATCACCCACGACCTGGGACTGGCCGCGGAGCTCGCCGACCGCGTCGGCACGATGTACGCGGGACGCCTCATCGAGACCGGCACCACCGGCGACATCTTCTACCGCTCCCGCCACCCCTACACCACGGCGCTCATCAACTCGGTCCCTCCGGTCGTGGGCGACCTCCACGTCCCCGAGTCGCTCCCCGGCGGGCCGCCCAGCCTGACCTCGCTTCCGCCCGGCTGCTCCTTCGCGCCGCGTTGTTCCCTCGCCATCGCCGACTGCACCACCGGTCGCCCCTCCCTGGACGTGCTCACCCCCCGGGGCGAGGGGCTGAGCCACGCCGCCGCCTGCCTGCGCGCCACCGACGCCGAACTCCACGCCGAGGGGGTCTCCCGTGATTGACCGCACCTTCGACTCCACGACCTCCCGGGCTCCGATCGACGGCCCTCCCGGCGCGGACCCGTCCGCGCGAGGGGCGGTCGAAGACCGGATCCGGGCCGAACCCCCGGTACTCGCGCTCAAGGGGGCTCGGCAGATCTTCAAGACGCCCCGGGGGGAGGTCCCGGCGGTGGCCGGGGTCGACCTCGAAGTGCGCCCCGGAGAGGTCCTGTGTCTCGTGGGCGAGTCCGGCTGCGGCAAGACCACCACGGCGCGCATGGCGGCCGCGCTCTCCGAGCCCACGTCGGGCTCGGTCCTGTACCGGGGCAAGGACGTGTCCGAGATGGACCGGAAGGAGCGGGCGGCCTTCCGCCGCTCCGTCCAGTACATCCACCAGGATCCCTACGCCTCCCTCAACCCGGTCCGCACCGTCTACTCCACGGTCTCCGCGGGCCTGCGCCGCCACAAGCTGGTCAAGGACGCCAAGGAGGCCCGACGCGCCACCATCGAGCTGCTCGAACGCGTCGACCTCACCCCGGCCGAGGACTACCTGGACAAGTACCCCCACCAGATGTCCGGCGGTCAGCGTCAGCGCGTCGCCGTGGCCCGGGCCCTGGCGATGAACCCCGAGGTGATCATCGCCGACGAGTCCACGTCCATGCTGGACGTGTCCATCCGGGTCAGCCTCCTCAACACCCTGGGCAGGCTCCGCGACGAACTCGGTGTCGGCTTCCTGTTCATCACCCACGACCTCGCCGTGGCGAAGTACTTCGCCTGGCGCGGCGAGATCGCCGTCATGTACCTCGGCAAGGTCGTGGAACAGGGCGCCACCCCCAAGGTGGTCAACGATCCTCGACACCCCTACACCAAGGCGTTGATCTCCGCGGTCTGCGAACCCGACCCGGACCTGGCGCGGAACAAGGAACGGGTGCGGCTGCGCAGCGCCGACATCCCCGACCTCACCGACCTGCCTCCGGGTTGCGACTTCCATCCGCGTTGTCCGATCTACGTGGAGGGCGACTGCGACGCCGTACGGCCGCCGCTGGAGCGCGCCCACGATCGGTCGCTCGCCTGCCACGTCGTCACGAGGGAGTGAGGGCGGTGTTGCTCCTCATCGGCCGTTTCGGCCTGTTCGTCGGGCTCTTCCTCGTCCTCGCCTGCACCCTCATGGCCGTGTTCACATCCCCCGGCACAGCCGAGTTCGTCATCAGCGTCGTCACGATCGGGATCGGCCTGGTCGTCCTCGCCCTCGGTCTGCTCGCCCTCCTTCTGGAAAGGAAGCGTCAAGAATGACCTCCTACCCCCCGCGCAACGCGATCCTTCAAGACCTGAGCAGGCGCCGCCTTCTCAAGGCCGTCGGCCTCGGCGCGGCCGGAGCGGCGGGCGCAGGGGCCCTCTCCGCCTGTTCCGCGGGCGGCGGTTCCACCTCCGGCGCCACACAGTTCACCGGGGTCTTCGACTTCGACCTCGACTCCATGACGCGCAACGTCCACCGGGAGGACGGGGCGCTCCTGCTCAACTCCGTGTACAAGGACCTCTTCCTGTGCCCGGGCGGAGTCTTCAACTGGAGCACCCACGAGTGGGACTATCTCCTGCTCGAAGGGCACGAGTGGGACGGCGACGACCTCATCGTCTCCCTGCGTTCCGGGCTGAAGTGGAGCGACGGCAGCGACCTGAACGCGGACGACATGATCCGCAGCTACGCGATGCGCGTCCTGGAGGCCCCGCCGTGGGGCTTCGGCTTCCCCCAGGTCCAGGACCTGGAGAAGCTCGACGACCAGAGCGTGCGCGTGGGTTTCGAGAACCCCTTCCCCAACATCGAACGCAGCATCATCAAGCACCGTGTCGTCTCCAAGGTCACGTACGAGAACTTCGGCGAACGAGCCTTGGAGATGGTCAACGACGGTGTCCGTCAGGGCGACGACGAGCACGCCGAATGGAACTCCGAGTTCATCGAGTTCGACCCGGACGAGATCGTCTGTAGTGGCCCGTACATGTTCGACGAGGCGCAGATGTCGGATGCACGCATCACCCTGGTGCGCAATGAGAACGGCTACCAGGGGACCGAGGTCGAGTTCGACGAGGTCGTCATCCACAAGGGCGACAACCGCCAGTCGGCGCTCCTGGTGCAGCAGGGAGAGGTCGACTACTCCAGTCTCGCCCCCTCCGCGGCCGACCAGCAGGCCTTCCAGAGCGTGGAGGGTTTCCGCTGGATCGAGCACGCCGGTTACGACGGTGTCGGTCTGATGTTCAACCACAAGGCCAAGCCCGAGGTCCAGGACGTACGCGTGCGCAAGGCGCTCGCCTACATCCTCGACGGCGAGCAGATCGGTCAGGTCGCCCGAGGCGAGGCCTACAGCCGGGTCGAGTACTACGCCGGTCTCGCGGACATCCAGGCCGAGGAGATCTTCACCTCGGAGGAGCTCGCGGACTTCGAGAACTTCGACCAGGACCATGACAAGGCCACGGAGCTGTTGGAGGAGGCCGGCTGGACCAAGGAGGACGGCAGGTGGTACCTCCCGGACGGTGAGGAGGCGAGTTTCGAGGTCATCGGTGTCGCGGGTTGGGGCGACTTCGAACTGACCGCCACCCAGGTCGAGGAGGCGTGGAACGACTTCGGGATCAAGACCGAGGCCCGTAACGTGCCGGAGGACAACCCGTGGGGCATCTGGGGCGCGGGTGACTTCGAGGTCGCCGTCCGCCACTGGGGCAACCCCGAGCAGCCCGATTACTGGGGCGCCTTCCAGATGAACTTCCTGACGGAGAACGCGGGCACGGAGGACTCCCCGGGGCAGGGCTTCGACCTTCAGGTGGAGAGCCCGAGTCAGGGGGAGGTCGACCTCGCCGAGCTGGTGGACACCGCTCAGCGGGCCGAGAGCGACGAGGAGCAGATGGAGGCCCTGAAGGCGCTGTCCATCGTCTTCAACGAGCTGCTGCCCCGCATCCCGATCTGGACGTACAAGTACCTTTCGCCCGCGATCGAGGGCAAGCGGGTCGAGGAGTTCCCGGTGGACACCCCGACCTCGCAGAACGAGCAGTACCAGGACAACCACATCATCCTGGCGCTGATCCAGGGCGAGCTGAAGCCGGTCCGGGACTGACCGTGGACGGACGGCCCGGTCGGGGCCGGACGTCGGGGCGACCGTCGAGGCGGTCGCCCCTTCGTCGTGTTCGGGACGCATAACGTCGATTACGGTCCATAAGAATTTTGTTCTGTCGGAGACCGTTTATGCGCGTATGAGATGAATGTAGGTAGTCTCGTGTTCGTTGAGAGTGTGCATTGGCACGCGCATTTTCCCTTGCTCCATTTCGTCCCCTCGCCCCCGCCTCATCCCCCCGACCTTCGAAAGGAACCGGTGCACCATGCCCAAGGACCTGTACGAACTCGGAGAGGTGCCGCCCCTGGGCCACGTGCCCGCGCGAATGCACGCCTTCACCATTCGGCGTGAGCGCTACGGCGAGCCGCGCGACGCCTTCGCCCACGAGATCGTCCCCGTACCCGAGCTGCGGCCCGGGCACGTGCTCATCTGGACGATGTCGGCCGGGATCAACTACAACAACATCTGGGCGGCCAAGGGGCACCCCGCCGACGTCATCGCCGCGCGGGAGAAGGCCGGAGAGACGGAGGACTACCACGTCGGCGGTTCCGACGGGGCCGGGGTGGTCTGGGCCGTCGGCGAGGGGGTCAGCGGGGTCGAGGTCGGCGACCACGTCATCATCGCCCCCGGGCAGTGGGACGAGACCGCGGACGACATCCGCATGGGCGGCGATCCCATCGCCTCCAAGACCATGCGGGTGTGGGGGTACGAGAACAACCACGGGTCCTTCGGGCAGTTCACCCTCGCCCGCGACGTCCAGCTCCATCGCAAGCCCGCCGACCTTCCCTGGGACGTCGCCGGAGGCTTCCTGGTCAGCGCCGCCACCTCCTACCGTCAGCTCTTCGGCTGGGAGCCCAACGTGGTCCGTCCCGGGGACCCCGTCCTGATCTGGGGCGGCGCGGGTGGTCTGGGCACCTCGGCGATCCAGTTGGCGAGCATGGTCGGAGGCAAGCCGGTCGCCGTGGTCTCCACGGAGGAGAAGGCGAAGGTGTGCCGTGAGCTCGGAGCCGTGGGCACCATCCTGCGCACCGAGTTCGACCACTGGGGCCGTGTCCCCGACGAGGGCGACATCCAGGCCTACTCCGAGTGGATGCGCGGTGTGCGCTCCTTCGGGAAGAGGTTCTGGGCCGAGCTCGGGGAGCGGCGCGCCCCCCGCATCGTGTTCGAGCACACCGGTGCCGACACCCTGCCCACCTCCCTGTACCTGTGCGACAACTCCGGCATGGTGGTGATCTGCGGGGCCACCTCGGGCTTCCAGGCCGACGTCGACCTCCGATTCCTCTGGATGCGCCTCAAGCGGCTCCAGGGCTCCCACTTCGCCTCGCCGGCCCAGTGCCGCATGGTCATCGATCTGGTCGAGAACGGGCGCCTCGACCCCTGTGTGACCCGCGTCGTGGGCTTCCACGAGATCGGTGAGGCCCACCAGCTCCTGCGGGACAACAGGCAGCCTCCCGGCAACATGGCCGCTCTCGTCAACGCCGCACCGGGCCAGACCGGCCTGTAGCGGATCGAGGGGGCGGGGCCGTCCTCGGGGGTGGAGGAAGACCCGGACGCGGGCCCGTCCGGGCCTCTCGCGGACCCGGTTCCTTGAGAGGATCGGGGTTTCGTCTCATCTTTCGAGATGAGGCGGAAAGGATTTTCGAGGTGGGGGAGAGGGGTCTCCGGGAGGCCTTCGAGGAAGTGCCCAGGTAGGCGGGGTGCGGAGGTTCCTTGGGGGAGTTGGGAAAGAAGGGAAGGTGTTGGTGGTCACAAGGTGATGACTCTTGGCGAGAACCGGACAAAATAGTGCAAATCGGACAAAAGGCTTCTGTTCGGGATGCTGATCCCACGCTGTTCGCGCACGTCACAAGGGTCTCGGGGGGTGCTTTTTCAGTGCTTCTTTGATTCTTCTGTCAAGGCGGGCGACCTTTGTTAGTCTGGCGAACCGAACGACGGTTCCCGGTGGAAGAGCAGGAATTGGGCGGAGTGCGTACTCTTGTCCTTCGGATCAGGGGTCCGGTCGCCGCTCGCGGCGACGGACGCCGAGGCCCCACCGAAACCGTCGAGGCGTTCCCCCGACGATCGGGACGCCTGGCCGCCAGGGACCGATCGTGGCCCCCGATGGCTTCCTCCCTGGTCAGGGCGGTGGTGCGGGGCCGCCGCCAATCCGCCCACCTGATTCGAGGAGACGAGATTGTGGCACAGGCGCAGTCACCGCATGAGCGCGATGACCTCCCCCTGGCCAAGATGATGTCGACGGAGGATGGGCGTGGAGCCAGGCGTGAAGGAAGGTTCCGCCGGGCCATCTCCCGGATGGTCAAGTCCCAGGAACCCCCGTCACCGGAGACCGAGCAAGGACATCCCGTGCATAAGCCCGTGCATCCGCACTCGCACAGCCCCGACCGGAAGTCGGACGGCGAGGAGACATCCGCGACGGAGCCCCCCCACCGGACCCTTCTCCGCGTCCGCCGAGAACGGTTACCGCCCCACATCCCGGGTGAGCGTACCGAATCCCTACACGACCAGGCGGGTCGAGGTCGACGATGTCGACACCGGCGCCAATCCGGTCGGTCAGTGGCGCGGTGTCGGCCTCGACGAGCCCGAACCACGCAGCAAGCCCACCCTCGCCACCACGGACACCATGACCGAGACGCCCTCCTCACCAGAGAGCACAGAGCGGCCCGAGGCCCCTGTGCCCCCCACGACCGAACAGCGGCCGACCCCCGGCCCGTCCGCGCCCCCGGTCGAACCCGCGCGGCTCCTCGCCGAGCCCGCGCAGCGAACGCAGCCCCAGCCCCACCACCAGCCCACGGAGGTCGCGATGCCCGAGGCCTCCGGCGCCCCTCGCCCCGAAGCGGACCGCCCGATCCCGCAGGGAGCCCCCGCGCCCTCGTCCTACGCGGGCCCGAGCGAGCCCGCGTACGACCCGCGCGGCCAAGAGCCGCCGGCGCACCACCCGCAGCAGCCGGCCCCTCAGGGCCCGCCGCCCGCCTACGACCCCTACGCCCAGCAGGGTCACCCCTTCCAGGGGCACGTGCCCCCGGGCTACGGGCACCAGGGCCAGGGCTACCCGGCCCGGCACGAGCCGGCCCCCTACCAGCCGCAGCGGCACGAGGGCCACGCCCCGCCCGCACACTACCCGTCGCCCTACCAGCAGAGGGTCGACTACCCGGTCGTGCCGCCCTATCCCGCGCCGCAGCCGGCCCCGTACCCGCACCCCCTGGTGGCCTACCAGAACGCCTACCCGGCCCCCTACCAGCCGCCCGGCTACGTCCTTCCGGGACAGCCGGTGGTCTACCCGGGTCAGTTCCACCCCTACGGCCAGCCCGTCCAGCACGTCATCGTGCTCAGCGCGGGCCAGCAGCCGCAGGTGATCACCGCGGAGTCGGCCGCCACCCTCTTCGCCGAGCGGAGCGAGACCACGGCCTCCGAGGAGGTCGCCCAGAACAAGGCCCTGACCGGGTCGGAGTCGGTGGAGGAGTCCACCGACGAGTCCCGCGCGAAGACGGAGGAGGAGACGCCCTCCCCGAGCGCGGCCGAGGACACCGACTCCTCGACCGAGGTGGCTTCGGAGAAGGACGAGATCGCCAAGGCCAAGGCCGAGGTGGCCGAGGCCGTCTCCGAGGTGCTGCGCGACTCCAAGGGAGAGCTGCTCAACGAGGCGCTGGCCGGACTGGCCATGCGCGACCTCTCCCTGGTGGACGCCCTGCTGGAGATGGTCGAGTCCCTGGAGACCGACGCCCAGGACCCGGACCTGCTCGACAAGCTGTTCCAGATCGACAACTTCGCGACCCGTATGCGACGTAACGGGGAGAACCTCCTGGTGCTGACCGGGCACGACGGTGGAGAGTCCGACGCGCACGACGAGATCGTGCCCCTGCTCGACGTCGCACGCGCCGCGACCTCGGAGATCAAGGACTATCCCAGGGTCAGTCTGGGCAAGCTTCCGCAGACCTCCATCACCGGTCTGGCCGCCGACGACATCAGCCACCTGCTCGCCGAGCTCCTGGACAACGCCACCGCGAACTCCCCGGAGCACTCCCAGGTGGTGATCAGCGCCCAGGAGATGGACGACGGTCGCCTGATGATCATCGTCGAGGACGAGGGCGTGGGTATCCCCGAGGCCCAGCTGGTCGAGCTCAACAGCCGTCTGGACGGCGAGCCGGTCCTGGACGACGAGGTGCCCAAGCACATGGGTCTGTACGTGGCCAGCCGGATCGCGCAGAAGCACGGTCTGGAGACCCGCCTGGAGTCCCGCTCCTTCCGCGGCGTCAGCGCCTACACGATCATCCCCAAGGATCTGCTCCGCGTGGCCACGACGAGACAGCCCGGCCAGGCCCGGACCTCCACGACCCCGGCGACCAACACCCCCGCGAGCCGTACCGTTCCGCAGCAGCCCTCCTACGGAGGCGGCGCGAACGGGACCACCGGCAACGGCGCCGGCGGCAACAGCGGCCCCAAGGCCTCTCCGGCGGCCTCGGGCGGGAACTCCTCGGTCACCTCCGCGGGACTGCCCCGTCGTAGTGCCACACCACACGGTTCCCCGCTGCGGATGATGCCGCACCCCGGGGCCCTCTCCGACAACCCGCCGCCCCCGCCGAAGGGCCGGGAGGACACCCCTCCCAGGCTCACCGGCGAGGCCCGAGCCGAACAGATCCGCGACGAACTCGGCGACTTCCTCGACGGAGAACGGGCGGCCCTCGAAGGCAAGGACCTCGAGGACGGCAAGGAATGACCTTCAGACCCAAGGCCCACACACGTGTGTGCGGGCCCATGATTCCCCCAGCGAACACACACTCGGCCGAGGCAGGTAGAGCGCAAGCATGACTGAACCCAACAACGACAGCGTCGAGAACTTCTCGTGGCTCATCGACCGCTTCGTCCGCGACGTGCGCGGTGTCGAGCATGCCGTGGTGGTCTCCTCCGACGGCCTGGTCCTCACCCACTCCAGCGACTTCCCCGAGGAGCACGCCGAGCAGCTCGCGGCGATCGCCAGCGGTCTGCACAGCCTCGCGGTGGGCGGGGCCGGACTGTTCCAGCGGGGCGAGTGCGAGCAGCTGCTGGTGCGTTTCAACCACGGCCATCTCTTCATCATGGCCATCAATGACGGTTCCTGCATGGCGGTGCTGACCGCACCCGGTACGGAGCTGAAGATCGTCGGTTTCCAGATGGCCAAGCTCGTGGACAACGTCGCCCATGTGCTCACGCCGCAGCTGCGCTCGCAGCTGCGTGAGGTCATCCAGAACTGACGACGGTGTTTTCCGTAACGGTTCGGCAGGAATGAGGTTGCCTCGGCTATGAGTTTCCGAAGGCGAAGGAGTAATCGTGTTCGCCCGTTCACCTTCACGGGTGGGCGTACACGGTCGCGGCATCCGCTGATGGTGCAGACCCTGGTCTCGACGTCCGAGCCCGGGCAGGACCCTCCTGGCACCCTCATGCCGGAGTCGATCAATATCTACAAACTGTGCCGGGAGACCCGGTCTCTCGCCGAGGTCTCGGCCGAGCTGAACATCCCGCTGGGTGTCACCCAGGTTCTGGTCAGTGACCTGGCCGAGCAGGACCTGGTGTACATCCACCCGACCATCACCGGCAGCAGTCCGTCCGAAAACCAGGTTCTGGAGAGGGCTCTTCGTGGTCTCGAACGACTTTTCCAGTGACAACAGGTCGAATCGCAAGAAGATGTCGAGCAAGATCGTCATCGCCGGTGGCTTCGGTGCCGGCAAGACGACCTTGGTCCGCTCGGTGTCGGAGATTCCGCCGGTCACGACTGAAGCGATAATGACCGAGGCCAGCGTCGGACACGACGACACCTCGGTCACCCCCGACAAGACGACGACCACCGTCGCGATGGACTTCGGTCGCATCACCATCGACGACGAGCTGGTCATGTACATGTTCGGTACGCCGGGCCAGGCACGGTTCTGGTTCATGTGGGACGACCTCGTGCGCGGCGCGGTGGGCGCCGTCGTCGTGGTCGACTGCCGCAGGCTCGCGGACTCCTTCGACGCCGTCGACTACTTCGAGACGCAGAAGCGGATCCCCTACATCGTCGCGCTCAACAAGTTCGAGGGACGTCTCGACTACACCTCCGAGCAGGTCCGTGAGGCCCTGGAGGTCAGCCCGGACGTGCCCATCATCGACTTCGACGCTCGGCACCGGATGTCCGGGGGCGACGTGCTCAAGACGCTGCTGAGGTACGCGCTGGAGCACAACCGGGCGAGCGAGCCCGTCGCCTGACGGGTGGGGGTCCGTCCTCCCACTGCCCCGTAGATTCCCAGGAAAGTTAGCGACATATGCGCAAGATCCTTATCGTCGGTGCCGGCCATGCCGGCCTGCACCTGGCCCACGGTCTCCTGACCCATGGCTACGACGTCACGGTGATCACGGGGCAGTCCTCACCGGAGATCAGGACCGGGAAGCCCTCCATCTCCCAGTTCACCCTGCCCACCGCCCTGGACTATGAGCGGAAGTTCGACCTCGACTTCTGGAGCGCCCTATCGCCCCAGATCCGCGAGCAGAAGCTGTTCATGTACGTCCAGGGGCAGGCCGTCGCCTCCCTCCAGGGCCGCTCGCATCCGGGCAACGGCTACAGCGTCTCGGTGGACCGTCGGGTGAAGATGGCCGACTGGCTGGAGTTCTTCGAGGACCGGGGCGGCAGGGTGGTGATCCACGGGGTCACGGTGACCGACCTCGACTACTTCTCCCGGATGTTCGACCTGATCATCGTCGCTGTCGGCCACGGGGAGCTTGGCCAGCTCTTCGACGATGACGACAGTCGGTTCAGCGGTACCAGGCCGCGCGCCCTCGCGCAGGCCTACATGTACGACGTCTGGCCCGACCCGGGGGAGAACGAGAACCTCGGCTGGTCCGCCGTGACCCAGGAGGCGGGGAACATCATCTTCATCCCCATCCTGAGTCAGGAGGGGCCCTGCCACAGTCTGCTCATGGTCGACCAGAAGGGCGGCCCGATGGACGCCTGGCCGGACCGGCCGGGCCCGGAGGAGCAGCTGCGTCGGATGAAGGATCTGACGCGCAAGTACGCCCCGGACTTCTTCGAGAGGATCCGGGACGCGGTGCTCATCGATGGGCGCAGCACCCTGGTGGAGGATCTGACCCCGCAGGTGCGCAACCCGGTGGGCAAGCTGCCCTCGGGCGGCCGTGTCCTGGGTATGGCGGACGTGGTCGTGACGATGGACCCCTTCGTGGGGCAGACCTGGAACAACTCCACGCGCTGTGCCCAGGCCTACCTGGACAGCATCATCGAACACGGAGAGCGGCCGTTCGATGAGGAATTCCTGGTCGGAGCCTTCGACCGATTCTGGAAATTCGGACAGGACAATCAGATGTGGGCGGAGTTCGCCTCCACGATGTGGGAGCAGGACCTTCCCGAGCACATCTCCAGCGTCATGAACGCGGCCTCGCAGTACCAGGAGATCGCCGACCGGTGGATCCAGGCCTGGGACCAGCCCTCCGACTACCAGACGTGGCTCTTCGACAAGGAGGCCTCCCAGCGTTATCTGGAGGAGGTCAAGGCCCGTAACGGAGGATGACCCCTCGTCGTGGACCTCGGGTCCGCGGCCCGGCCCGGTGCCCGTTCGGGCGCCGGGCCTTTTCGCGTGTGCCGGGTATCACGGTGCCGGAGAGGTGGGCGGTGGGCCGAAGGCCGAAACGCCCGACCGAAAAAGTGCTCTCCATTGTCAGTCGTTGTGAGCAAGCGTTACGCTCATCGGGGTTGATGTCCATTTGTTCCTTAATGGCCTTTCGTGGGGTGGTTGCCGTTCTCCCCGCACGTGGTCCCCTCCTTCGGGGCGAACGTGGGGCGGTGGCCGAATCCATGGCCCAAAGACCCTGGTCTGTGCAGATGCACGGGCATAAGCATGTTCTGTCCGCCGGATGGGACACCGAGGCGGGGACGACGGGACGGCCGAGAGTGAAAGGCAGCGATCGTGAGTGGCGCAGCGGACGGGGCCGTATCCCCTGATACCTGGCAACCCGTCGCCGTGGTCGGCCTGGCCTGTAGGCTCCCCGGAGCGCCGGAGCCGGAGGCCTTCTGGCGATTGCTCTCGGAGGGACGCGAGGCCATCTCCGCTCCTCCCGAAAGACTGGGGACGCTCTCGCCCGAACGCGGACACGACTGGGGCGGATACCTCGACGACGTGGCCGGTTTCGACGCACCCTTCTTCGGGCTCTCCCCTCGCGAGGCGGTGGCGACCGACCCCCAACAACGCCTCATGCTCGAACTGGGCTGGGAGG
Organism: Nocardiopsis alba DSM 43377; assembly: GCF_000341225.1. Taxonomy (GTDB): domain Bacteria; phylum Actinomycetota; class Actinomycetes; order Streptosporangiales; family Streptosporangiaceae; genus Nocardiopsis; species Nocardiopsis alba. Next base: position 35,959 of record NZ_ANAC01000018.1, read on the forward strand.
CGGTGGAGAACGCCCGGGTCGCGCCGGGCACCCTGCGCGGCAGCAGGGTGGGCGTGTTCGTCGGTGCGATCGGCTCCGATCACCATCTGCTCCAGGACCGGGGCGGTGCCGACGCGATCACCCGGCACACCCTCACCGGAACCCACCGGAGTCTGATCGCCAACCGTCTCTCCCACACCATGGGACTGCGCGGCCCCAGCCTGACCATCGACGCCGGACAGGCCTCATCCCTGGTCGGCGTGCACATGGCCGTGGAAAGCCTGCGTCGGGGGGAATCGGAGTTGGCGCTGGCCGGCGGGGTCAGCCTCATCCTCGTCCCGGAGAGCACCGAGGCGGTGGCCCGCTTCGGCGGTCTGTCCCCCGACGCGCGCTGCTACACCTTCGACTCCCGGGCCAACGGCTACGTACGAGGCGAGGGCGGGGCCGTCGTCCTGCTCAAACCGCTCTCCCGGGCCTTGGCCGACGGGGACCGCGTGCACGCGGTCGTCCACGGAGGCGCGGTCAATCACTCGGGCGCGGGCGAATACCTCACACGACCCACCGCGGCCGGCCAGGAGGCCGTCATCCGGGCCGCCTACGAGAACGCCGGCCAACGTCCCGACCGGGTCGGCTACGTGGAGCTGCACGGCACCGGTACCCCGGCCGGGGACCCCGTGGAGGCCAGGGCCCTGGGATCGGTCTTCTCCAAGGAACGTCCCGACCCCCTGCGTGTGGGGTCGGCCAAGACCAACGTCGGACACCTGGAGGGCGCGGCCGGCATCGTCGGTCTGGTCAAGACGGTACTGAGCCTGGACCATCAGACGTTGCCGCCCTCCCTCAACTTCGTCGAGCCCAACCCCGACATCGACCTGGAGGCCCTGCGGCTCTCGGTCCAGACCCGGCGCGAGCCCTGGCCGGGCCACGCGCCCTTGGCGGGGGTGTCGGCCTTCGCCATGGGCGGGACCAACTGTCACATGGTGTTGGGCCCGGCACCGCTCCCCGAACAGGGCACGGTGGACAACGGGGGATCGGGCGCGCGAGCCCTCGATCCGGTCCCGTGGGTACTGTCGGCCCGTTCGGAGACGGCCCTGCGCGAACAGGCCTCCGCCCTGCACGCGCACGTCTCCTCCCGGAAGGGGACCCGGGCCCAGGACGTGGGGCTGTCCCTGGCCATCACACGGGACGTCTTCGAACATCGGGCCGTGGTGTTCGCCTCGGGGGAGGGGAGCACCCGGGAACTGGAGTCGGTCCTGCCCGAGGGGCAGACCCCCATGGACGCCGACACGCCGGGGCCGGTGCTGGTCTTCCCCGGCCAGGGCGGCCAGTGGGCCGAGATGGGACGTGATCTGCTGGCCGGCGACGGTGTGCTCGCCCGAGCCTTCGCGCAGCGGATCCGCGCGTGCGAACGCGCTCTGGAACCCCACGTGGACTGGTCGTTGACGGCGGTGCTGCGTGGTGACCCTCAGGCCCCGGCCCTCATGGGGGAGGGGGCCCGGGTGGACGTCGTGCAACCGACCCTGTGGGCGGTCATGGTGTCCCTGGCCCGGGTATGGGAGACGCTGGGCGTCCGTCCGGCCGCGGTGGTCGGCCATTCCCAGGGCGAACTCGCGGCGGCCTGTGTCGCCGGAGCCCTGACCCTGGAGGAGGCGGCGCGTGTCATGGCCCTGCGGGGGCGGGCCCTGACCGGGCTGGGCGGCAGCGGCGCGATGGCCTCCCTGGGGATGTCCGCGATCGAGGCCGAGACCCTCACGGAGAGCCTCCCCGACCTGTACCTGGCCGCCATCAACGGACCGAACGCCGTCGTGGTCTCCGGCGACCCCGACTCGGTGCGCGAAGCGGTGCGCCGCTGCGTGGACCAGGGGTTGCACGGGTCGATGGTGGACGTCGACTACGCGTCCCACTCGGCCCAGGTGGAGCGCATTCGCGCACGCCTGTTCTCCTACCTGGGGCGGGTGCGATGGCAGCGCCCCAAGGTGCCCTTCTACTCGACCCTCACCGGCCGTGAACTGGGCGAGGACTCCCCGGATCTGGACGCCTCCTACTGGTACTCGGGGCTACGCGAACCGGTGCTGTTCGCCCCGGCGGTGGCCGCGCTGGCCGGAGCCGGATACCGGACCTTCCTGGAGGTGGGACCGCATCCGGTGCTCTCCTACGGGATCCGACGGACTCTGGCCGAACAGGGGATCCGGGGACGGGTCCTGGAGACGTTGCGTCGCGGCGAGGGCGATCAGGCCCGTCTGCTGACGGCGGCCGCCCACGCCTTCACCGCGGGGGTGGACGTGGACTGGGCCGGCCTCTTCGAGGGGACCGGGGCCCGCCGTACCGATCTGCCCACCTACCGGTTCCAGCGTGAGCGCCACTGGCCGCGCACACCGGCGCGGCGCCCGGAGGGGGCCTCCGGCCGCTCCGACGACCTCCTGCCCGATCAGGGGGTGGAACTGGTCGACGGCCGCACCGTGTTCTCCGGGCGGATCGACGAGGCCCATCAGCCGTGGGTCCGCGATCACGGGATGCTCGGTCGCACGGTCCTCTCGGGAACGGCGGTGCTGGAGCTGGCCCTGCACGCGGGAGACGTGGTGGGCACCGGCGCCGTGGAAGGGCTGGACCTGACCGAACCGGTGCTGCTCTCCTCCGGAGACCGCACCACCCACGTGCAGGTGACCGTGGGCGCGGCGGCGGAGAACGGAACGCGCCAGGTCGAGGTGCACTCGCGAGGGACCGCGGACGGGGAGTGGGTCCACCATGCCCTCGGCACCCTGGCCCCGGACCGGGCCCGGAGGGAGACCGCCGAGCCCGCGGCCTGGCCGCCTCCGGAGGCGGTGACGGTCGACCTCGACCCGGACGAGGCCTATGGGCGGCTGGCCCGACGCGGCCACACGCACGGGCCCCTGAACCGGGGACTGCGCGAGGTCTGGCGCCTGGGCGACACCCTGCTGGCCCGGGTGGTCCTGCCCTCCGGGCACGGCCTGCCGTCCTCCGTCACCCGCTCCCTGCTGCTCGACACCTCCCTGCACGCGGTACTCCTCTTCGGACCGCGCACCGAGGGGCCGCCCCTGGTCCCCGTCGAATGGCGCGGGGTCCGGGTCCTCTCGGCCTCGGTCCCGACCGAGGCGCGGGTGGCCCTGGAACCGGTGGGCCCCGATCGCTATCGGGTCACCGTCACGGACCGCTCGGGCACCCCGCTGCTGGAGGCCGAACAGGTACGGCTGCGGTCGCTGGAGAGCGAGACCCTGCCCCCTCCCCAGGGGGAGGAGCCCGGCCTGTACCGCCTGTTCTGGGAACCGCTCTCCCTGCCCGAGAGCGACGGTCGGATGCCGGTGGGACTGGTCTCCCCGGCCGACCTGGCCGGAGGCGGACCGGTGCCCGACACGGTCTACGCCGAGCTGCCCGCCCGCGAGGTCTACGCCGAGCACGAGCCGGTGCCCGACGCGGTGAGCGAGGGGGTCGAGGCGGCGTTGGCGACGGTGCGGGAGTGGCTGACCGACTCGCGCACCGTGGACTCCCGCCTGGTCCTGATCACCTGGCGTGCCGTGGTGACCTCGGGGGAGGACCGCCTGGGCGGGCCGGCCGCAGCCCCCGTCTGGGGCGTGATCCGCTCCATCCAGCGCGAACATCCCGGCCGCGTGGTCCTGGTGGACTCCGACGGTTCGGAGGACTCCCACCGCGTCCTGGTCGACGCGGTGAGCACGGGACGTCCGCAGTTGGCGCTGCGTTCGGGGGCCGCCCTCGCGCCCCGTCTGGCCCCGGCGTGCGAACCGGATCGTCCGGTCCCGCCCTCCGCCGCCTGGCGCCTGGGGCCCGACCCCTCCGGCTCCGCGCGAGGACCGATCCTGACGGCCGCCCCCGAGGCGACCGCCCGACTCGACGCGGGTCAGGTGCGGATCTCCGTCCGCGCGGCCGGGGTCGGCCAGCGTGATGTCGCGGTCGGGCTGGGGCTGCTCGACGAACGGATGGGGCTGGAAGGGGCCGGCGTGGTCGTGGAGACCGCCGCCGACGTCACCGACCTGGCCCCCGGAGACCGTGTCATGGGGGTGTTCCGCGGAGCGCTGGGACCGCTGGCGGTCGCCGATCGGCGCGCCCTGGTGCGGGTTCCCGAAGGATGGGACCTGGAACAGGCCGCCTCGGTGCCGCTGTCCTTCCTGATCGCCTACCACGCCCTGGTGGACGTGGCCGGGGTCCGACCGGGCGAGAGCGTCCTGGTGCACTCGGCCGCCGGCGGGGTGGGTCTGGCCGCGGTCCAACTGGCCCGCTACATGGGTGCCCGGGTCTTCGGCACGGCCGCCCCGCACAAGTGGGCGCTGCCGGAGGAGTACGGGGTCCCGCCGGAGAACCTGGCCTCCTCACGCGACCTGGACTTCGAGGACCGGTTGCGCGCCGCCAACGGCGACCGCGGGCTCGACGTGGTCCTCAACTCCCTGACGGGTCGGTTCGTCGACGCCTCGCTGCGACTGTTGCGATCGCCCGCGGACGGGGCCGGAGTGGGCGGTCGCCTGGTCGAACTGGGCGTCACCGACGTGCGCTCGGAGGCCGAGGTGGCCGCGGCCCACCCGGGGCGGGGCTACCATCCGCTCGACCTGGCCGAGGTCTGCCCCGACCGGGTGGCCACGGTGCTCACCCGCGTCACGGAGCTGTTCGAGGCCGGAACCCTGCGCCCTCTACCGGTCACCGTCTACGACGTGCACGACGCCCGTGAGGCCCTGGAGGCCCTGCGGCGTGGAGACCACGTGGGCCGCACCGTGCTGACCTTCCCCGAACCGTTCCCGGCAGGGGCGACCGTCCTGGTCACCGGGGGGACGGGGGAGATCGGACACCGGACGGCCCGTCACCTGGTCGCCGGATACGGTGTGCGCCATCTGACCCTCGTCGGGCCGGGCGGCGCCGCCGCGCCCGGTCAGGACGGCCGCACCGGCGAACTCCGCTCTCTGGGGGCCGAGGTCGAGGTCAAGGCCTGCGACGTGGCCGATCGGGAGGCCCTGTCCCGGCTCTTGGACGGATTGGAGCGTCCGTTGGGGGCCGTCGTCCACACGGAGGACGCCGTACTCGACGAGTCCGAACCGATCGACGGTGTGGCGGCGCTGAGGAACCGGGTGAACGCCCTCTGGAACCTGCACGAGCTCACCCTCGACCGGGAGCTCGGCTCCTTCGTCCTGTTCTCCTCTGCCGGAGGGGTGCTGGGCGCACCCGGGAGGCACCACTCGGCCGCCGCCGACGCCTTCTCCGACTCGCTCGCCCACCATCGGCGTGAGCGCGGTCTCCCCGCGACCTCTCTGGCCTGGGGCCGGTGGGGCGGGCTCGGACCGTCCTCGGAGAACCCCTGGGACGGGGGCGTGCTCGCCCCGATGCCGCCGGACCGGGCGCTCGCCAAGCTGGACGCGGCGCTGTACCTGGAATCCGATGTGTACGTTCCGGCCCTGGTGAACAAGGACGACGCCCCCGAACATCCGTTCCTGCCCGGGGTCGGTACGACCTCCGGCCGCGGCGGACCTCCGCGCGGCGGCGCCCGCCGGACGCGCAAGGGCCGATCCGGGCCGCCGGCCGAGCCGACACGTCCCGTCGTGGCCCCGCCTCCGCCCACCCCCTCGACGGAGCCGAAGGCGTCGCCCGAACGGCTGGCCTCCCTGTCCGAGGGAGAGCGCGAACGCGTGCTCCTGGGCAGGGTGCGGGCGCACACCGCGGAGGTCCTCGGTCACGCCGGGGTCGCCGCGGTCCCGGCCGACCGGTCCTTCCGCGATCTGGGGCTGGATTCGATGGGCGCGGTCGAACTGCGCAACCGCCTCTCGGGGGAGGTCGGTGCCCGACTGACCGCGACCGCCGTGTTCGATCACCCCAACCCTCGGGCCCTGGCCCGACTGCTCGCCGGTCTGGTCGCCCTCGGGGACACGCAGCGCGCCGAGGGAACATCGGCCCCCACGAAGGGGACCGCCACCGGGCCCACACGGAATCCGAGCGCGGACGTCGATCACGATGTCGACGACATCGATGACATGGACGTGGACGATCTGCTGGATCTCGCCCTGGGGGCGGACCATCTTCCCGACGGTGAACAGGAGACCGCCGATGGCCACCGATAGCGACCAGAGCGCCAAGCTCGTCACAGCGCTGAGGTCGGCGTTGAAGGAGAACGCGCGCCTACGCGACCGCAACCGTGAGTTGGACACCCGGTCCGACCCGATCGCGATCGTCGGCATGGGGTGCCGGACCCCCGGGGGCGTCGACTCTCCCGAGGCGTTGTGGCGGCTCGTGTCCGAGGGACGCGAGGCGCTCTCCCCCCTGCCTCGTGACCGGGGCTGGGACCTGGACTCCCTTTCGGGGCACGATGGATCCACGCCGTCGTCCGCCACCGACCGGGGCGGTTTCCTCGACGGGGCCGCGGACTTCGACGCCGCCTTCTTCGGGATCTCCCCCAAGGAGGCGGCCGCCATGGAACCCCAGCAGCGACAGCTGCTGGAGGTGTCGTGGGAGGCTCTGGAGCGCTCCGGGATCGACCCCTCGTCCCTGGCCGGGACCGCGACCGGCGTCTACATGGGCGTCACCGCGGCCGAGTACGGCCCGCGCATGTCGGAGGGGCCCGAGGACGGTCACCTGCTCACGGGGACCACGCCCAGCGTCGCCTCGGGGCGGATCGCCTACCTGTTGGGGTTGGAGGGACCGGCCCTGAGCGTCGACACGGCCTGTTCCTCCTCACTGGTCGCGGTCCATCTGGCGATGCGCGCCCTGCGCGAGGGCGAGTGCACGCTGGCCCTGGCCGGAGGAGCCACCGTCATGGGCACCGCCGGGCTGCTCGCCGAGTTCACCCGTAAGCGGGGACTGTCCGCGGACGGTCGCTGCAAGGCCTTCGGGGAAGGGGCCGACGGCACCGGTTTCTCCGAAGGCGCCGGTGTGGTGGTACTGGAACGGCTCTCCGACGCCCGCCGCAACGGGCATCGCGTACTGGCCCTGCTGCGCGGCAGCGCCATCAATCAGGACGGGGCCTCCAACGGGCTGACCGCGCCCAGCGGGCCGGCCCAGGTACGGGTGGTCCGGTCGGCCCTGGAGGACGCGGGGCTCGGCCCGACGGACGTGGACGCCGTGGAGGCGCACGGCACCGGTACCACCCTGGGCGACCCCATCGAGGCCCAGGCGCTCATCGAATCCTACGGCGTCGACCGGGAACGTCCCCTGCTCCTCGGTTCTCTCAAGTCCAACATCGGTCACACCCAGGCCGCCGCGGGGATCAACGGGCTCATCAAGGCCGTGTGCGCGTTGCGGGCCGGCGTCATGCCGCCCACCCTGCACGCCGACACCCCCACACCGCACGTGGACTGGGGCCGGGGCACGGTCCGCGTGGCCTCTACCTCCCACCCGCTGACCGGGGACGACCGTCCCGCCCGCATGGGGGTCTCCTCCTTCGGGATCAGCGGCACCAACGCCCACGCGATCGTCGAGGCGGTCGTCGAGGACGACCCCGCGGACGAGCGCACGGGCGGGAGCGCGCTCCTGCCCTTCGCGCTCTCTGCCCGCACCGAAGCGGCCCTGCGGGAACAGGCCCTGCGTCTGCGTTCGTACCTGGCCGACGGCGGAGAGCACGCGGCGACGGCCTCTCTCGCGCGCACCCTGGCCGTGGGGCGTTCGCGCATGGAGCACCGGGCGATCGTCCTGGCCGACGGCCGGGACACCCTGTCCGACGCACTCGACGCCTTCGCCTCCGAAACCCCCGACACCCGGGTGGTGTCCGGTCGGTCGGCCCAGGGCGGGGTGACGGCGTTCGTCTACTCCGGCCAAGGGGCCCAACGCGTCGGTATGGGGCGTGAGCTGCACCGGAGGTATCCGGTCTTCGCCACGGCCCTGGACGAGGTCGTCGACGCCTTCGACCGCCACCTGGAGAGGCCGCTGCGTTCGGTGATGTGGGCCGAACCCGGCACTCCGGAGGCGGACCTGCTCGACGAGACCCTCTACACCCAGGCGTGCGTGTTCGCCTTCGAGGTCGCGCTCACCTGTCTGTTGGAGTCGGCGGGCCTGACACCCGACTACGTGATCGGACACTCCATCGGCGAACTGGCGGCCGCGTACGTGGCCGGAGCGTTCTCCCTGGAGGACGCCGTCACCCTGGTCGCCGCGCGCGGCCGCATCATGCAGGCCCTGCCCGAGGGCGGGGTCATGGTCGCGGTCCAGGCGGGGGAGGAGGAGGTCCGCCGAGCCCTGGAGGACGTCGAGGGGGTCGTCTCCCTCGCGGCCGTCAACTCTCCCGAGGGCGTGGTGCTGTCCGGAGAGGAGGACGCCGTGCTCACCGTGGCCGGGACGTTCTCCGACCGAGGACGCCGCACCCGCCGTCTGCCCGTGCGCCGGGCCTTCCACTCGGCACTCATGGACCCCGTCCTCGCCCCCTTCGCGCGGGCCGCCGACCAGGTCTCCTACCAGCGGCCTCGGATCCCGCTGGTGTCGAACCTGTCCGGTGGCCGGGCCGGGGACGAGATCCTCGAAGGCGACTACTGGGTGCGCCACGTGCGCGAGGCGGTCCGCTTCGGCGACGGCGTCGCGTATCTGAGCGAGGCCGGGGTCACCGAGTTCGTCGAGGTGGGTCCGGACGGTTCCCTCGGTTCCATGGTGATGTCCTGCCCGGCCGCCGAGGGGGCGGAGGTCACCTCCCTGTTCGGACGGAGCCGCTCCGAGGAGGTCCTTTTCGTCGAGGGGCTCGCGGCCCTGTACACCCGCGGCGTCGAGGTGGGCTGGGGGGCGCTGCTGCCCGAGGGGCGGCTCCTCGGTGACCTGCCCACCTACCCCTTCCAGCGCCGTCGCTACTGGATGAACCCGCCGAACGAGGGACGCGTCGTCGTCGAGACCGGCGCCGCCACGTCCTCTCCGGCCGGGGAGGAACCCGGGGAACGCCCCCTCGACGCGTCGACCTACCAAGAGGAATGGGTCCGCGCCCCAGGCGAGGGTCGTGCGGCCTCCACCGGAGCCTGGCTGCTGTTCGCCTCGGAGGAGGGGGACCCGGCCCTCAAGGAGTGCGTCCTCGACCTCGAAGGACACGGACACCGGGTCCGGGTCCTCCCGGTCCCGGACGGGGCGGACCGGGCCGGGACGGCGGAGTCCGTCGCCCGGGTCGAGGCGGAGATCGGCCCGCTGACCGGGGTCGCCCTGGTCGCCACGTCGACGGGGTCCGACGACGGACCCTCGACCCCGTCCCTCTCCCGGGACCATCGGACCGCGGTCGCCCTCCTCCAAGGGCTCGGCGACCTCGGAACCTCGCTTCCCCTGTGGTGCGTCACCCGGGGCGCGGTCGCGGCCGGCGGCGCTCGGGTGGTCGATCCCGGGGCCGCTCTGATCTGGGGCCTGGGCCGGGTCGCGGCCCAAGAGCACACCGACCGTTGGGGCGGTCTCGTCGACCTGCCCTCCGTGGAGGAGTCGGGCGCGGGAGAGACCCTCGGGGCGGTTCTGCGCGGCGGGGTCGCACCCGAGGAGGACCAGCTCGCGATTCGGGAGAGGGACGTCCTCGTCCGTCGCCTCGTGCGCGCCCCGCTCGACCGGACCCCCGCGGTCCGTGACGGCTCCCCCTCGGGAACCGTGCTCGTCACCGGTGGTACCGGGGGACTCGGAGCGCATACGGCGCGCCGACTCGCCGAACGGGGGGCCGAACACCTGCTCCTGCTGAGCCGGAGGGGGAAGGACGCTCCGGGGAGCGAGGAGCTCGTGGCCGAGTTGAGGGCCGCGGGGGCCCGGGTGAGCCTCGTCGCCTGCGACGTGGCCGACCGTTCCGCCCTGGCCGCCGTCCTGGAGGAGATCCCGGAGGAGGCCCCTCTCACCGCGGTCTTCCATACGGCCGCCGCGCTCGACGACGCCTCCCTCGACGACCTCGGCCCCGAACAGATCGGCCGAGCCCTTCGGGCCAAGGCGGACGGTGCCGTGAACCTGCACCTCCTGACCCGGGACCACGACCTGTCGACCTTCGTCCTGTTCTCCTCGGTGGCGGCGGTCTTCGGGGTGACGGGGCAGGGCAACTACGCCCCGGGCAACACCTTCTGTGAGGCGTTCGCCCACTACCGCAGGGGGCTGGGCCTGCCCGCGACCTCCATCGCCTGGGGCACCTGGGCGGGGGCCGGGATGGCGGACGACGAGGTCGTGGCCGAACTCCTGCGCGGACACGGTCTGCCCCCGATGGACCCCCGACGCGCGGTGGGCGCCCTGGACCGGGTGCTCGAACGCGATCTCACGGCGCTCGCCGTCGCCGACATCGACTGGCCGAGGTTCCGTGCGGCCTTCACCGCGGCTCGTCCGAGTCCGCTCATCGAGGGGATCGACCCCCACGAAGGTCGGGTCGGGGACACCGACGGGTCCGCCTCGGGCCCCGGGCGTCTGCGCGACCGGCTCTCGGAGCTCGGCCGTCCGGACCGGGAGCAGGCCCTCATCGCGCTCGTTCGTGACCAGGTGGCCGTGATCCTCGGTCACGGAAGCGGGGAGGAGGTGGAGGTGGACCGGAACCTGAAGGATCTGGGGATGGACTCGGCCGCGGCGGTCATGCTCCGCGGCAGGCTCGCCGGCCTGACCGGCCTGCCCCTGCCCGCCGCGCTCGCCTTCGACCATCCCACCTGTGAGGCCCTGGGCCGTACGGTCGAGGAACGGATGTTCGGGGACTCCGAGCAGGTGGTGATGGAGCGGCTCGACGGTCTGGAGTCGGCCATGGGCGAGTACGACGGTTCGGGGGAAGGGCGGGAGGCCGTGGTCGAACGCCTTCGCGACCTGCTGCGCCGCTGGTCCCCCGAGGAATCACGTCCCACCGCCACCGACCGAGAGGTCGAGTCGGCGTCCCGAGAGGAGCTCTTCGCCCTCATCGACGAGACGCTGAGCGACTGACCCCGACCCCGCGACGGCGAGGACATGGGCCGGGACGCCCCCAGGGCGCTCCCGGTCCCGCTCGCGGGCGCCCGAGACCACCATCCAACGCGAACCCCCGTGCCTGGCCACCAGCGCGCGGGAAGACGAAGCGGTGAGGCAGAAGCAATGACCGACGACGCCCGGCTCCTCGACTACCTCAAACGGGTCACGACCGACCTGCGCCGAACGCGCTCGGAGCTCGACACGCTCAAGGAGCGGGACTCCGAGCCGATCGCGATCGTGGGGACGGGATGCCGCCTGCCCGGCGGCACGGACACCCCCGACGCCCTCTGGGACCTGCTCGACGCCGGAGAGGAGGTGATCGGGGGACTGCCGACCGACCGGGGGTGGAACCTCGACGACATGCTCGGGCGCCCGGGCATGTCCCGGAGGGGCGGTTTCCTCAGGGACGCCGCGGGCTTCGACGCCGGGTTCTTCGGGATCTCCTCCCGAGAGGCGGAGGCGATGGACCCGCAGCAACGGCTGATGCTGGAGGTGACCTGGGAGGCCCTCGAACGCGCCGGTATCGACCCGGACTCCTTGAGCGAGAGCCCCACCGGCGTGTTCACCGGCATCAGCATGGTCGACTACGCCGGAGCCCTGACCTCCGGGACCCACCCCGTCCCCCCGGGAGCCGAGGGGTACCTGATGGCCGGAACGGCCCCCAGCGTGGCCTCGGGCCGGATCGCCTACACCCTGGGGCTCCACGGCCCCGCGTTGACCGTGGACACGGCCTGTTCCTCCTCCCTCGTGGCCATCCACCTGGCGGCTCGTGCCCTACGCCGGGGCGAGTGCTCCCTCGCGCTGGCCGGAGGCGCGACGGTCCTGACCGGTCCGAGCCTGTTCACCGAGTCCGCGAAACAGGGCGCGCTCTCCCCGGACGGTCGCTGCAAGGCCTTCGGTGAGGGGGCCGACGGAACCGGCTTCGGTGAGGGGGCCGCCGTCGTCGTGCTGGAACGGCTCTCGGACGCCGTCCGCAACGGTCACCGGGTCCTCGCCGTCGTCCGAGGCGGAGCCGTGAACCAGGACGGGGCCTCCAACGGGCTGACCGCGCCGAACGGCCGGGCCCAGGTACGGGTCCTGCGCGAGGCCCTCGCCGACGCGGCCCTGACCGTCGACGACATCGACGTGATCGAGGCCCACGGCACCGGGACGCGTCTGGGCGACCCGATCGAGGCCGGGGCCCTGCTGGAGGTGTACTCCCGGAGGCGGACCCCGGACCCGCTGTGGCTCGGGTCGGTGAAGTCGAACCTGGGCCACACCCAGGCCGCGGCGGGCGTGGCGTCCGTCATCAAGATGGTGTCGGCCCTGGAGCACGAGAGGCTCCCCCGCACCCTGCACGCCGACGAGCCCTCCCCCTTGGTGGACTGGTCCTCGGGGCCGGTCCGAGTACTGAACGAGCCGGTGTCGTGGCCTCGCGGCGAGCGTCCGCGCCGGGCCGGGATCTCCTCGTTCGGGATCAGCGGCACCAACGCGCACCTGATCGTCGAGGAGGCGCCCACGAACGAGGACGCGGAGCCCGCGCCCCCGCGGCCCCCGCTGATCCGGGGCGGTCGCGTGTGGCCGCTGTCCGCCCGCGGTGACGGGGCCCTGACCGAACAGGCCGACCGACTGCGCACGAGCCTGGAGGGGGCCGACCGTTCGGTCGTCTCCGGCGCCGCGCGGACCCTGGCGACCGCGCGCCCCCACTTCTCCCAGCGGGCCGCGGTGGTCGGCGGTGACGAGGAACGGTTGTTCGAGGGGCTTCGCGCCCTCGCGGCCGGAGAGTCCTCGGAACGGGTGGTCACCGGTCGCGTCCCCCGGAAGGGGCGTGGCCGTCCCGTGTTCGTCTTTCCCGGTCATGGAGGCCAGTGGGAGGGTATGGCGAAGGAGCTGCTCGACGCCTCGCCGCTCTTCGCCGAGTCCATCGAGGAGTGCGAACGCGCCCTGGAGCCGTACGTCGACTGGTCCTTGAAGGCCGTCCTTCGGGGAGAGCCGGGGGCGCCTCCGCTGCTCGGCGAGGGGTCCCGGGTCGAGGTGCTGCAACCCGCGTCGTGGGCGGTCCTGGTGTCCCTGTCACGCCTGTGGCGGGCGGCGGGCGTGGAACCCGCCGCCGTGGTCGGTCACTCGCAGGGCGAGGTGGCCGCCGCCTGCGCGGCCGGCATCCTCTCCCTGGAGGACGGGGCCCGGGTCGCCACGTGCCGTAGCGGTGTCCTGCGCGAACTGGCCGGAGAGGGCGGGGCCGCGGTGGTCTCCCTCGGAGCCGGTCGGACCGCCGAACTGGTGGCGCCCTGGGGCGACCGGATCGGCGTGGCCGGGGCCAACGGTCCGGAATCGACGGTGGTCACCGGGGAAGGGGGCGCGATCGCCGAGTTCGTCGAATGGTGCGAACACCACGGCGAACACGCGCGCGCCTTCGACGTGGACTACACATCGCACTGCTCCCTGGTGGACCGGGTCGAGGACCGTATGCGTTCCGGTCTCGCCGGTATCGCTCCGCGGGCGGGCGACGTGCCCTTCTACTCCACGGTGGCGCCCCGACCCACCCTGGAACCGGGGGACGAGCCGGAGGAGCGGCCTCTGGACGGAGCCTCCCTCGACGCCGATTACTGGTACCGCAACCTGAGGCACGGTGTGCTCCTGGAACCGGTGATCCGCCGTCTGGTGGAACGGACCGACGCGTTCGTCGAGATCGGTCCGCACCCGGTCCTCTCCGTACCGATCAGGCAGACACTGGAGGCGACGGGGAACGCCGACCGGCCGGTCGTGCACACGCTCCGACGGGGAGAGGACTCCGCGGAACGCTTCGCCAAGGCCCTGGCCGAGGCGCACTGCGTCGGTGTCGACATCGACTGGGGTCGAGTCCTCGGGGACGAGGAGAAGGCCCCGACGCCGGCCGAACTTCCCACCTACCCCTTCCAACACGAGCGGTACTGGATCGAGACCCCCAAGGGAACGGCCGACCCCGAGGCCCTGGGGCTCCAGAGCGCGGACCACCCCCTCCTCGGGGCGCGTGTCCCGGTGGCGGGCACGGGGCAGGTCCTGCTGACCGGCTCCCTGGATCCCGCCAGGACCACCTGGCTGGCCGACCACGGCCTGTCGGGCCGTGTCCTGCTCGCCGGCTGCGCGACCGTGGAGATGCTCCTGCACGCCGGTCGACTCTGCGACGGCCCGGAGATCGCCGACCTGACCCTGCACACCCCCTTGGAACTGGACGAGGACGGGACCGCGGTCCAGGTCGTCGTCGACGGGCCCGACGTTCGGGGCCGACGCGGGGTGCGTGTCCTGTCCGCCTCCGCCGACGGCCGGACGTGGACCGTGCACGCCGAAGGCGGACTCGCGCCCGCCACCGGCACCGAACCGATCGCGGCGACGCTCCCCGGACCGGAGGCCCGGCCCCTGCCCGCGCAGGACGCCTACGCCTTCTTCGAGACCCAGGGGATCCACTACGGCGAGTCCTTCCGCGGCCTTCGGAAGGCGTGGGCCGACTCCGAACGGGTGTGGGCCGAGATCGCCCTGGACACGCCGCCCTCGGACGCCCACGCCATGGCGGGCCCCCACCCGGCCTTGCTGGACGCCGGGTTGCAGGCGCTCATGCTGCGTCACCTGTTCGACGGCTCCCGTGCCCGCCGGCTGATGCCCTTCGGGTGGAGCGGGGTCCGTCTGCACGCCACCGCCACCCCCTCCCGCGCGCGGGTCGAGCTCACGGAGACCGGCCCCGACGTCTACCGGGTCCTGGTCACCGACCCCGAGGGCACGCCCCTGCTGTCGGTGGACGAACTGACCGTGCGCGAGGCCCCTGCGGACCGGGACACCGGGAACGGGGCGCTCTTCCGGCAGGTGTGGGAGGGGCCCATGGGCCCGCGGGAGGGCACGACCGTTCCCGAACCGGGCCGATGGGTCCTACTCGGTGGAGAGCCCCTGGACGGGGTGCCCCACCACCATGACCTCCAGGCTCTGAGGGCCGAGCTGGACGGTGGAGCGGCCGCCCCCGAACTGATCCTCTGGGAGGCGGGGGTGGACGAGGGCGTCGAACCCGCCCGGGTCCTCTCCGAACTGCGCCGTACCCTGGCGACCCTGCGAGGATGGCTGGACGACGAACGTCTCGCCGCGACGAGGTTCCTCGTCCTCACCCGGGGCGCCGTCCATCCGACGGACGACGACGAGGCCCCGCGCGCCAACCCCGTGGGCGGAGCGGTATGGGGTCTGGTGGCCTCCGCCGACACCGAACACCCGGGCCGATTCCTCCTGCTGGACACCGACCGGACCACCACGTCCCTCGTGGCCGAGGCGGTCGGGGCCGGCGAGCCGCGTCTGGCCGCCCGGGGCGGCCTACTGTACGCGCCGCGCCTGGCCGAGACCGAGCCGGAGGGGGAGGGCTTCACCCTGCCGATCCGCGAGCCCTCCTGGCGCCTGCGTACCGAGGGCGGAGGGGTCGTCGACGGCATCGACGCCGTCCCCGACCCGGACCAGTGGCGGGCCCTGGAACCCCGGGAGATCCGCGTGGCGGTACGGGCCGCCGGAGTCAACTTCCGCGACGTCCTGATGTGCGTGGGGATGTATCCCGAGCCGGGCAACATCGGCAACGAGGGATCCGGTGTGGTCCTGGAGGTCGGACCGGACGTCGAGGGCATGGTCCCCGGAGACCGGGTCATGGGACTGTTCCCGGGGGCGTTCGGGCCGGTCGCGGTCGCCGACCACCGCTATCTGACGAAGGTCCCCGAGGGATGGGACCACGCCGACGCGGCGGCGCTCCCGGTCGTCTACCTGACCGCCTACCTCGCGCTGGTCGAGGAGGCCGACCTGAGGACGGGGGAGACCCTGCTCGTCCACTCGGCGGCCGGCGGCGTCGGTCTGGCGGCCCTGGGCATCGCCCGTCACCTGGGCGTGCGCGTCCTGGCGACCGCCAGCCCGGAGAAGTGGGACCTGCTCAGGGAGGCCGGGCTCGGCGAGGACGAGATCTCCGGCTCCCGCGACCTCGACTTCGAGGAACGGTTCCGCGCGGTGGCCGGCGGCGTGGACGTGGTGCTCAACTCCCTCACCGGTGAGGCGATCGACGCCTCCCTGCGACTGCTGAGGCCCGGAGGGCGCTTCGCCGAACTGGGACGCAACGAGCTGCGCGACCCCGAACGGATCGCGGCCGAACACGACGGAGTCCGGTACCGCGCCTTCAACGTGCTGGAGCTGGGCCCCGACCGGATCCAGCGCGCCTTCGACGCGCTGGTGCCGCTCTGGGAGAGCGGGGCCCTGCCCGCCATCCCGATCACCCGCCATCCGATCGAGAACGCGGTCGAGGCCTTCCGGGCCATGCAGCAGGGACGGAACGTCGGAAAGATCGTCCTGGAGCAGTCCACCCGCTTCCGCCCGGGCGGCACGGTGATGATCACCGGAGGGGTCGGCCGACTCGGCGTGCTGTTCGCGCGCCACCTCGTGATCCGTCACGGTGTCCGGGAACTGCTCCTGCTCGGACGCAAGGGGATCGAGACCCCCGGCGCACGTGAACTCGTCGCCGAGCTGGAGGTCCTCGGAGCGCGTGTGCGGATCGAGGCCTGCGACGTCGCCGACGAGGACCGTCTCGCGGAGGTCCTGGCCGGTGTCCCGGAGGAGCACCCGCTCACCGCGGTGGTGCACGGGGCGGCCCGGATCGACGACGCGACGGTCGCCGGTCTGACCGAGGAGACCATGGAGCGGGTGCTCCGTCCCAAGGTCCAAGGCGCGTGGAACCTCCACAGGCTGACCGCCGACCTCGACCTGGACGCCTTCGTCCTGTTCTCCTCCGCCGCCGGTGTGCTCGGCAACGCCGGACAGTCCGCCTACGCCGCGGCCAACTCCTACCTGGACGTCCTGGCGCGGCACCGCCGTGAACAGGGTCTTCCGGCGCAGTCGCTGGCCTGGGGGCGTTGGGGCGATGGAAGCCAGGTGTGGGAGGAGCTGGACGAGGTCACGACCGCGCGCATGTCCCGCGTGTGGGGTATGGAGGCCATCGAGGAGGACGAGGGACGCGCTCTGCTGGACGCGGCCCTGGCCACCGGACACGCCCACGTGATCCCGCTCCCGCTCGACCTGGCCGGGCTCCGGGGACGGGCGGCCACCGGGGGCTCGATCCCCGCGATACTTCGAGGACTGGTGACGATGCCCGCCGACGGAGCCGGGGGGACGGTCGGGCACGACACCGCCGAACGGGTGCGCGCCGCCCGCCCCGGCACGGAGCGCAGGGAACTGTTCACCCGTCTGATCGGCGAGCGGGCCGCCGAGATCCTCGGTCATCGAGAGGGTTTCGGAGACGACCGGGACTTCCTGGAGTCCGGGTTCGATTCGCTCACGGCGGTCGAACTCCGGAATCACCTCCAAGAGCTCAGCGGGACCCACCTGCGCTCCTCCCTGGTGTTCCAGTACCGGTCGCCCCGTTCCCTGGCCGAGTACGTCGACGAGCGGATGAGCGAGGACGTCACCGACGCCCCGTCGTCGGCTCCGGAGGAGACGGAGGGCAACGGCAGCCTCGTCGGCCTCTTCCTGGAGGCCTGCGAGTCGGGGCGTCACCAGGACGCGATGAGTCTGGCCGTGACGGCGTCGAGGGCGCGGAAGGTCTTCACCGACCGGGACGCCCCGGTGGTCCGGGCCACCGCCCTGGCGTCGGGGGAACGTGAGCCCGTGCTGATCTGCCACCCGTCGCTGGTGATGACCTCGGGACCCCAGGAGTTCTCCCGGTTCGCCACCACCTGGCACGGCCGACGCGACCTGTACTCCCTGTCCGCTCCCGGCTATCTTCCCGGAGAACCCCTCCCCACCGACCTGGACACCTTCGTCCGATTGCAGACGGAGGCCACCCTGGAGGCCGCCGGAGGACGCCCGTTCGTCCTGGTCGGCCGCTCCTCGGGGGGATGGGCCGCGCACGCGGTCGCCGAGGAACTGGTCAGGAGGGGGACCCCCGCCACCGGCCTGATCCTGCTCGACACGGCCTACCCCGGGGACGCCGAACTCCTGCCTCTGGTCACCGAGTTCGTCACCGAGCGGGCCGGTGAGTTCGAGCTCATGGACACCACGAGGCTCACCGCCATGGGCGCCTACCTCGACCTCTTCGCCGACTGGCGGCCGAGCATGACCGTGCCCGGCACGGTCCAGCTACGACCCACCAGTCCGGTGGTGACCTCCACCGGGGCGAAGTTGGCGATGGACTGGATCTGGCCCGGAGAGCACACCCGGGTCGACGTGCCCGGCGACCACTTCACCATGCTGGAGGAGCACGCGGCGGCCTCCGCCGTCGCGGTGGAGGAGGTCCTCGGCGGAGACCGGGGCTGAGCCCGGTCCGGGCCCTGGACGTGCCCCGGACACGACGTCTCTCCCCGCGGGGCCTCTCGGTGTCGACACCGAGAGGCCCCGTTCTCGGTGAGGCCTCTCCTCGGAACAAACCGTCCCTCGGGGGCGTTCTCAACGAGGTGCGCCCGGGGGCCGCCCCCGGCCCGGAGCCGCCCGCGCCGTCCGGCTCCACCGGCCGGCCCCGTGTCGGCCCGCCCACCGGGAAAACCGGTTGCGGTCCCTCTTAACCTTGAGTACTGATGAGCACCACCACGCCCGCGCGCTCGTCCGCGCACACATCCTCCTCCGACGCGGATCCTCTCCGCTCCCGGTTGCGGGGCCTCATGCCCGCGGACCGTCACCGGCTCCGTCGACGTATCGACGGACTGGCCAAGATCCGCGACGAGCGCCGCCGCGCCTCCGTGCGGAACGACATCGCCGAGGACATCGACCGAGCGCGGGTCCGCGTCGAGTCGCGTCGTGAGTCCGTCCCCGAACTCCACTACCCCGAGGCGCTGCCGGTCAGCGCCCGCCGCGAGGACATCGCCGAGGCGATCCGCGACCATCAGGTCGTCATCGTCGCCGGTGAGACCGGCTCGGGAAAGACCACCCAGCTCCCCAAGATCTGTCTGGAGCTGGGCCGCGGCGTCATGGGCACGGTCGGTCACACCCAGCCGCGTCGGCTGGCCGCCCGCACGGTCGCCGAGCGCATCGCCGACGAGATCGGCACCCCCTTGGGCGAGACGGTCGGCTACAAGGTCCGCTTCACCGACTCCTCCGGCGACAACACCCTCGTCAAACTGATGACCGACGGCATCCTGCTCGCCGAGATCCAGCACGACCGGATGCTGCGCCAGTACGACACCCTCATCATCGACGAGGCGCACGAACGCAGCCTCAACATCGACTTCCTGCTCGGGTACCTCAAGCAGCTCCTGCCCAAGCGTCCCGACCTCAAGGTGATCATCACCTCGGCCACCATCGACCCCGAACGGTTCTCCCGCCACTTCGACGACGCCCCCATCGTCGAGGTCTCCGGGCGCACCTACCCCGTCGAGGTCCGCTACCGGCCGATTACCGACGAGATCCTCGACCCGGACGAGAAGAACCCGGGCGGGGGCACCGACAAGGACCAGACCCAGGCCATCCTCGAGGCCGTCGACGAGCTGTCGGGGGAGGCCCCCGGCGACATCCTGGTCTTCCTCAGCGGGGAACGCGAGATCCGCGACACCGCCGAGGCCCTGGAGAAGAAGAGACTCCGCGGCACCGAGATCCTCCCCCTCTACGCCCGCCTGTCGGTGGCCGAGCAGCGGCGCGTCTGGTCCTCGCACGGAGGACGCCGCATCGTCCTGGCCACCAACGTCGCCGAGACCTCGTTGACGGTGCCGGGCATCAAGTACGTCATCGACCCGGGCACCGCGCGCATCTCCCGCTACTCCCATCGCACCAAGGTGCAGCGGCTGCCGATCGAGGCGATCTCCCAGGCCTCGGCCAACCAGCGCAAGGGCCGCTGTGGTCGTGTGTCCGAGGGCATCTGCATCCGGCTGTACTCCGAGGAGGACTTCCTCTCCCGCCCGGAGTACACCGACCCCGAGATCCTGCGCACCAACCTGGCCTCGGTCATCCTCCAGATGGCCTCCCTCGGGCTGGGCGACGTCGCCGCCTTCCCGTTCGTGGACGGCCCCGACCACCGTCAGATCAAGGACGGCGTCAACCTCCTCACCGAGCTGGGGGCCCTGCACCCCGAACCCGCGGGCGGGCAGGGGCGGAAGCGCCGCCTCACCCCGACGGGTCGCCGCCTGGCCCAGTTGCCCATCGACCCCCGCCTGGGCCGTATGGTCCTGGAGGCCGAGAAGCGCGACTGTCTGGCCGAGGTCATGGTCATCACCTCGGCGCTGTCCATCCAGGATCCGCGCGAGCGCCCCACCGAGAAGCAGCAACAGGCCCAACAGGCCCACGCCCGGTTCGTCGACAAGGAATCGGACTTCCTGGCCTTCCTCAACCTCTGGAACCATCTGCGCGAACGGCAGCGCGAGCTGTCCGGCAACCGGTTCCGCAAGGAATGCCGTGAGGAGTTCCTGAACTATCTGCGCGTCCGTGAGTGGCAGGACATCCATTCCCAGCTCAAGCAGGTCCTGCGGCAGATGGACATCGAGGTGCCGCCCCTGCGCGAGGAGGCCGCCGACCCGCGCGCCGTCCACATGTCGCTGTTGGCCGGTCTGCTCTCCCACGTCGGTCTGAAGGATCCGGAGAAGCACGAGTACCTGGGCGGACGAGGGGCGCGCTTCGCGATCTTCCCCGGATCGGCCCTGTTCAAGAAGCAACCGCGCTACGTGATGGCCGCCGAACTGGTGGAGACCTCCAAGCTCTGGGGTCGCATGGTCGCCAGGATCGAGCCCGAGTGGGCCGAGGAGCTCGGCGCGGACATCGTCAAGCGCTCCTACAGCGAGCCGCACTGGGAACGTAAACGCGGCGCCGTCATGGCCTTCGAACGGGTCACCCTGTACGGGGTGCCGATCGTGGTCCAGCGCAAGGTCTCCTACGGCCGGATCGACCCCGGGCTCTCCCGTGAGCTCTTCATCCGGCGTGCCCTCGTCGAGGGCGACTGGGAGACCCGCCACCGCTTCTTCCACGAGAACCGCAGACTCCTCGACGAGGTGGAGGACCTGGAACACCGGGCCCGACGCCGTGACATCGTCGTGGACGACGACACCCTCTTCGACTTCTATGACCGTCGCGTCGACGAGTCGGCGATCTCGGCCGCCCACTTCGACTCCTGGTGGAAGAAGGCCCACCGCGCCGACCCGAAGCTCCTCGACTTCACCCGTGAGGAGCTCATCAACGACGGTGTGGACGTGGTCAGCGAGGACGACTACCCGGACACGTGGCGTCAGGGTTCGTTCGTCTTCCCCCTCACCTACCAGTTCGAGCCGGGCAGCGACTCGGACGGGGTCACCGCGCACATCCCGGTCAAGTTCCTCAACCAGGTGGAGAACACCGGTTTCGACTGGCAGATCCCCGGTCTGCGCGACGAACTCATCACCGCGATGATCCGTTCGCTGCCCAAGCCGCTGCGGCGCAACTTCGTGCCCGTCCCGGACCACGCGGCCCGGGCCCGGGGTGCCCTGGTCCCGTACGAGGGCTCCCTCACCGAGGCCCTGGCCGCCGAACTCACCCGCATGGCCTACGGGGAGCGCGTTCGCGCGGAGGACTTCCAGCTCGATCGGGTCCCCGACCACCTGCGCATCACCTTCCGCGCGGTGGACGATCGCAAGCGCACCCTCGCCGAGTCCAAGGACCTCGAAGGGCTGCGCGCCGCGCTCAAGCCCCGGCTGCGGGAGGCCATCGCCACCGAGGCCAAGGGCGTGGAGCGCAAGGGCATCACCTCCTGGGACTTCGGGCCCCTCGAACGGACCCTGGAGCGCAAGGCGCTCGGTCCCAAGGTCAAGGGCTATCCGGCGCTGGTGGACGAGGGCGAGAGCGTCGCCATCCGTATCTTCGACACCCGCCCGGAACAGCGCGCCGCCATGCGCGCGGGCACCCGTCGCCTGCTCATGCTCACGATCCCGTCCCCGGCGACGGTCGTGAGCAAGGGGCTGAACAACCCGGACAAGCTCGCCCTGGCCGACAACCCGCACGGTTCGATCAAGAAGATGCTGGCCGACGCCGAGGCCGCGGCCGTCGACCACCTGCTCACCCGTGAGGGAGGGCCGGTGTGGAACGGCGAGGACTTCGCCCGGCTCGCCGACCGGATCCGGGCCGACCTGGGCGATACCCTCGCCGAGGTCCTCGACAAGGTCGCCCGGGTCCTGGTCCTGTGGCGCAAGGTGTCCAAGAAGATCAAGGGGACCACCTCCCTGTCGGTGCTGCCCTCGCTCAACGACGTCCAGGGGCAGCTCGCCGGTCTGGTCGGGGACGGGTTCATCACCCGGGCCGGACTCTCCCGCCTGGACGATCTGCACCGCTACCTGCGGGGCATCGAGTACCGGCTGGGCAAACTCGCGGAGAACCCGCGCCGCGATCAGGTCAACATGGCCAAGGTCGAACAGATGCGCCAGGCCGTGACCAAGGTCCGAGGGGTTCTCAAGGCGGGTCGTGCCGAGGACCCCGACGTGGTGGAACTGGGCTGGATGCTGGAGGAGTACCGCGTCAGCCTGTTCGCCCAGGAACTGCGGACCGCCTACCCGGTGTCCGACAAACGCATCATGAAGGCCCTCGAAGCGGTCAAGACCGCCGACGGGAAATAGGACGCGCCCCGACCGAGCACATCGGTCGGGGCGCCCTCGCGTTCACGGGGTCACGATCGTCCGTACCATCCCCGGTACGATTCGGCGCCCACGGTGTACCCCTGCCCCGCGTGCTCCTCCACGCGACGGTGACGACCGTCCATGCGGGGCGCCTCCGCGACGACCGCCTCGCGCCGGGCCTCGTTCTCTTTCTTCGCCTCGAAGAAGTCGCCGCCCTTGCGCAGGGTGTCGTCGGTTCCCCAGGACTCCTCGGCGCCGACCTTGCGCAGGTGGGGGATGTGCTTGCGGCAGTGGATGTAGGCCTCCTCCACCTGGACCAGCATCCACATCTGCGCGCGCTGTCCCGGCATCTGCGGCAGCGGCAGGGTCGGCACATGGGGTCGTAGAGCCTCGTCCTCCATGATCTTCACCCGACCATTGACGTGCAGACCGATCCGGTTATGGAAGAAGTCGAGGAACATCAGACCGATGTGCGGGTTCTGGGTGACGTTGCCCGCGCTGGCGAACACCCCGTTGCCCCGGTACTCGGGGAAGGCCAGGGTGCGATCGTCGATGACGTGGACGAACCCCGGCGGCCCGGCCCGGAAGCTGGAGTCGCACTCGCCCCGCCCGTCCGCCGTGGCGATGAACAGCATCTCCTGGTGGGCGATGAACTCCTTCATCGCCGGGTTCAGGTGGTCCAGCATCTGGTCGCGGTAGAACCGGGCGGCGCGTTCGGCCGTACCCATGACCCGCTGTACGTGATGCTCGCCCTCGCTGCCGGGCAGGCGGTTCTGGCTGGGCTGTGTCATGAACGGAGGCTTTCGACGATGGGTGTGGGGGAATGTGCCTGAGCGCCGTCATCGGTCAACGGCGGGCCCTGCGCGGTGTGTAGGGGGCGCCCTCGGAGCCGTCGTCGGCCTGGGCACCGGCCATCATGTGCGCGGTGATCCACTGATAGACGAGCACCCAGGCCGAGCTCATCGAGGACGTCCAGGTGGGGGAGACCTCGCTGACTGCGCGTACGAGGGCGCGCCCGACGTGCGGATAGTGCTCGGGCCGCACACCGAGTTCCCGGTGGTGCTGTCGCCCCAGACGCCGGAGGTACTCCGCGATCTCGTCGGGCGAGTCGAGGTGGCGCACCACGGCCAAGAGGGCGTCGGCCATCCGCTGCTGCTGAGGCCGGATGTCGGAGGGGAACATGTCCCGCACCTCGGGCACCATCGCGAAGAGGTTGTCGTAGAAACACTTGGCCAGGCGGGTCGACCCCTCGGGCACATCGGCGCACGACCGGCGCACCAGATCGATGACGTCCCGGTCGGGGAGCGGCACTTCGGAGATGTATCGGAGGGTCAAGGGCAGGTCCAGACTTCGGGTGAGCGGGGAACCACGGTCCGCGAGCGCGCGTGGTCGCGCGTACTCGCCGTCACCGAGGGGGGATGAGGTCTTGATCGGGGTCGTCCCTCCGGGGGCCGGAGCGGCTGTTCGAGGGGGCCCGGAGGCCGCCCGTCCGGTCGCGATCCCCGTCGGTACGGTCAGCCGAATCCGGAGATCTCGAACAGGACGGGTGTGATGGAGGAGACCCTTACCTTCCCATCTCGGCCTGTTGAGGAGGAACTGTAACAGATGTACTACGAGTCGGATGGTCGTCGTTTTACGAAATTCCGTATACGAACCACCCGGTCCGAGCCATCGAAACGAGGGGGATCGGCGGGGTGACAGGCGTTCCACCTGCCCCTCCACCCGCGCCGGAGCAGCGCCGCGATCCCGCCGGCACCGATGAGTCCTCGCCCCTGGGGAGGTCGATACGGAAGGACCGTTCGACCCCGACGGAAGAGGTGGGTTCCGTGTTGTTGAAGGACAGGATCGCGATCGTGCACGGCGCGGGAGGTTTCGTGGGCGGCGCCGTGGCGCGCGCGTTCGCCGAGGAGGGGGCCCGGCTCTTCCTCACCGGTCGTAGGGAGGGGAGGCTCGCGGCCGTCGCCGAGGAGATCGGCCGCCTCGGTGGGCCCGAACCCGGCATCGCCCGTCTGGACGTCACCGACCCCGAAGAAGTGGGGCGGCACGCCGACTCGGTGGTCTCCGAGGCCGGACGCGTCGACATCGTCTTCAACGCGGTCTCCTACGGCGACGTTCAAGGGGCGCCGTTGGAACGGATGCCCTTCGACCGTTTCGCCGCCCCGGTCACGACCGCCCTGGCCGCGCAGTTCCACCCTGTCCGGGCCACGGCCCGGCACATGGCGGAACGGGGCTCCGGTGTGGTGCTGACGGTGATCGGGCACGGCCCGCCCTCCCCGGAGCCGGGCGGTACCCGGGTGGCCTGGGAGACGGTGGAGGCGATGTACCGCCAGTGGGCCTGTGAGCTGGGCTCGCGAGGGGTGCGCATCGCCTGGTTGCGCACCGGCGGGTTCGCCGAGTCCGTGGCGGGGGCCGACGCCTACGGGGAAGACCTGAAGGTGATCGTGGAGGGGAGGGAGGTACCGCTCTCCTCGCGTTCGGACGAGGCCACCACGGAGCGCGAGCTCGACGAACTCGCCCGGAGCACGGTGCTCGGAGCGTTGCCCACGCTCGCCGACGCCGGGCACGCGGCGGTCTTCCTCGCCTCGGACCGGGCCCGTCACGTCTCGGGGGCGGCCCTCAACCTCACCGCGGGGGCCGTGATCGACTGAGTCGGGGTTTCCGGCCTCGTCCCTTCCCGGGCAGGGCGGGGACGGGTAGCATGCCGCGGGCGGTATGGACCACACGTCCGCTCCAGTCGACGGAAACGAGGCTCCCGGTGGACACACCACGACGACTCCTGCTCGTGGGGACCTACACCCCCGACTCCGATCCCCCGGGCGAGGGGCGGGGCATCCACCGGGTCTGGTTCGACCCGAGCACAGGAGAGTTGACCGACGGAGGGGTCGCCGCCCGCGCCTCCGGGCCCTCCTTTCTGGCCTACCGGCCCGAGCCGCCCACCGTGTACGCGGTCAACGAGCGGGCCGAAGGGGCCCTCACGGCCTTCCGGCCGCACGGCGACGCCTCTCTCACCGAGTTGGGTTCCGTGCCCACCGGCGGCGGTTCTCCCTGCCACGTCCGTTACCTCGGCCCGCGCGAGGTGGCCGTCGCCGGGTACGCCGATGGTCTGGTCTCTCTCGTCGCGACCGCCGAGGACGGGTCGCCCACCGGGGAGGTCCGGTCGCTCGCGCACCGTGGGAAGGGGCCGGTGGCCGACCGTCAGGAGGGCCCGCACGCGCACAGCACGGCGGTGGCCCTCGACTCCTTCGAGCCGGCGGCCCGCTATCTTCTCGCCGCCGACCTGGGCACCGACGACCTGCGCGTCTACCACTACACGCCGTTGCCCGAACAGGTCACCGACGAGGTGCCCGAACCGAACGAGGACGATTTCCCCGTCGTTCCGCTGCCGCCCGGCACCGGCCCCCGGCACATGGTCGTCAACGGCGACCACGTGTACGTGGTGGGCGAACTCGACTCCCGAGTGCACGTCGTGCGCTGGGACGGGGTGGCCGGCGCCGGCGAACACCTGGGGTCGGTCCCCGCCACCGCGGAGGAGGCCGCGGGGAGCAACTTCCCCGCCGAGATCGTCCTGCACCGTCTCAAGGTCGAGGGGCGCGAGATCGCGGAGGGCGACGTCCTCCCCCTCACGAGCACCTATGAGGGTCGTGTCTACGTCTCCAACCGGGGGGCCGACGTCATCTCGACCTTCGCGGTCCGCGACGGCGGCGCCCGTCTGGAGCACCTGGCCGACACGCCTGTGGGCGCCTGGCCGCGCCACTTCACGGTCGTGCGCGGTCACCGCGACGAGCCCGATCACCTGGTCGCCGCCGCCCAGAACGGCGATGAGCTCAGGTCGCTGCTCATCGATCCCGACACCGGGATCCCCACCGACACCGGTCATCGCCTGGAGGTCCCGGTCCCGGTGTGCGTTCTGCCGATCCCGATCAAGCGCATCCGCCGCGCCGAGACGGCCGAGTAGGGGGAGGGCGGCCCCCGGCGTGCCGGGGGCGTCGAGGGGGTGAGGGCGCCGGGCCGCGGTGGAGGGCCCGGCGTCACTCCGAGAAGGCCTGGACGAGCTCGGGCACCTCCTGGAGGTGGACGTTGAGGATCGCCGTGCCCAGGGGGCCGTCGTGCGCGTCGAGGGCGGCCTTCAGTTCGCGGTGTTCGCGTTCGATGATGGGGAGCCGTTCGGGGCCCCGGCCGATGGTGCGTACCGCCAGGCGCACCTGACGGGGGCGCAGGGAGTCGTACATCTCGCCCAGGACGGCGTTGCCCTGATGCCGGACGATGGAGCAGTGGAAGCGCTGGTCGAGTTGGGCGAGCGCGTTCCAGTCCCGGTTCCGGCCGGCGGCCTCCATCGCCTCGATGAGTTCCTCCGCGTCGGGGGGAGAACCCAGTCGACGGTCGCAGATCTTGGCGATGGCGTCGGACTCGATGACGAAGCGCGCCTGATAGATCTCGCGCATCTCCGTGGCGGTGACGACCCGTACCTGGGCCCCGCGTCGGGGGACGAGGTCGACGAAGCGTTCCGCCTGGAGCCGGTGGAGGGCCTCGCGTACGGGGGTCCGTGAGGTTCCGACCTCTCGGGCCAGAACGGCCTCGTCGAGGAATTCGCCCTCGGCGAACGTCCCGACCAGGATGGCGGCCCCGATCATCTCGTAAGCGCGTTCCCGCGCGGACTGTCGAGGTCGAGTACTCCCGGCTGAGGTCTTCCTTTGATCTGACACAAAGAGCATCCTACCTTTACACGCCTTGGATGCTACGTGTATACAAGGTGTCCACACCAGATATTTAGGGATGTGGGTCACATCCCGTGAAGGGGGACGGCGTGAACGACCAAGTGGAGAAACGGCACGCGATCTGGCTCTCCGAGCCTTCCGCGGCGGCGGTGGAGATCGCCCACCTGGCCGGCTACGGGACCGTCGTGCTCGACATCGAACACGGTCTCTTCGACCTGGCGGCCCTGGACTGGCTGATCCCGCTCATCCGTTCCAAGGGCATGAGCGTCATCGCGAAGGTGTTGGGACCGGAGAGGGGGCCGATCCAGCAGGCCCTGGACTTCGGGGCCGACATCGTGGCCATCCCGCACGTGGAATCGGCGGCGCACGCCGAGAAGGTCTGCGGGTACGCGAAGTTCCCGCCTCTGGGCGACCGTTCCTTCGCGGGCGGCCGGACCTCCGACTTCCGGGGGTTCACCGACGAGTGGGTCGCCCGTCAGGACACGGGGACCCGCTGCTACCCCATGATCGAGGACGCCTCGGCGTTCGAACAGATCGAGGAGATCCTCGCTCTGCCGGTCGTCGACGGTATCTTCATCGGCCCCTCGGACCTGTCGCTACGTCGTGACCGGGGCGCCTACACCGCCGGAGAGGCCGACCTCGCGGACCTGCGACACCTGGCCCGCGCGGCGGGGGCCGCCGGGAAGCCCTGGGTCCTGCCGGCCTGGAGCGACGCGGAGAAACGTCTCGCGGTCGAGGAGAACGCCGAGACCATCGTGACCACCATGCAGTACGGGGCGCTGCTGTCCGGTTTCACCGGAGCCCTCGAAACCCTGCGAGAGATCGAGAACGAGCTGAGGAGCCGTTGATGACCCTGAACGTCGCAGTCGTACAGTTCGCGCCCGCCGAGGACAAGGCCGAGAACCTGGCGGAGATCGAGAGGATGCTGCGTCGGGCCGCCGATCTCGGTGTGCGCCTGGCGGTCCTGCCCGAGTACGCGGTCTTCACCGCGCCCGCCATGGACGACCGATTCGTCGACAGCGCCGAGCCGCTCGACGGCCCGACGGTCTCGCGCCTGCGCGCCCTCACCACCGAGCTCGGGCTCTCCGTCATCGCCGGGGTGAACGAGACGGCCGAGGGCGGCCGTATCCACAACACCCTGGTCGGGATCCAGGACGGTGAGATCAAGGCGGTCTACCGCAAGGTCCACCTCTACGACGCGTTCGGCTACAAGGAGTCCGACCGTGTCCTGGCCGCCGACCCGGAGACGCCGGACCTTCTGGACGTCGACGGTTTCAAGGTGGGTATGCAGACCTGCTACGACCTGCGCTTCCCGGAGGTCTCGCGGGTCCTCGTCGACGCCGGGGCGGACATCATCGCGCTGCCCGCCGAATGGGTGCCCGGCCCGCTGAAGGAGTACCACTGGAACACCCTGGTGCGGGCGCGGGCGATCGAGAACACCGTCTACGTCCTCGCCGCCGACCAGAGCGCTCCGACCGGCGCGGGCAACAGCGCCGTCGTGGACCCGATGGGGATCGCCATCGCCACCGTCGGTGAGGCCCCCGGACTCGGCACGGCCGTGGTCGAGTGCGACCGCATCGAGCACGTCCGCAAGGTCAACCCCGCACTGTCCCTCCGTCGCTACCGCGTGGCCCCAGCAGGAGCGTGAGACATGAGAAGACGCGCAAGGCGCGCCCGAGCCGGTGGCCCGGTACGCACCACCGGGCTCCTGGCCTCGGGCGCGGCCCTGGCGGTACTGACCGCCTGTGGCGGTACCGCTCTCGGTGACGACACCTACGTGTTGCACTACACGACCTACTCCAACCCGACGTCGGACCAGTCCCGTACGGCCCAGCGGTGGGCGGAGGAGGTCGAGGAGCTCACCGACGGTGGCGTCACCGTCAGGCTCCACTACTCGGAGAGTCTCGTCGGCGCCGACGAATCGGCCCAGGCGACCCTGGACGGTCGCGCCGACGTGGCCCAGGTCGGGTCCATCTACGCCGCCTCGGACCTGTCCATGTTCACGGTCATCGAGCTCCCGTTCGAGACCGACAACCCCGAGGTGCAGATGACCGCGATCGAGCGGCTGTACGAGGAGAACGAGGTCTATCGGGAGGACTTCGACCGTCAGGGCGTCCGCCTCCTCTTCCCACTGCCGCTCGGCAGCGCCGCCATCGGGTTGCAGGACGAGGTCACCGGCCTCGACGACCTGAGGGGGAGGAGCATCCGAGCCGGTGGGCTGACATCGGACGTGATGCTCGCGGCCGGCGCCAACCCCATCGGCATGACGGCCAACGACATCTACGAGTCGATGAGTCGTGGAGTCGTGGACGGCTACACCTCGTTGGCCCTGGCGAACCTGCCCACCTTCGGGCTCTCGCGGACCACCCCGTACCTCCTCGACCCCGGGATCGGCGCGTACTCGTCGTCGATCGTGGTCATCAACGAGGAGCTCTTCCAGTCCATGCCCGAGGAGTACCGGGAGGCGCTGACCGAGGCCTCCGCGCAGGGCATCTCCAACGGGCTGGAGGAGATGGACGCGCTCGGAGAGATCGCCTGTCAGGAGATGGTCGAGAACGGAACGGAGTTCCTCTCCCTCCCCGAGGAGGAGGTCGCCGTGTGGAAGGAGGAGGCCGGCGTCGCCGAGCGTTGGGTGGCGCGTTACGAGGAACGCGGCTACGACGCCCGGTCCGTACTCGACGACTATCGGCGGATCATCGCGGAGGAGACCCCGGTCTCCGACTACGCCGACCCGCTCGTCGCCTGCACGGAAGGAGAACGAGAGTGAGTCGCATCGGCTTTCCCCGGTCGGTGGGGGCGGTGGCCACCGTGCTCAACCTCGGAGCCGGACTCCTGCTCCTGGCCCTGATGTTCCTGACCGTCGCCGACGTGGTCGGCCGCAGTGCGTTCGGTCGGTCGGTCCTGGGGACCGTGGACATCTCGACCCTGCTCCTGGTGACCATCGCCTTCCTCGGACTGGCCTCCGCCGAGATCGACGGAAAGCACGTCTCGGTCACCCTCGTCGAGGAGCGCTTCGGCCCCCGGACGCGCCGGATCCTCTCCGGAGCGCGCGTGGTCCTGCTGGCGATCCTCGGTGCCCTCATCGTCTGGGGGATGGGCGAGGTCCTGCTCAGCGCCTACGAACGCGGGGAGACGACCAACGACATCCTGCGGTTGGCCACCTGGCCGGCCAAGCTCGTGCTCTTCCTGTCCTTCCTCCTGTTCTTCGTCATGGCGGTCTGGAAGGAAGTCATGGAGTTCCGCACGCTCGGCTCCGGTGGAACGCCGGAGACCGATGAGGTGGACACGGCTCCCGAAGTGGACCGCTCCACCGCGCACCGACAGAACGGCGAGGGCGCGTCATGACCACCGAGACACTCCTCATCGTCCTCGCGGTCCTGGCGCTCTTCCTGGGACTGCTCGCGATCCGCTTCCACGTGGGCCTCTCCCTCATGGTGGCGGGTCTGGTCGGCATCGTCCTCATGCGGGGGACCGACGCCGCGGTCAGCACGGTGGCCAACCAGCCCTTCTCCACCTCGGCCGACTACTCGCTGACGATCATCCCGCTGTTCATCCTCATGGGCGTGTTCGCCGTTCACGCCCGGCTCGCCCAGGCGGGGTTCGACCTCGCCGCGCGGGTACTGCGCCGTCTCCCGGGAGGCTCCGCGCTCGCTTCGCTGGCCGGGTCGGGGCTCTTCGCCGCGGTCACCGGGTCCAGCGTCGCGACGGTGGCGACCATGGCCAGGGTGTCCACCGACGCGATCGTCAAGGCCGGGCACGGGATCCGGCTCGCGGCCGGCGTCGTCTGTGCCGGCGGCACCCTGGGCGTGCTCATCCCGCCGTCCATCGTGCTCGTCCTGTACGGGGTCGTCACGGGGGAGAGCATCGGCGAGCTGCTCCTGGCGGGGCTGGGCCCCGGTCTGCTGACGATCCTCCTCTACGGGATCACCATCGTCCTGATGGTGCTGGTCGGCCGGCGCAGGCGGGCCCGGGAGAACACGGTCTTGGAACGGGAGCCGGCGATGGCCGGCGGGGTTCCGTCCTCGCCGCCGGCCGGAGCGGGCCTCCCCGAGGCGGCCGAGGAGACCGGGGCCTCCGGGGGGACCCGACAGGATCGGCCCGACCTGTTCGGCTTCATGCTGCTCGTCGTCATCTTCATGGTCTCGATCGGCACGATCTACCTGGGTGTCGCCACCGCCACCGAGGCCGCCTCCTTCGGCGCGGTGTCCGCGTTCGTCATCCTGCTCATCCGCACCAGGCCGCCCCGGTGGGCACGCGCGATCAAGGAGTCGGTCACCGAGGCCGTGGGCCTGACCGCCATGACGTTCCTGCTCATGGCCGGGGCCGGGGTGTTCACGTACTTCCTCGCCCTGTCCGGGGCGAGCACGGCGGTGGTGGACGCGGTCCTGGCCGCGGACCTGGAGCCCTACGTCGTGCTGGTCCTGTGCCTGCTGCTCCTCCTGCCGCTCGGCATGTTCCTCGACGGGATCTCGATGATCCTCGTCGCGGCGCCCCTGCTGCACCCGATCCTGTCCGGGTACGGCTTCGAAGGCCTCTGGCTGGGCGTGCTCATCGTGAAGGTCGCCGAGATGGCGCTGATCACGCCCCCGGTCGGGATGAACGCGTTCGTCTACTCCGGGGCGGTGCCCGAGGCCGGTCTGGGCCGGGTCTTCCGGGGCATCGTGCCGTTCATCGTCGCCGACCTGGTGGTCGTGGCCATCCTCATCCTGGTGCCCGACATCGTGACCTTCATCCCGGAGCTCTCCAGCGCCAAGTGACCGGTCGCTCCTCGAAGCATCCGGACGATTCCTCCGAGAAAGGAACAGTTGTGTTCGTCGTCAACGACATGCCCGAACAGATCGACGGTCGAATCATCACCGAACTCGAAAAGACGTGCGTCTCGACGCTCGGTCACCTTCGGGATCACGGTTTCGCCCTCGGTCTACAGCCGAACAGGCGCCCGCTCAAGTTCGTGGGCACGGCCGTCACGGTGCGCATCCCGCACCTGGACTCCACGGCCGTCCACATGGCGGTCGACATGTTGCGTCCCGGTGACGTCCTGGTCGTGGACCAGTCCGGCGATCATCGACGGTCGTGCTTCGGCGGCCTGGTCTCCTACACGGCCAAGGCCCGGGGCGCAGTGGGAGCGGTGATCGACGGGTCGATCAACGACCATGACGAGACCCTGGCCTACGACTTCCCGGTGATCTCCCGCGGGTACAGCCCGCTGACCACCCGTATCGCCGGGATCGAGGGCGCGATCAACGTGCCGGTCGGCATCGCGGGCGCGGTCGTGCGCCCGGGCGACGTCGTCTTCGCCGACTCCGACGGAGCCGTCTTCCTCTCTCCCGATGAGGCCGTGGGCCTGGGCGAGCTGTTGAAGTCCAAGGAGGACGCCGAGATCCCGGCCCGGGACACGATCTCGGCCGGAGGTTCCCTCGCCGAGTTCTCCGGGGCCGCCGCGTACCGCCCCTGATACGCGTTCGCGCGAGAGGACATCACCGGTCCCGGGGCACGACGGTCACCACCGTCGTGCCCCCGGGACCTTCGTCGTGGAACCTCCGAGGCGATCTTGTGACGCGGATCTCAGGCGGATGCCTACAAGGCCCGGCCGTCCCCTTCTGTACGCCCCGGCCCCTTACAGGAAGAGGTACGTAGCGGACAATGGGTCGTGCCCCACTCCCACCGTCCTCCTGAGGGGAATCACGTATGCCCGCCACCGGGACCAGGAAAAACGTCCGGTACCGCGGTCTCGTCTCCCGAGACCTCGCCCTCATCGCGGTGTTCGCCGCGCTCATCGCCGCGCTGAGCGTCACCGTCGCCATCCCCCTTCCGTTCTCTCCCGTACCGATCACCCTCCAGACCCTGGGCATCATGCTCGCGCCGAGCCTTCTCGGCTGGAAGCGCGGAACGCTTGCCGTCGCCGCCTTCCTCGCCTTGGCCCTGGCCGGTCTTCCGCTCTTCGCGGGAGGACGCGGAGGCGTCGCGGTCCTGGCCGGCCCCACCGGCGGCTTCATCGTCAGCTGGATCTTCGCCGCCCTGGTCATCGGCCTGCTCACCGACGTCATGGTCCGCAACGGCGGGTACCGCTTCTGGCAGGGGCTGCTGGTCAACCTCCTCGGTGGCGTCATCGTCATCTACGTCATCGGCCTGCCGTGGATGTCGGTCGTCCTCGGCGACGGGGTCCTGGCCACCACCGCCGCCATGGCCGCCTTCCTTCCGGGGGACATCGCCAAGGCCGTGGTGACCGCGCTCATCGCCGCGACGGTCTTCCGCGCCTACCCGATCCCGCCGGCGGGCCGCCCCGTCCACGTGACGGACGTCGAGGACGGGAAGAAGGACTGATGCTCCGCCTCGAGGGGGTCTCCCACTCCTACGACGACCGCGCCGTCCTGCGCGACGTCACCCTGGACCTCGCCGAACACCGCATCGGTGTGATCGGGGCCAACGGATCGGGCAAGTCCACGCTCGCCCGCACCCTCAACGGACTCGTCGTCCCGGACGAGGGCCGTGTGTCGCTGGGGGAGTGGGACACCCGGCGGCACGCCAAACACATCCGGCGGCGGGTCGGCTTCGTCTTCTCCGACGCGGCCAATCAGATCATCATGCCGACCGTGGTCGAGGACGTCGAGATCGGACTGCGCTCCCTGCGGCTGGGGAAGGCCGAGACCGCCCGCCGGGTCGACGAGATCCTCGTCCGCCACGGCCTGGACGGTCACCGAGACCATCCCGGCCACCTGCTCTCCGGGGGACAGAAGCAGCTTCTGGCCCTGGCCTCGGTCCTGGTGACCGAGCCGGAGATCCTCGTCTTCGACGAGCCGACCACCCTGCTGGACCTGCGTAACACCCGTATGTTCCGGCGTACTCTGGCCGGGCTCGAACAGCGGGTCCTTCTGTTCACCCACGACCTGGAACTGCTCGAGGGCTTCGACCGGGTCCTGGTGATGGAGGCGGGCCGGGTGGCCTTCGACGGTCCACCGGCCGACGCCGTCCCCTTCTACCTCAAGCTCATGGACGCCGCGGACGAGGACGGGACGTCGTGAGCGTGCTCGGACTGTACGTGCCCGGCACCGGGCCGATGCACCGGGTCCCGGCCGGGCCCAAGCTCCTCGCCCTGTTGGTGCTGGGCGCGGTCCTGATCATCGCCTCCCACCTGTGGCTCTCCGTGGGCGCCCTGGTCTTCGCCCTGCTCCTGTATCCGGCCGTGGGGCTGGGTGCGCGCAGGGCGTGGCGGGCGCTGCGGGTGCTGTGGCCCTTCCTGTTGGCGATCGGGCTCTTCCAGGCCCTCTTCGTGGGCGCCTGGACCGAGGGCGCGCGGCTGTGCGCCCAGCTCGCCGCTCTGGTCCTGCTCGCCAACGCGATCACCCTCACCACCCGGGTGCGCGAGATGCTGGGGCTGTTCGAGCGGCTGGCCGGGCCGCTCCGGCACGTGGGCGTCTCACCGGACCGGGTCGCGCTGGTCCTGTCGTTGACGATCCGGTCCATCCCGATGGTGGCGGTGGCCCTGAACTCCGCCCGCGAGGGCTATCGCGCACGTGGGATCGTCGGGCGCCCGCACCTGATGGTGGTGCCGGTGATCGTGCACCTGCTCAGGATGGCCGAGGCGACGGGAGAGGCTCTGGCGGCCCGAGGGATCGACGAGGACGAACGGGTCGAACGGGCGTGACCGGAGAGAGCACCCGTATCGATCGAATGTCGGACAGGTGCCATATGTGTCTTATCTGGGGATAATCACCGGTACGAGTCGTACCCCTCAGGTGTAGAACGAACCGGTGATCGTGTGCTCCGGCGTCCCCCCGCCGAAAGACGGACCTGGTCCTGTGCCATGTCCGTCCTGCTCACCCTGGGTATCGCCCTGACCCTGCCCGGATCGGTCGTGACCGGAACCGTCGCGACGTCCTTCGCCGCCCGTCCGCCGGACCGGGGCGCGGCGATGCCCTCTCCTCCGGCGGGCTCGCTCGCACCGGCGACCACACCGCCTTCGTCCGGCCCCGCGCTCTCGATCGACGAACGTCGGGACCTCGACCGGCGGATCACCGAGCTGGGACGGGAGGTGGAGTTCGGCATCGCGGTCCAGGACCTGCGGACGGGGATCGCCTACGGGCATGACGCGGAACGGGCCCTGCCCACCGCGAGCGTGGCCAAGCTGACGATCCTGACCATGCTGTACATGTGCGTGGAGGAGGAGGGCGGCGGGCTCACCTCGGACGAGCTCTCCCGTGCCGAACGGATGATCCGCCACAGCGACAACGAGGTCACCGACGGCCTCTACACGCGTATGGGGTACATCGAGGGTTTCGAACGATACGCCGCGGAGCTCGGGTTCACCGCTACCGAGCCCCACCCCTCCGGCTCCTGGGGCTCCACCATGAGCACCCCCGCCGACCAGCTCCGTCTGCTGAGCGTCCTGTACTCGGGGGAGGGACCGATCACCGACGACTCCCGTTCCCACGTCCTCGACCTCATGGAGACGGTGGCCCCGGAGCAGGCCTGGGGCGTGTCCGTCGTGGCGGGACCGGAGGACATCGTCGGACTCAAGAACGGATGGACGCCACGTCCGTCCGACGGCGACCGGTGGGCCCTCGGCACCGTCGGTTATGTGGTGGGGCCCGATCGGGAGTACCTGGTGGCGGTGCTCAGCCGAGGACATGCGGACTACGCCTCCGGGGTGGAAACGGTGGAGGACCTGATCACCGAGGTGATCGAGACGATCGAAGGCGCGGGGGAACGGGGGAGGACATCGGCCGGGGACACCTTCGCCCGCTGACCCCGTCCGCGGTGGACGGGGCCGGCGGGCGGGCGTCAGTCCAGCGGCCCGCCGGCCACGTACAGGACCTGACCGGAGACGTAACCGGCGTCCTCACCGGTGAAGAAGGCCACCGCGTTCGCGATGTCCTCGGGGTATCCCACGCGCCGTACCGGGATCTCGGCCTCCTTGAAGGCCTTCATGTCGTCGTAGGCGATCCCGATGCGTTCGGCGGTGGACCGGGTCATCGCGGTCTCCACGAAACCGGGGGCCACCGCGTTGCAGGTGACACCGAACTTCCCCAGCTCGATCGCGAGGGTCTTGGTGAAGCCCTGGATCCCGGCCTTGGCCGCCGCGTAGTTGGCCTGGCCGCGGTTGCCCAGGGCCGAGGAACTGGACAGGTTCACGATCCGGCCCCACCCGGCGTCGGTCATGTGGGCCTGGGCGGCCCGGCTCATCAGGAACGCGCCGCGCAGGTGGACGTTGATCACGGTGTCCCAGTCGTCCGGGGACATCTTGAACAGGAGGTTGTCACGGAGCACACCGGCGTTGTTGACCAGGATCGCGGGCGGACCGAGCCGTTCCGCCACCATGGCGACGGCGGCGTCCACCTGCTCGGCGTCGGAGACGTCACAGCCCACCGCGACGGCTCGACCGCCGTCGGCCGTGATCCGATCGACGACCTCCTGTGCATCGGACTCCCGGAGGTCGAGCACGGCGACGGCACGACCCTCGCGGGCCAGACGTTCGGCGGTGGCGGCGCCGATACCGCGGGCCGCTCCGGTCACGATCGCCACACGAGATGTCGGGGACATGGGGTTACCTCCATTGTTCACGTGATGGGCGCGGGGGAATCCTATCGGCATGCCTACCGGTCGGTACGTACTCGGGGTGTCGACGGTGCCCCCTTCCGGGCGCGCTTCACCGGAATCCCCTTTCCGCAAGGCTTCTCACCTGCGATCGCACCGCTCCGAGCGGTTCTGTGTGCTCATTTGCCTGCACATTGTCCGGGCTTGGCTTACGATTACCACCAAGACTGAGATGCACGTGCATTCGAGCCGTGCAGTAGCACGAGCTTCCGCCCGAGGGTGGTAGGGCGCGGCGCGTCAGTGAGGAGTTGAAGGGCATGGAGTGTGCGGAGGCGGTGGCGGAGCCGACCGGTGCTTGGTGGCTCAAAGTCCTGACACACGGGTCCCGCCGCTGGAACACCCCCGTCTGCGGTGACAGGCACGACGCCGTCACATGGAGCTTCGAGCCTCGCGCCCGAGCGGTGGGCGCGGCCCGGGAGATTTCCGGAGCCTTGCTCCTGGAATGGGGCATGGAGCACTTGTCGGAGGATGTCTCGGTCGTCGTTTCCGAATTGGTCACCAATGCCGTACGTCATGGGGGACCTGTGGCCTTGACCAGGCCGGGTGAGTCCGGTATTCAGCTCTCCCTGATGCGCAGTGGTCGTGAATTCATCTGTGCGGTTCGTGACGGGGGAGATCACTTGCCGCGCAGAAGGGAAGCGGAGGTCGGGATGGAGGGCGGCAGAGGGCTTGCCCTCGTGAGTGCTTTCGCGCAAGAGTGGGGTGTGATTCCCACACCGTCCGGCGGAAAGTTCGTTTGGGCGCAATTCGTGTGAGTCGATGTCAGGAAGCCCGTTGTCGGACGCTTCGCCGCTCGAAGGCGGGGAGAACGGACGGGCGCCGCCCCGGGGAGGGGGCGGTGGGGACCGCGGGGACACCCCGTGGGAGTAACGGGACGCGGCCGATATCGTGTACGTGTGGTGTCCCGGTCGCACGGCAAAGGGGCCGGACCGAAGCCGATACCCTGGTGCGGAGAATGGACAGAGAGGCGGCGAACGTGGATATCGCTCATTTGCGTCAGGGGAGTGGCCCCACCGTGCGCCGCATGCTCCTGGGCGACCAGCTCCGGCAGTACCGTACGCGCTGTGGGATCTCCCGGGAGGACGCCGGTGAGAAGATTCGCGCCTCGGCCTCCAAGATCAGCCGTATGGAACTCGGCCGGGTCGGTTTCAAGGCCCGGGATATCGAGGACCTCCTGAAGTTGTACGGGGTCACCGACCGCAAGCTTCTGAAGGAATTCAAGGAACTCGCCCTCGAATCCAACAAGCCGGGATGGTGGAAGGAGTACGGCGACGCGCTCCACAAGTGGTTCATCCGCTACGTGGGCTTCGAAGAGGCCGCCGACCAGATCCGCATCTACGAATCCCAGTTCGTTCCCGGTCTTCTCCAGACCGAGGAGTACGCCCGAGAGGTCATCTCCGGTGGGGTCGACACCGACGAGGTCACCGAACAGCGCATCCAGGCCAGACTGAAGAGACAGGAACACCTGGAGCGCGGCAAGAAGATGTGGATCATCCTCGACGAGGCCGCCGTGCGCAGGCCGATCGGGGGAAGGGAACGGGGCAAGGAGATCATGCGTGGCCAGCTGAGTCACCTGATCGACATCTGCCGCGATCGGAACAACATCACCCTGCAGATCGTCCCCCTTCTCGGTGGGCGCGCACGCGGCGGAGGCCGGTTCCTTCACGCTGCTGCGCTACTCCGACTTCGAGCTCTCCGACATCCTCTACCTGGAGCATCTGACCGACGGTGACATCGTGGACAAACGGGCCACCGTCGAGGCCTACACCAAAGCGATGACCAAGCTCAGCGTCTCCGCGGCCACGCCGGACGAGACGCTCGCGATGCTGGAGGAGATGTTGAGGGACCTCGACGAGGAGTGAGGCCTCGTCGACGTCGATCGACACGGTGACGGGGCGGTGGGCCCCGGTTCGGCACCGACCCCGAAGGGCGGTGCCCTCTTCGATGTCCGGAGGGAACGGTTCGGAGGGCTCCGCGCGGTCGGCGGAGCCCTCCGTTCGCCCGCTCGGGAAGCGGGGGCGCAAGGGTTCGATTCTCGTTGAACGCGCCGTCCCGAGGCGCGTCCGCTCTCTCGGCCCTAGCCGAGCAGGTTGTCGAAGTCGCCGTCCTTGGCGCCCAGGATGAGGCAGTCGATCTCCTCCTGGGTGTAGACCAGGGCCGGGCCGGACGGGAAGCGCGAGTTGCGGACGGCGATCGATCCGTCGTGAAGGCGGGCCATCTCTACGCAGGCGCCCTGCGAATTGCTGCGCTTGGCCTTCTGCCAGGCGGCCTCGGTCAGCTCGGTGGCGCGGATACCGTTGTGTGCGGTCATGGTTCCAGTCGCTCCTTGAATCTTGCACAGAGGGGAAGACGTGCTTGCTGATGCACTAACAAATGCACGTGCATCGGCACCAGTACTCTCACGAGCATAGCGTGATGGGAGTGCCCTGTCCGAGGGTTTGGCGGGATGTAAGCGCCATGTAATCGGGATGCGATTCACGGGACCGTACTTCTCTTTGTTCTGCCTGTTCAGGGCAGGTTCGGTGGTTTTGGGGACCTTGGTCGATAACGGGTCCGGAAGGTCGTGATCGAACAAGAAGAGGGCCCCGTCGACGATCATGTCGACGGGGCCCTCTTCCGTGTCATCGGATATAGGAGAGAAGTGCCGGGTTCATGAGCAGACGAGCGCCGAGGAGAGCGCTTCGAGGTTGCCGCGCATGATGGAGGGATAGTCGTCGCCGGGGGAACGTTCGGTCACGCCCTCCAGCGGGTCGAGCACCTTCACCTCGGCCCCGGTCTCCGCGGCGATGGTGTCCGCGGTGGCCTCCGGCATCAGGGGCTCGGTGAAGATCGTGGTGATGTCGCGTTCCTTGACGACGTCGGTGATCGCGGCGATCTGCGAGGGTGAGGGCTCGGTGTCGGGGTCGACCCCGCTGACGCCGATCTGCTCCAGGTCGTAGCGGTCGGTCAGATAGGTGAAGGCGGTGTGGCCGACGACCACCTCACGGTGCTCGCAGGAGGAGAGGGCCCGCTCGTACTCCTCGCCGAGGTCGGTCAGCTCCCCGGTGACCCGCTCGGCCTCCTGCCGGTAGGTCGAGGCCCCTTCCGGGTGGGCCTCGGCCATCCGGTCGGCGAGAGCCTCGGCGGCCTCGGACATGAGCTCCACGTCGAGCCAGAAGTGGGGGTCGTGGTCGCCGTGGTCGTGTCCCTCCTCCTCATGCTCGTGCTCATGCTCGTGATCATGGTCGTGATCGTCCTCGGCCCCCGGGGCGGCCGGGCGGAGGTGGACGACGTCGGCGACGTTCAGTGCGGAGTCCGACGCCTGCTGGGCGACGGCCTCGTCGACGGCCGGCTGGAGGCCCTCGACGTAGAACACGAGGTCGGCCTCGTCCACCTCGGCGATCTGCCGTCCGGTGAGTTCCAGGTCGTGCGGTTCGGCGCCGGGTTCGGTCAGCTGGACGACGGCGGTGGTGTCGCCGCCGATCTCCCGGGCCAACCATTCCAGGGGGTAGACGCCGGTGACGACGGTGAGGTCGGCGTCGGCCGGGGAGGTCCCCCCTCCGGTGTCCGTCCCGCCGTTCCCGCAGCCGGTGATGAGCATGAGCGCGGTGGTGCCGAGGGCGGCGGCACGCACGATGGTCCCAGTTCGCATGGGGTCCATCATGAGGGAAAATGAAAACGGTTGTCAATTTGCCTGCTTTGTCCGGGCTCGGGACCCCCTTCGCCGAGCCCGCGACCTCAGGGACGCTGGCTCTCGGCGAACCTCTCCACGTCGTCGGTCCGGCCGGCCACGACGATCTGGTCGCCCTTGTGGAGGATCGTCTCCTGGGTGGCGTAGGTGAAGGAGGCCCCCACCCGCTTGACCGACACCACGGTGATCCCGTAGCGCTGACGCACCCGGGTCTCCTGTAGGGTCCGGCCCAGAAGCTCCTTGGGGGCCTTGGTCTTGCCCAACGCGAAGCCCTCCTCCAGCTCCACGTAGTCCAGCATCCGGCCGGAGACCAGGTGGGCCACGCGCTCGCCCATGTCGTGCTCGGGCAGGACCACATGGTGGGCGCCGACCTGCTCCAGGATCCGTCCGTGCCTGCGACTGGTGGCCTTCGCCCAGATGTTGCCGACGCCCATGTCGACCAGCAGGGACGTGGTGAGGATGCTCTCCTCCAGGTGGGTGCCGA
The DNA here is from genome assembly GCF_000341225.1 of Nocardiopsis alba DSM 43377. Lineage (GTDB taxonomy): Bacteria > Actinomycetota > Actinomycetes > Streptosporangiales > Streptosporangiaceae > Nocardiopsis > Nocardiopsis alba. Next base: position 76,774 of record NZ_ANAC01000018.1, read on the forward strand.
TGGCCACCACGGCCCGGGCGAACTGGTGGGCCCCCACCTGACGCAGCGCCTCCTCGTCGGTGGAATCGGCGATGACGGTGTGAGTGAGGGCGTCGGCGTAGGTCTGGACCAGACGGGGGTTGGAGTCCATGCCCAGGACCTCCCACCCGCGTCGGGCCAGTTCCAACGCCAGTGAACTGCCGAAACGTCCCAGGCCGATCACCAGGATGCGTTTCTCGTCGTCTCTTCTCTCGTGGTTGGGCAAGATCTCTCCTCAAGGCGGTGGGCGGGGCGCTGCCGCCCGCCCCGGACGGTCGTGGTTCAGCCGATGATGGGGCGGGCCTGGGGGAAGGTGTAGTGGCGGTTGCGATCACGGAAGGCCAGGGCCGTCACGAAGGTGATAGGGCCGATTCGGCCGGCGACCATGAACGCCGCGAGCAGGACCTGGATCCACGGGGGCAGGTCCGGGGTGATGCCGGTGGACAGGCCCACCACGCCGACCGCGGAGACGACCTCGAACAGCACCTGCATGAAGTCGAACGCGGTGGTGCGCAGGATGAGCAGCGTGCCGAAGGCGACCACCGAGGCGGAGAGGAAGACCAGGCTCAACGACTGGCGGATCACCGTGGAGGGGAGGGAACGGCCGAAGGCGTGCACGTTGTCATGGGCACGCACCTCCGACAGCACCACGAGGAACAGCACCGCCAGGGTGGCGACCTTGATCCCGCCGGCCGTTCCGGCGCTGCCGCCGCCCACGAACATCAGCATGATGGTGAGCAACAGGGTGGAATCGCGCATCTCCCCGGTGGGGACGGCGTTGAGCCCTCCGCTGCGCGGCATCACTCCGTGGAAGAAGCCGTCGGTGAGCCTGGCCCACCAGTGGAGACCTCCCAGGGTGGAGGGGTTGCTCCACTCCATCAGGGTGATGAGGGCGGCCCCGGCCACGATGAGGACGGCGCTCGTGGTGACGGTGAGCTTGGTGTGCAGGGACCAGCGTTCACGCCTGCGCAGGCTCCGCCACAGTTCGATGATGACGGGGAAGCCGATACCGCCGAGGATCACCGCCAGGGCGATGGGCAACAGGATGAACGGATCCCCGGAGAAGCGCGTCATGCTGTCGTCGTACAGGGACAGGCCCGCGTTGTTGAACGAGGAGACCGCGTGGAACAGCCCCGAGTACGCGGCCTGGAGCGGGTCCATGTCGTAGGCGAGCCACATGCGCGGGGCGATCATCAGGAACACGCAGGTCTGAACGACCAGGAAGATGATCGCCACACGGCGGACCAGCCCGCTGACCTCGCCGACCCACAGACTCCGCGTCTCGGCCTGCACGTTGAGTTGCATCCGCAACCCGAAGCGGTGGATGACCGCCGTGCCGAGGATCGCGGCCAGGGTCATGATGCCCATACCGCCGACCTGCATCAGCACCATGAGCACCACCTGGCCGAAGACGCTCAGATCGTGCCCCACGGAGATCACGCTCAGTCCGCACACGGCCAGGGACGTGGTCGAGGTGAACAGCGCGGGGACGAAGTCCAGCCCCCGGCCGTCCGTGGTGGAGACCGGGAGCATCAGCAGGAGGGTGCCGGCCAGGTTCACCATGAGGAAGATGGTGAGGAACACCCGGGCCGGCTTGCGCCAGGCGCCGATCTCACGTTGGGCGACCCCGGGCTCGGTGACGTGAAAGCGCCCGCTCCGTCGTCTGATGGGCCAGGGCAGGCTCCGCCACCACCGTGTCAGGGGCCTTTCCCCGGTCCCGTTCATAGGGCGTTCGTTTCCGCCCAGGCGTCGTCGTACGCCATCTCCGCCTGCACCTCCTCGCACACGGACCCGGTCAATTGTGCCAAGGAGCGGGAGCGTTCTCACCTATCGGCGGAATGATCCGTGTCTCCCGGTCGGGGGTGTTCGAGGAGGTGTGGGCGGATGAGCGGGAGAGGAGCGGTGGCGGCCGGTCGGGATCAGGGGTGCCGGGCGCCCTCATGGTCGGCGTGGCCGGGCGGCTCCAGCTGGAGGGTCGAGTGTTCGACGTCGAAGTGACCGGTCAGACAGGAATGGAGTTCGTCGAGCATCTTCCCGGTGTCCCGGAGATCCTCCTCGGCGACGACGACGTGGGCGGACATCACGGGGACCCCGGAGGTGATGGTCCAGGCGTGCAGGTCGTGGACGTCGATGACGGCGGGGTGGCCCATCAGGTGGGAGCGGACCTCGGTCAGGTCCACGTTCTTGGGCGTGGCCTCCAGCAGGATGTGCACGGCCTCCTTCAACAGGGACCAGGCGCGGGGCACGATGATCGCGGCGATGGCGAGGGAGACGAGGGTGTCGGCCTGCTGCCAGCCGGTGAACAGGACGATCAGACCGCCCACGATCACGCCCACCGAGGCCAGGGCGTCGCTCATCACCTCCAGGTAGGCGCCCTTGACGTTGAGGCTCTCCTCGGCCCCCGATCGCAGGACGAACATGGCCGCGATGTTCATGACCAGGCCGAACCCGGCGACCAGGATCATCCCCATGCCGGAGACCTCGGCGGGTTCCCGGAATCGGTCGATCGCCTCCATGACGATGAACCCGCACAGGAGGAACAGGACGATCGCGTTGACGGCCGCGGCGAGGATCTCGGCGCGCTGGAATCCGAAGGTCCGTTGGGCGGTGGCCGGTCGGGCGGCGATCCATACGGCGGCCAGGGCGAGGGCGACCCCGAAGGAATCGGTGACGGTGTGCCCGGCGTCGGCGAGCAGGGCGAGACTGCCGCTGAAGGCGGCGCCCGTGACCTGGACGACCGCGACGCTGAGCATCATGCCCAGAACCAACGCGAGTCTCTTGCTATTGGCGGCCCCGGCGGTGATCGTGCCGTGGTCGTGTCCCGCACCCATCGTTCCCCCTGTTCGGAAGTGTCGTGGAGGTCTTCACGATTCAGTACAGCGTCGGCTGTCCATACATTCAAGACTGTTTATACAGCCATCGCTGTCTATACAGCAAGCTATGTACAATGGTTTTCATGTTGACCTCCGAACAGCGTCTCGCCGCGATCCAGCGCCTGGGACGAGCCCTGTCCGACCCCACGCGCTGCCGCCTGCTGTTGACCCTCCTGGAAGGGCCCGACTACCCCGCGGGTCTGGCCGACCGGCTCGGCCTCACCCGGCAGAACGTCTCCAACCACCTCGCCTGCCTGCGCGACTGCGGTCTCGTCAGGACCCATGCCCGTGGGCGCCAGGTCAGTTACGAACTCGTCGACGACTCCCTCGCCCACGCCCTGGAGGATCTGCTCCAGGTGGTCTGGGGGACCGCTCAGCCCCACGAGGCCCTCTCCTCTCCAGAGGAACAGTCCCGGGCGGTCTGAGTCACCGCGCCGCGCCGTTCGTGCGGGGTGGCGCGAGGGCCGCGCCGGTGCCCTCTCCACCCTTCGTGAGGCGGTGGACGCTCTCGGTGTGCGCTCAGCGTGCGTTTTTCCGGGTGTCCGAAATTTTTCCCTGTGACGTCCGTTACTTCGATGGTGGGGTATCGGCGCTGTTCGGGGCCGCTTCGCGAAGAGTCCCCCTCGATCCTCGCGTCCCGCTCCGACTTTGGTCGGGGTCGTCCCCGACAGAAGGTGGATATGACCCTGAGAGTTCCCTGAAGTAGCCGGATCCGGCCGCACTCCAGATATAACGCGACGTATGGTGAGAGTGCGCCCGGAGGAGACGAGGCCCATCGACAGGGCCCGCCCCGGACGACCACCGGTCCGTGGAGAACACGACCTCCCACGGGCGGGTGACCCGGCATCCCCCGCACCACACGACCTCGCGGACCGGACCGAGGCCATGCAGGCGAGCGCGCGTTCGACACGCGCTCCTCACCCATGGGCCGGACCGTCCCACACCCGTCGAGCTAGGAGCGAGCACCTCTCATGTCCAGAACGGCCACAACGGCCCTTGGAGCGGACCGGTCCCCGGGCCGGGACACCGCCCCCCACGCGGAAGGAACGAACGCGTGAACCGCCTTTCGGTCATGTCGCTCGGAAACCGGGCGTTGGTCCTGCTCATCACTCTGGCGGTGCTGTTCTTCGGCGTCGTCGCCGCGCTCTCGGCCAAACGGGAACTCTTCCCCGAGATGTCCCTGCCGATGGTGATGGTCTCCGCCCAGTACCAGGGCGCCACACCACAGGTGGTCGAGGGACAGGTCACCGAACCCCTGGAACAGGCCCTCCAGGGGGTGGAGGGCATCGACACGGTCACCTCCACGTCCAGTACCGGCTCGACGCAGATCATGGCGGAGTTCGACTACGGCCGCGACCAGGACGCCCTGGTCCGCGAGACCCAGGTCGCCGTCGACCAGATCGCCCCGATGCTGCCCGACGACGTCGACACCTCGGTCATGGCCATGAGCACGGACATGATGCCCGTGATGCTGCTGGCCGCCAGCTCCGAGAACCTCGACCAGCAGGCGATGGCCTCGACCATCGAGAACGTCCTGATCCCCGAACTGGAGTCGGTGCCCGGGGTCCGCTCGGCCAACCTGACCGGCCTGCCGGCCGATCGCGTCGAGGTCACCCCCGACGAGGACGAGCTGGACAAGGCCGGGATCGGCGTCCAGGACCTGGCCGACGCCCTGGAGGCGAGCGGCCTGCTCATGGCCGGCGGCACCATCGACGAGGACGGTCGCAGCCTCAGCGTCACCACCGGTGACCAGCTCACCGACCTCGGGGAGATCGAGGACCTGTGGGTGCGGCCCTCCGCCGGGGCCGACCCCTCGGCGGCACTCCCCGGCGCCCCGCCCGCTCCGGCGCCCTCCCCGGTCCAGGTCTCCGAGATCGCCGACGTCGAGTTGGTGCCCGAGGCCGCCACCTCCATCGCCCGTCTCGACGGCGACCCGAGCGTCGCCCTCATGGTCATGGCGACCCCCGACGGCAACACCGTCGAGATCTCCGAGGGCGTCCAGAAGGTGCTGGACGAACAGTCCGACCTGCTCGGCGACGACGTCTCCCTCTCGGTCGTGTTCGACCAGGCGCCCTTCATCAACGACTCGATCACCGACATGTTCGAGGCCGGCGGCTACGGCCTGGTCGCCTCGGTCATCGTGATCCTGGTCTTCATGCTCTCCATCCGCTCCACCCTCGTGGTGGCGGTGTCCATCCCGGTGTCGGTCCTGGTGGCCTTCGTCGGTATGCAGGCCTTCGGCTTCACCCTCAACATGCTCACCCTGGCCGCGATCACCATCGCGATCGGCCGGGTGGTGGACGACTCCATCGTCGTCCTGGAGAACATCCGTAGGCACATGGACTACGGCAAGGAACGGATGGCCGCCGTCAAGGACGGCGTCCGTGAGGTCGCCACGGCCGTGGCCTCCTCGTCCTTCGCCACGATCGCCGTCTTCCTGCCGTTGGCGTTCGTCGGCGGCATGGTCGGCGAACTCTTCATGCCCTTCGCCGTGACCAGCTCCCTGGCCCTGGGCGGCTCGCTGATCGTCGCCCTCACCATCACCCCGGTGCTGTGCTACTGGTTCCTGCGGCCCGCCGAGGTCGGCGACAGCACCCGCGAGGAGATCGAGCGCAAGGCGCACGAGCGCGAGATGCGCAGCCCGATGCAGCGTGCCTACCTGCCGATCATCCGCTGGATCACGACCAAGCGTCGGACCGCCACCGTGGTCACCCTGGCCGCCTCGGTCCTCGTCTTCGTCGGCACGATCGCCCTGGCCGCGAACTCCCAGACCGACTGGCTCGGGGAGGCCGAGGAGAACACCTACACCGTCGTCCAGGAACTCGACCCGGGCACCTCCCTGGAGACCGCCGACGCCGAGGCCGTCAAGGTCGAGGAGGCGCTCGCGGGGATGGCCTGGATCGATACCTACCAGGTCAACATCGGCGGCAATCCGATGATGGGCGGCGGCTCCTCCCAGATCGACTACACGATCACCGCCGACCCCGACACCGACCAGATCCGCAACCGCGACGTCCTGCGCGACACCTTCGCCGACCTCGACACCGAGTACGAGCCCCGGCTCGACTCCATGGGCGGCATGGGCGGATCGGGCATCGAGGTCCAGGTGACCGCCGAGGACCAGGACACCCTGGCCGAGGCCGCCGGCATGGTCGAGGACGAACTGCGCTCCATCGACGGAGCCGATGACGTCACCAGCGGCATCTCCGCCTCGCAGCCCGCGCTCGAGGTCCACGTGGACGGCGAGAAGGCCGTCGAAGAGGGCCTGAGCGAGTCCATGATCGGCCAGACCGTCTCCGCGGCCTTCAACGGCCGTAACGTCGGCACCGCCACCATCGAGGACATCCGCCGCGACGTGGTAGTCCTGGTCCAGGACGCGCCCCAGACCGTGGCGGAACTGGAGGAGCTGCCGATCACCACGCCCACCGGGCGGGAGATCGAGCTCGCCGACGTCGCGGATGTCACCGAGGTCCAACAGCCTCCGGAGCTCACCCGCATCGACGGTGTCACCAGCACCACGGTCACGGCCAACCCGAGCGCGTCCGACCTGGGCGCGGTCAGCGGCGAGATCATGACCGCCCTGGACGGCCTCGACCTCCCGTCGGGGGCCACCGCCTCCCTGGGCGGCGTCAGCCAGGACCAGACCGAGGGTTTCGCCCAGCTCGGGCTGGCCATGCTCGCCGCGATCGTCATCTGCTACCTGATCATGGTCGCGACGTTCAAGAGCCTGCTACAGCCGCTCATGCTGCTCATCTCGATCCCGTTCGCCGCCACCGGGTCGCTGGCCCTGCTGCTGATGACCGGGACCCCGGTCGGCGCGGCGGCCCTGATCGGCATGCTGATGCTCATCGGCATCGTGATCACCAACGCCATCGTGCTGATGGACCTGATCAACCAGAACCGGGCGAAGGGGATGGAGCTCGGCGAGGCCATCGTCGAGGGCGCCCGGCACCGTCTGCGGCCCATCCTGATGACGGCGGTCGGCACCATCGCCGCCCTGATCCCGATGGCGACGGGCATGGCCGGTGGAGGCGCGTTCGTCTCCGCCCCGGTCGCCCTCGTGGTGATCGGCGGTCTGATCACCTCGACGTTGCTGACCCTGATCCTGGTCCCGGTCCTCTACCAGCTGGTGGAGGTGCGCCGTCTGAAGCGCGAGGCCAAGGCCGAGGCGCGTCGTGAACGTCGCAGGGCCAGGGCCCGTGCCAAGGCCGGGGCGAACGCCGCGAGCAACGGCTCCGCCTCCGCGGCGACGGTGGGCGACGTGCCCGAGGACCGGCGGGACGAGGACTCCGAGGAACCCGTCGGCCGGTAACGGTCGAAGCCCGTGAAGGACGAGAAGGGCGCCCCCGCACCGCACGGTGCGGGGGCGCCCTTCGTATGGAGACGGGGCCGAAGACCCCGCCTCCCGTCGTGGGCGGCCCCGTCGTCTCAGTCGGAGAACTCGTCCGGGTGCGGGCCGGTGCGCCCGCCGCGCTCCAGGGTGTCGATGGTCGCGATCTCGTCGGCGGTGAGTTCGAAGTCGAACACGTCGATGTTCGAGACGATCCGCGAGGGCGTCACCGACTTGGGAATGACGACACGGCCCTGCTGGAGGTGCCAACGGAGTACCACCTGGGCCGGGGACCTCCCGTGCCGGCGTGCGATCGCGACGACCTCCTCCTGGCCGAGTACGGCCCCCTGCGCCAGCGGGCTCCAGGCCTCGGTGACCACACCGTGAGCGGTGTTCGCGGCCACGACCTCGCGGTTCTGGAGAGCCGGGTGCAGTTCCACCTGGTTGACCGCCGGCACGATCTCGCTCTCCTCGACGAGACGCTCCAGATGGGCGGGCTGGAAGTTCGACACTCCGATGGCACGGACGCGACCGTCGGCATAGAGCCGCTCCAGGGCCCGCCACGTCTGGACGTAGAGGTCGTTCGCGGGGGCCGGCCAGTGGATCAGGTAGAGGTCGAGGTGGTCCAGGCCGAGCCGGGCGAGGCTCTCGTCGTAGGCACGGAGCGTGTGATCGTACCCGTGGTCGGAGTTCCAGAGCTTGGAGGTGACGAAGAGTTCCTCGCGGGCGACCTCCGATGCGGCGATCGCGCGCCCCACACCCTCCTCGTTGCCATAGACGGAGGCGGTGTCGATGGCCCGGTATCCGGCCTTCAGCGCGGAGGTCACCGCGGCGGTGGTCTCGGTGTCCGGTACCTGGAAGACGCCGAAACCGAGCCGTGGCATCCGAACGCCGTTGTTCAGGGTGATCCGGGGTACCTCGATGGTGGACATGGTTCTCCTTGGAAGTGGACGGGCGGGTGTCCGTCGTTCAGTGGGCGGGGACGGTGTCGACGGGCTCCGGGGCCCCGCTCCGAGGCTCCGCGGGCCGGTTCCGGCGCGCGGCGACCGCCGCGAGGACCATGACGATCAGGGCGGTACTCGTGAGCGCCGCCCCGATCCAGATCGGCGAGGTGTAGCCGAGGCCCGAGCCGATACCGACGCCGCCGGCCCAGGCGCCGAGCGCGTTACCCGCGTTGAAGGCGCCGATGTTCGCGCCGGAGGCCAGGGTCGGGGCCCCGCCCGCGTAGCGCATGATCCGGGTCTGGAGGCCCGGCACGGTGCCGAACCCGAACCCGCCCATGAGGAACAGGATCACGACCGTCGCGGTCGGGGATCCGGCGAGTGGTCCGAACACGCCGAGGATCACGGCGAGTACGGCCACGAAGGTGACGAGGGTGCCGTCGATGGAACGGTCGGCGAGTCTGCCGCCCGCCCAGTTGCCGACGAGCAACCCGGTACCGAAGACGACGAGCAGCCACGGCACGGTGCCGGAGGCGAAGCCCGTCACCTCGGTGAGGGTGTAGGCGATATAGGTGAACGCTCCGAACATGCCGCCGAAGGCGAGCATGGTCACCAGGAGCGACAACCAGACCTGGCCGGAGCGGAAGGCGCTCAGTTCGCCGCGCAGGCTCACCTCGGGCCCGGCACCGCGTACGGCGGGTACGAGGGCGGCGATACCGATGAGGGCGAGGACGCCGATGATCGAGATCGCCCAGAAGGTCGAACGCCAGCCCATCTGTTGGCCGAGGAAGGTGCCGAAGGGAACGCCGAGCACGTTCGCGGCGGTCAGGCCGGTGAACATGACCGCCACGGCACCGGCCCTCTTCGCGGCGGGGACGAGACCGGAGGCGACGACGGCGCCGATCCCGAAGAACGCGCCGTGGCACAGGGCCGCCACGATCCGTCCGATCATCGCGACCGTGTAGTCCGGGGCGGCGGCCGTGAGGACGTTCCCGATGACGAAGAGGACGAGGAGACCCATGAGCACGGGTTTCCTGGGGAGTCGAACGGTGGCCGCGGTGATCCCCAGCGCGCCGACGACCACGCTCAACGCGTATCCGGAGATGAGCCATCCCGCGGTGGCCTCCGACACGGCGAAGTCGGCGGCGACGTCGGGCAGCAGGCCCATGATGACGAACTCGGTGAGTCCGATACCGAACGCGCCGATGGCGAGCGCGACGAGACCGAGTGGCATGGGAGGCTCCTGATAGGCTGAGAAAAATAGTTGCACACGCGTTGTTCCCGTGGGTGCAAGTTATGATTGCATGCGCAAATAACCAGCGCAAGCAACTAATTTGAGAGGATGCTCACAGGGGCATCACGGGCGGCGGAGCGCCGGGAACCCCGGTAACGGCCGACCCCGTGCTCTCGGGCGAGACTCGTCGGATCGTTCGCCGGGAAGGGGTGAGGGTACGCTTCGAACCCCGCGATCACCCGCGCGGACCGGGATCCGGGCGCCACGACGTCCGTCCCCTGGGCTCTTCGGGACTTTCCCCTCTGTCACCGGACTGTCGATTTGTGCTATCCGCGCACTCCAGGCAGTCTGCGTTGCATGGATGAAGCCAAGAAAAGCCTCGAGGACCTACTGCGCGACGAGCTCGGCGACGAGCCCTCGCAGGAGGCGAAGGACTACGCACGCCGCCTCTACGAGCGTTACCGGTTGCCGCTCGACGAGACCACCCCGAACGACTCCACCGACACCGTGACCGGTCGAACCGGCTCACCGGGAACGGAGGAGTGAACGGAGCCGTAGTACCACCCGGTACGGCGACGTTCTCCTGGTCTTCCTAGCGGTCGTCGCCGTCCCACACGATCTCGAACCACACCTGGCGGCCTCGGCCGTCCTTGCGCGGTTCGGTGCCCCAGGAGCTCGACAGCGCCTCCACCAGATCCAGACCACGGCCGTGTTCGGCGGTGTCATAGGGGTCACGATGCTGAGGCTCGGGCTCTTCGGTGGTGCTGCCCAGGTCGCGGACCTCCACTCGTGCCCAACCAGGGGCCTGGAGCACGCATACCTCGAACTTGCCGGTGGCGCGTCCCGAGGCGCTGTGGGTGATGGCGTTGGTCGCCAGTTCGCTGGCCAGCAGGGTCGCCGTGGTCAGTTCCGGCGAGTCGGCCAGTCGACGCGCCACGAACCGGCGTACGTAGGCGATCTGGCTCGGCAGTCCGGGAAAACGTCGCTGTGCGGACAGAGGGACGGCGCCGCCGTGGTGGGCGGTGGCCTGTCCGATGCTGTTGGGCTCTTCCATGGGTCTCGCCGGGCGTTGGGGACGGATGAGAGGGGCCGACGTCGTCAGGAGCGGGTCCGAAGGCGCGGAACGAGGGGTGGTGGTCTCACTCATGTGGGTTCACTCCCCTGGAGAAGTGGGTGCGCGGGCAGGGCGGAGCCGGGCCGGTACCACGCGGCGTCCATGCCCGGAAAGGGGTCACGGCGCGTCGTGGATGTACGGGGCGGAGCCCCCGGGAACAGGGAGGGAAGCGGCTCGGTACCGGTGGGGGGACGGTACGAGGACGGCGACATAGGGCGGGGGAGAAGCCGCGAAGCTTCACTGAGGGGACGGTGGTGGGGCCTGTGCGTCGGCCGTGGAAGATCGTCATGGCGGCTAAGAGGTGTGCCCTACGGCGCTGAAGGGCCTACTCGCGCTCAGCATACGCTTCGTGCCTTTCTGGAAACCCGACCGGCCTGCTTTCGACAGTTCCACCATGCCTGAACTGGATAAAGAGGGGATGAGGAGAGTCGATGAGCCCCTTCTGGGGCGATCGTCGACGAAGGCGGACGACCTACGATCTCCCCCGCGTCGGATAACAATATGGTGAACGCGGGTCGAATTTAACCACTTCGTCCACTCTTGCGCGTGTCCTCTCCCACACGTCAAGGTAGGGGCATGGCCCGGCCCACCCCCGCCCCCCTCCCCAGGGGCCTCGGCATCGAGATCGACCGTTCCGTCCGGTTCACCGATGAGGGACACGTCCTCGTCGGAGGCACACCTCCACGTGCTCTTCGGCTGCCCGCGACGGGTGTCGGTTCCGTGATCCGCGGGATCAGCGGTGCGCGTCCCACCGACCTCGACGAGCGGATCCTCGCCCGGACCCTGGTGGAGACCGGTCTGGCCCACCCCCGCCCCGCCCCCGCCGCCCTCGACGAGAGGACACGGATCGTCCTGATCGGCCGAGGCGGCGCCATCGACCCCGCCGCGCTGATCACCACGCTGGACCTGATCGCCGAACACCACCCCGGCGCACGTCCCCTCGTGGTCGGGGCCACCGGGATCGCGGCGCGTACGGCTCGCGCGAGAGGCGCCCGCACGGTCGACGGGCCCACAGGGGGTCCCGGGGCCCTGGCCGCCGCGCTGGCCGTCTGCGACGGTGAGTTCCTCGCGCTTCTGGAAGCGGGGGCCGAACCCTCTCCAGGGTGGCTGGAGAACGCGCTCGGACACTTCGTCGACCCCGATGTCGCCGCGGTGATCCCCAGGACCCTCGCGGTCCGCCGTCCCCTCGGCCCCTCGGGCATGACGGTGGCCGCACTGCACGCCCTACGAGCCGACCGGGGGGCCGACCCCGCGCCCGTCCTGCCCTGGGGGCACGGACATCGAGGGCGAGGTCGCCCCTCGCCTCCGGAGGAGCACGGCGCGGCCGACCCCCTGGAGCCCGTCCGCGTCCTGGTGGCACGTCGCGCGGCCGTCCGGGTCTCCCACGACGCGGGAGAACTCGCCGGTACCGACCTCGTATGGCGCGCGGCGGAGGAGGGGTGGTCGGTGCGTTACGAACCCCGGTCGAGGGTCCGGCTCCCGATGCCGGACGGGATCGGGACCTATCTGCGCTCACGCTTCGTTCACGCGGCCGAGGGGGGAGCGACGGCGCGCCGGTACGGACGGTGGGCGACGGGCCCGGAGATGTCGCCGCACGGACTGGTGGCCCTGCTCTCGGTGCTCGGGGGCCGACCCGTGAGCGGTCTCGTGATCGGCGCGGCCGGGGCGGCGCTCACCGCCCGAGGCCTGACCGGGGAGGCCGGCGCCCCGACCCTGGAAGCGGTACGCCCCGCGGTCGTCGACCTGACGAGCGCGGTCCGGGCCGGGGCCCGTACGGCGCGAACGACCTGGTGGCCGGTGCTCGCGGGCATGGTGGTCGCCGGGGCCGCCGCGGGGGCGGGCGGTCGGCGGAGGGGGCTCGTCCGGGGGGCGTTTCTGGCCGGGGCGGTGTTGACCGTGCCGCATCTCGCCTCCTGGCGTCGCCGTCGCGGCACGGCCACGGTGGGCCCTCTGGGGTGGACGGCGCTGGCGGTCGCCGGGGACGCGGCGTGTGCGCTCGGTACGTGGTGGGGAGTGGCCCGCTCGGGTTCTCTCGCCCCGCTGATCCCCCGCGTTCGATCGCCGTTGTTCTCCACGTCACTGGAATCACCCCAGGTGGGGGCGGGTGCCGAGGGCTCTCGGGCCAAGTCGCCCTAGGGGAGTCATGTTAGCGAGAGTTAACATGCGTCACTCCGTGTGACGATATCGTCGGGATCGGAGGAAGGGTGAAGGGGTCCCCCTCGGGCATTTCATTACTCTGTGTGACTATTTTCGGGTGGTCCTGGTCACGCGGTGTCTTCGGAGGTCCGAGGGTTGTTTCCGGGGTGTTGCGCGGAGATCTCGGTCGTGTTATTGGCCCGAGAAAAAGAGGCTTTTGGGTAAACGTTGTTTACGAGATGTGGGACGAAGTTGCTTGTTTGGGCAGGGTATGGCGCATTTTCTCACTTTGAGTGATGCCTCGAGTGCGGCGAGTGTGGTGTTTGACAATGGAGCGGAAATCTGTGGCTCGAATCATCACCGTTGTCTTTTCTTGATGGAGTGGTTACCGCCAAGTGTCTCATCATCCCGCACACTCTTGACATTCCGGTCACTGACCGTGAATCGGAAGTCAGTGTGTTTCGGCAGTCACATGGAGTAATCCTCATGGTGTCGGCGACTCGCGAATGCTTAACCGGACTAACCATCCGGGCATGAGTGAAGCCCTGCTCACCCCGGCTCACTCCCCGTGTCGGCGACTCGCAACCACAGATCAAGCGCCGGGCTCGGCTGTTGAGGTTCGGAGATAGTTTTGGGCAAGTTCCTGGCCAGGCGGCTGCTGAACTACGTCGTACTGATTTTCCTGGCGACGAGCTTCGCGTACCTGCTCGCCGCCACCAACCTGTACCCGCGCGGTTACTTCGAGCAGATGCAGCCTCCGCCATCGCCCGAAGCGGTCAACGCTCAGCTCGACGCGCTGAACCTCAACGACCAGACCCCGATCGCCCAGCGTTACCTCACCTGGCTCGGCGGGATCTTCACCGGTGACTTCGGTAAGACCATCCAGGGCGGCGACGTCGCCTCCCAGATGTGGATGAAGGCCGGAGTCACCCTCCGCCTCATCACCGTCGCCACCCTCCTCGGCAGCTTCCTGGGGATCGCGATCGGCGCCTACGCCGCCATCCGTCAGTACCGGGCCTTCGACAAGTCCGCCACCGCGGTCTCCTTCTTCGTGCTCTCGGTCCCCACCGTGGTCATCGCGATCGTCGTCCAGGTACTCGCCGTCAGCATCAACGACCTGGCCGGGTTCCAACTGTTGCGCTATTCGGGCGAGTACACGGCCGGCTTCAGCGGAGAGTGGTACGAACTCCTGCTCAACCGCGTCTACCACGCGTTGCTGCCCACACTCGTGCTGGCCGTCGCGCTGTTCGCCGCCTTCGCCCGATACCAACGCAACATGATGTTGGACGTCCTGGGCGCCGACTTCGTGCGGACCGCGATGGCCAAGGGGCTCACTCGACGCAAGGCCCTGTTCAAGCACGCCCTGCGCACCGCGCTGATCCCCACGATCACCTATTTCACGTTCACCTTCGGTGCCCTGGTCTCCGGAGCGACCTTCACCGAGAAGATCTACGGCTGGCACGGTATGGGCGCCTGGCTGATCGACTCCATCGCCCGACACGACGTCCACGTGGTCGCGGCCGTCTCCTGGTTCATGGCGATCACCATCATGGCCGCGTCCTTCCTCTCCGACATCCTTTACGCCTGGCTCGACCCGAGAGTGCGGGTGTGACCATGACGCACACCTCCGCCCTCGTCGCCACGGGGGCCATGGCCCCCCGTCCCTTCCCGTACGTTCCGCGTCCCGCCGCGGCAGCCCAGCTGGAGACCACGTCATGAGCCAGACCGAAGACCTCACGGAGTCCGAGCGCCCCGATGGGGCCGAAGAGACGCCGTCCATCCCGCCCATGCCCAACCGGGCCAAGGACGTGCTGCTCCAGCTTCTGAGGACCCGGCGGGTCATCATCGGGCTCGTCCTGATCGCCCTGCTGGCCGCTCTGGCCTTCCTCGGCCCCGTCATCAGCCAGTGGGGGATCGGCGAACGCGACTTCACCGCGCGTCTGGAGGGGATCTCGCCCGACCACTGGTTCGGTACCAACCACACCGGTCAGGACATCTTCACCCAGTCCACCGCCGGTTTGCAGAAGTCGCTGCTCATCGGTCTGCTCGTCGCGCTCGGTTCCACCGTCATCGCAGCGCTCGTCGGCTCCTTCGCCGGCTACTTCGGGGGTATCACCGACCGGGTCCTGATGTGGGTCGCCGACCTGGCCCTGGTCCTGCCCAGCTTCGTCATCCTGGCGATCCTGTCCACCCACTTCGTCGGCCAGGGCGGCTGGCTCATCCTGGTCATCCTGTTGGCCGCGTTCAGCTGGATGGTCACCTCCAAGATGGTGCGCGGTCTGACCATCTCACTGCGCGAACGCGAGTACATCCACGCGGCCCGATTCATGGGCGTCCCCCCGCACAAGATCATCCTGCGGCACATCCTGCCGAACATGTCGTCCCTGCTCATCGCCGACGCCACCATCATGGTCAGCACCGCCATCATCGGCGAGACCGCGTTGAGCTACTTCGGGCTGGGCGTCCAGCCTCCGGACGTCAGTCTCGGTGTGGTCATCGCGAACGGAGCCCCGTACGCCACCACCGCCCCCTGGGTGTTCCTGTTCCCCACGGTTCTGCTGGTGGTCCTGGTCCTCGCCGTGAACATGATCGGGGACGGGCTGCGCGACGCCCTCGACCCGCACTCCAAGTCGCGTCGGTCCTAGGGGAGGGGACACGAACATGAGCATCGACACGGCCGAGGCCACCGAGAACACCACGGACGAACCGACCTCCGAGGTCCCCGTCCTGGAGGTCACCGACCTCAACGTCACCTTCCAAGGACTCGGCGGCAACCCCGACGTCCACGCGGTGCGCGGCGTCAGCTACGCCGTCCACAGAGGAGAGGTGCTGGGCATCGTCGGCGAGTCCGGCTCCGGCAAGTCCGTCTCCTCCATGGCCGCGATGGGACTGCTGCCCGACCACGCCGTGATCACCGGCTCCGTGCGTCTGCACGGCGAGGAGATCCTCGGCAAGAAGGACAAGGAGATGGCGCGCAAGCGCGGCAAGGTCATCTCCATGGTCTTCCAGGACCCGCTCTCCGGGCTCACCCCCGTGTACACCGTCGGCGATCAGCTCGCCGAGGCGGTCCTGGTCCACGACCCCAAGGCGGGCAAGGACAAGGCGCGCGCCCGTGCCATCGAACTGCTCTCTCTGGTGGGCATCCCCCGGCCGGAGGAGCGCTACCGCTCCTTCCCGCACGAGTTCTCCGGCGGTATGCGCCAGCGCGTCATGATCGCCATGGCCATGGCCAACGACCCCGACGTCATCATCTGCGACGAGCCCACCACGGCCCTGGACGTCACCATCCAGGCGCAGATCCTGGACCTGCTGCGCACCGCGCAGCGCGAGACCGGCGCCGCGATCGTCATGATCACCCACGACCTCGGTGTCGTCGCCGGGTTCGTCGACCGTCTCCTGGTCATGTACGCCGGACGCCCCGTGGAGATCGGCGACGTCGACGAGATCTACTACAAGAGCCGCATGCCCTACACCATGGGGCTGCTCGGCGCCGTGCCCCGTATGGACCAAGAGCGTCAGGGCGCCCTCGTCCCGATCAAGGGCAACCCGCCCTCGCTCAGCGCGCTGCCGCCCGGCTGCCCCTTCGCGCCGCGCTGCCCCATCGCGCAGCCCGAATGCGAACTCGCCGAACCGGAACTGCTCACCATCGGTGGACAGCCCTCCGCGGAGAGGATCCGGGAACTCGCCGTGGCCCACGAGGACGCCTCGGCAGGCGCGCGGGAGAAGGACCCCGAGGAGAGGATCCACGACACCGGTGTACGCAGGGCCGCCTGCATCCGCTCCGGCGAGATCGACACCAACGACTGGACCGCCCGGGACATCTATCCGGTCCCCGAGATCCCCGAGGTGGAGGCCTCCTCCCAGGCCCGCGAGGACCGCGCGGAGATGCTGCGCGTCGACGACCTCATCAAGCACCACCCGTTGATGAAGGGCGCGGTCTTCAAGCGCCGTGTCGGTACGGTGTACGCGGTCGACGGGGTCGGTTTCGACATCCGCGAGGGAGAGACCCTCGCCCTCGTCGGCGAGTCCGGGTGCGGCAAGTCTTCCACCCTCATGGAGATCATGGGGCTGGAGAAGCCCCAGCGCGGCACGATCGAGGTCATGGGCAAGAGCACCGCGACCCTCGGAAAACGCGACCGCTTCGCCCTGCGCCGGGACATGCAGATCGTCTTCCAGGACCCGATGAGCTCCCTGGATCCGCGTATGCCGGTCTTCGACATCATCGCCGAGCCCCTGCGCGCCCACGACGTCCCTGCGGCCGAGGTCGTCGAGCGCGTCTACGAACTGATCCGACTGGTCGGCCTCAACACCGAGCACGCGACCCGCTTCCCGTCGGAGTTCTCCGGCGGCCAGCGTCAGCGCATCGGGATCGCCCGGGCTCTGGCCCTGGAACCGAAACTGCTGGTGCTCGACGAGCCGGTGTCGGCACTGGACGTCTCCATCCAGGCCGGTGTGGTCAACCTGCTGGAGGAACTCCAGGCCAAGCTCGGTCTCGCCTACCTCTTCGTGGCGCACGACCTGTCCGTGGTCCGGCACATCGCCGACCGGGTGGCCGTGATGTACCTCGGCAAGATCGTGGAGATCGGCGACACCACGTCGATCTACACCCGTCCCGCCCACCCCTACACCCAGGCGCTGCTGTCCGCGATCCCGATCCCCGACCCGGAGAAGGAACGCGCGCGCACGCACATCGTCTTGGACGGCGACCTGCCCAGCCCCGCCAACCCGCCCTCGGGTTGCAGGTTCCGGACCAGGTGCCAGAAGTTCATCACCCTCTCGGAGTCCGAACAGGAGCGGTGCGTGAGCAACGAACCGACGATCCAGCCCACCAACGGTGGGGACCAGGGGACCGCCTGCCACTACGCCGAACGGCTGACGGTCAGCTGAGGAACCGGAAGTTCGACTTGGCACAGGCCAGTACCGCCCCGCGTACTGGCTGGAACACTCAAGGAGGAAAGATCCCCATGCGAATCGGGAAGGTGCGTTATCTCGCCCCGGCCGCTGCCCTGGTCCTGCTGGCCAGCGCCTGCGCCGACAGCGACGACGGCAATGACACCGAGGCCGCGCAGCAACAGGTCGCGGAACTGCCCGCCGAGGACCTCAACCCCGCGCCTCGTGAGGACCTTCAGGAGGGCGGCACCTTCGTGTGGGCCCTCAACGAGTACGCCGAGCAGCACAACATGTGGCACACCAACGGCAACCTGGCCAACGTGCGCCGTACCGCCGCGGCCGTCATGCCCAGGACCAGCCGTTACGCCGCCGACGGTACCAACTCCCCGCTGACCGACTACGTCCTCGACTACGGGGTCAGCGACGACGGTCTCGAGGTCTGGTACGAGCTCAACGAGGACGCGGTCTGGTCCGACGGTGAGCCCATCACCGCGGAGGACTACGAGGCCAACTGGCTGACCATCTCCGGCCAGCGCGACGGTGACTTCCAGCTCGGCTCCACCAGCGGCTACGACCTGGTCAAGGAGTTCGTCTCCGACGACGACTACTCCTTCACCCTGAAGTTCGAGGAGCCCTTCTCCGAGTGGCCCGGACTCTTCAGCCCCCTGTACCCCAAGGAGTACATGGAGGACGAGGAGCTGTTCGAGGAGGGTTACCAGAAGGACTACCCGGTCACCGCCGGCCCCTTCGGCGACGTGGAGTTCGACGACGTCTCCGAGCGCATCACCGTCAGCAAGAACGAGGACTGGTGGGGCACCCCGGCGCTGCTCGACGAGATCATCTTCGACGCCATGGGCAGCGACGCCCAGGCCGGCGCCTTCAACAACGGTGAGGTCAACGGCTTCTACCTCGGCTACGACGCCGCGGGCTATGAGCTGATCAAGGACCGTGAGGGCACCTACTTCACCGAGGCCGTCAACCACGGCCACCGCTTCATCTCGCTGAACGGCGGCAGCCCCCGCCTGGAGGACGTCCGCGTCCGCCACGCGATCTCCCTCGGCATCGACACCGACGTCCTCTCCGAGGTCAGCCTCGACGCCGTCGACTGGCCCATCACCGGTGAGGTCAACCGTCTGCTGCGGTCCAGCCAGTACGGCTACCAGGACAACAGCGAGGGCTACGGCGAGTACGACCCCGAGCGCGCCGGTGAACTCCTCGACGAGGCCGGCTGGACCCTCGAAGAGGGCGAGACCGTCCGTACCAACGAGGACGGCGACACCCTGACCCTGGACTGGGTCGTCTCCGACGACCTCGCCGTCGCCCAGGACGAGGGCGACATCGCCAGCGACATGCTGTCCGAGATCGGTGTCGAGGTGAAGGTCCAGCAGGTGCCGGGCAACTCCCTCTTCCCCGAGTACGTCATCCCCGGTAACTACGAGATGGCCAGCTACGTCCTGACCGGCGTCAACCCCTACGCGGGCGACAGCAAGGGCAACTACGGTATGCCCACCGAGGACGGCGAGTGGGGCAACAACCTCGCCCGCACCTCCACCGAGGAGATCGACGAGAAGTTCGACGAGCTCATGGCGGAGACCGACCCCGACCGCTACGCCGAGCTCGCCAACGAGATCGACCGCCTGCTGTGGGAAGAGGTCGTGACCATCCCGATGTTCGAGCGTCCCGGCCTCTACGCCGTCGACGAGAACCTGCACAACTGGGGTGAGTTCGGGCTGGCCTCGGACTACGTCTACGAGGACATCGGCTGGGCCAAGGAGTAGCCGCCCGGCGGGTGACGGGCGAAGCCCCGCACCCTCCGACGTGGCCGGGACCCTCCCCCGGACGCGATGAGCGTCCGGGCCGGCGGCCCACCGCGTGAGCACTCCACCACTGGTGACCGAGGGCGTCGGCCCCCCGAACGGGGCCGGCGCCCTTCGGCGTGCCCGGTCGACGTCCGAGCCCGACGAACACGGCCCCGTCGGCTTCCGCGCCTACCGAGAGCGGTGTGTCCGAAACCTTCCGGGGCCTGACAGAATCGGTACCGTTCGACCCCACCCCTCCCTCCCCGCTCGTTGGAAAGTCCCACATGCGACCCCACCCTCTCGTCGCCGCCTGCGTGGCGGCCCTGATGTGCGCGGCACTCACCTCCTGCTCCCGTGAGGACGACGGCCGGAACGCCGAACCCACCGCCGGAGCCGCCGTCGACCCCGAACCGGAGGAGACGGAGGAGACCGGAACGCCCTCGGAGGAATCCGAGGAGGAGCCTCCCTTCGGTACACCGGTCGGTTGGGCGGGCCACCCGGGGCAGGTCGAGGAGACCGAGGAACCGGATGAGGACGAGGACGACGGTGAGGAGGTCGACGACCCCGAGGAGCACACGGCCGTGACCGGCGGAGCCGGGGGAGAGACGGTCACCGCGAAGGACGCCGACGAACTCGCCGAGCACCTCCGGACCGACGAGCCCCTCACCGTGGAGATCGAAGGCGACATCGACCTCGACGGCCGGATCCGTGTCGGATCGGACAAGACGCTCCTGGGTGTCGGAGAGGGCGCCGAACTGACCGGCGGCGCACTCGTCGTCGAAGAGGCCGCCAACGTCATCATCGCCAACGTGACCATGACGGTCGACGAGACCGCCGTGAGCATCGGAGAGGGCGCCCACCACGTGTGGGTGGACGGCTCCACCTTCTCCGGAGGGGACGGCGACC
Source organism: Nocardiopsis alba DSM 43377 (assembly GCF_000341225.1). GTDB lineage: Bacteria > Actinomycetota > Actinomycetes > Streptosporangiales > Streptosporangiaceae > Nocardiopsis > Nocardiopsis alba. The sequence goes on from NZ_ANAC01000018.1 coordinate 97,015, forward strand.
CCCTCGTCTCGGTGACCGACGACGCCGACCACGTCACCGTGTCCTGGAATCGCTTCACCGACGCCGAAGCGGCCATCCTCATCGATGGGGGGGACGACGAGGAGCGGGAGCGGGCCCCCCGGGTGACCGTCCACCACAACTTCTTCGACGGCACCACGGCCCGGCACCCCCGGGCCCTCAACGCCGAACACGTCCACGTGTTCAACAACTACTTCCGCGACAACCCCGAGTACGGGGTGAGCTCGGCGGACGGGGCCAACGTGCTGGTCGAGGGCAACTACTTCGAACGCACACCCCTGTCGGTCGCCACCGAGAAGGACGACGAACCCGGCAATGTCGCCACCCGCGACAACCTTCTCGTCGACTCCGACCAGCCCGAACTACGCGGCGAGGTCCCCGACCCGCCCTACGCCTACGAGCTCGACGACACCGTCACCATCCCCGACCTGGTCGGCAGCCGAGCCGGGGCCTACTAGGCCACACCGTGTCCCCGTCCACCCGGGAGGGAGCGGACGGGGACACCCTCCTTCACCCGGGGGCATGGTGCCCGACCGGCCGGAGAGGCGCGTCCGATCAGTCGACGGTCGGCCGGTAGTCGTAGGTCTCCCCGAAACCCTCCTCGGTGTCGTATTCGAGTCTGCGCGGGTACCCCTCCTCGTCGATCCAGAGGCTGAACTCGGTCTTCGGCAGCACGGTCAGCGTGTTGTGCCCGTTCTCCTCCTCGTAACCGCCCATCACCGCGGTGAAGTCGCCCGTGTACCTGTAGGCGGTGTAGGAACCCTCGGGAGACCCGTCCAAGCCCTCGGGGAGCGTGATCTCCTCTCTGCCCTCCCACACCAGATCGGAGGCGGAATCCACCAGGTCGTCCAAGGGGGAGAGGGCGAACTCGATCGAGCACAGCCGTCGATCCGCCTCCGAGGGCGGGTTCAACAGGCTCATCCCCGTCATCCCGCGTTCGGCGGTCATCAGGTGGCCGGTGTCGTCCAACTCGTACCGGTACACCTCGACACCCTCGGCCGTGGTGAAGTGGTGCTCGAAGACCACATCGGCCTCCACGCCCCTCCGGGCCCAGCCCCGACCCGCCTCCTCGCCCTCCTCCCGTTGCGTGTAGCTCACGGACAGGGAGGGGGCGTCTCGCAGCCCTCGAGCGGCCAACGCCAGGAAGGCCTCGGCGTCGTCGGGGTCGACGCTTCCCGAACGTTCCCGCGGGGGACGGGCCTGCTCGGACGGTTCGGCCAAGGGGGCGACCGTGTCGTCCTCCAGGGTGAGGCGGGCGACGATCCATCCACTGGCGATCACCGCCAGGCAGGTCAGGACCACGATCAGGGCCAAAGGCCAGTTGGGACGGCCGGGGTCGTCTTCCGCCGGCTCCGGTCCGGAGAACGGCATCGATGTCGACACTGACAACGCCTCGCTTCTGCGGCTCGGTGGATGGGGGGACCGCTTACGGTGGTTACGACGCGGGGACCGTCCTCTCCGTTCGAGCGTCGCCGACACATAATCTCGACAGGCAGTGACGAAACGGGCCGCGAACGTGTCGACCGGCCCGGCGATCTCGGCCCGAACGGGGTGCCGTCCTCATCCCTCGTCCAGACGTGGCGGGTCGCGTTCGATCCGTCGGACGGCGCGCTCGACCCTCTCCCGGGCCGTGGGGGAAGGGCGCCAGCCACGGTCGAGCAGAAGGTCCCGGACCCGGCGCAGCAGACGCTCGGGGTGCGTACGCAGGTCGTGCATCCCGATCGACACCACCTCCCACCCGGCGTCGGTCATGGCCGAGTACCGTCGCCGGTCTCGTTCGCGTTCGACACGGGAGGAATGGTGTTCGGCGCTGTCGTACTCCAAAGCCACCCTCTGGTCGGGCCACCCCAGATCGGCGTGGAAGCGTCCCCGGGCGGTCTCGATCCGGCACTGGGTGACCGGTCTGGGCAGCCCCGCCCGATACAGCAACACCCGGACCCGGCTCTCCGCCGGAGAACCACTGCCCCCGTCGGAGAGCCCGACGGCCAAGGCCAGCCCCGGGAGACTCGAACGAGGGTGGCGGCGCAGAGTCGAGAGCAGTCTCCCCCTCCGTAACGCTCCCCGTGCCAGAAAACGATCCAGGACCGCGGTGGCCCGATACGGACAACCGGCCTCCGCCGCCAGGTCCAGGGCGGTACGGGCCGGGGCGGTCACCCTCACCCCCTCGATCAGTGAACGGTCCGGGTACGGGATCAGCTCACGGTGGACGACCACACCATGCCGCGAGGCCCCTCGCCCCCCCCGGAGGGAGCGCTACGCGCAACCGTTCCCGCGTGACCGAGGTGCCCCGCGGATGCACGTCCACCCCCCACAGGTAGGCGGCGGTCCGACCGAAGGCGAGGGCATCGGCGGACAGCTCCGACAGGATCGGGCGCAGGGTCCGCAGGAGCAGATCCCGACCGGGTGGTGAGGCCGCCAAGGGGATGGAAGGCCCCGAAGGGCGCGGTGGAGGGGGAGGAGGGGCGACACGAGGGCGGGCGAAGAGAGGGACGTTCGGATCGGGACGAAGAGGGTCCGAGGCCATACCTCCAGGTTCGGCCCCGGACCGGTGCCGGGCAAGCCCCTTCTCGAACCTGTGGACGACCCCGCTCCCCGATGAACGGGCCTCGCCTAACGGAAGGGCGGGGGCCCCACGGACAGGTGGACGTGGTCCACGTGGTTCTGGGTGTTGCTGCCGCGCTCGCCGGCGGGTCGGCTCACGCTCGACCACGGACCGACCGCGTCCTTGGCCGGGTTCCAGATGCGGTAGTTGTAGATGATCCCCTTGACCTCCAGCTCCCGGTGGTTCTGGATGAGGAAGTCGATCACCTGGAGCGCGGTGGCGTCCATCTCCGGGGTCGGGACCCCTCCGAGGTCGGCCATCATGTAGTCGACGGCCTGGCCGTAGCCGTGGTCGCTGGTCCCCTCGTCGCGATAGCCCCCCGCGCTGATGTAGAAACCCGGGAACTCATCGTTGAGGACCTTGTGGGTCGCGCACATGGCCGGGTCCAGCCGCCCCAGGTCGGCACAGTCCACGATCGCGCCGCCGCCGAACACGGAGTTCGGGTCGAACGCGTACTCTCCGACCCGGTCGATGAGGTAGACGTCGAAGTAGCCCGAGGCCTGGTCCACATCGTCCACGGAGGCGCCGTCACAGGTCAGTTCCATGTCCTGGCGACCACAGCCCGAACCCATCTCGATGATCGCGATCGCCGACGCGTTGCCCACCGCCGTCGACCCCGAATCGTCCTCTCCGTCGCAGACGATGTCGTTCCAGTCCCGGGAACCGTCCGGCTCCAGCTCCTTCTGGCAGAGCGCGCCCCGGACCTCGACCCGGACGATGTTGCCGGAGCGGCCCATCACGTTGTCGCTGGCCTGGATATCGGTGAGCACCGCCCCGTTCTCCCGGGCATAGGCCTCGGCCCGGTCCCTGGCGATCTCCTCGTCGTATCGGGGCATCGGGAAGACGCCGTCGGCGAGCTGCCGGGCCGCGTGGTCCCGGAGCGCCCCCACCGCCGCCAGGGCCGCGGCGTCGGCCGCGGTCTGGGCCTGGGAACGCTGGTCGTTGGCCGCGCCCACGCGGACGAACAACACGGTGAGCGAGAGCAAAGCGATGACCATGCCGAAGATCAGGAGGATACTGGCCTGGCCGTCGTCACGGCGGCCCTGGAGAAGGCGTCCGCGGTCCGTTCGGGGGGAGGTCCGTCGCATGGTGGTCCGGGGGTCGATCCCGCGGGGGCGGGCACGGTCGGGGCGGGTCGTGGGGCGGGAGGGGCCCTCTCGCACGGACCCCTGCTTCGGGAAGCTTAGTCCGCCTCGTACCCCGGGTACAGGGGGAACTCCCTCATCTGTGGACGATCCGCGGGGTCGCCCCAGGTCGGAGCGGTACGGCCGAGGACGAAAGCCTTCCGCCTCGGAAGGGGGCCTCAGGGAGCGGGCAGCCGGCGGGTGGCCCCGTCGAGGATGAGGGCGATCTCCTGTGCGGCGGCCCGCGCGGTCTCGATGTCGGTCGCCTCGGAGACCGCCAGTTCCAGACGGGCCAGCCGTGCGGCCCGGCGCGGGCAGCTGCGCAGTTCCACGAACATGCCCCAACGGCGAAGGAACATACGGACCGGAGCCGGATCCCCGTTACGGGAGCACAGGTCGCGGACGTGATGCTGTTGGGTGTCGAAGGTGGTGAGGGCATCGGGGGCCACACGGAGGACGGCGGCGCGCAGGACGGAGTCCTCGAGGTCGCCGACCGGGGGTTTCGACCGTAGGGGTTCGCGGATCAAAGCGACTCACCTCTTCACTGGGGGAGAAGAACCCTGGACCGAGCATGCGCTGTTCCCAAGGGCGGTACAAGCGAGATCCCGGAACCTGGGGAAAACTCCCCCCTGGGATGTTCCGCCGGGAAAGGGCGGCCTCTTCCGGTCGGTGTTATACGGGTATGTGTCTATACCTTCGTATTGGCCGGCCGTATCTCGTGAGTGCCTGAAGGGTGGCCACAAGAAGACCTGGCGACCTGGTGGCCAGGTTGAAGACATGGGCTGACCAGTGCAGATGCCAACCTGGTGGCCAGGGCCAGTTTTCGGGCAGCACTCAGAACCGAACCCGGCGGCCAGGCCACCAGGTCCGGAACCGAAATGGTGATGGATTCCGTGCAAGGGTCGACGGAATCGACGGTGGCGCTTCGCCACCATCCCGCATCACCTTAGAGCCCTACGCCGCCCGAGTGGGGGACATCCTCCCGGCGAGGCGTCCCCTCTTTTCCCGGGCCCCTCAAACCACCCCCACCACGCCCCAGAACCCGGGGTCCTTCTCGGTGACCACGACCGCGCCCGGCATGAGCGTCGCCACCGGAAGGTAGGGAGAGTCGACGGCCCCCTCCGGAACAGCGCGTATCTCCTCGTTCACGGTCAGGTCCGCGTCCAGATGGACAGGGGTCTCGGAGCCCTCCCACCGTGCGAACTCCACCCCGACCGGCCCTCGCTCCAGGTCCGGATCCGTCAGCGGATCCAGTCGGAGCACACCCTCCTCCAGGAGAAGCCCCCGACCGATGTCGTCGCCTTCGCCAGGGCGTTCCGGTACCTCGAAGTGGGCCACCTCCTCACCCGTAAAGGACGTGTACCAGTAGTCGACCGTGGACTCGTCATCGTCGATGGAGGTCTCCACGTAACCGTCGTCGAGCAACCCGACCGGGTCCCGCTCCTGTACCCGGTAGGCCTCACCCTCGATCTCCTCGCCCGTGACCGGGTCGATGAGGAACTCATGACGCTGATTCCCGGAACCCACCTGGAGAAGGAGCGCCCTACCGTTCGGTGCGAGCTCGTGGTCGGCCACACGGCGAACCGTGTCGGTGAACCCCTGCTCCAGCTCCCAACGGGGCTCTCCCGTGGTCGCGTCCAACCCGATCACGAGCATCCCCTGCTCGCTGGTGTCGACCGAGTCGTCCCGTAGGCCGCCGTCGTTGTAGGCCATGATGAGCACGACGGTGTCCTCGAAGCTCAGCACCTTCTCGACGACCACCCCCGCCCCGCGCTCGGGTGGTTCGAAGGACCAGAGCCGTTCCCCTTCCATGAGGGAGAAGGTCTCCACCGGACTTCCAGGTTCCTTCGAGGCGACGATCGCCGCGTCCGAAGTGAGCTCCACCGTCCGTTGGAAGATCTCACCCGTACCATCCTCGTGTTCGGCGAGAACCCGCCCCGTCCCGGAGTCGAGCACCACGGTCGTATCGACCGCCCCTTCCGACAAGGTCAAAAGGACGCTCTCATGATCCGGGGTCACCCCGGCACGGGCGGAGGAGGTCTGTGGCATCCGGTAGCTCCACAGCTCCTCCCCGGTGACCCCGTCCAACCCCACCACACCGCTGCCCAGCACCATCAAGGGGCCGGACACCCCCGGCAGGATGTACTCGAGCCTGCCACCGGCCTCTTCGGCGCTCCACTCCCAGCCCACCTCCGACACCGAGGTCGGCAACGAACGCACAGGCGCCTCACCATCGAGGACATGGTGCTCTACAGGGGTGGAACCCTCTGAAACGCCGGGCATGATCGAGCAGCCGGACGCCAGAAGTGGGACGCAGAGGAAGAGAACGGTGAGGGAACCGACCGTTCGAGAAGTGGTAGTGGGCACGGGAGACCTTCTCGCTCGGGGATGTTCCCGGCCGTTCTACCGTGTTCCACCGCGAGCGTCACATGGAGCCGAGTCGTGATCCGTCGGGAGGCGGGCTCCGGAGCATGCCGCGCCGGTGGAGTACCCCACGGAAGCCCTCAGCGCGCGTGAAAGCGCACCCCCGGATGGAACGTCCGCCCCTGAGACGTTCTCGTGTGCGCGGTATCAGGGCAGTCGGCGGCTCAGGGCCTCCACGACGTGCACGTCGGCGATGGTCAATCGCAGGTCCCCCGAATCGGTCGGGGTCACGGTCACCGACCTCGCGTACGCCCCATGACTCCACCGCCGTGAGGTCAGAGAGGGGACGGCCTTGGCCCCCAACCTCCCCAACGCTCCGGAAGGGCCGGCGAGCAGCCGAAGACGCCAGCGGGCACGCGAGATCGTCAACCCCCGGTAGTCGTCATGGAGCAGAAGCGGCAGCGTGCCCACCAGCCGTCCCTCCTCCCGGGAGGAGGAACCCGGGAGGACCTCCAACGGGAAACGACGGCCGGCGTCGGTACCGCGTACCACCTCCAGCGCGTAGGCCACCCCCTCCGGAGAAGGCGCTCCGAGACCCACCTCCACACGCAGTTCGTCGGCGCGTCTCCCGACGGGACGCACGCGCACTCTCTCCACGGGCAGGGTCGGCGCCAACGGCGAGCTGCGAAGCCCCAGGCGGTCGTTGATCGTGTAGTACGGCCGCACCTTGGAACCGGTGCCCCGACCGGTCTTCACCTGCTGGGCCGGATAGTCGATGATCCTCTTGTAACCCACGACCCCCGACAGATGCCGCCCCAAAGTGCACTCGGTTCCGTCGGACAACACCAGCCTCATCTGCCACTTGTCGGAATCCCCATGGCGTCCCCGCACCACTTCGGCCGGGTCGATGACGGCGGTGAACTCGCCTTCGTAGGCGACGGCGGACGGGAACTCGTGGCGCTCCTGGGAAGAGGGGGTCGTCCGCACCACAAGGCGGGCCCGAGCGTCGGGGAGCCGCCGGCCCAGAAGCCGTCCTTGGACGGTGATGAGCCCGTCGGCGATCTCCACGTGTTCGACCTCGGCGTGGTGGGGAGAGCGCCGCGCGTGCAGGACCAGCCGTCCCTTGGGGGAACGGTCCGGGATCACCAGGGACAGTTCCTCGGTGTCGGCGACGGAGAGCGGGAAACCGTGCTGGTGGATGGTCACGTCCCGTATCGGGCGTTCCACGCCCGCGTCCTTCCGATGCACCTGCCAGGTTCCGGTGGCCAGGTTGTGGGCGGAGGCGTCCACCTTCACCTTTCCGTCGCGATCGGGTGCCAGCTCCAGGTGCCCGGCCCCCCGGGAGAGCACCACCTTGTCCGGTATCGACCCGAGGCCGGTCTCTCCGAGGGAGGGCCCGAAGTTCAGGACCGCCACCCCGTCGGGGCCGAGCTCCACCCGACAGGCGGCGGGCGGCTCGGATCGTGGGGCCGGCACGGTGATCGGGGGAGAGGAGGGGAGGCGCTCCCCGGCCAGCTCGTGGAAGAGCTCCTCGTGCAGGCGCACGATGTTGACCGGATCGAACCGCTCCGAAGCTGTCAGCGCGGCCGAGGCCATGCGCCGACGCAGATCGTCGTCGCCCATCAGTTCGGCGAGCCCCTCGGCGATGCCGGAGGCCGATCGGTTGGGCACCAGCAGTCCGTCCTCGCCGTCGCGGATGATCGAGGCCGGACCGTGCGGACAGTCGGTGCTAACCACGGGCAGCCCCGAACGCATGGCCTCGACGATGGTCATCCCGAAGGGCTCCTCACTGGAGGTGACCGCCGCGAACGACCCCTGGGCCCATGCCTCCTCCACCCGCGGATGAGGCCCCATCAGCCACACCCGGTCTTGGAGCCCCAGGGAGTTCACCAGCCGTCCGAGCGCGCCTCGCCTGCTGCCTCGTCCGTAGATGCGCAGGGTCCAGTCGGGGAACTCGTCGCCCACCATGGAGAAGGCCTGGACGAGCAGGTCGTGCCGTTTGCTGGGCGCGAGCCGTCCGGCGGCGACGATCGTGCGCGTGTCGTGGCCGTTGCCGATGAAGGCGGGGGCGGGCACCGAATTGGGGATGGACAACAGCCGCACCCCGGGCAGGGGCATCTTCGCGGAGTAGGTGCGGGCGTCGGCCTCGGTGACGGTGACGAAGGCGTCCAGGTTGGTGTACTCGGAGGCCAGGATCCGCCGCAGTTCGTCGGAATGCTGCTCGTAGGTGAGGTGTTCCTGTCCGACCTTGATCAGGTGGTCGGGGGCGGCCCGTGCGATGACCACGTTGAGGCCCGGGCGGGTGCCGACGACCACGTCGGCGTCGGTGGTGGCCAGGTACTCCTCGAGCCGGTCGTCGGTGAGCCGGCTGTGGGTGGAACCGCGCCCGTCCTCCGGGGGGAACAGGAGAGGAGGCAGGCCGGCGCGTTCGGAACCCTCGTAGAGGGGCCGCCCTCCGATGCCGGTCCCCTGGTCCCCATGGCGGCGGATGTCGACGAGCGGACGTATACGGACCCGGGAGGGGACGGGCAGGACGGGGTCGGCACGGTGGCGGAACACCGAGACGATCTCGACCTCGTGCCGTTCCGAGAGAGCCGCGGCCTGATTGGCGACGGTGCGCACGGTGCCACCGATGCCGTACATGTCGTTGATCAGATAAGCGATCTTCATCGGGCCCCCGTGTCCTCAACCCCGCCCTGTGCGCTGACGGACGGAGACGATCCCCCTCACCCACATCGGAGCGATGCGCGAGTGGTCGATCAGATTAGGGGGAGAAATGGTGCAAAAGGTCCATATCTATGCTCGCCTGTCCGAATATTTGCCCTCTCCTGTGGGGGTTTTGCGGGGCCTTCGTGAAACACGGGCCATGAGCGCGAAGACCGTCCGGTCGCGATGAGACGGAGACCCGGGAGGGCGGACCCTCATGGGTGTGTTCGTGCGGGCCGGCCTCGCGCGAGACGGTCCGCGCCGGTGCTCCCGGGCCGACGGCGGTGGGCTTCGCCCTCACGACCGTTCACGAGGCCCCGGGAGAGGACGGGCGCGCGGTGGGATGGGGCTCTGCTGACCGCGCGCCCGCCGGCCTGGACCGAACGCTTCCCTGAGCGTTCGGGAGAGGGTCCGCCCCCTCGGCCCGCGTCCATGAGGAGCGCTTCGGCCGAGGGAGCGGGATCGGAGGCGGCAGGACGGAATTCCATCTCTTCCGGGCCGTGGCCGAAGAAGCTCCCGAAAGACCCTCCAGGCTCGGGAGTCATCGGGCCACGAAGCCCGGTCGACCGGGTCGGGGCCCGCCCCCCACACCGGTGCCGCCTCCTGGCTCGGTATCACACGTCGGCGTCGTCTCTTCGAGCGTGAGCGAGGACGAGGCCGATCATCCCGAACAGCGCCAGACGCTGGACGGCATGAGCGATGTCGTGCGGGTTGTCGACGTTGTGGACGGTCGGAGGTGTCCGCTTGGGCAAGGGCGGGCGCTCCGGAGAGAGGTCGAAGGGGGTGATGTCCACGGCTGTTCCTGACGAGTCGGGGGAGGCTCGTTGTTCGATGGACTCTCGGTCGAGAACCCCGTGAGTCCATCGGCGTGCGCTCATCGGCGGATCGTTTTCATGATCAACAACAAACGCGTGAGGGTTGTCCTACATCTCATGTATTGCCGCAGGCAACGCAATGTTGCCCGTGAGAGACACTTTGCCGCAAACAAAGGAAAATGTCGTGCTCTGACGGGTACTTCTTGTGGCCGTAACCGGCCACGTTGGGGAATCCCCAGTTGGCGGAGGGTGAGCGTCGACTCGGACCGACGCCTTCTCAGGGGCGACGAAACCCGGAGAAGGCGAAAGCGGAACGCCTCTCGACCGCGGCCGGCCCGACCACGAGGATGTTCCTCGTCATCCGTGCATGGCCGTATGTCCCCGGGGCCCAGGGCGAATATCGCACCTCACCCAGAACGCCCGCGCTCTCGCCGACTCACCGCCGGAGGCGCGCGAACCTCTGGGAACGAGGGGGCGGAGGGGTCAGTAGGTCCGAGTGGACTGCCAGTACGCCCACGCCTGGCAGGGTGACCCATGCGCATCCCGGATGTAGTCCAGCCCCCAGTCGATCTGTGCGGCCGCGCTGCCCTCGAAACCCTCCGGCATCTCCCCGTGCAGAGCCGGATTGAACCCGACGATCCCCCGCGAGCCGGTCTCCGAGTCGACCATGCCGGGGTCCCACCCCGACTGTCGACTCCAGAGATTGTCCAGGCAGGCCCATTCCTGATCGGTCCAGTTGTAACCCCTGGCCGACTGCATGGCGATGTTCTTGTTGTCCTCGAAGTCGCCGCCGCCCGCCCCCCAGTCGTACTGCTCCGGCTCCTCTGGCCGATCACGGTCGACCCAGGTCTCGTCGCCACAGCCCGGTCCCCGCACCGCGCAGACCATCGAACGCACACCGTCGTTGAAGCGTGTGCCGAGATCGCTCTGATAGATCAACGTGATCACCAGCGCGGCGAAGATCGTGGTCGCCCCGACCTCCACCAGACCGGCCCCACGATCTCTCTCGCTTCGCCGCGCGGGCCGGAACCAACGAGCGACACGACCGAGCCGGGGCGCCGCCCGTGGTGGACGTCCACGCTCGTCGGAGCGGTTCGGAGGGCGGGTCGACGAGGGTCGCCGAGGATCCCCGAGTTCAGGATGGTGGGGGGTGGTCAACGCCGCCTCCAGAGAAGTTCCAGGAGTGGGTCAGGGGCCGAGGTCAGGATATAGGAATGTCCTCGATCGGGTCGAACCCCGGGATTTCCAGAGTGATGGTGTCCACGTCCGAAGGAACAGAGAACATCGACCAATAAGCGACCTGCTCTCCGGGTTCTATTCTTTCTTTGAAGTCGAGGGAGGTATCTCCTGAGCAGAGGCATTCGCTTTCGCCGTTCATGACAGGGTGATACCTGCTTCTTTGGTCTGATGGGGTTATCGTCACTCCTGAGTAGTGTGATGGATTGCTGTACATATAAGATTTTCCTGATGGCCAGTTGAAATCCACGCCCGAGCTTCCTGTGTTCTGGATGCTCCAGGTGACCGAAAGAATATTGCCTGACTCGCTGAGTTCGGCTTTATGTGCCTCTGCGGAGAGTCCTGTGCTGATCTCCTCATTCGAGGAAGAGGTGCCCAGGGAGGTGAGGTCTTCAACTTTCGGGGTTGCGGATGCCAGTACTCCGGATGAAGTGCTGACGGGTAGAATGACTGCCATCGCGGATATTCCTATGATGCGTTTCCATTTTTTCAAATGAAGTCACCTACTTTTCGAACGTGACGCTGACTCGGCGGTTTCGCTCGCGCCCCTCTTCGGTGTCATTGTCGGCGATAGGGGCGGCGGATCCGTGTCCTTCCACTTCGAATGTCACGCCTTCCCTATTTATGAGGTCGGCCAGGCTCGATTCAACGCTCTCTGCTCGTTCTTTAGAGAGGGGGAGGTTGATGGAGTCATTTCCAGTGTTGTCGGCATGTCCGTCGATCGAAACCACGTTGGAGCTCGAGTCGTCGATCTCTCTTGCCACCTGGTTCAAGATGTCAGAGGCATCATCTGTCAGTTCGGAGCTGTTGGTTTCAAAGAGTACATCGGATGAGAGAATAATGCTTACTTCGTCTCCGCTTTCGCTTCGCCCGGTTTGGTCTTCGAGACTGTCCGAGATCAGTGTGAGATCGAGGATTTTTGGTTCTGCAAGGTTGCTGGTCTCGACTGTTTCAGATGATTCACTGATCGGGATGTCGAGTATCGGTGGAGAGAGCGGGGTCACCACTGTCATTTTTTCGATATTCTCCGGTGGCTCTGGGTAGATCACCCAGAGATCTTCGGTTTTCCCGCCTTCTATTGAGCTGTCCAGGGAGCTGCAGAAGCATTTTCCATCGTTGCTTCTGTAGCTTAGATAGTGTTGTTGGTTTATGTCGTCTATGAGGCTTACATTGCTGGCTGACAGATAGTTTTCGGTGTCTGAGAGGCCGAACCCGAGATCGAATGGATCTGAAGATTCATTTGTCACGCCAAGTTGTAGCCTTAGGAGGTTGTTCTCTAGGCGCTCGAGGGCGAAGACGTCTATTCGAAGGTCGGATCCGAGCGCCGTCGATGTTGTTATGGAGCTTTGCAGTATCTCTCTCGAAGCCTCTTCGTTCGGAGGATTGCCCGGATTGGGGGAGGTCGGCGTGTTGCTTGCCTCATGTGGTTCTTCAGGGGCTGTCACGCAACCTGATGAGGATATGATGATCACAGAGGCCAGGGCCAGTGCTGATTTTCTACTTATTTTCTTCTTTGGGGTTTCGCGCGGGATTGTTTTTCCCTCGTGGATTTTTCTTGAGTTCGAGTTTTTGTTATCCATTTTTAGGTCGGAGAGAAGATCTTATTGATCGAAGAGATCATCCCTTGGGCTATCCGATCTCCGATGTTGCTGCTGTACAGCAGTGCGGCGATGATGCCTACGAACACGATGATGGCGGCGTATTCGACGAAGCCGGCCCCCTTATCCTTCGTGTCGGCTTCTGGTGGTGTCAGGAGGGAGATGATTTTCGCCCAGGCCTTGTGGGTGATGTTCACGGATCGACTCCTTGTAGGGGAGGGGGATTGTGTGAATGTCTTCTTCGTCTGTGGCTCTCGGCAGGGCTGAGCGTGGAGGTCTCCCTGTGGATCATGGCACGAGGCCCACTCCCCTGGACAGAGGCGACCACCACTATCAGGAGAACCAGGATAGCCTGCTCTGTTTTGACCGGATGTGGTCAACGGGGTTTATGAGTATGCAGGTCAGAGGGGTTAGAGCGGTGCGTGATGAGTGAAGGACCCGGTTCTTCGCGACTATCTCACGTGTGCGGTGAGCGGATCTTATTTCTGCAGATGAGCGCTGTTTTCGGGTGTGGTCTCCCACGCTGATCTCCGATTCGACGAGTACGGGTGGTTCGAGACGCCGGGAACGATCGCTCTGTTCGGAGGGCGGCGTTCGATGGGGCCTGGGGTGGGGGCGGTGGGGCGTCGACCGAACCCTGTTCGTCCGCTTCGTCCGGTCGAGTGGGAGGCTTGGAACTCCCCCCGAGCCCTACCCCCGCTTGTCGCCTCCGTGTTCGTGTCCTCCTCGCCGAAAGGGCCTCACCCATGGACACCGTGCCCTTCCTCGTCGCCTCCGGGGTGGTGATCGGCCTTCTGCTCACCCTGTGGCCGGTCCTCTCCCTCATCGTCGCGAATCTGAGCCTGCGTCGCCAGGCCGCTCGAACGCCCGAACCCGAAAGGGTCACAGGGGTGGACGAGCTCTCCCCGGTCGAACTCGCCTACCTCGCGGGAGGACCGAGAAGGGCGGGGAGGGTCGTCCTGATGGAGCTCTTCCTCAGGGGGAGGGTGCGGGCCCAACGGAGAGGCGGGCTCATCACCCTGGTCGGTCCCGAACGCCCCTATGTCGGTGAGCGGGATCCGGTCGGCAGGGCGGTGCTCGCCGTCTTTCGAGGGAGGGTGGCGGTGAACGCCGTGGCGATCGTCGACGCCGTCTCCGAGGGGGATGTTCTCGACACCGTTCGGCGGGGTCTCGGCGAACGTGGTCTCATCGTCCATTCGGCCGGGTCGGAGCGGTCGCTCGGTCGTCGACGGCGCTCCCACGCCCTTCTCCAGGTCATCGCCAAGGCCGGTTGGGTGATCGCCGTCCTCGGGCCGGTGTTCCTGCTTCTGCTGGAGGGGGTCTCCTGGGCGTCGGGGCAACTGGCGCTCGGGCTGACGTTGGGGGTGGTCGGGACGGTCGCCTCCGGGTTCTCCGGTGTTCCGGAGCGGCGGGGAGGGAGATCGGTGCCGCGCACGTCCGCGGGCGACCGGCTTCTGGAGGTGGCCGAGGCCCGCTATCCGCTCGCCGAATCCCGAGGGCGGGACGTGAACCGGGAGACGGCTCTACGGTTCGGAGCGATCCACGGCATGTCGGGTGTGCGTCGACAGCGGAGACCGGTCGTGACCGACCCCGGCCTCATGGTCGACCCGGGCGCGCACCACTCGTCGCGAGGGGAGGGGGCCGTCGGCGGGGAGGTCTTCACCTGGGACGAGGTGTGCGACTACGCGGAGCGGTGCGCCGACGAGAGCGGCGGCGGGTCGAGCGGTGGCTCCCATGGGGGCGGTTCCGGTGATTCCGGTGGCTTCGGTGGTGACGGGGGAGGCTGGAGTTTCGGAGGAGACTCCGGTGGCGGTGATTCCGGTGGCGGTGATTCCGGTGGTGGTGGCGACTCGGGTGGTGGGGACGGTGGAGGCGGCGGGGGAGACTGATCCCCGATCCGGTCCTCATCGAGGTCGACCGATCGTCGAGCCGTCATTGCCCGTGGTTTTGCCGCCCTCCGCGCAGACTGGAGGAGACCATGCCGTCGTCGGTAGGCGGGTGGAGGATCGTGGTCACGAGCATCGGAGACCCACGCCCCGCCCTCGGCCGGCACCGACTCCTCGAGAACGACGGGGGAGAGTATGGACCTCAAGATCCTGCCGCTGGCGATCACCATGATGGCGGGGCCGCAGATCATCGCGGCCCTCGTCCTGGTCACGGCGAGACAGGCGGTACGCGTGTCCGTGGCGTTCCTGCTGGGGGTCGCCATCGCCACGAGTGTCGGGGTGGCGATCACCCATGGCCTCTTCGGGCTCTTCGGGAACAAGGTCTCTCTGGGGAGCCCCTCCGACTCGGGGTCGGTGGGGACCCTGATCCAGATCGGGCTGGTGGTGCTGCTGGTCCTCGCCGCGATCCGGGCCTTCCTGACACGGGAGACGTCCGAGCCACCGGGGTGGCTCACCGGACTGATGGACGCGGGGGTCGGTCGTGGGCTGACGACCGGGCTGTTGGTGATCCTGGCGATGCCCTCGGACATCGTCGTCATGCTGACGGTGGGGGCGCACCTGGCCCATGGCGGGGAGGATTTCGTGGCCGGGCTGGGGTTCGTCGCGGCGACCGTGCTGATAGCGGCTCTTCCACTGTTGACGCTCCTGGCCCTGGGCCATCGTGGGAGGGACGCCATGCCCGCCGTACGGGACTGGCTGACCTCGAACAGTTGGGTGATCACCATCGCCACATGTGCGGTCTTCGTGCTCCTCATCCTGTGAGGTCCGGGCCCGGCGCGGACGGAGACCGGGCCCCGAGATCTTCACGCGGGCGGTGGTGGCGCTTGACCTCCTCCCCAGTGGGTAGGGGCTCCAGCGCCACGCCCCGGACCACCGTCGCGCCGATCCCGGCCGCCGTACGACCCCTGACGCACCAGGAGCGCCCCCCATGGCGGAACCCCTCGTCCTGCCCCACACGATTCGCGGTACCGGCCCGCACGGCGTCATCGCCCTGCACGGATGGTTCGGAGATCGCGATGACTACGAGACGGTGTTGGCCCACTCCGATGGCGGGCGTTTCACCTACGCCGCCCTCGACCAGCGTGGTTATGGTGACGCCGGGGGCATCGGGGGTGAGTACACCACCGCTCGCGTCGCGGCCGACGCCCTGGCACTGGCCGATCATCTCGGGTGGTCGACCTTCTCCGTGGTCGGCCATTCCATGGGCGGCAAGGTCGCGCAGAACATCGTCGCGCTGGCCCCCGAGCGGGTCCGGTGCATGGTGGGGATCTCTCCGGTCCCGGCCTCGGGGGCGGGGCTCGGAGACGATGCCCGGGCCCTTTTCACCCAGGCCGCGGGGGATCCGGCGGCCCGGCGCGCCATCATCGATCTCACCACGGGCGGCAGGCTCCCCGCCAGGTGGCTCGATCGGATGGTGGATCGTTCCCTCGCCCGTTCGGACCGGGACGCCTTCGCCGCCTACTTCCGGGATTGGGCCTTCGAGGACTTCCATGAGGCCGTCGAGGGGGCCGAGGTTCCCGCGCTCGCCGTGGCCGGGGCCCATGATCCGGCCCTGTCCGCGGAGGTGATGAGGGCGACCTGGATGGAGTGGTTCCCCCGCGGGGAGTTGTACGTGCTCCAGGACGCGGGGCACTACGCGATGGAGGAGACCCCCCTTGCCCCTGCTGGCCCGGATCGAGGGTTTCCTGGGGGAGAACGAGGGCTGAGCCGGGGTGTGGAGGCGGCCGTTCTCTTCGCGGTCTCCGTACACGGAGGTGGAGGGCCGGGGGACACCCGGTGAAATCATGGCGAATATCGGACACCGTCGGCGTCCGGCCTCGGGGCTCCGACATGGGGCGTTCCGTGTGTCGTGCCGGTGGCCGTGTCCGGATGGGTGTGTGGTCTTCGCCCCACCGCCGCGGAGAAGTCCCCGTTCCGGGCGGACGACGCGCCGGTCTCGGAGGGGCGTGGTGTCCGACATCGCTGCCTTCGTCCCACCGGAGGGTGCCCGATACCGGGACAGAACGGGTTCGTGGGGGCCGAACGAGCCCGAAGAAGGGCGCGCCAGAGCGGGATACGATGACCCAGATCGGGCCGGCGGCATCGCTGACCTGCTGTCCTGTGTCATCTCATCGAGCACGTTCGACCGCGTGACGATCGGTGTCGACATCGACGCGCGCGGCCACGGCGCCGACGTTCAACAGAAGGCCCCTCTGTGTCCCTCATCGAAGCAATCGTCCTTGGACTGGTCCAGGGGCTGACCGAGTTCCTGCCGATCTCCTCCAGCGGGCATCTGCGCGTGGTGTCCGCGTTCTTCGGCTGGCCCGACCCCGGTGCGGCCTTCACCGCCGTCAGCCAGATCGGTACCGAGCTGGCCGTGGTCATCTACTTCCGTAAACGCATCTGGGCGATCCTGTCGACGTGGACGCGCTCCCTGGTCGTCCGTGAGCTGCGAAGCGATATCAACGCCCGTATGGGGTGGTACGTCATCCTGGGCTCGGTCCCCATCGTGGTGCTGGGCCTGCTCCTGGAAGACCAGATCGACAGTGTGTTCCGCGATCTGCGTCTGGTCGCGTTGAACCTGATCATCTTCGGTGTGATCCTCGGTATCGCCGACAGGTACGCGCGTAAGCAGCGCAGCCTGGAGGACCTCAACGTCCCCCGCGGTCTGGCCTTCGGTATGTTCCAGGCTCTCGCCCTGATCCCCGGCGTCTCGCGTTCGGGCGGCACGATCACCGGTGGAATGCTGCTCGGTTTCAACCGTAAGGACGCCGCCGAGTACGCCTTCCTGTTGGCGCTGCCCGCGGTCTTCGGTTCGGGCTTCTACAAGATGCTGGACATCGGTGGGGACGAGTACGCCGGTTGGGGCGCCACCATCGTCGGTACGGTCATCGCCGGTGTCGTCGGCTTCGTGGTGATCGCGTGGCTGATGAAGTTCATCTCCACGCACAGCTTCATGCCCTTCGTCTACTACCGCGTGGCTCTGGGCATCGTCATCCTGGCGTTGGTGAGCTGGGGCGCGCTCGACCCTCAGGGCGGCGCGGAGTCCCAGCCCGCCCGGAGCGACGTCGTCGCCGAGCAGGAGGCCCCGGAGAAGGAAGAGGAGGCCCCGGCCGCCGACGAGGAGGAGCGAGAGGCCGAGGCGCCCTCGACCGAGCCCTCCACGGAGGCGGGCGCCCCGGAGGTCGATCCGGCGACCGGTTGGGAGATCGACGCCGAGTCCGGTCTGCTCCGCAACCCGGAGAGCGGTCTCCTGCACGATCCGAACCTGGGCATGGACGTCGACTACGACCCCGTGAGCGGCATGGCCACCAACCCCATGAGCGGTGAACGGTACGCTCCGGACCTCGCCGCGCGGGACCACTAGGGAACGTTCTCCGGCGGTGGTCGGTGAATAAAGCGTGGGGCGGAACCCTGACCGATTCCGCCCCACGCCCCGATGATCGGGGGAAGACGATGTCGAGCCCTGCCTGACTCGACACCATCACCCTTGACCCAGCTCCCCCGACCAGGGCTTTCTCTCGACCTGTCAGCCGCTCGTGGGCGCCTCCAGGCCGTAGGCGTCGGCCAGCAGCTCGTAGGAGCGCATGCGGGCCTCCTTGTCGAAGATCATGGAGGAGAGCATCAGCTCGTCCACCCCGGTGTCGGCGACGAACCGATCGATCTTCGCCACGACGGTCTCGGGTGAGCCGACGAAGGAGTAACGCAGCATCATGTCGAGCTGCGGCTTCTCCCCGGGGCGCCACATGGTGTCCAGGGCCGAGGGCTCCACGGGCGGCTGAAGGAGTCCGCGCTCGTTGCGCAGGATCCCGAGGAACGACAGCCGCATGGAGGTGAACAGGCGTTCGGCCTCCTCGTCGGTGTCGGCGACGCACACGTTGATCCCGGCCATGGCGTAGGGCTTCTCGGCCTGGGCCGAGGGGGCGAACCCCTCCCGGTAGGCGTCCAGCGCGTCGTACAGGGCGCTGGGGGCGAAGTGCGAGGCGAAGGCGTAGGGCAGGCCCAGGTGCGCGGCCAGTTGGGCGCCGAACAGGCTGGAACCCAGGATCCACAGGGGTACCCGAAGGCCTTCGCCGGGAACGGCGCGCACGGGCTGTCCGGGAACGGCCGGTTCGAAGTAGGCCTGAAGCTCCTGAACGTCGTTGGGGAACGTGGAGGAGGAGGTCTGGTCGCGGCGCAGCGCTCTCATGGTGCGGGGGTCGGTGCCGGGGGCGCGTCCCAGGCCCAGGTCGATCCGCCCCGGGTAGAGGGACTCCAGGGTGCCGAACTGTTCGGCGATCACCAGGGGGGAGTGGTTGGGGAGCATGACGCCGCCCGAGCCCACTCGGATGGTGGAGGTCCCTTCGGCGATGAATCCGAGGGAGACGGACGTGGCGGCGCTGGCGATGGCCCGCATGTTGTGGTGCTCGGAGAGCCAGAAGCGGTGGTAGCCCCGGCGCTCCAGGTTCTGGGCGAGTTCGCGCGCGTCGCGTAGGGCCCGTCCCGGGTCGGAGCCCTCGACGATGCCCGCGTGGTCCAGGACGGACAGGGCGGGCCGGGTACCGGGGGTCGCGTCCCCGGAAACGGTCTCGTCGGCCTCTTTGCTGTTCGACATCTCAGTTACCCCCACTGACCTCGAATGTTCGATGATCGACGATCATCGAACAGTGACGGTACACTCGCGCCTGAACACGGGCCAAATCCGATTCGGGACATCGTGGGGCGTTTCGCATGCTCACGCCGGTGGTCGGTCCGTGCGGAAACGGCCGGGTGGCGGCGGAATCGGAGGTGGGGCCTTGGGGGCCAAGGGAGTGTCCAAGGGGGCGGGGCATCCGGCGCTGTGCGACGTGGAACTGGTCACGGTCCTGTCCGCGTTGGCCGAACCCACACGACTGCGGATCGTGGCCATGCTCTCCGAGCCCGGGGGCGAGCGTGCCTGGAAGGACATCGACCTGCCGATCGCGCAGTCGACGCTCAGCCACCATCTGAAGATCCTGCGCAACGCCGGCCTGGTGCGCAACCGGACCGAAGGGACGCGCTGCTTCGTCTCGTTGCGCGAGGAGGAGATGGAGGGTCGGTTCCCCGGGTTGCTGGAGACGGTCCTGCACTGTCGGGACCGGTAGGGCGCGAAGGCGCGTCGCCGCTCCTCGCGGTTCGTCGAGCCCGGGGGAGGGGACGCGAGAAGGACGAGTGGGTCGTGCCACTCGTGTCGATACCGCTTCGTCCGCGCTCACGTTGGGACCAACGAGGCCGCCCCCGGGTGAGTTCCCGGTCGAGGGGTTTTCTTGTTCCGGTCCGCTGCGGAGCGTGACGGCCCGTCGATGCCGGGATGGCGGAGAGGTCGGGCACATGCGAAGACCCGGCGACTCTCTCCCCCTATGAGAGGTCGCCGGGCCTCCATCCCCTTACGGAACAGGGTCCCTGAACCTGCCGATCCCCTTTCCCTCCCAAGTGCCGTACGGCTGGAGGGGCGGTCGGACCAGAGACCCGCGGTGGTCGGCGAGGTATCCACGTGCGTGAAGAACGTGAATTCCCCCGAAAACCTCGCTCCACCTTGTGAGAAAAGGATCCTCGAAAGATCTTCCCGGGAATGACGAGCTTTCGGTCTCCTTCTCGGGTGAGCCCCGCCTGACCTCGTGTGACAAACGCTGAAAAGCCGGGCCTGTGATGTACTCTAGCGCCTCCTCGGACCATTCTTGACCCTCCTATGGGAAGCGTGTCGTGGCCGACTCTCGCCCATCGGGGTATCCGAAACGGATGATCGCGTGGAACGCCCTGTACATCGTTCGGACAGCACGACAGAACCGGTTCTCGGGTGCGGAGTCCGCTCCTGTCGTCCGACCGACGACTCCGAGTATGCCTGAGAACAGGGGTCGCCCGCAGGGATTCGGAGTTAATGATCGGCGCGCGTCCGGTGGTTTGTCCGAATCGAGGGGTGTGGGGCGGTGTCGGGGGGTGGAATGTTGGCGTTGCGGGACCTTGGGCACGTTTGGCGAGTCCGTTTGTCCTTAAAGTAGTCGCTTGTGAACGCCCGTGATGGGCGCGATGCGAAGTCCGTTCGGAGACGGGGTTCCCGAAAATGGGTGCCGTCCTCGAAAAGGTTGCTCGACGTTGCATAACAAGGCGAGTGGAAGGTTCGCTCTCCTCCGTTCCGGTGTGATGGAGAAGGGAACGCGCCCGCGCCCTTCAAGAGCGTTCGGAGGTGGTGAAGCGGAGGTCGAACCCATCGGGGTCGAAGGTCGAACGTGAATCCCGACTTTCGATCCGGTCGTTCGGGCCGCGCTTTCGAGTGTCCCTTTCGGGGAGAGGGGGGGACGGTTTTCCCGAAGGGCCGACGCGGGTCGACGGGCGTCTCGGGCGGTAAACGGATCGGAGGTGAGAACCGGGGTATCGGCGGCGTACCGGGAGGTTCACCGACCGGGCGGGAGGATCGGGGCGAGCCCGTCGTTCTCCGGAGGGATGGCCGGTTCCGGGCTCGGGCAAGTAGTGCAGAACAGTCAGAAGCGGGCATTTCACAGCACCATGAGGTGGTGAAGGACATCACACCTCGGGTACGGTGCTGCGCGCTCTCACCCCCCGGCCTTGGAGGTCCCCTCGTGATGATCGGCGACACGCTCGGCGGCTACAGACTCGAGAAGAAACTGGGCGAAGGCGGTTACGGGACGGTCTACCTCGGTCGTCGTGAGGACGGCGAGCCCGGGGCGGTCAAGGTTCTGCATCCCCACATCGCGGGGACCCCCGAGTTCCGTCGGCGTTTCCAGGCCGAGGCGATGCTCAGTATGGACATCCCGCCCTACTTCATCGCCCGGGTGCTCAAGACGGGGGATCCCGAGGCCCGCCCGGAGCCCGATCAGGAACCCGCCTGGGTGGTGACCGAGTACGTCGAGGGTCGGACACTGCGCAAGCTCGTGATGGGCGACGGCAGTGACGAGGGGCCCTTGGGAGAGGACGACCTCCACCGTACGGCGGTCGCCACGGCCACCGCCCTGGTCTCCATCCACAGCGCGGACGTGGTCCATCGGGACTTCACCCCCTCCAACATCATGGTCACCGGGGACGGGGTCCGGGTGATCGACTTCGGGATCGCGCGCGCGGTCGAGGAGGCCCCGACGATGGCCAGCGGCTCGACCGGGACCCTGCGGTACATGGCCCCGGAGCAGATCCTGGGAACCGAGGTCAGCCCGGCGATCGACGTGTTCGCCTGGGGCGCGGTGATCGCGTTCGCGGGCACGGGCCGGGACGTCTTCGACGGTGGGAGCGCCTGGGAGACACGTCAGCGGATCCTCTACGGCGAGGCCGATCTGCGGGGGCTGCCCGAGGCACTCGTCGGGGTCGTGTCCTGGTGCCTGGAGAAGGATCCGGAACTACGACCCACCTCGCACCGGCTGCTGTCCCGACTCCTGGGGAAGGAGACCTCGTCGATCGAGGAGGAGGGGGAGGCCACCCAGAGGGACAGCCGGACCCTCCTGGACGAGGGGGCGGCCGCGTTCTGGCGCAGCATCACCATGGGGATGAGCGGCTTCCCCACGGTGGCCGGGCCCGACCGCGAGGGGACGTTCGAGATCGCCGGCACCTTCTACGGGACGGTGGCCGAGCTCGCCCGCGGGGTGCAGAGCAGATGGCCGGAGGCCCACGGGATGCTCCGGGACGCGCACAAACGCCAGGAACTGTTGCGGTGGCTCCCCGAAGAGGAGGGCAAGGCGCGCGAGATCGTGGGGGTACTGCCCGAGGCCTGGGGAGGAGCCGACGTCCAGGCCGCCAATCTGGTCGCCGAACTCTCTCCCGACCTGCCCGCCCTCTTCCGTGACCTGGACATGTCCTGGGGTGCCCTGTTCAGCACCAAGGACGGGCGTGCCTGGCCCTATCGGGAGCCCGAGCACGAGCGGCTCATGGATCTGGTGGAACGCCATGGCCTGTTGAAGGCGCTCAGCGGTCACCACTGCATCGGCAGCGACCATTCCTGTCGACGGGAACGTCCTTGTTCTCGCTATGTGCACGTCGCCCGCCAGGCCTCCGACCTCTTCGAGAGGCTGCGCGCGCTGGAGGGGTGGCTGCGAGGTGCGGCCGCGACCGCCGGATTCGACCGGGAGCGGCTCTCCCCGGTGGAGAAGGGCGACCTGGTCCACATGCTCGGCACCCACGAGCGGCGGAACGGCGAGGCGCCGGCCTTGGCGGTGTGGGCGACCCAGGGGCTTCCGGAGGGCGAACTGCGCGAGAGGGCGCGCAGGGTCGTACGGGAGGCGGACGACCCGTGGCCGGCCGCGGTGGCGCTGTACGCGTGCCGAGACGATCTGCGCAGGGTCTCCGAGAGGTCGGCGGGTCCACGCGAACGCCCGGGGCCGAGGCCGGCGGTCGATCACGGGAGGAGGAAGGGGGGCGGGCGCGGACGCCGGGGGCCGGTGGGGCGGGAACCCCGCGGGCTCTCCCGTCTCCTCTGGGCGGTCGGGGCGATCCTGGTGGTCGCCGGCGTGGTGCTCGGGGCGCTCTATTGGGGTGACCTGACCCTGCTCGCGTTGATGGCGACCGGGGCGGGGGCGGCCTTGATCGTGATCGGGCGGGTCCTGTTGGAGGACCACCGCAAGGCTCTGACCGGCGAGGAACGGGGAGAGCACGGCTCGGAGGCCGGAACGGCGGGGGAGAGCCCCGTGGACGAGGCTCCTCTGGGGGACGAGGAACGGCGTGCGGAGTTGCTCCGTCATCTGTTCGACTTCCCCGAGTGAGGCCGAAGGGCGGTGCCACCCCAACAACCTGATAACGGAGCGGGGACGCGAAGAAGGGGGATCGGATGCTGTGATGCCGGTCGCATCGCCTGTCCTCGGCGTGGGGAAAGGGCGGCCATCGCCGCTTTGAACAGCGGATACCGTCTCCTCGGAAGGCTATGAGGCGGTCTTCGGGAACGCTCCCGAACGGTCTCGGAAGGGCCTTCGAACGGTGTTCGAGGGGTGGGTGCGGGGCTAGGCCCATTCCCCCCATTGGGTAGATTCGCAGGACCACGGGTTCGAAAGCACCATCCCGGAACAGCCCACCACAACCGCCCCTGCCGTGTGGAAAGCTCCCCCTCATGGACTCCTCCTCCCCCGCTCTGCCGCCGAACGTCACCCCGCTGACCGATGGCGACCCGCTCCAGGTGGGCCGCTACCGGCTGGTCGGGCGACTCGGCGCCGACGGTCTGGGCACCCTGTACGCGGGGGTCTCGCCGGACCACGAGGCGGTCTCCCTGAAGATCGCGGCGCCGGAATGGACGGCCGGGGGCGACGACACGGGTGGGGAGGTGATCGGGGAACGCCTCGACGGGGTGTGCGGCCTGGGGGTGCGCGACGGCGGGGTCCATGAGGGACGGCCTTGGGCCGCGATCGACCATGTGCCCGGGCTGGAGTTCCCCCAGGGGTTGTGGGTCGAAGGCCGACCGGACGAGGGGCGGGTGCTCGCTCTGGCCGCCGGCCTGGCGGAGGCGCTCTCCTCCCTCCATTCCAAAGGCCTGGTCCACGGGGACCTGCGCCCCGTGAACGTGGTGATCGCCGCGGACGGGCCCCGTCTGATGGACTTCGGTCTCACCCGGCGGATCGACTCGGTGACCCCGACCCAGAACGCCGACTGCCTGGGCTGGTCCGCTCCCGAACGCTACGAGGGGGCCGTCGCCTCCACCGCCACCGACGTGCACGGTTGGGCCGGGTTGGTCGTGGCCGCCGCCACCGGAGGTCCGCCCTTCGGAACCTCCCCCGCCGGGCATCTTCCGGGACGTGTCCCCGGGCAGATCGTCTGGGAGATGGCGGCCCGCGCGCGTGAGGTGCGGGTCGATCTCGATCGGGTCCCCGAGACCCTGCGCCCCCTGGTCTCCAGGGCGCTCTCCGCGGACCCGGCGCTTCGCCCCGGTGCCGAGGACGTCTACCTGGAATGCCTGCTGCTGCTCGGCATCGACGAGCAGGCCACCGCCGACACCTGGTCCGATCGACTACGTGAACTGGTCGCCGGGCACTGGCCCGTGTTGGACCTGGACCGTTACGATCCGGTCCGGTGGAGCGACCTGGCCCTGACCCCGGAAGGGCGGGGGCGAGAGGACCGCCTCCCGGACTCCGGCCCCGGGAACCCGATGGAGTCCGACCCGGAGCCGCCGGAGAGGGGCGCGGACGTCCCGGTCCCCGGTATCACCGCCTCCGGAGCCGCCGGCGCGCGCCGTGACGGAGAGGCCGCGGACTACCTGTTCGGCGGCGCTCGGAGCGGAGGATCGGAACCGGCTCCGGAGCCCGGCGAGAGCGTGCCCGCGAGGAGCGGGGGCGGGCGACGTACGGGGCTTCTCCTCGGCGCGGCCGGCGCGGCGCTGCTCCTGTTGCTGGGCGGCGGCTACGTGCTGTTCGACGCCTTGGGGGAATCCTCGGGGGTCTCCGCGGACGAGGAGGGCGGGTCGGAGCCGGAGGAGGGTTCGGGGGAGGGCGCCATGGCCTCCGACGAACCCGTGCCCTTGGACTGCTCGGACACCGAACGGGTCCAGGCCCAACAGTCACTGGCGCACTGGCGCCCCTTCGATCCCGAAGCGGGCTCGAGTGAGAGCCTTCTACCCCTGCTCACCCCGGGGCCCGAGGGCGTCCCCGTGGCCGACGCCGAGATCTGGCCGTTCGCCTACCCGGTGGATCACGACACCGTCGACTTCGGTCTGGCAACCCCGGAGATCCCGGCGTTTCCCGTGGTCAGCGTGTGCATGTCCCAGGTGCGGGGCACCCCCGAGGGGGCGGAGTTCACCGTCGAGGTGACCTATCACCCGAACATGGGCTCGTACAACGTGTACGCCGAGGACTTCATGGCCCTCACCCCGCTCGATCCGGAGCAGAACGGCGGGGTCGACAAGCTGACCCTCAGGGGCGGCGGCGGATACGAGTTCGGTTCTCCCTTGACCACGTTGGCGGTGTTGAGTCCGGAACACCCGTCGGAACGGCTGACCGTCCTCATCCCCGGCTCCCCCGAACGCGGGGGCGTCGCCTACCGTCCGACCGCGCACTCCGGGTCCCTGGTGCACGAGTTGAGCGGACACTGCTACGACGTGGACGGCACGTTGGGGTGGCGGGACCGGGAGCGGCTGGGGTCGGGCTTCTTCGCCCTCCCGGACACCTCGCTGACGGACAACGACATGATGGACTGCCCGACCTGACCGGCCACAGGGGTCAACGGGGTCCGGACGGATCCGTCTCCCTCGCCGGCCCCGACAGGTGGACGCCCGAGTAGACGAGGCGACGCAGCAGGGCCTCGGCCGGGCCGCGAAGGCCGGCACGGCGGCACAGGAAGGCAGCCACCACGGTCGTTCCCCAGGTCCCCACGGCCACCAGCGCGGCGGTCGAGACGCTCGCCGTGGCGCCCCACCCCAGCCCGTACGGGGCGAACACCAGAGTGAAGATCACGGCCTGGAACAGGTAGCAGCTCATGGAGCGTTCCCCGACGGCGGTGATCGCCGTGACCAGGGGGTGATCGGTCGGGCCACCGGTGTTCAGGCGCAGGGCGAGCAGTGTGATGAGCGCGGCCCATCCGGGGCCGCCCGCCCACCCGGCCGCGTCGTGCGCGATCCACAGCAGGACCTCGACCACCGGGTCGGGGGTCGGTAGGAGACCGGCGGAGACCAGGCCGTCCGGAAGACCGGCGATCACCGCCACGCCCAGCCCGACGACGGCGGTGATCACCAATGGACGGCGGTGTTCCTCGGGCCGCTCCAGGACACGACGGCGCCCGGCCCACATCCCCAGCAGAAGGGGCGGCATCACCACGAGCAGGAGGGTCACCGGTGTGTACAACGTCCACTCCTGGAACCGCTCGATACAGGCCGCCACGAAACCGGGCTCGACGAGGGAGGGGACCGCCGTCGCGCTCACCTCGGAACCACCGGAGATCGCCGTGTCTCCCTCTCCCGCGGCCTCGGACACGCTCAACAGGACATTGAGGGTCAGGGAGAGGACCGCGAACACCCCGGCCGACCACAGCAGGGTCCGGTCCCGTGCCCAGAGGAACCCGGTGAAGAGCAACAGCGCGAGCCCATAGGCGCCGAGGATGTCCACCGGCAGCAACAGGACCCCGTGGGCCAGGCCGAACAGCAGAAGCCACAGGCCCCGGCGGCGCAGCACCGTGCGGACGTGCACCCGGCCACCACCGGCCTCGGTGACCCGACGGGCGATCCACACCGCGCCGTAGCCGAAGAGCAGGGAGAAGAGCGGGATCGCGCGCCCGTCGACGAGGACGAGCTGGACCAGGGTCAGCAATCGGTCGCCCAGGTCCCGGACCGTGTCGTCGTGGGTGAGGAAGAAACGCGCGTTGACCAGGGCGATGAAGAGCAGCATGAAGCCGCGCGCCAGATCGGGGGCGAGCGACCGCCGAGTGTTCGGAACAGGCATGGAACGGGTTCCTTCAGGGGAGGGGAAAGGCCTGTACGAGAAGCTACAGACGGGCCCTCACCGAACCCATGGGGCGTGACCGAGACATCGGGTAGGCACCGCCCCACCACCAGAGCGGGCCGAGGTGGTGGGGCGGGGCCGGAGTATCGAGGTCAGCCGCCGATCAGGGCGCCGAAGTCGACGTCGCTGCCCAACATCATCGAACCGACGATGAGGATCAGCAGCCCCGGAAGCAGGGTCGTGGCGGTCACCACCGTCACCTTCGGGTTGAGCCTTTGGGCCTTACGCCGCATGTACTGGGCGTCGGCACGACGCATGTCCTGACTGATGTTCACCAGGGTGTCGCTCAACGGAGCCCCCAACTCCTCCGCCTGCTGGATCGCGGTGACGAATTTGCTCAACGACTCGTTGCGGTTGCGCCGACGCAGGGCCTCGAAGGCCTCTCGTCGGGAGATGCCCAGTTCCATCTGGCGCAGCGCGATCGTGAACTCGTCGGAGAGCACCCCGGGCATGGAGTCGGCGACCCGGCCCACCGCCGCCCGGAACGACATGCCCGCGCTCACGGTCACGGCGAGCACGTCCAGGAAGTCGGGGAGCTGCGACTGCACCTCGTCGGCGCGTTCCTGGGACTTGACGTACATGCTCAGGTCGGTCAGACCCACGAATCCGAACATCAACAGGGCGAGGACGGGCTCGTTCGCCGCGAGCAGTGCCAACGCCAGCGCCCCGTAGAGGGAGACCTCGCCGATCTTGCGTCGGATGTACCGCTCCACGGTCAGTCCGTCGACCCGTCCCGAGGATTCGATGCGTTCGGCGATCGACGCCCGTTGACGTTCGCTCAGGGACTCCAGGACCGTTCGGGAGAAACGGCGTCCGATCGCCTCGGTGATCCTGTGCAGGAAGAAGGTGCCGTCGCTCTTGACGAGGGGGCGGCTCGTCAGGGACTCGTCCACCGGCACACGTGTCTGAGACAGGGTCAGGTACAGACCGTAGAAACCGAGCAGCACGATCGACGCGCCGGCCGACGCCACCAGGAGGGGCAGGAGGTTCATCGGTGTTCCTTCGGAGAGGGAGGGCCGGGGCTACATCTTGAACTTGGTGATCCGGGAGACCACCACGAACCCGACGGCGAACAGGGAGGCGGAGAGCAACAGGACCGAGATACCGGCGACGCTGCCGGTCATGGTGCGCATGACCCCGGGTTGGACCATGTTGAGCAGGAACAGCGCGCCCACCGACATGAACCCCAGGGCCCACACGGTGCTGGTCGTCTCGCTCAGGACGGTGCGCACCTCCCGACGGGTCTCCTTGCGGTTCTCCAGGGTGGTGGAGATGTTGCGCAGCGCGCCGACCAGAGAACCACCGGAGCGGGAGGCCACGACCAGAGTGGACAGCAGTACCCCGAGTTCGCGAGAGGGCATACGTTCGCGCAGTTCGGCGACGGCCTCCTCGAAGGAGGCGCCCAGTTTCATGGACTCCGCCATCCGTCCCAGCTCCTCACCGGCCGGCCCGTCCAGTTCGTCGGCGGCGATCGCCACCGCGGTGGGCAGCGCGAGCCCGGCGGAGGTGGCGTTGCCCAGGACCCGGGCCAGGTCCGGCAACTGTCCGGTGAACTCCTCGCGCCTTTTGGCCTCGGCGCGGCTCAGGTACGAGAAGAACAGGAACGCCACCCCGGCGGCGGCGAGCAGGCCGAAGAACGGGGCCAGGATCTGCCAGACCACGATCACCGCCAGCAGGGAACCGGCCGACAGGGACACCAGGAACGTGGACAGGCGCACCTCCGTTCCGGACCGGGCCAGACGGCGGCTCAAACGGGCGCCCCAACGGGTCCGGTGCAGGGCGACGTCCAACCGGGCCATCGGTGTGGAGGCGTCGTACTCGGCCTGGGCCAGGGCGCTGCGGGCGGCGATGATCCTGCGCTGACGGGCGCTGGCGACGAACTCCCACAGGGCCCACAACATCAGGGCCAGGACCAGGGCCAGCCCGCCCATGATCGCCGGTATCTGCCAGTTCAACCTGACTCCCCTCGGGTCGGACGCGAGGCGGCCGACGAGTACGTGGCGGATACGGTTCGCGAGCTCATCGTCGGCCTCCGGGAGGAAGGTCGGGGGCCACGCCGAACACCGCCGGGACGCTCTCTCCGACGTGGAGGATCCGGGCGGCCACATGGCGGGGCAGGGGGTGGTGACGGAACTCCCCGGTCACGGCACGGTCGCCCCCCTGCGGCATCGATACGAACTCCAAGAGACGGTCCAACCGGAACTCCTCGCTCCGGCGGGAGGAGACCACGGACACCTCGGAGATCCGGCGCGAACCGTCCGGCCAGCGGCCCAGGTGCACGACCGCGTCCACCGCGTTGTTGATCTGATCGCGCAACGCGGCGTAGGGGACCCGACCGTCGCCGAGGGTGGCCAGGGTCTGGATCCGATGGACGGCGTCCTCCGCGGAGTTGGAGTGCACCGTCACCAGGGAACCGTCGTGGCCGGTGTTCATGGCCTGGAGCATGTCGATGGTCTCGGGGCCGCGGACCTCGCCCACGATGATGCGGTCCGGTCGCATCCTCAGCGCGTTGCGCACCAGGTCGCGGATGGCGATCTCGCCCCGACCCTCGATGTTGGCCGGTCGTGACTCCAGCCGGACCACGTGGTCCTGCATCAGCTGAAGCTCGGCGGAGTCCTCGATGGTGACGATCCGCTCGGTGGCCGGAACGAACGCCGAGAGGGCGTTCAAGAAGGTGGTCTTACCGGTGCCGGTACCGCCGGAGACCACGATGTTGAACCGGGCCCGGACCATCGCCGACAGCAGCACGCCGGTGGCCTGGTCCAGGCTCCCCATCCGCACCAGCTCCTCGATGGGGTAGGGCTTGGGGAAGCGACGGATGGTCAGGACCGGTCCCGAGAGCGACAGAGGCGGGATGATGACGTTGACGCGTTCGCCGGTGGGGAGTCGGGCGTCGACCATCGGGGAGGACTCGTCCACCCGCCTGTTCACCAGGGAGACGATCCGGTCGATGGTCTGGTAGAGCTGTTCCTCGCCGTTGAAGGTCGCGTCGATCCGCTCCATACGGCCGGCCCGCTCCACGAACACGTTGTCGGGCCCGTTCACCATGATCTCGGTGATGCTCTCGTCGGCCAGCAACGGTTCCAGCACGCCCAGGCCGAGCGCCTCGTCCACGACGCGACGGATGAGGATCGATCGCTCCCGGTCCGACAGGACCGGCCCCTCCCGGGTCAGGATGTGCCCGACGACCTTCTCCAACCGCACCCGTCGCTGCGCCAGGGTCAGTCGGGTCAGATCCTCCAGGTTGATCTCGGCGAGGAGACGTCGGCGCCAGTGCGTCACACTGCTCCGATCGGCCCGCTCCTCACCGGAACGGTCCTCCTCCAGACGGTCCTTCAGCCCCATGTTCCTCGTCTCCTCCCTCGGTGGACTCCGTGCGGGACCGGCACCTCACACATCGGGCATGTCCACCCGTCGGGTCAACGTCAGATCGATGTCCACCGAGAAGACGATGGGCAGCGGGTGCGAGACCTCGACGTAGTAGCCGTTCTCGTCGTTGGCGCCGCTCGTGACGTTCGCGTCGGCCAACCAGTCGGGGAGCGCCTCGCGGGCGGCGGCCTCGGCCCCGTCGAGTTGCCGGGTCCCGGCCACCCGGGCCCCGGCTCTGGCGGCCGACTCCAACCGTTCGATCGCCACGAAGGCGAGGAAGGCCTCGAAGGCCACCACCACGGTGAGCAGCAGCAGGGGCAGAACCGCCGCGAACTCCAGGATCGGACCGCCCCGGTCCGCGTCCCGGCGAGGACGGGAGCCCGCCAAGAGGCCGCGGAGGGGGCCGGGCCCGCGACGTTCGGTCACGGGTCCACCTCCTCGTCCGGGAGGCCATGACCGCCGCGTGGAGCGACCTCGGTGACGACCTTGGCCTCGCCGGAGATGTCCCAGGGGCCTTCGGTCCCGGGCAGGAACACCGGGACGGCGACGGTCACCCGCGCGTAGCGTCCCCCGTCGCGCTCGACGATCTCGGTGGTCAGCACCTCCGGGGAGTCCCAGGGCGAGAGCACCCTCTTACGGGCCTCCTCGTCGATGCGTTCCATGTCGTCGGGGGTGACGGCGGCCTGCCGCGCCGCCTCCGACGCCCCGTGCGAGGCGTACATCGAGGTGAGGCCGATCAACAGCACCTGCCAGATCAGGGCCAGGGCCATCAACAGGAAGGGGACCACCGCGGCGAACTCCACGATGACCGAGCCTCGGTCGTCACGGGGACGCCCGACGCCTCGGCCGGCCCCGGGGCCGATCGCGGGCCCCCGCCGGTCAGCCACCGAGCCCCCGCCCCGACGGCCCCGTATTCCAGCCGCCGTGCCCGCCCGGGCCCGAGCCGGGAGAAGAGGCACCGGTCCCCGAGGAGGGTGATCCGAGGAATCCGGACACGTCCTTGGTCGAGGGGGAGGATCCCGAACGGCCGGAGAGGGCCGCCACCATCGGGGGCATGCCTCCGGAGGGGGTGGTGCCGCCGCTCCGGCCGCCGGTCCCCGGGGCGGAGGGCGCGCTGAACAGGTCGAGCTCGGCGGCGAGCCGGGCGAAGGCCTTGCGCAGACCCTCGTCGGTCACCTTCGTCGGGTCGCCGTTGTTCTCACCCGGCTCCAACGCACGGTAGGCGGCCGGGACCGGGGTGCGCAGCACCTTGGTCCCCAACAGCTGGCGGAGGAAGTCCGGCTGGATCTCGTTCTTGCGGCTGTGCCGGGTGACCAGCGAGTGGACGTTGTCGTGGGCTCGGATCTGGAGCCTCTCCCACATCGCCATCAGCCGTTGGGCCCCGCGCAGCGCGGGGACGTCGGGGGTCACCGTCACCACGGCGCTGTCGGCCAGCTCCACCGCCATCGCGGTGGCCTCGTTCATGTTGGAGCCGCAGTCCACGATCACCAGTTCGTAGCGGGATCGTAGAGCGCTCAGGATCCGGCGGGCCGCGCGGGCGTTGACGTCCTCACCGCGCTCGCCGTGCTCGGGGGCGAGCAGCACGTGGGGGCCTCGTGGGTCCACGTAGAGGGTCTCCGCGAGCATCCCCGGACTGATGTCGTCCGAGGCGTCCACCAGGTCGGTGATGGAACGGCGGTGTTGCAGGTTGAGGAAGGCGGGCAGATCGCCGGATTGCAGGTCGAGGTCGACCAGGCACACCACCCGGTCACGGCGGGCGGCCGCCATCGCCAGGTGGACGGCGCAGGTGGTGGTGCCCACGCCGCCCTTGGCCCCACTGACCGTGACGATCCGACCCCGTACCCCGGAGGCGGGCAGCTCGTGGGCGGCCGACTCCAGGTGCCGACGGAGCGTACGCGACCATTCGGCGGCCTTGGCGATCCGGGACTCCAGCTCGCTCATCCCGGAGTCGGCGGAGAGCACGCCGCGGGCCCCCGCCTCCATCGCGACGGTGAAGGTCTCCGGATCCAACGACGGCGACATCAGCAGGATCGCCAACTGGGGGTGGCGGTGCGACAGGTCGCGGATGGTGTCCAGGACCGACGCCGGGCCCAGGTCCTGATGGATGAGGACCACGTCCAGCTCGGGGAACTCCCCGGCCGCGTCGATCAGCGCCGTGCCCGAGTTCCGTATCGCCACGAGATCGGTGGAGGGCAGCTCCTCGAAGCGCGCGGCGAGCACCATCTCGGTCTCGGACGTGGGCATCCCCGCCAGAACGCGGAAGTTCACCGGTCTCTACCCCCCATGCGGCGCACGCCGCTCGTCGGTCTGTTCGTCGGAGTCCTGGTCGGCCATCCGCTCGATGAGGTCGTCGAAGTCGCCGCTACAGAACTGCTGGTCGCCGACCTGGCCGTTGCCCTGGGCGCTGACCAGAGCCAGCCGGAGCTTGGTGGAGAACTCCTCGGCGTAGGCCAAACGGAGCGCGGCGTCCGGGTCGAGCCGGAAGGTGACGGGGACGACCCCGGCCACCCCGCCGGCGTCGGTCTCCTGGCTGCGCAGCTCCCCGATGTCGAGGACCTCCACCTCGGTGATCACCCGGGTGGCGCAGGCCTCTCCGTGGTCCCGGGCCTGGAAGGTGCCATAGATGTCCACGGTCGAGCCCGGCCTGACCTTGCCGGCCACTCCGGTCTCGGCGTTGACCATGATGGCGATCTCGCGCTCGCCGGTGGTCAGGGTGGGCTGCGGTTCCACCATGCCCCGCTGGAGGTAGACGCCGCTCTCCAACCGGGAGGAGGCGACCAGTTCCTGGTCCTCGGGCGTCTCGACCTCGTCCAGGTCGGTGATGAACACCTCCGGGTCGAAGTACATGGAGGGGACCTCCACCTGCTCGACCGAGTCACGACCGATCGGCTGATAGGCGCCCACGTCCTCGGTCAACCGCAGGACCGTGGCGGAACCACCGAACCGCTCCTGCTGGTCGTCGAGGTAGGTGAAGACGGACACGAAGACGGCGACGGCGCCGACGGCGGCCAGTGCCATGAGCAGGACTCCGCGTCGTTGACGGGGGTTCATAGGGGGTGGTTTCCGTTTCGGTGTCGTCGAGGGCCCTCGGCCGGGAGGCGCGACGGGGTCGGGGCGGGAGGAGGGCCGCTATCGGGAGTAGGTCCGTGATTCGGGCCCGGTGACGCGGCTCGGCGCTCCCTCCACGGGGGAGCCCGGGGCCGGCGGCGGGCGGTGCGGCGATGGTTCCCCGTTCGGCGGTGGGGCCGGTGACGGAGAGCCGGTCGGGAAGGGGGAGGGGCGCGTGGACATGGTCCGCGGCTCCTCCGGCGGGGGGACCGGGGTCGCGGTGGTGGTGAGACGGACCGGACGGCCGGTGGAACCGGCCGCGCAGAACGGGCAGGGGCGGGTGGCCATGGGTTCGCCGCACCAGGCGCAGGCGGAGGCTCGGATGGAACCGGCCGCGTACGCCAGCGCCTGGGGGTGGGCGCTCAGGGCCACGAACTCCACGTACTTGCCGGTGCCCCAGTAGGTGGCCCCCAGGGGCTGGGCGGGGAGTCTGCGAGTGGACACCGGCCGGATGACGCGGGGGAGGTTCTCGTCGAACGCCCTGGTGGGGATCTGCTCCGGCGCCGAGCACAGGAGCTGTACGGGTTGTACCGGGCGGAACGGCAACCGGGCGTCGAGTTCGTCCGGGCGCAGTCGGCCCACCTGGGCGGTGGGGGCGCACAGGGCCAGGAAGGAGACGGAAGGGGCATAGGAACCCACGTGTTGGCGCATGCTGGTGGGCAACGTGGACAGACCCGAGACGGTACGCAGCCAGGCCCCCGCGAGCAGGTGTTTGGGCAGTTCGTCGCAGAGCGCGGCGATCATCCCGGGTGGAAGATAGGGGGCCAGGTAGGCGAGCTGATCGGCCACCAGGGACAGGGCCAACGGCGACAGGTCGACGGCGATCCCGGCGATCTGGTCGGTGCGCAGTGCCCCTCGGGCGAAGTTGACCGCGCGTCGGGCGTCCTCCGCGCGCCAGGCCGGGTAGAGCGCGACGACCTTGCGGCCCGATCGCACCTCGTCCACGGCGAAGGAGACGAAGGCGGAACTGCGCTCGCCGACGTCATCGCCTCGGAGCGGGAAACGCCGTGCCCCGGCCTCGCCCACGTGGCCCGTACTGGGGATATCCGCCAGCAGGGTCACGGTCGTCGCCGACCGGTCTTGGGCATTGGACACTGGGAGAGCTCCATCGGGTCTACGCACGTGCGCGGTTTCTGAAACGGAGCGGTGTCCCACATCTCAGGTACCACTCGGACGCATCGTAACGAATGGGAGGCTCACAGTGGGAGGGTCGGTATTCGTCACCTCGGGCCGAGAGAGGTGATCGATGGTGCCGTTCCGTCGCCGTCGCCCCGAGACGGGCCGTGCTGTTTTCGGGAGTTCGACGCGGTCCGAAAGGGCTGATGCTCCACACGTGCATGTCGGGCCTCTCCAAGGGGGAGTGGACTCCGGTGGCCGTTTCCGACCACCCTTGGCCAGGGGTTCTCTCCGGTGATCCCTTCTGCGCGGTGTATCGGCTCGGGCCCGCGCCGATACGGACGGGGAAAGGTGACGCCGCATCAACAAGCATGCCTTTTCCGGATCCACGCCACCAGTGCCATCGTCGCCATTGTGGACGGAAGCCGGAACCACGTCCGTGACCTGGGAGAGAACACGGTCGAAAACCCGAAGGTCACGATCGGGCCCCGGTGTCGTGTGCGTCTCGTTCGGGGTTGACCGGCGGATCCGGGGGAACGATGAGAGCAGGTTTCGCGTCATATCTCGAGAAGCCGTACGCCCCCTGAGGAGAACGAACGATGCGCAAGACAAACCGTGCCGCGGCCGGGGCGGCCGCGTGGCAGGTCATCCAGAACACCGACGGCAGGGTCTCCGTCTGGCAGCGCGTCCGCGCGCTGCCGCGCATGGTCGGGGCCAAGCTGAGCGGTCGCTACCCCGAGCTGAACAGCGGCAAGCTCCTCACCATGGTGGTGCTCGTCGGCTACGTGATCTCCCCGATCGACTTCATCCCCGAGCTGCTCTTCTCCGTGCTGGGCCTGGTCGACGACATCGCCGTCGCGGTGTGGCTGACCACGATGGCCTTGGGCGAGAGCGAGCGCTTCGTCCTGTGGGAGCGTGAGCAGCGGGCCCAGGAGGCCTTCCAGAACGAGAATCCGTCGGGGGCCGCTCGGGGCGAGACCCGGAGCGAGGAGCGCGTGGGCACCGAGACCGCCTCGACGGCGGCGGGTCGCCACGGCCGGGGGCACTGAGCCATCGCCGGAGCCCGGCACCGCGGGCACTCGTGGTGGCCGGCCGGAGAGGCGTCGCCCCGGCTCTCGCCGACGGGTGCCGCGCGCGTGGGCGTGCCCGGATAATGGAGGCATGTCCCCAGAAGAGCGAGGCCGACCCGCCGATCGTGAGGAGACGACCGGGCTCGGCGATCCGGCCCTGCGTCGTGAGGAGATGATCGCGCTCGCCGAGATCGTCCGTGACGAGTGCGAAGGCGACCTGGAGATCGGGCTCACCGAGGGAGGCGTCGAGGTGGGGCGACGGGTGGAGGCCCTCGCCGAACACCGTCGGGTCTCGGGTGAGAGCCGGATCGGGGCGCTGTTCATCTCCGGTCGACGCGGCCGTACCCGGATCACCGTGGTCCTGGCGGGGGAGTGCTTCGTGCGGGTGACCGCCCCCGACGAGGGGTCCCGTCGCGCCGTCGCGGCGATGGTGGAGGTGGTACGCGGCCACCAGCGTCGGTTCACCGATCGGGCCTGGACCGGGATCCTCCTCGGTGCCCTCGGGGTGGTGGCCGCCGTCGGCTACGCGGGGGTCCTGGCGCGTACGGGGCTGTTGGGCACCGGTCATGGATTGGGCGTGGTGGCCCTCCTGGTGGTCGCTCTGGGTTTCGTCCTGTGGGGGCAGTCCACCTCCGACGAGGGTCCCGGAGTCCGTCTCGTGAACCGTCCCCGTGGCCTCTTCCGCACCTAGGTCGCGCTTTTGTGGATCATTCCGCGCTCGCGTGGCCGGGCTTCCTCTCGCGGCGCCGACATCACTCGGACAGCCAAACCCGGGCTGACCTTCGCTCGTCGTCTGGCGAGAGATCGCCCGGCGGCCGCTCGCCGAGGATCGGCTCCGCCGATGCCGAACGAAAGCATCCAAAAAACACTCCCTAGTCCTTTCGGGTCATATCCGTTGGAGTCATGACAGAGTTCCTGATATCACCCGTAATGCCCATGAAGAGTTCTCGGATGGGCCCCGGCAATCCGAACGGGCCATGTCGTGCGCGGTCTCAGGGCACGAGGGTCTCCCAGACCGAGCGGACCAGCAGGATCGTCCGGTCGGTGAGAAGGAACAGGGCCATCAGGGTCGGCACGGCGACGATCAGGTACAACAGGAACGCCGTGGAACGTCGGACGGTCCGGTAACGGTGTCTCGGATCGATCATGAGGGGCCTCCCGTTCCGGCCGACACGGGCACACGTTCCTCTCCGGCGTCGGAGAGGGGATCGCACGGTTCGCGGAGCGTCGCCCCGAGCGCCCCGGCGTCCCGGGCCAGTACCCATCGGGACAGCGTCGTCAGGCTCGGATCGGGAGCGCCGCTCGGCCCGGTGACGGCGCTGGTCACGAAGACCTCCACGGACCCGAAGTCGACGCGCGCCGCCCTGAGGAGGTTGGCCGCCCCCACGACCTCGTCCAGCCACCGTTCGGGCGGTGTCCCGCGCGGATCGACGGAGGTGCCCGCGAGCAGGTCGCCCCGGGTCACGACCACCGCCAGTCGCCCCTTCCCCGGGGCCGCACCCAGTGTTCGGTACTGCCGTTGTACCTGGTCCCGTACCTGGAGATAGGCCCGTTCGGGGTCACGGGCCCCGGAGCGGTCTCCGGCCAGCCTGCGCTGTTCCTCGGCGTCGAGGGCCTCCCACACCGCCGGTACCGCGAGCGGGTCCAGCACCAGGAGGAACGTCGTCGCCCGGCCCAGGTAGGACAGCTCCTCCGTTCGCTCGTGGGTGTTGAACCACTCTCCTGCGGTGTCGTACATCTGGACCAGAAGGGTCCGGCGTCCCGCCGCCACCCGCAGGGTCGCCCCGTGGGCCCGCCGACCGGGCGGCGTGGGGGCCACCCGATGGCGGGGTGAGAGCACGGTGCGGCTCTCCCGAAGCCGACGCTCGGTCTCCTCTCCCATGAGCTCCACCGAGAGGGTCTCGGGATGGAGTTCGGCCCCGTGCTCCAGACTCAGGTACAGACCGTGGGCCAGCCGTGTCTTGCCCGCGCCCGCCGCCCCGAACAACGGCAGAACGAACTCGCGCGCCTCACCCGGCCTGTGCTCCAAGGCGTGATCGCAGTGGGGACAGCGGGTGTCCAGGTCGGCGCTGCCCAACAACAGCAGCGTCGGCAGGGCCCGATCGCAGACACAGTGGCGTCGGAACACGCCCCACATCCCCGGTCGCACGTCCCGATGCGTCCGCCCACAGCCGTCACAGACGTAGGACGGATAGGACATGGCCTCGAAGCAGTTCGGGCAGACCATACGGATCCGTCGCGCCGCCAACAACGCCGCGTCCACCAGCCGCGACACCACGACCCCCGCCCAGGCCAGGGCCAGATGGGCCGCCGCGACCACCGCCTGGACCGCCAGGAACGGGTACAGGAAGACGACGAACAGACCGGTGTCGAGCCGGACCCTCCGATAGACCTCGGCCAGGTCCCACCACACCGGGCCACCGTGATACCCGAGCCAGGCGAAGTCCTCGGGGCCGGGAGACCCCACTCCGGCATGATCGCCCAGGTACAGCACCTCGTGGATCCGCCGCAGGTGGATGCGGACCAACAGGAGCAGCCCGACCACCAGGGCCAGGGCCGCCAACACGATCACCGCGCACACCAGGAATGCGAACACGGTCCGCACGGTCGACAGGAACGGCTCCCAAGGGTCGTCGGTCACGCTCTGCGCGCCCCCTTCCGGAACCGGCCGAACAGGCCCCCCTGACCGTGCCGGTCGCGGAACCCGCGCGCCCACGACTCGAAGACCTGCCCCTCGGGCAGGCGGTCGAAGGCCTTGCGAACCGACGCGGCCTCCCGTCGCGACCACGTGAGAGTCGAGGGTCCCATCACCTCGTCGAGCAACGTCCTACCTCGTTCGGCCGAACGTTCTCCCCCCTCGCCGCCACGGGGACGGCCGACCCGGGCGCCCTTGACGCCGGGCTCTCCGGACGTACCGGGTTCGGCGCCCAACCTGAGCGCCGTCAGGAA
The DNA here is from genome assembly GCF_000341225.1 of Nocardiopsis alba DSM 43377. Lineage (GTDB taxonomy): Bacteria > Actinomycetota > Actinomycetes > Streptosporangiales > Streptosporangiaceae > Nocardiopsis > Nocardiopsis alba. The sequence continues at coordinate 135,425 of NZ_ANAC01000018.1, forward strand.
CACCCGAACGGCCAGGTCCGCCTCCAGAGGGGGAACGGAGCGGCCGTGGGCGCGCTCGATGGGGCCCAGACGCTCCTCGACCTCCTCACAATAGGAGTCGAACACCTTCGAAGGACAGTCGGCCATCACCCGGGCGCACAGACGGTGATCCCAGTCCAGAACACGGTCGCAGACCCGCCGCAGCGCCACCGTCTCCACCACCGGCCGGCAGCCCCGAAGCAGAGCCGCCAGAGACACCAACAGTCGAGCGCCCTCCTCGCCGTGCGCCCGACGCAGCGCGGCCACCTTCGCGCCGACCGGAGCCCACTCCTCGACCAACCCCCTACAGGACTCGGGCAGACGCAGCATCAGCCGGCCCACCAGGGTCAGGGCGTGGTGCCACTCCTCCTCGAGCCCTCGGGGAGGGACCCGGGCCAGGATCCGGGCACACCAGTCACCGACGTCGGGAGCGATCCGTGTCCGACCGTCGACCAGTGACAGCGCCGCCGTCACCGTCTCCGGCCCCGGGGCGGGCCCCCAGACACGGAGCAGCAGTTCACGATCCAGGTCATGGTCGGCCAGCCGAGGCGGGGCCCAGGGTCTGGCCTCCCTGCGCGAGTCCATCACCGCGCGCAACAGTTCCGGCGGGTCGTCCTCACGAAGTTCCAGCATGCGCAGTTCTCGTAGGAGCGCCGTCGCGGGCTCCCGGTCCTTCGCCATCAAGGCGCCGGTCGGTCCCGCCGCCAGCCTGGCCAGGTTCCTGCGGGGCAGGACCGCCAGCCCGTGGGCGACCCCACGTCGTATCGGAGAGTGTGCGGCGAGCAATTCCGTCAGATACCGGTCGGGTTCGGCCTCGGGGGGCGAGGCCGAGATCCTGTGGGCGACCGGGCCGGCCCCGTAGCGTTCCAGGGCCGACCGGGGGAGCGGGACCCCGCCCGAACCGGCCCAACGGAGCAGCTCGACGGCGCGATCCGGTGTCGGAACGATCCCCAGCCCGCCCTCCAGGAGGGCGCCGATCCGTGCCCCGGCCTCCTCCTTGGCCCACGCCGAGCGCATCGGCACCATGGCGGGTGCGGAGGCCCCGGCCGCGATCCCGTCCAGGGCGCGGCGCAGGATCAGGCCCTCCAGACGCTCGGTCGCCTCCGGATCTCCGGCCCGGTGCGCCACCTCCCTGAGCCGTGCCAGGTCATCGTCGTGCGGAGTGTCGGGGTCGGCGTCGAGCAGCCTGTGGAGCAGATGGCGACTCTGCCCCGGGGCCAACCAGGCGACGGCGTCGGGAAGCCAGGCCCTGACCGCCCGCAGATCGGGGTCGGCGGCGGGAAAGGAGCCGTCGGCCAGGAAGGCGGCGGCGGACAGGGGACGCCATTCGGAGAGCGGGCCCTCCCGACCCGAGGAGTAGGGCAGGGAGGCGGCCCACAACGTGGGGGTGCCCTCCACGCCCGCGTGGACCAGCAGGGAGACGAGGGTGAGGGTCTCCGGGCAGGCCTCGGGTATCGGCCCCTCTTCGAACGTGTCGAGTGCCTCGTGGAGGGGTGCGGACTCCGCCCCCGTGAAGGATCGGTGCGCCGAGGAGGCCGTGTGGACGGGCGGAGGGGCGATGGACACGGGCCGGTCCGGGTCGAAGACGACGAAACGGCCTCGGAGACCGCGGGTGTCCGTGCCGGGAGGGACGCCCATCACGTGCACGAGGGTCTCCTCGGGGTTCCCGCTGTAGGTCGCGAACGACATCCGCCGGGCCAGTGGGGGCGGAAGCAGGTGGGACAGGGCCGCCACCCAGTGAGCGGTGGCCTCGTCGTCGGCGAGCAGCAGAACGGGGGCGCCGCCCTCGATCGCGGCGTCCACCGACACCAAAAGCCCACGGATCGTCTCCTCGGCCCGGTCGCGGAGCCAGGCCGAGGTCCGTCGCCGGTCGAGCGGTCCCGGAGGGAGCGTGATCCCGGGCAGGCGGGGGTCGGTCACCGGTCGGTCGGTCCAGAAGGAGGCCCCCCACAGTTCGGCCGGCAGCGTCTCGGATCCCTCGTCCAGGACGAGACTGTGCGCGAAGTAGTTGCCCGGTCGCCCCGAGGGGTCGTCACCGCTGGAGACCACCCGGCTCAGGACCGGAGCGCCGCCCAGGTCGGGCGAGTAGCACAGGTTGATCGGATGTCGATGGACCTCATCCGGTGGCAGGGCCCGGGGAGGCTCGTAGACGGTGAAGCGTTCCACCTCGCGCAGCACCCGTGTGTCCACACCGGGGGTGGCGGCGTTGAACTGGTAGCCGGTGCAGCCGGACAGCCCCCGTTCGCACGAGGTGTAGTAGAGCTGGGGTGAACTCATCGCCTGACGTGCCCTTTCGTGGTGCCTGCGGTGTCGTGCGGACCTGTCCGGGAGGTGGGTGCGCGGCCCGACGCCGTTCAACGCGACCGGCGGGGCGCACCGCCGACCGGGACGTCCCCGAACCGCGAGAGCAGCCACAGGAACGGATCGGCCACCCGGTAGGGGCGGACGCCGCCCCGTACACGGTTGTCCTCGCCGGGGTCGTCGCCCAGAGCCGAGACCCCGAAGTAACGGGCGTCGCGATAGTGGTTGGTCACGTGGTTGTCGACCCCCGACCCGTCCCAGCGGTGGAGGAGCTGTTGGACCTGGGCGTGCACGTCCTGACTGTCGGACTCGTCGAAGAACGGCCCGTCCGGTTGGGGGCGGTGCAGGGGCGATCCCTCGTCCAACCCATGAAGCAGCGTGTCGATCTTGGTCAGGCACACCGCGATGGGGACCGGGATCAGCCGGTTCGGGGTCCCTTGACGGCGCATCAACACCTCGGTGACCCGTTCCAGCGCGTGGATGGGGCGGTGCCGGGGGTCCTCGGGAGAGGGCGACCTGCTTCCGGGCGCGGCCGACCTACGGGCCCCCTCCATCCGAAGCGGATCCAACAGCACGATCACGCCGTCCGCGTTCTCCAGGTAGCGCAGGCCGGTCTCCACGCTCCGTGTGTCGTTGAGGTCCTCTCCGGCGGTGTCGAAGAACGACAGGAGGGTGTGACGAGGGCGCGTCCGCACCAGGCCGCGTCGTCGACCGGTGAACCTGAAGACCAGTGGCTCACGGGTCGTCCCGGTCCTTCGCGTGGCCCGTAGTAGTCGGCCCTCCTCGTACAGCGGCGACTCGTAGTCGGAGGCGAAGCGGTGGCGGGTGTGGTCGTCGGCGCCCCCCACCGACGCCGCGAAACGCTCTCCCACCCTGTTCTTCAACTCGTGGACGAGCACCGTCATGAACACGGTCTTGCCCGACTCGCGCGCTCCGACCAGGGCGATCATGCGACCGCGCATCCGCCCGAAGTTCACCGGCAGCCGGGAGTGGCAGACCGCGCACACCTGGCGATCGGTGGCCGCGGAGCATTCGGGGCACTTCGCCCTGGGGCGTCGACCGTCGGCCGCGAACACCGGTGGCAGCCGCTCCCGCCGCCCCAGATGATCTCGCAGAGCGCCGTCCTCAACGGACGGACAGATCGCCCCGGTGGGGCCGGGACGTCCGGTACAGCGGAAGAGGATCCGGCGTTCGGTGAAGTCGGAGTAGCAGTAGGGGCACACCAGACGCGGCCCTTCCAACGGGGACAGCGGGTAGGGGACCTGGAGGTTCAAAGGCGCAGCTCCTTCACCGGGGGCTGACGAAGACGGACGTCCTCGCCCCCTTCCACCGGAAAACACATCAACCAGCCGGGCTCGGCCTCCCGAGGCGGTCGGACCCGGACGGACACCCGTTCACCGGGCTCCAGGAGGCGGGCCGGTAGAACCGAGAGCACCCGCCCCCGCTCCCCGGTGTGCGGCTGGATCCGGCCGGGGGTGTAGACCACGGCGATCTCCGGCATACGACAGGAGACCTCCGAGCTCAGCCGCACGACCCGCTCCCGACGCAGCAGCCCCGCCGGTTCCACCCTGTAGTCGATGACCACCCGTCCGGGGACACGTACGGTCACCGGGACGCTCAAGGCCTCGTCGTCACCGGTGGAGACCACGGTGCGGACCGTCACCAGCAGGGGGCCCGCCCCCATCCGGGCCTCGAACCCACCCTCGGCGTCGTACCGTCGCCGTGAGCGGCGTTCCGTGCCCAACACCTCCCGATCCTCTTCGGCCGACATCGGGAGCTCGTCCTCCCGGGGGGTGTCGGGTCGCCAGGAGACCAGGGCGGTGGCGGTGTGCTCCGGCCAGGTCCACCCCAGCCGGACCGCCGTGTCGAAGCGTTCGGCGCGCAGGTCGGTGACGGGAGGGGCGGCGGTCACCCGGACGTGTTCTCCCATCACGGTGCTCTCCCCGGCCATCGTCACGGCCAGCACGTGGGTGATCCCCGCCGGCAGGGAGAGCGGAAGTCGTGCGCGTCCGTCGGCGTCGACAACGGGCGTGCCCGGGACGGGGACCCAAGGGAGGGCCTCCGGTCCCGTGTCCACCTCGGAGCCGAAGGGGACGGAGGGCTCGCGTCGGTCGGTGAAGAGCCGGACCCGGCCGCGCTCCGGAGGCGTCCAAGAGGCGGTGAAGCCGCGCGGGTCGGGGGACACCCGCAGATCGCGCACCGGAATGGCCCTGGGGCCCGGGACGACCCTGATCACCCGCCCCTGGGAGGTGCGCGTTCTGCCCCGAGAGGTCAGGTAGACCGCGCGCACCCGGTAGAAGTACTCCACGTCCGGACGTACGGACGCGTCGTGGAAGCGGGAACCGTCGTGCTCCACCACGATCGTGCCCGGAGAGGAGCCGTGCGGCGGCGTCCCCTCACCGCGCAGCACCTCGATCCGGATCGCCTCCGGAGGGGGTCGCCAGGACATCGTCACCCCGGTCTCGTCCGACACCGTCCTCGGTTCGGCGACGTCCGGGGTGATCATCACCGGCGTACTCGTCGCCTCCGGGGACACCCCCAGACCACCGCGTACGGCCACCACCGCGTAGTGGGCGTCACCGCCCACGCAGAGATGGTCGTCCACCGCCTCGGTACCGGTGACCTCGCCCAGAGGGGTCTCCCTCGCGCTTCCCCCGCTCCCGGTCCGGCGGGTCACCCGATAGCTGACCGTCCCGGCCGTGCTGGTGCTCGGGCGCCAGGTCACCACCACTCGGCGGCCGTCGACACGGGCCGTCACCTCTTGGACGGGCTCGGGCGGGATCGCTCCCAGCCGGAGCGGGAGTCGCTCGTCGTCCACGGCCAGTTCCACCGCCACGGCCAGGTCACGGGCGGCGTCCTCCGCCCGCCCTTCGCGCAGGGCCAGGTCGGCGTCGCGGACCAATGATGCGACCCGCTCGGCGAGATCGGACACCTCGTTCCGGAGCGGGTGCTCTCGGGGGAGCTCGGCCGTGGCCGCCTCGGCCTGGCGCAGACAGCGATCGGCGAGCAGCGCGCGCACCTCCCGCTCGGCCGCCCCGGTCCGTCCCGCGCCCCGTTCGCCGCGGCGCAGGGCGGCGGCGATCCGTGAGGCCTCGTCCGGGTCCAACCCCGCCGCCGTCCACGGCTCGGCCAGGGCACGTTCCGACACCACCGGGGGCGGCGAGGACATGTGGGAGACGATCTCCCACAGCACGATCCGATCGCGGGCCTCGCGGGACCCGGCCGAACGGAGCAGAGCGATCACCCGCTCGGCGGCGGCCTTGCCCTTGGTCATCGGTTCCCGTTGGAGACGGCGTCCGGCCGCGTCGAGCGCCTCGTCGTCGAGGGTGACGTACCCGCCCTCTTCCGGGAGGCCGCCATCCCGCAGCCGGAGACCATCGAGCACGGTGAACCCCCGGGACAGCCGCTCCTCGCCGAACACCACCACCGGTGAGAAGAGGGCGCCGCGTCTACGAAGGTGGTCGCCGAGCGCCCGGTGGTCCCGTAACGGAGGCAGGATCGGGAGTTCGGGCAGCCGGTCCACCACACGCGCCCCTCGGGCGGGCAGGTCGGTCCGGGCCTCCTCCTTCGGCCGTTCACGGAGGTCGTCGTCGATGCCGTGGCGGACGAACGGGTCCGCGGGCGTCTCGTCGTGTCGAGCGGGGGTCGGCACCCGCCGTTCGTGCTCGCTCCGGGCACCCCGGTTCCAGGCCATCGTCGCTCCCGTCGGTCGACGGTCCGGACCGTCTGTCGCCCGGACCTCCCTGTCCTCGCGTTCGCCCGCCCGCGGGTACGGGGCCGGCGAGAGCCGGTCCCGGTCCGTGCGGGCCGGACGTGGGGAACCCTCATCCGCCGGCGCGGATCATGCCCGGGGTCTGGCGGGCCTCCTCCACCTGCTCGGGGCTCATCCCTCCGATCCTGATGCCGAAGTCGGCCTCGTGGCCGCTCTCGGGTTCTCGGGCTCGGATTCGGAGCAGGCCGGCCTCCGTCAGGTGGAAGCGCATTCGGAAGGGGTGGTCCGCCGGGGCCGGGAGGGGGTCGTCGGTGTGGACGAGATGGCCGACGTGCCGACGGGAGTGGGACGGGTCCCGTTCGAAGAGCGGGAGTAGGTGGTGCCGAGGTCGATTCCGTGGGTGGTCATTGGGGCCTTCCTCGTGGGCCTTGCCTGGGCGCTCCGGCGGAGGCCGGGAACGGCGGATGGAAACGGCCACGCCGGAAGGAGGTTTCACGAGCATACTGCGGATAACGTACGGCGACCGTGTGAAACGCCTTTTCACAGGGGTTTCCACGAGGATGGCCGGTACGTCTTGTGATGGTGTGTCGTGATTTATTCTTCCTTGTTCTTTCCACTCTGGCCGAATGTGGTCATGGGGTGGCGAACTCGCCTGGAGATCCCTTCCTCCCTCGATGACTTATTCGTGTGGGTTCGACGACCCGAGGGTGTGTCACCATGGTGCTCCGGAGCCCCGGAACGGTGGCGCCCCGGAACATCCCCCCGTCCGGTGCGTTCGCGATGGCGTCGGTGCGCACTGTGAGAGGAAAAAGACTGTTGTCCACGTCATGGCCGAAAAGGTTGATCAGCCCGAGCGGGCTCGCCTTCGCCGTCCTCTGTTTCCTTTTCCCCTTCTTCTCCCTTTCCTGTAGTGGTATGGCCGGCGATCTCCGGATCACGTACAGCGGAATGTCACTGACCTTCGGCGGAACCCCCTCGCTCGACGGCAGTCTCGCCTCCCAGTTGGGGAGTGGCGACCTCGAAGATCTGCGCGTGGACGCGAACCCGCTGCTCCTGGTCTCGCTGGTGTCCCTGCTGGTCGGGGTCGGGTTGAGCGTCGGACTCCCGAACCCCCTGGCCAGAAGCATCGGAGCCCTGGCCTCGGGAGGTCTCGCCCTGGTGACCGCGGGGGTGAACCAGATCGTCATGGCCTCCTCCGCCGAGGAGGAGATCGCATCCGCCTCGGGCGGGCAGGTCGCGTACGCCGACATCCAGACATCCTCGGGGGTCGGGATCGTACTGTTGTCGTTCGTCCTGATCGCGGTGATGGTCTGGGCGGTGGTCGACCTCGTGCTCACACGGCGCGGCCCGGTCCCCGGCGGCGGTGCCCAGGGCGGCCCGCCCCAGGGGCCCTTCCCTCCTCCCCCCGGGCCGCCGGGCCGGGGCGGGTCGCCCTCCTTCGGTCCTCCGCCTCCGGGAACGGGCGGTCCTCGACCCCCGCAAGGACCTCCGGGGCAGCCTGGAGCTCCGTGGGGGCCCGCCGGACCTCCTCAGGGGCCCCGAGGCGGACCGCACGGCCCCCAGGGCCCCCAGGGTCCCGCCGGGCCGCGCTGAGCGGCGTCCGCGACCCCGAACCGTCCGAACGTGAAAGGGGCGGGTCGCCGATCACGGCGGCCCGCCCCTTCGTCCGTCCTCCCCGGGTCAGGGGAGAGGGCCTCCGGGCGTTCCGGCCAGGGCCTCGTCCATCCGTTCGCCGAGATCGTCGGCGAGCAGGCGCGAGTACGTCCTGGTGATGTGGTGGGAGTCCCGGTAGACCACCACGTTCCCGACGACGGCGGGGCAGGCGTCCTCCACGCAGAACCGGTCGGTGAGGTCGACGAGTTCGGCCCCGTCCACCCGTTCCGCGGCCTCCTTCTGCGGGTCCTCCGGTTCCAGGGCCTCCTCGAGGGAACGGTCGCAGGTCGAGAGGTCCTCGGTGTTCGCGGCGAGGCACTCCAACACGTTCGACTCCGTCCGAGGGGTGTCGCGCACCGCGATGACGGGGATCCCCTCCCGGGTCACCTCGCTCCACAGCTCCGCCATCCCCTCCGACATCGCCTGGCGGGACTCCTCCGCTCCCGCGTCCCCGAGCCCGTACGGCGAGCCCTTCGCCGAGGAGCTCGTGAACACCAGATCGGCGTCCATCTCGACCACCTCGTCGACCACCGCCCGATTCCAGTCCATGCACTCCTCGTAGGCGCCGCCCTCCTTACCGACCATCACCCCGGTGAAGGCGCACGCGGACTTGCTGAAGACGACCAGACGCCAATCGCGCTGTTCGGCCAGCTCCTCCAAGGCGGGGAACCAGTGCGCGCTGTGGGAGTCCCCGGTGATCACGACCGTCGCCTCGGGGTCGTCGGAACCGTACGAGCACCAATCGGAGGGGTCGTCCTCGTCGAACCCGGCCTGACAGCCGTCGTCGTAGGTACGGGGCATGTCGTCCTCGGCGTCGATGGGGGACGGGTAGATCATCGCTCCGGAGGAGACCTCCGAGGAACCGATCGCACCCGGTCCCAGGTGCACGGCAGGGTCGAATTCGACCGTGCGGATCCGTTCGGTGCGGAACCACGCCACCGCCGCCACCAGCGCCACCGTCAGCATTCCGGTCACCGCCACGAGCAGGGCCGCGCGTCCGGTCCGGATCAGCCCTCGCCGGGCCACCGGGTCCTCCACGCACACCTTGGTCGCCCACGCGGACAGGATCGAGAGCGTGGCGGCCACGATCATGCCGAGCGGTCCGAGGGAGTCCCGCTCCAGCAGGACCAGGGCGAAGATGATGATCGGCCAGTGCCACAGGTAGAGGGCGTAGGAGACGTCGCCGAGGAAGCGGGCGGGCCCGGTGCTCAGCAACCTCGAGGCGGCGGGGCCGGAAGGGCGCTCCGCGGCGATCACGGCCGCGGAGCCCAGCACCGGTAGCAGCGCGGTGTAACCGGGGAAGGGGGTCCCGGAGTCGTAGAGCAGGGCGGAGGCCACGATCGCGGCCAGCCCGATCCAGCCCAGGGGGAGGCGCACCGCGTTCGGGAGCGAGCCCCGGGCCATCAGGACCGCGAGCAGTCCCCCCGTCGCCAACTCCCAGGCACGGGTGAACGGCATGAAGTACGCGGACGGGGCATCGGAGGCGGTCGCCAGGATCGAGTGCACGAGGGAGACCACGAACACCGAGGCCAGGACCGTCACCAGGGTCCCGGTGCCGGCCCGCCACCGGCGCGCGGCCAGCCCCCAGAGCAGGAACAACAGGGGCCACACCAGGTAGAACTGTTCCTCCACCGACAGCGACCAGAAGTGCTGGACCGGGCTCGGCGGCGTCTCCGCGGCCAGGTAGTCCAGGGCCTGGTCCGCCAGGTACAGGTTCTCCACGTAGAAGGCCGAGGCGGCCAGTTGCCAGGCCGTGTCGCCCAGGCGGGTCACCGGCAGCACCACCAGCGACACGGCACCGGTGACCAGGAGGACCACCGTCGCCGCGGGCAGCAGACGGCGCACCCTCCGTACGTAGAACCCCGAGAGCGACACCCTCCCGTTCCGCTCGACCTCGCGCAGCAACAGCGAGGTGATGAGGAATCCGGAGATCACGAAGAACACGTCGACGCCCACGTAGCCGCCGGGTATCAGCCCCGGTGACAGGTGGTAGACGAGCACGAGCATCACGGCGAGGGCCCGCAGGCCCTGGACCTCGGGACGGAATCGGGTCGAAGCGCGCGCGGAGGCCCCACCGACCGATGGCCGGCCGCCCGGAGGGACGGAGGGCTGCGCTGGAAGAGCGGGTGGTCGCATTCGGCCATGGTGACCCTCTCTCGAGGACCGGAGAAGACGACACGACAAGGCTTCAGCCACTGTTTCCCGACTCGTTGACCCTGTGTGGAGCGGTCCTGACACCCCCGTCATCGAAGCGTTCGTTCCTTTCCCGACAGGAGGAAAAAGCGGGCGAGCGGGTACGGAGTCGACGTCGGTGGCGCGGGCACGCCGGTTCTCGGGCAGACTGGCTAGTGGACCTTCCCCCGCCCGCAGCCCCTGCCCCGCTCGAGGAGACCCCGTGGCCACCTTCGCCCGCACGCGCCTCCTTGTACTCATCGTGGTACTGATCGTCCCCGCGGTGCTGTTCCCGCTGGTCGGGGTGTGGACCTTCGTGTGGCTGCCGGTGGCCCTGATGCTCCTCGGTGTCTCCCTGGCGCGGCCCGAGACGTTGGAGCGGATCGCCGGGCGTGTGGCGGACCTGTCGAGAGGACGAGGAGGCCGCGCCTCCGGAACGTCGGAGGAGGCGGTCGTGGACACCGACGTGGAGAAGGCGTCCCGGGACCGTTCGGATCAGGGGGACGAGCCCGAACCGGTCCCCGCGCCGCGTGGAGAGAGCGGGACCCGAGGCGTGCGTCTGCGCCGTACCGAGCTGCCCAGCGCCCTGCCCGACTACGATTTCGTCTTCTCCGCGCGGGTGCACTGGCGCTGGGCCCGCCGGGTCGACCTGAGATTGCGCGCCCCGGCCGGGCCGGCCTCGTACTCGATCCTGCTGCGCGCTCGCGAGGTGCTCGGCAGGACGGGGCCCGAGGACCGTGGCCTGGTCGAGGCCGAGCTCGCCGCGTTGTTCGCCGCGGAGTCCCCGATCGCCGAGGGCGTCGTCGAGGTGTGGGCCGACGAGATCCGGGTCGAACTGGCCGACGAGGACGAGGAGCGACTGCGCCGCGTCGTCGATCTGCGCAAGGATCGCGCCCTCTGGGAGGCCGAACACGAGGCGGAACGGGTCCGTCGGACCCTGGCGGCCGATGGCCCCTCGCCCTCGGCGCCGCCGAGGACACCCCGCTATGAGCCCGAGCCCTCCGAGGAGTTGTCCGGGCAGATCATCGAGCACCTGCCCGATCACGCACCGGCCGGGCCGGGGAGCGGGATCGACGACGAGGGATACGAGAGTTACTGGTGGCCCGCCGAGGACGAGGAGGACGAGCACGCCATGCAGCAGGACGTGCAGGTCGCCATCCTCCGGGGGCTGATCGACTCGGTCGAGGACGAGGGCGAGCGCGCCGCGTTCGTCCGGGAGCAGGTGCGCCTGCTGGAGCAGAGCGGTTTCCCGAACGTCGCCGAGCGCATCCTGGCGGTCTACCCCGAACGCTGACCCCGTCGAGGGGGTCAGACCCCGCCGACGCTGGGGGAGTAGGCCGCGTGCAGGACCAGGGTGGCCGCGCCGATGGCGCCGACGTCCTCGCCGATGAGCGAGGGCTCCACCCGGAGGCGGCGCGCCGAACGGGCGATGGTGCGCTCCGCGACGGCCCGAGCCAGTTTTCGCGCGTAGAGGTCGCCGACCTGGGACATCCCCCAGCCGCCCAGGACCACCATCGGTACGTCCATCAGGTTGAGCAGGGTGACGGCGGCCTCTCCCAGCCGTTCTCCGGCGGTTTCGATCACCCGTGAGGCGACCGGGTCCCCGGTGCGGGCCTCACGGCAGACCTTCCGGTAGGCGGCGACCGTGCGGGCCTGTCCGCGCTCGAAGTCGGCCGCGTCGTCCCCGCGTAGACGCGCGGCCTCGGAGGCGACCGCGTGGGGGGACACGTAGGTCTCCAGGCAGCCCCGATCGCCACAGGGGCACCACGGGCCCCGAGGGTCGACGGTCACGTGACCGATCTCGGCGGCGTTGGAGGTGCCGCCCCGATAGACCCGACCGTCCAGCACCAGACCGCCGCCCACACCGGTCCCCACGTACACGAACGCCATGTCCTCGGAGCGCTCGCCCCCGCCGGCCCACCGTTCGCCGATGGTCGCCGCCGTGGCGTCGTTGTCGATCACCACCGGTAGTCCGGTGCGCTCGGCCAGCGCCTCGCGCAGCGGTACCGATCTCCAGCCCGGCAGGTGGGGCGGGGTGACGACCCCGTCGCCTCGGTCTATCGGTCCCGGGACGGCCACCCCCAGCCCCAGGATCCGGTCGGGTGCGGGGGCCCGTGCCACGAGGGCGTGGACCGAGCGGGACAGTGCGGCGATGACCCGTTCCGGGCCTTGGGAGGAGGGGGTGCGTCGTCGGGCCCGGACCACCACGCGTCCGGCCAGGTCGGTGACGACCAGAGTGGTGGACGCGGGGTCGATGTGCATGCCCACCGCGTAGTAGGCGCCGGGGTCGAGGCGCAGCAGGGTGGCGGGTTTGCCCCCGCGCGAGGTGGCGCGACCGTCCTCCAGGATCAGGCCGTCCTCCAGGAGACGGCGGACGATGTTGGACACGGTCTGAGCCGTCAGTCCGGTCTGCGCGGCCAGGTCGACCCGGCTGATCCCCTCGGCCCGGCGCACCGCGTCGAGCACCCTGCTCTGGTTGAGGTCTCCCAGCCACAGCAGGTTCGTGCTGGTGCGCATACGTCGCCTTCTCTCCGCCTCACCGGCGGGCGGGGTACGGGGCCCGCCCCGATCACGAGGGTAACCGCCTGTATATCCGACTTGCCCCATTGCCTTTATCCAAGGTTTTGAGTAAGCATGTGATACGGCTCACTGCTTGGGGTCGTCCGGCGTTCCACACCACCGCTGTGCGAGGGGTAGACGATGAGGGGAACTCGACGGAACACGATCCGGGCGGCGGCGACCGCCTCACTCCTGACCCTGATCGCCGCGGGCTGCTCCTCCCCGGCCGAACGGGACGAGAACACGGTCCGTATCGCCTACCAGAGGTACGGCACCTTCATCGCGATGGACTCGTTGATGAACCGCGTCAAGGAGGAGTTCGAGGCCGACCACCCCGACGTCACCATCGAACTCGTCCCCATCGAGGCCCCCGCCGAGGACTACCAGACCCAGGTGAACCTCATGAACGGCTCCCCCGGCGAGGCGCCCGACCTCATCTACGAGGACACCTTCACCATCAACCAGGACGCCGACGCCGGGTACCTGGCGCCCTTGGACGAATACTTCGACTCCTGGGAGGACTCCGAGTACTTCGGCGAACAGGAGGCGGAGGCGGTCACCTCTCTGGACGGGACCCGCTACGGGGTCATGCTCGGAACCGACGTACGAGGCCTGTGGTACCGCTCCGACCTGCTCGAACAGGCCGGAGTCCCGCTTCCCTGGGAGCCCTCCACCTGGGACGAGGTACTCGACACCGCACGGGCGGTCCGCGCCGAGCACGGAGCGGACGTGGTGCCGCTCAACGTCTACGCGGGCACTCCGGCGGGGGAGGTCGCCTCCCTCCAGGGCTTCCAGATGCTGCTCGGTGGTACCGAGGACACGCTCTTCGACGAGGACTCGGGACGGTGGGTCGCCGCCGGGCCCGGGTTCACCGACGCGCTCGAATTCGTGTGGACCCTCTTCGAGGAGGAACTGACCCACGCCCCACAGGACGCGCTGGACGCCAACATCGGCACCGTCAACAACGAGGAACGCTTCCCCGCAGGGGATATGGCGATCAGTCTGGAGGGCTCCTGGGCCACCCAATCGTGGATCGAGGAGGCCAACCGGCCCTGGCCCGAGTGGGAGGAGTACATGGAGTTCGCCCCCATGCCCACCCGAGACGGTCGAGGCGAGGGGGTGACGAGCATGTCCGGAGGCTGGGCCCTGTCCATGGGGGCCCATGCCACCGACCCCGACCTGGCCTGGGAGGTCATGACCTACGCGCTCGGAAGGGAGAACGCCGTCGGGTTCGCGGTCGAGGGCGGACAGATCCCCGTCCGCTCCGACGTCGCCGAGGACCCCGGCTTCCTGGAGGGGGCGCCTATGGCCGAACGGTTCGCCGCGCTGGTGGACGTCACCGGTTTCCGTCCCGCCTACAGCGAGTACCCGAGGGTCTCCCTGGCGATCCAGGAGGCGACGGAGAGCGTGATGCTGGGCGAGACCACCCCGGAGGAGGCCGCGCTGACCTACACGAGGGAGCTGGAGTCCATCGTGGGTCCCGAGAACGTGACGGACGGATCCTGACCGGTGGGCGCCTCCGGTGACCTGGAGCGAGGAGGAGGGGACCTCTCCCGACCTCGCGCCGAACGCTCCGGAGGGCCGGGGCGGACCTGGTCGAGGGCGGCCCGTTGGGCCGTCCCGATGGGCCCCGCCCTGTTCCTCCTGCTGGCCTTCTTCGCCGGTCCCATCCTGTGGACCGTGTGGGCCTCGCTGACCGACGCCGCTCTGACCGGGGCCCGCGCGGCGCGGACCGACTTCGTCGGCGTCGCCAACTTCGAACGCCTGCTCACCGACGTCCGCTTCCGCGACGCCACGATCCTCACCGCCCTCTTCCTGATCGGAAGCGTGTTCGGGCAGACCGTGCTGGGCCTGGTCCTGGCCCTGCTCACGCGCGCCCGCCACGGGGCGGTCAGGGCCGCGGTCGGCGCGATCGTCGTCGGGGCGTGGGTGGTCCCCGAGGTCGTGGCCGGGTTCGTCTGGTACGCGTTCCTGGAACGGGAGGGGACCCTCAACGCGGTCCTGGGGTTCCTCGGGGCGGGAGAGCAGAACTGGCTGTTCACCGCGCCCCTGCTCGCCGTGATCCTGGCCAATGTCTGGAAGGGCACCGCCTTCTCGATGATGACCTACTCCGCGGGGCTGTCCGAGGTGCCCGACGACCTCGAGGAGGCCGCTCGGGTGGACGGCGCCTCTCCCTTCCAGGTGCTGTGGCACGTGGTGCTGCCGCTGCTGCGCCGCACCCTGGCCACCACCCTGTTGCTCATCACCCTCCAGACCGTCCAGGTGTTCACGCTGATCTTCGTGATGACCTCGGGCGGTCCCGGCGCCCGCAGCACGACATTGCCGCTGCTGATGTACCAGGAGGCTCTGCGCATGGGCGATCTCGGCTACGGCACCGCCATCGCCCTGGCGCTCCTGGTCGTCGCGGGCCTGTTCTCGATCGTCTACGTGCGCATGCTCGGTAAGGAGGAGCGGCGATGAACCGGACACGGAGGACCCGTCGCGGGGCGCGCATGGTGGTCAGCGCCCCGAGCCGGGTGGCCGGAGGCCTGCTCGCCCATCTTCTCCTGGGGCTGCTGGCCGTGCTGTTCCTGACCCCGACCCTGTGGATGGTGTTCGCCGCCGTCGACTCCGAGCCCTCGCTGAGGGCGGGACCGCCGACCTCGCTCACACTCGACCACTTCACCGCGATCATGACCGAGGAGATCGTCTATCGGCCGCTCTGGAACAGCCTCCTCACCTGTGGGGGAGCGGCCCTGATCACCATGGTCTGCTCGGTCCTGGCCGCCTACCCGCTGTCCAGGTACAACCTGCGGTTCCGGAGACCGTTCCTGTACACGGTCCTGTTCGCGACCGGCCTGCCCATCACCGCCATCATGGTCCCCGTCTACGGGATGTTCGTACAGGTCGGTCTCCTCGACTCGCTGATCGCCACCACCCTGTTCCTGGCCGCGAGCACCCTGCCGTTCGGGATCTGGCTCACCAAGAACTTCATCGACGGCATCCCCATCGCCCTGGAGGAGGCCGCCTGGGTGGACGGGGCCTCCGCCTGGCAGTCCCTGCGTCACCTCGTGGCACCGCTGCTGGCGCCGGGCCTGGCGGTGGTCGGGATCTTCACCCTGGTCACCACCTGGGGCAACTTCTTCGTCCCCTTCATCCTGCTCAGCAGCCCGGAGAAGATGCCCGCCGCGGTGCGGGTGTTCACCTTCTTCGGCCAGTACGGAAGCGTGCGCTACGGAGAGCTCGCCGCCTACTCCCTGCTCTACACGCTCCCGGTCGTGGCGCTGTACATGGCGGTCTCCCGCGCCATGGGCGGTCGCTTCGCCCTCGGCGGCGCGATGAAGGGCTAGCGCATCAACCGCAGGGTGAGGATCTGGAAGGGGCGGAGGGACAGCTCCACCCGATGAGGGCTCCCCGCGTCCTTCTCGCCCTCGTCCGCCAGGGCCGTGGAGAGGAGCTCCGGGGCCTCCTCGTAGTCCTCCTCCAACAGGTTCACCGCGCTCACCCCGCGGACCGGGAAGCCGGTGGTCAGGGCGGTTCGAGCGCGTCCGCCGCGTGCCTCGTACAGGCGCACCACCACGTCGCCGGAGCGGTCGTCCGCGAGTTTGACGGCCTCCACGACCACGCCGGGGTCGGCCACGGTCACCAGCGGCTCCACCACCGCGGCGCCCGGAAGCTCCCGGACCGGAAGGTTGATCCGGTAGCCCTCGCGGACGGCGTCCTCGACCTCCGCGCCCGGGGCCAGCGCGTAGCGGAGACGGTGGACCCCCTGATCGGTCAGGGGGTCGGGGAAACGCGGCGCCCGCAGCAGGGACAGCCGCACCGTCGTGGTGGTCCCACCGTCGGGGCGCGCGTCATGGGTGACGTCGTGGCCGTAGGTGGAGTCGTTGAGCACCGCCACCCCGTAGCCGGGTTCGGACACGTGCACCCAACGGTGCGCGCAGATCTCGAACTTGGCCGCGTCCCACGAGGTGTTGGTGTGGGTGGGACGTTCGATGTGGCCGAACTGGGTCTCGGAGCGGGAGCGCCGGGCGTGCACGTCCAAGGGGAACGCGGCCTTGAGGAGCTTCTCCCGCTCGTGCCAGTCGACCTCGGTGGCCACGTCCAGCCTTCGTGCCCCCGGTTCCAGGGAGAGCGTCTGGACGACGGAGGAGGAACCGAAGGAGCGCCTGACGCGTACGGCGGCGGCGGTGGAGGAGAGACCCGCCTCCGCCCTCTCCTCCGGGGCGGGGACGGCGACGGAGTCGGCCTCGGTGAGGTCGGTGACGTTGTTCCGGTAGAACTCGTCCACGTCCCAGGCGTCCCAACCGTTGGGGACGTCCTGATGCAGCTGGAGCAGGTTGCCGGTCGTCCCGGGGGCGAGCACCTCGCGTCCCCGCTCCCCTTCGGAAAGGTCCAGGATCGAGACGACGAGGCCCCGCCGGTCCACGCGCACCGTCAACAGGCCGTTGTCGAGGACGAATCCGTCCTCGTCCGGAGCGACGAGCGCCTCGGGCACGTCGTCTCGGGCGACCCGGGAGCGGGGGAGCGCGCCCAGCGCGGGGACCCCGTCACGCTCGTGCGGGGCGGGGTTGAAGAGCACGCCGTCCCCGGCCTCGGAGCCCTCGGGGACCAGTGCGGTCTGGGCCCGCGCGATGACGTCGGTCAGCTCCTCGGCGACCTCCCGGTAGGCGACGGCCGTCTCACGGTGCACCCAGGCGATCGAGCTCCCGGGGAGGATGTCGTGGAACTGGTGGAGCAGGACCGTCCGCCAGATCCGCTCCAGACGCTCGTACGGGTAGTCGGCCCCCGCCCGGACCGCCGCCGTCGTCGACCACAGCTCCGCCTCGCGCAGCAGGTGCTCCGAACGTCGATTGCCCTGTTTGGTGGCGGCCTGGCTGGTGTAGGTCCCTCGGTGGAACTCCAGGTAGAGCTCGCCCCACCAGACCGGGGCGTCGGTGTACTCGGCGTGGGCTCGAGCGAAGAACTCCTCGGGGTGTTCGATCGTCACCCGGGGCGAACCCTCCAGGTCGCGCAGCCGGGCGGCCCGGCCCAGCATCTCCCGGGTGGGGCCGCCGCCCCCGTCGCCATGGCCGAACGGTACGAGGGAGCGGGTGGCGTCGCCCTTGTCCCTGAAGTTGCGGGAGGCGTGTGCCAGTTCCGCACCGGTGAGTTCGGAGTTGTAGGTGTCCACCGGTGGGAAGTGGGTGAACACCCGGGTGCCGTCCAGCCCCTCCCACCAGAAGGTGTGGTGCGGGAACCGGTTGGTCCGACTCCAGGAGATCTTCTGGGTGAGGAACCAGTGGGACCCGGACAGGCGCACCAGCTGGGGCAGGGCCGCCGAGTACCCGAAGGAGTCCGGGAGCCACACCTCTCGGGTGTCCACCCCCAGTTCGTCACGGAAGAAGCGTTTGCCGAAGGTGAACTGGCGGGCCAGAGCCTCGGAGCCGGGCATGTTGGTGTCGGACTCCACCCACATCCCGCCGACCGGGACGAACCGGCCGGCCGCCACCTCCTCCAGCACACGGGAGAACAGCTCCGGACGGTGCTCCTTGAGCCAGGCCCACTGCTGGGCCTGAGACATCGCGAACACCAGCTCCGGATGGTCGGCCGTCAACCCGACGACGTTCGCGCTCGTGCGCGCCACCTTGCGGACGGTCTCGCGCAGCGGCCACAGCCAGGCCGAGTCGATGTGGGCGTGCCCGATCGCGGACACCCGGTGCGCGCTGGCGGAGGCGGGGGAACTCAGGGTCGGGGCCAGGACCTCGCGGGCGCGCTCGGCGGTCCCGGGGACGTCCTGCGGGTCCAGAGCGTCCAGGGTCCGGCCGAGCGCGCGCAGCAGCTCCCACCGACGGGGGTCGCCGGTGTCGAGTTCGAGCATCAGTCCACCGGCGACCTCCAGGTCCAGGGCGAGCTCCCACACCTGTTCCTCGAACACCGCGAGGTCGGCGCGGGCCAGCCGGTAGAGCGGTTCGTCCCGGGGGCCGGGGGCCGTGCCCAGATCGGTGGGGGTGAACGGCGGATCTCCGAGGATGATCGGGTTGGCGGCCGCCTCCACGTGGAACTCCACGTCCTGTTCCCCCTCGACGGGGGAGCCCACCGGGATCCACGCGTTGAGCGGGTTGAGCCCCTTGACCACGGTCCCGTCGGGGCGGTGGACGAGACCCTCGCACTGGAAACCCGGCATGGCCCGGTCGAAGCCGAGATCGAACACGATCTCCACCCGGCGACCGGTCCACTCCCGCGGGACCCGTCCTCGAAGTCGGAACCAGGTGGTGCCCCAGGCCGGACCCCAGGCGTCGCCCACCCGGGCCGGCCCGTACGGCGCGGCGAGGCCCTCCGCGACCGGGACGGGCTCGCCCGGGACGTCCCAGCGCGCCACCTCCAAGGGGATCGACTCCCCGTACACGGCGGGCCGTACGCGTTCCCGCAGGGCCCTTTCCAGTCGTGCCTCGATCAGCCGCCGGTCGTCATGCACGGTGGGTCTCCGATCCGTCGTCCCATGGCCGTTGCCGGGTACGTTGCCGGCGCCGTTCCACTTCGTCAATACTTTGGACGAAGTGGAATGGGAGCCCTCCCGGGCCGGTGGTGTCGGCCTCTCGGTCTCAGGACAGGTGGTGCACCTCCTGAAGTCCGTGGACGGGGGTGGGGATCCCCTCGTAGCGGGCCTTGAGCTGCAACGCCAGATACAGCGAATAGTGGCGTGACTGGTGCAGGTTGCCGCCGTGGAACCACAGCCCCTCCTGGCGGGTCGGTTTCCACATGTTGCGCTGTTCCCCCTCCCAGGGCCCCGGGTCCTTGGTGGTGTCCGAGCCGAGCCCCCACACCTTGCCGACCCGGTCGGCCACCTCACGTCCGATCAGGTCCGTGGCCCAACCGTTCATCGATCCGTATCCCGTCGCGTACACCACCAGGTCGGCCTCCAGTTCGGTGCCGTCCTCCAACACCACCGAGGTCTCGGTCAGCCCGGTCACCTGACCGTGCGCCAGGCGCACCCGTCCGTCCGCGATCAGATCGGCGGCGCCGACGTCGATGTAGTACCCGGAACCGCGCCTCAGGTACTTCATGAACAGCCCGGAGTCGTCGTCGCCCCAGTCCAGGAGGAAGCCCGCGCGTTCGAGGCGGTCGTAGAACTCCCGGTCGCGCTCCCTGATCCGGTCGTAGACGGGACGTTGGAAGGTGTCCATGATCCGGTAGGGCATCGAGGCGAAGGTCAGGTCCGCCTTCTGCGTGGTGATCCCGGCGGCCAGGGCCCGTTCGGAATAGAGGTCGCCGAGCCCGAGGTCCATCAACGAATCCGACTTGACCACGTGCGTCGACGAACGCTGCACCATGGTCACCTCGGCGTCGTTCTCCCACAACGCTCCGCAGATGTCGAAGGCCGAGTTGTTCGACCCGATCACGACGGCCTTCTTCCCCCGATAGGCGTCGGGGCCCGGGTGCCGCGAACTATGGTGCTGATCTCCGAGGAAGCGGTCACGCCCCGGAAGTTCGGGGACCACCGGCTTGCCGGACATCCCCGTGGCCAGGACCAGATGTCGGGGGCGCAGCACGATCTCCTCGCCTGCCCGGTCCACCACGACCGTCCATTCCCCGGTCTCCTCGTCGTGCTTCGCGCTCAGACAGGTGGTGGAGGACCAGTAGTCGACCTCCATGACCTTCGTGTACATCTCCAGCCAGTCCGCGATCTTGTCCTTGGGGGCGAAGACCGGCCAGTTCCGAGGGAAGTCGAGGTAGGGGAGGTGGTCGTACCAGACGGGGTCGTGCAGGCAGAGGGACTTGTAGCGACCGCGCCACTGGTCGCCGGGGCGTTCATGCCGGTCGATCACCAGGTAGGGGACTCCGAGCCGGGTCAGCCGGGCGCCGAGCGCGATGCCGCCCTGCCCGCCGCCGACCACCACCACGTACGGCTGGTGGGAGCGTCCCATCCCCTCCAGGACGGCCTCGCGTCGTTCGGCCCAGGTGACGCGGTCGCGACGCGCGCCGTGCTCGGCCCCCATAGGGCGCCGTTCCCCCTCGGGTTCCTCGTGGCCCTTGAGCTCATAGAGGGTGGTGAGCAGGGTGAAGGCGCCCTCGTCCCGCAGACGCAGATGTCCTCGGCCTCGGCCGACGGCCGTCTCGAACGCGATCCAGGCCTCGATCACGCCATCGGTCTCGGTGGGTTCCTCGGTGAGATGAAAGCCGGAGGGGTCGGCGGAGTCGAGGACGGAGCGCAGCATCGTCTCCACTTCCTCGTGGCCCTCGACGGTCTTCAGGTTCCAGGTGAAGGCGACCAGGTCGCGCCAGTAGCAGGTGGGGGCGAACATTCCGGTGGCCCGCGCGGTGTCGCGTTCGGTCAGCGCCTCCTCGAAGGCGTGGAGCCAGGTCTCCGCACGATGGCGGACGGCGGTCGGTTCCCGTTCCCCCGCCCCGGATTTCGCGGATTCTGTCATGAGACGGCCTCCTTGGCGTAACGTGATCGCCATCACAACTCGTTCGGTGGAGGCCCCACAAGGGTTGCGGCCGATTGCGCGACCGTCCCGGATCCACCGCCCCCGACGCGCCGACGAGGACGGTGAAGAGTGACGACCTTCCACGCGATCTCCCCCGGAACCGATCTGCCCTCCCACGCCCGGGCACTGAGTCGAACACGGGACCAGGTCATCGGCGGCTCCCGTGCCGTGGGACGACCGCGCATCCTCGTGGCCCGATCGTGGTCGCGGGTCCTGGAGATGGGGCTGGATCCCGACGGCGGGAACCTCCGGTCGGTGCTCCCCGCCGATCAGGTCGAGCACAGGCGCAGGGAATCGCCTCTGTCGTCCGTCGTCGACGAACTGCACCGGATGGTCGGTTCCGCGGCCCGGCTCTCCCGGTCGTTGATGGTGGTCACCGACGCGGACGGGATCGTCCTGTGGCGCGACGGGGCCACCGGGGTCCGGATGAGCGCCGACCGGCTCGGTTTCGCGGAGGGGGCCCGGTGGACCGAGTCCGCGGTGGGCACCAACGCGATCGGCACGGCCCTGGCCGAGGCCCAGCCGGTGGAGCTGTTCGCGGCCGAGCACTTCGAGCAGTGCCAACTCCCCTGGTACTGCACGGCGGCGCCGATCCACGACCCCAGGACGGGGCGCATGCTCGGGGTCGTCGACGTCAGCGGTCCCGCTCTGACCCTGCACCCCATGGTCGCCGCCCTCGTCGCGGGGGCCGCGAGCCTGGTCGAGCTGCGACTGGCCGAACACCATCGGGCCCGGCTGGAACGCCTGAGGGTCGCCTCCGGGGTCCGCTCCGCGGGAAGGAAGGGGCCGTACCTGCTCGTGGACGACGACGGGTGGGTGGCGGAGGGCACCGGGCCGCCGACCCTGGACCGGGTCGCGGCCCCCGCCGAGGGGCGCGCGCTCGCGGTGCCGGGGATGGGGCTCTGCATGCCCGAGCGGGTGGGGGAGGGGTGGTTGTTGCGTCCGCCATCGGTCCCTCGACGCGATCTCGTAGAGCTACGACTGGATCTATCGGGGGAACCGACGGTGGAGGTCGTGGGGGGAGGTTCCTGGCGTTCCCGGCTCACCACCAGGCACGCGGAGATCCTTCTCCTGATGCATCTGGTCGGGCAGGAGGGGATCGGAGCCGCCGCGCTCAGCCGTGTCCTGTACGGGGACGAGGAGCACGTGGTGAGCGTGCGCGCGGAGATCTCCCGGCTGCGTCGGGCCCTGGGCTCGGTGCTGACCTCGCGTCCCTACCGGGTGGCGCGGGGTGTTCGCTTGAAGGTGGCGACGGGCGACGCCGAGCGGTTGGAGGAGTGCGTCTTCGTGCGGAGGCACGTCTGCCCCGGGGTGCGCGCGATGATCGCCGCTCGGGGCGGGGCGTGAGCCGTTCGGGCGGCGGTGTGCGCGGGCGGAGACCCGCCCCTCGATAGGCCCGACGGTGTGGACGGTCGCGTCCTCGTGCGAGGGGGCGGACGGTTCCGTGTCGACGTCGGGACCGCCTCGGGGAGAGGGCGACCGTTCCGGAGGGCCGAGTCCGACACAGCGCAGGCCGCGGAGCATCAACAGGTCGATGGGGGTCGTCACGGGTCTCATGGGCGTGCCTTCCGTGCCGTGCGTCGTCTCGTGGGTCCGGTCCGGGGGTTCCGGTCACGTTTCGGATGTCGTCATCATTCAGATGATGACGACATCTGGATTGTAGGACAGGGTGGTCGATGGCGGTACCACGAAGGCGCGGACCGGCGATGACGTGTGCGTCGGGCATGACATCCTGGGAGCTCCGGAAGTCCGTGCGGGGAGGAACGACAGCACATGAGCATCGACGCGCCGCGGGGGCGGTCGGCATCGGTCATCGGATCGCTCGCCGAGAACAGCAGCCTGCGGTCCCGGGTGACGGACGTGCTGCGTCAGGCCATGGTGGCCGGCGAACTCGAACCGGGACGGATCTACTCGGCCCCCACGCTGGCCGAACGTCTCGGCGTCTCCGCCACCCCGGTGCGCGAGGCCATGATGGAGCTGGCCCAGGAGGGGCTGGTGGAGCCGCTGAGGCACCGCGGCTACCGCGTGGTCGAGGTGGGGGACGTGGTCCTCGACGAGATCATCGAACTGCGCTCGCTCATCGAGGTGCCCACGGTCGGTCGGGTCGCGCGGATCGCGACGTCCGAGCAGGTCGCGCTCCTGCGACCGCTGGCGGATCGACTCAACGCGACCGCCGCCGCCGGTGAACTCCAGGAGTTCATCGCCACCGACACCGACTTCCATCTGCGGCTGCTGGCCATCGCGGGCAACGGGCGTCTGGTGGAGGAGATCCGCCGTCTTCGCGGGATGTCCCGACTGTCGGCGCTGAGGCGTCTGTACGAGGAGGACCGGCTCGGGGCCACCGCTCAGGAGCACCACGATCTGCTCGACCTCATCGAGGCCCGCGAGGTCTCCGGGGCCGAGGAGCTCATGCGGCGGCACCTGGGTCACGTGCGCGGTGTGTGGGCGGGACGCGAAGAGGTCTGAAAGGGCTCCAGGGGCGGGTTCGAAGGGCCTCGGAACGCTGCCGAGAGCGCGCTCGGGGACGGTCCCGCGCAGGTCACGGCTTGATCGACCTGGAAAGTGGTCTTGCTTTGTGCAACGTAAAATTGTACGTTGCACAAGTTCACATCATGAGGCCCGCGTCACGTGGGCCATGACACGAGGAGTACTGCGTGTCCTCCCAGCAGTCCGCGGTCGGCCAACCGGCCACCAACCGCCGTGTGCTCATCGGCAGCCTCAGTGGCAGTGCCATCGAGTGGTTCGACTTCTTCCTGTACGCCACCGCCGCGGCGCTGATCTTCGACAAGCAGTTCTTCCCCAACGACGATCCCGTCATCTCGTTGATGCTGTCGTACCTGTCGCTGTCGCTCACCTTCTTCATCCGCCCCTTCGGCGGCATCGTCTTCTCCCACATCGGTGACCGCATCGGGCGGAAGAAGACCCTCGTCATCACCCTGTCGATGATGGGCGGCGCCACCGTCGCGATCGGTCTCCTGCCCACCTACGCCCAGGTCGGCGTCCTCGCCCCGATCCTGCTCATCCTCTGCCGGGTCGTCCAGGGACTGGCCATCGGCGGCGAATGGGGCGGGGCGCTGCTGCTCGCCTACGAGTACGCGCCCAAGAACCGTCGCGGCTTCTTCGGCTCGGTGCCCCAGACCGGCGTCACCATCGGCATGCTCCTGTCCACGATCGCCTTCGCGCTCGTCAGCCTGCTGCCCGACGGAGCCTTCGAGGCCTGGGGATGGCGGCTGCCCTTCATCGCCAGCCTCGTCCTGGTCTTCGTCGGCCTCTGGATCCGCAAGGGACTGGCCGACACCCCCGCCTTCCGAGAGGCCAAGAAGAGCGGGAACATCGCCAAACTGCCGATCAAGGACACCCTGCGCGACCACTGGCGCTCGGTCCTCGTGGCGGTCGGCGCCAAGGTCGTCGAGACCGCGCCGTTCTACATCTTCGCGACCTTCGTGGTCAGCTACGCCACCGGCACCCTGGACATGCAGCAGTCGGTGGTCCTCAACGCGGTCAGCGCCGGTGCCCTCGTCAGCACCATCTCCATCCTGCTCATGGGATCGCTCTCGGACCGTCTCGGCCGCACCACCGTCTTCCTCGGCGGCGTGGTCCTCATCGCCGCCTTCGCCGCCCCGTTCTTCCTGCTGCTCGACCTGCGCATGAACTGGGCCGTGTACGCCGCCGTCGTCATCAGCCTCGGCGTGGCCTGGCCCCCGGTCACCGCCACCCTGGGCACCCTGACCTCGGAGATCTTCACGACCCGGGTCCGCTACACCGGTGTGACCCTCGGCTACCAGATCGGTGCCGCGCTGGCCGGTGGTACCGCCCCGCTGCTGGCGACCTGGCTGCTCGCCCGCTTCGACGGCGCCTGGTGGCCCATCGCCTCCTATCTGGTCGTCCTGGCCGTCATCTCCTTCGCCGCCGTCGCAGTCTCGGGACGCGTCGTCCGCAAGGAGACCGCGGCCATCGCCCGACGTGAAGGAACCGAGAAGACCGAGGTCGACGCATGAGCATCGAAACGAACACGACGGCCCAGACCACGCCGCCGACCGTGAACGGACTTCCGTTCGTCGACGCGGAGGAGGTCCACCGCCGCATCGACCCGGACCGCGCCCGCCGGCTCATCGAGCAGGCCCTGCGAGACGGGTTCGACCCGGCGGACGACCCGGCCCGCTCCCACGCGAACGCCGGATCGGGCCATCTGCTGCTCATGCCCTCGACCCTGGGCGACTGGGTCGGGGTCAAGGTCGCCTCCGTGGCGCCCGGCAACCCCGAACTCGGACTGCCGCGTATCCAGGCGACCTACGTGCTGATGGACGCGCGCACCCTCACCCCGCGCCTGTTCGTCGACGGTGTCAGCCTCACCTCGCTGCGCACCCCGGCCACCTCGGCCGTGGCCGCCGACCACCTCACCGCGCCGGAGGCCTCCCGCCTGGTGGTGTTCGGCAACGGACCCCAGGCCGTGGAGCACACCGTCGCGATGGCCGGGATCCGCGAGTTCACCGACATCAGACTCGTCGGCCGCACCCCGCACAAAGTGAGGGCGGCCATCGAGGAACTCGCCGGACGCGGTGTCACCGTCGAGGCGGGGACCGCGACCGACGTAGCCGAGGCCGACCTCGTCGTGTGCGCCACCTCCAGCGCCGACCCGCTGTTCGACGGGTCCATGGTGCGCGACGGGGCGTGCGTCGTGGCCATCGGCTCGCACGAACCGGACCGCCGAGAACTCGACGCCGCCCTCATGGGGCGTTCCCAGGTCGTGGTCGAGGAGCGGAGCGCCGCGCTGCGCGAATGCGGAGACGTGGTGATCGCCATCGACGAGGGCACCCTCACCGAGGACGATCTGCTCGGCCTCGCCCCGCTCGTGCGCGGGGAGTTCTCACGACGGACCGACCGACCCAACGTGTTCAAGGGATCGGGCATGTCCTGGCAGGACCTCGCGGTCGCCGTGGGTGTGGCCCCCACGGACTGACCCTTCCCAGCGGCACCGTCCGCCGCGTCCGTCCGGGAGGGTCCGTCCTCCCTCTCCGGACGGGTCACCCGGGGCCCGGCCCGGCGCCTTCCAGCGCCGGCCGGGCCCTTCGCCGTGTTCCTAGGGGCGGAGGCCGGGGCCGAGATAGTCCTCGGCCCGGTCCCCGCCTTCGAGGGCGACGAAGATCCGTGAGGTGTCGTGCGGCCGGGACGGGTCGTAGAGCACGGTCACCGGGCCGCCGATCGAGAGGACACGGCCCCGGGGGAGACGTTGGATCCGCTGGACCCAACGGCGTTGTCCCTGAAGGTCGGTGAAGGAGAACGTCCAATGCGTCACGGAGGGGCCGGAGTCGTTCGAAACGGGGAGGGTGAGCTCGGTGACCTCACCGTTGGTGCGGGTCCCCTCGCGCAGCAGCCGATCGAGGAGCTCCCGCCCTCTTCGTTCCCGGACCCGTGAGAGCACCCCGAAGAGCAGGGACAGGACGAACAGCATCGTCGCGAGGCCCGGCGCCCACCAGCGCATCGCGTAGGAGAACCAGGCGCCGGCGCCCCAGGCCTCGTGCTCACCGAAGACCGGATCGACCGCGGTGCCCACCATGTCGACCGGAGCCCACAGGTAGGTCGTCGCCCACCACATCGTCACGGCGATACCCAGGAACCAGAGGGTCACCGGGCGGGGGTGGATGGAACGCCCGCCCGAATATCGGTGGCTCCAGTGGCTGTAGGCGAGGAAACCGATGATCGAGCCGATGGCGGCGATCGGGGTGACCCAGTAGGCCATCGTCGACTCGGTGTCGGAGAAGACGCTGTTGACCGTCGACACCCGGACCCGGTCCATGATCGCCGCGACGGCGTAACCGACGGCGCCGCCGGCGAGGACGAGTGTCAGCCCGCCGATGAGGGTGAGGACGAGGGCCTTGGGACTTCCGATCAGTCGCCGTAGGCGGGCCTCCCGCGCGGCGGCGGGATCGACGGTGCTCACAAGGGTCCTCCGGGCGTCGGGGGAGCACGTAAGTGTCCCGTTTCTCCTGATTCGAGACATCCTATGATTCGCGATCGACCCGCCTCTGTCTGGGGATACCCCTGGTGGGAGCGCCTGCCCGCGAGGATCGGGAAAACGGGTGGAGGGGCCGCCGAACCTCCCCCTAGGGTGACGGCATGATGCCGGTGGTGTGGTTGTCGGGGACGTCGGGCGTGGGAAAGTCCACGGCCGGCCATGGGATGTTGCGGGCCATGGCGGAACGGGGCGTGACCGCGGCCTTCGTGGACGCCGACCAGGTACGTCTGGCCGCCGGCGTCCTCGCCGAGGAGACCGAGCTGGTCGCCTCGGGTCTGGCCGCTCTCGCCCCTCGCTATCGGGAGGCGGGGGCACGACTGCTGCTGGTCGCCGGTCTCGTCGACGGCCCCGGCCATCTCGCCCGCCTTCTGCCCGGGGCGGACCGGGAACGGATCCTCCTCTGTCACCTGAGCGCCGACGCCGCCACGCTCCGCGAACGGATCCACCACCGCGGCTGGGCGGTCGAGCGGGCCGATGAGGCCGTCGCGTACGCCGAGCGGGTGGATACGGGTCGGGTCGACCTTCACCTGGACACCGGCGGGATGACCAGGGAGAGGGTGGTCGACCACCTGGCCGCCGTGACACTCGAACGCCTGGGACCCGTGCTCGCGGAGGCCGCGCCTTCGGAGAGGGCGGCCGACACCGCGAGGAGCGATGGGCGTGTGCTCCTGGTGACCGGGCCCGGCGGAGTCGGAACGTCCACGATCGGCTTCGGGGCCTTCTCCAGGATGGCCGGGGAGGGGCGCGCGGTCGCCTACGTCGACACACGACAACTCGGTCTGCTCGGCGCGGATCCGCACGGGAGGCACCTGTCCGGCCTGCGCGCGGACAACGCGCGGGCACTGATCGGTACTCTCACGGCGGGCGGTGCGAGGACGGTCGTGGTCGGTGCGGACCCCGACACGGCGCGGTCGCTGGGAGACGAGACCGAGAGCGTCGTTCTGCGAGCCCGTCCGGCGACACTGGAGGAACGACTCCGACTGCGCTCCGAAGGCGTGGGGCCGCCCCTCCCCGGCGACCCGCGGAAGGGGATCGGCGGAGAGGGGTTGCGACGGGCGATCGCGAGGAGTGTCGAGGAGGGCGCTTCGATCGAGGCCCGCCTTCCGAAGGCTCGGACGCTGTCCACGGACGGCGTCGAACCGTCCGCCCTGGTGGAGGCGATCCTCTAGGCCCGGGGCGAACCCGGGCCGCGGTGACGGGGGCGGCCGGGGCGAGACTCAGCGGGCCGGGGCCTCGTCCGCCTACTCGGTCTCCGGAACGGAGAGGGCCGCCCGGCGGGCGATCACCGCGCAAACGAGCAGTTGGATCAGATGGAAGATCATCAACGGGAGCACGTACATCCCGACCTGCTCCGACGGGAAGAGCAACATGGCCATGGGGAGCCCGCTGACCTGGCTCTTCTTCGAGCCGCAGAACATCAGCACGACCCGATCGGCCCGTTCCATCCGGACCAGCCGGCCCAGGCCGGTGAACAGCCCGAGCACGACGGCCAGCAGCACGCACGAGACCAGGATGACCACGAGCAGCTGGGTCGGGGGAACGACCTGCCAGAGCCCCTGGGTCACGCCCACACTGAACGCCGCGTAGACGACGAGCAGCACCGACCCCTGGTCGACCACCGAAACGATCCGGCGGTGCTCCTTCAACCACGGTCCGATCCGGCCGTGCAGGAGCTGACCGGCGACGAAGGGCACCACGAGCTGTCCGAAGATCCCGAGGAGGGACTCGGTGGTGATCTCGACGGTCGACCCCAGCAGGATCGCGGCGAGCAGCGGGGTCAGGACCACGCCGAGCACGTTCGAGACGGACGCCGAACTGACGGCCAGCGCCACGTTGCCCCGGGCGATCGAGGTGAAGGCGATCGAGGACTGCACGGTCGACGGCAGGATGCACAGGAACAGGAACCCCGTAGCCATCACCGGGCTCAGTACGGAGGACGGCAACGCGACGATCGCCAGCCCCAGGAGCGGGAACACCAGGAACGTGCAGCCGAGGACGAGCAACTGGAACCGCCACCGGGAGAAACCGCGACGCGCCTCCAACGGGGAGAGCTTCGCCCCGTGCAGGAAGAACAGCAGACAGATCGCCGCGACGGTGATGTACTCCAGGGCGTCGGCCGCCGTCCCTCGGGCCGGGACCAGGGTCGCGACGACGGGGAGGAGGACCAGCAGGAGCAGGAACGGATCCAGGAAACGGGGTAGACGGGAGAGCATCCTTCGACTGTGCCGGCAGGGTGTTCATTCGGAAACGGGGATACCGTACTGACTGTCTGCACCTATCGTGATGACCATGCGGAACGAGCTCGACCTGACCCGGATGCGCACCTTCGTCGCGGTGGCCGGGCAACTCAGCTTCTCAGGGGCCGCGCGACGCCTGGGCCTGAGCCAGTCCGCCGTCAGCCAGCAGGTGCGGCGTCTGGAGGAGGAGATCGGACGCACCCTCCTGGAACGCGACACCCACACCGTGCGCCTGACCGCCGAGGGCGAGACCTTCCTCGGCTACGCCCACCGCATGCTCGACCTGAACGACGAGGCGATCGGCGCGGTCGCCTCCTCACAACCGCGTGGGCGCGTACGCTTCGGTGTCTCCGAGGACTTCGCGTTGACCCGTCTCCCGGACTTCCTACGCCGGTTCCGGGCCCGCCACCCGCACATCGATCTGGAGTTCACGGTGGAGCTCAGCGTCATGCTGCACCGCAGACTCCGGGCCGGGGAACTCGACGCGGTGCTCGCGATGCGCCTGAACGCCACCACGGGTGTGGACGCCTTTCGGCCGCGCACCCTGTTCCGCGACCCTCTGGTGTGGGTCTCGGCGCCCGGGGTCGAGATCGAGGAGGATCAGCCGGTGCCCCTGGTGCTCTACCCCAGGCCGAGCCTGACCCGGGACGCGGCACTGGACGCGCTGATGTCGGTCGGGCGCGCGCACCGTGTGGTCTGCACCTCGGGAAGTCTCAGCGGGCTTCGCGCCGCCGCCCTGGCCGGACTCGGCGTGATGCCGTTCGCGCGTTCGCTCACCCCGGACGGGCTCGTCGACCGAGAGCACGGTCTGCCCGTCCTTCCGGAGACGACCTTCGTCCTGATGACCCGCGGCACCTCCCTCTCCCCGGCGGTACGGGCGCTCGTCGACGCGCTCCAGGACGACCACCGGGAACTACGCGTCGACCCTCGCTGACCCCGTTCGAAGGCCACCGCAGGGCGTCTTCACGAGCGTGGCGAAGGCCGCTCACAGTGGTTCGACGGTCCTTCGCGGGCTCGCGGCGATGACGGCCTCCAGGGCCTCCACCGAGGCGCGCAGCGTGTCGATGCGCTCCAACAGTCCGTCCCGTTCGGTCACGAGCTCGTCGTACAGATCCGCGCAGGCCAGACCGATCCCGTCCTCGTGTTGAGCCAGGCACGGCAGGATGTGCACGATCTTGCGGGTGCTCAGACCGGCTTCGAGGAGGGAACGAACGCGTTGGACCAGGACCACGTCGTGCTCATCGAAGATCCGGTACCCGCTGGGCAGACGTTCCGGACGCAGCAGCCCCTGTTGCTCGTAGTAGCGCAGGGAACGAACGCTCACCCCCGACCGTCGGGACAGCTCACCGATACGCACGACCCCGCCCTTCGACTTGACTCTCACATCGATGTCAGAGTCTAGCGTCGGCGGCAT
Organism: Nocardiopsis alba DSM 43377; assembly: GCF_000341225.1. Lineage (GTDB taxonomy): Bacteria > Actinomycetota > Actinomycetes > Streptosporangiales > Streptosporangiaceae > Nocardiopsis > Nocardiopsis alba. Next base: position 165,957 of record NZ_ANAC01000018.1, read on the forward strand.
GTCGCAAACCCTCGATACACCCCGTGCCACGGGTGTGCCCCGTCCTCTGGCCGGGGCCTTCGTACTCGGCGCGTTCGCCCTGGGGACCTCGGAGAACGTGATCGCCGGGGTACTCGCCCACCTGTCGACGGCCCTGGCGGTCCCGGTCTCCACCATCGGCCTGCTCGTCACCGGTTACGCGGCCACGGCGGTCGTCGCCGGACCGCTCCTGTCCCTGGTGACGGGGAGACTCCCACTACGACGTCTGGCCCTCCTCGCGCTGTCCCTGTACGGAGCGGGCACCGTGGTGGCGGTCATCGCCCCCGCCTACACCACGCTCATGGCCGCGCGGATCATCACCGGGGCCCTGCACACCACGGTGCTCGTGACGTTCATGCTCTCCGCCGTCCGCCTCGCCCCGGAAGACCGCAGGGGGCGCGAGGTCGGCCGGATCACCCTGGGCCTCGGAGTGGCGACGGTTCTGGGGGTTCCGCTCGGAAACCTGCTGGCCCAGACCCTGGGATGGCGGTGGGCCTTCGGTCTCATCACGCTGTCCATCCTCGTCACTCTGGTGCTCGTGTTCATCTCCTTCCCCCGCGACGAGGCCCCTCGCGGTTCCACCGGTCCGCGCTCCCTTCGCGTGTTGACCCGAGGGTCGGTCCTGGGCGGAGTGGCGATGAGCGCGGCGGCGGGGCTCGGCGCGATGACACTGCTCGCCTACGCCGTCCCGTTCCTCACCGACGGCGCGGGTGTGCCCGATCGGGCCGTCGCCCCGATCCTCCTGCTCCAAGGAGCGGCCTGCCTGGCGGGAAACCTCGTCGGCGGGGGCCTCGCGGACCGGAACCTGCCTCGGGCGCTCACCCTCTCCCTGTCCATGACCGCGATCGCCCTCGTCATCGCGGCCCTCGTCTCGGGGACGGGGCCGGGAGCGGCGATGGGTCTGGCACTGGTCGGGTTCGCCTATTTCTCCACCCTTCCGCCCCTGAACACCTGGATCGCGACCAAGGCCGAGGGCATCGCGCCCGCCCTCGCGCTCGCCGTCAACAGCTCCGCCTTCAACGTCGGCATCGCCGCCGCGGGCCGGCTCGGCGGGGTGGTCTCGTCCGGCCCGCTCGGGCCGGGAACGCTCCCTCTCCTCGGGGTCGCGCCGCTCCTTCTGGCTCTGGTCATCGCCCGTTCCCTGAGAGCCCGATGACATCACCGCCCCCGGTGCCCGCGGGCGTTTCCCGAGATCGACGTTCCTTTCCGCCGGCGAGGGCGATTCTCTCCCCGTGTACGGCGGGGCCACCGGTTCCGACCCGAACCCGTGGACGGCGTCGACGATGAATCGGGTGAAGGGTTCGATGGTTTCCTCCTCGGGGGGGCGAAAAACCCTTTCGGGATCGCCGGTGCGGAGGGGCGCGTTATCGGGAGTGCGCACTATTCCGGTGACGATCGGCTCTCCTCTGGATGAACCGGGAGATGAACGCCGTGGGGTCGCCTCTCCGAAGGGGTGATGCTCTTGGAGACATCTACCCCTCTCGTGTCGAACGTGCATTCGATGGATCTCGTGTTCCGAACGGGGGCACAACTTTTCCGGTGGCCGAATGTGGCCGTTCACGGGTGAAACCGAGCTCCCCGGAAGGATTTTTCGCGGGGTTTCCCGTTTCCCACCGGACGGGCCTCGGGAAAACGGGTCCCTGGGCCTTTTCCGGCCGCCGAAGGCACTCCAGGATCGGTCACCGGGGTACGCGGCCCGCGTGCCCCGGTGACCGATCGGAAGGGGTTCTCCATGCCGGGATGTTTCATCAACTACAGGACGGGCGACGGCGAGCACGTGGCCACGCTGATCGACCGCGAGCTCGGCCGGCGTTTCGGGCCGGACGAGGCGTTCCGCGCGAGCCGCTCGATCGAGGCCGGACAGGACTATGTACGGACCCTCGACGCGGCCGTACGCCGTTGCGACGTCCTCATCGCGATCATCGGACCGGCCTGGCTGGACAGCCCGCACCGCTCCGACGGGGTGGGTCGGGCCCTCGACGACCCCGACGACTGGACCCGACGTGAGATCGCCACCGCCCTGTCCCTGGGCACCCCGGTGATCCCCGTCCTGTTCGACGACGCCCCTCGACTGCGCGAGGCGGATCTGCCCGAGGACATGCGGGGCCTGGCCCGGTGCCAGTACCGCCGGTTCCACCACCGCTCGGTCGACAGCGATCTGGAAGAGGTCATCGAGGCGGTGGAGGTGGTCGTGCCCCGGCTCGGCGAGATCGGCGAACGGCCCGCTGAGGAGGGGTCCGTTTCCTCTCCGATCGCGGAGGTGGCCAACACCATGCGCGACGTGAGCGGTGGAACGGTCGCCCAGGCCCGCGAGTTCCAGGGCGTCAACGAGATCAGCGGGACGACCCGCGACGTGGTTTTCGGCAACTCCGGGGCGGTGAACACCGGCTCCGGAACCCAGTACAACGGTTCCACCGTGCACAACGGAACCGGCGATCAGTACAACGGCTCCACCGTGCACAACCGAAGCGGCGACCAGTACAACGGCTCCACCGTGCACCACGGCACCGGTGACCAGATCGGGGTCCAGAACCTCCACGCCCCGCGTCACCGTGGGGAGGCCGGGTGAAACCGGTGGAGACGCCCCCCACGAGGATCATCTCGGGCAACGACGGTGCGGTGAACACCGGCGAGGGGTCTCAGTACAACGATGCCTCCGTGCACCACGGCACCGGCGACATCAATCACCACCACTACTTCTCCGGCTCCGCCGAGGCCGCCAGGTTCGCCATGGACGACCGAGGGCGACTGCGGCGCCCCCGCACCGTGGTCGCCTCGCAACGCCTGGAGGAATTGCGCGCCCACTACGTGGCCCCGCCCGGATACGACGAGGAGAAGCGTCGAAGGGAGCTGGAGGAGCACGGGGTCCTGGTCCTGACCGGACCTCCCGGCGTGGGCAAACGGACCTGCGCCCAGTTGACCCTCGTGCCGAAGGGGAGCGAAGGCCTCGTCGACCTGCGCGAGGTCCAGGTGGAGGTCGATCCGCGTCCCACCCTCGACGCCGGAGAGATCCAAGAAGGCGAACGGCTCATGGTGGAGCTGACCGGGCTCACCTGCTCGGTCTCCGAACTACGGACGAGCCTGGTCTCCCTCGCCTCCCAGGCGCAGAACGTGAAGGCGCGGCTGATCCTCCTCGCGGAGGAGGAGGATGTCCGCGACCTCCCCGACGAGCTGCGGGAACGGTCGGTCACCCTGCGCCGTCCCCACGGCACGAAGGTCCTGTACCGGCACCTGGTCCGATACGGGTTGTTGCCCGATCACCGGCACGAGAGCACCGTTCTTCCCCTGGAGCTCCCCCTGCTCCCCGGACCGGTGGTGGAGTGGCTCGGCCGGGCCTCGATGTCGGAGATCGAAGGTCTGGCGCGTCGCGCCGGAGAGGACCACCAGAGCGAGGGCGGGAGAGTCGGCCTCGGGGAGCGGCTCGAACGGGCGCTCGGGCAAGGTCATCCGGCCGCGGACAAGGCCGTGGCCGAGGCCGAGGGGCGGGGCCGCGCGATCCTGCTGGCCGCCGCCTTCCTCGAAGGAGCCGAGCTCGACCGCCACTCCGCCGCCGTCGAACGCCTCCTGCCGATCGTCCGTACCCCCGAGAACGAGACCCCTCCGCTGGAGAGGGCGGGTTTCACCGAGGAGATCGCCCGTGTGGGGGTCACCCTGGACGAGGAACGCCGGATCGGGTTCTCCTCGCCGGGCTACGGTCGTGCCGTCCGCGAGGCCTTCTGGGACTCCTATCCGCACCTCCAGGGCGAGTTCGCCGCGTGGATCGACACCTGCCTGGACGACTCGGGGCTGTCCCCGGTCGACCGGGACGCCGTCGCCGAACGCTGGGCGGGCCAGGCGTTGCGCGCCCAACGGCTGGAGGAGCTCTTCGAACGCGTCTACAAGTGGTCCTTCGAACACGGTCCGCAGGCGGCGCTGTTGCTCTCCTCGGTCCTGGAGGACACCCGGCACGGAGGGGCCGCGCGGCAGCAGATCTACAGGTGGGCGCGGACCGAGGCCCTTCCGGGCGCCACGGCCTACGTCCTGGTCGCGGTCTGTTCGGAGGTCCTGGTCACCACCCACCCCGATCAGGCCCTGGTCCGGTTGCACCACCTGGCGGGCAACAAGGACCCCGACGCCGCGGCGGCCGCCCGTTCGGCGCTGCTCCGGTTGGCCGAGGACCCCTTCCTGTACCGACGGCTGCTGCGCCGGGTGAGCAACAAACTGGCCGGCCCCGACCGGAGGAACAGGCCGATCGACGGGGACCTGTTCGAGGATCTGACCACACCCGCCAGACTCGTCGACGGTCCTCGACCGCAGGCGAGGAGACCCGACGTCGGAGCGTGGACCCGCGCGGGGCTTCCCGTCGTGCTCTTCCGTGATGCCGCGGCGGCCTCCCGCTACTGCGAGCGGCTCCTGGAACATCCCGGAGCCCTGGCCGACATCCTCGCCCGGTGGCTGGTCACGGCGGCGATGGACTCAGGACGGCTCTCCTCCCTCTACGCGGCGGCCCTGCGCTGGGCCTCCGGCGGCGAGTCCGGTTCCCGCCGTTCCCGGGCCGACGCGCTCCTGCGACACATCGACGCGGCACAAGGGCTCGATCTGTCCCCCCGACCCCTCGCATGAAAGGAACCCCCCTCGTGAGCCCCAAAGCGCGCAACCGCCTCCTGATCATGGTGGTGGCGGCCGTGGTCGTCCCCCTCGCCGTCCACCCGCTGGCCGGGCCATGGACGTGGGTGTGGGCGCCGCTGCTGCTCATGCTCCTCGCCCTGGTGCTGCTGATGACCGCCATCGGCGGAGAGGACCCCCGCCTGACCTCGACGGCCATGACGATGGGACCCCCGCCCGTACCCGACCGCCCGGACGAACGGCGGGAGACCCGGTCGATCCGGGTACGCGATACACGAATGGCGAGCCTGACCGAGGACTACGAGTTCGTGTTCTCCGCCGACGTGCGATGGCGATGGGTCGGTGAGCCCGACGAGAGGCTGCGCAACCCGGAACGGGCCGCGGCGAACGTGATCGTGACGAAGGCCCAGGCCGAGGTGGGACGCTACCGGGCCGACGAGGTGGACATGGCCCTGCACTCCCTGGCCGCGAGGTTGGGCGAGGCGGCGTCGGTCTACAACGGCCTCTTGGAGGTGTGGGCGGACGACGTGACGCTCGGCCTCATGGAGGAGGACGCCGAACGGCTCAGGCGGATCGCCGACATGCGCAAGGAGAACAACCGGTGGGAGATGGAGCGTTTCGTCGAACGGACCAAACGCACCTACTTCGCCGAGGACGTCTTCTCCACGCCGGGCAACGCGGTCATCTGGGACCTGGTGCGCAACGACGCCGACGTCGAGACCACGATGAGGAGGGTGGGTTCGCTCGCCCACCTGTCCGAGGCGGGCAAGGGCAAGGACCTGGACGACCTGCGTGAACGGCTGCGCGGATGGGACCCCGATCTGGCCTCGGCCCTGGAGGGGATCGGAGCGGAGGAGGGCTCGGGCCTCAGGACGGAGGGGGACAGGGGCCCCGGAGGTTGGTACGTCGAGGAGGAGATCCCGGGGACCACCGTCGTCCGTGAGGACCCGGAAGAGACCCTCGTCGATCTGATCTCCTCCATCGAGGACGATGACAAGCGCACCATGACCGCCGACCGGATCACCCGTGTCCTGGAACAGAGCCCCCTGGCCCCATGGCGCCTCGGCTGCGCGAGAGGTTCGGTCTGCCCGGCGCCGCCGGGAACGAAGAGCGGTCCGAACCTCGCGAGGACGACGACCCTCCGGAGGAGGCGGGGTCCGTTCCTCCGTTCTAGACGAGGACCGCGCCCGCCCATCGACGATGGGCGGGCGTCCCCTTTCAGGGGCGGTGCAGGGCGGCCACGAGCCGAGGGCCCAGGTCGCGCACCGCCCCGTGCCCGTGATAGCGGGTCAACGCCTGGGACAGCCGGCGGAGATCGGCCGTGACCGTGGCCGAACCGGAGGCCGCCACACCGTCCAGCAGCTCTCCGGTCAGGGCGCACGCGTGGTCGACCTCCCCGGCCAGGGCGTGGGCCAGGGCCCGACGTACCCCGAACCTGGTCCGTGCCCGCACCGCCGACCCCGGCAGCCGGGCCACCTCCTCGTCCAGGACCCGCGCGCCCTCCTCGAAACGGCCCAGGTCCACCAGGCACCACCCCCGGGCCACCCCCACGGGGTCGGCCACGTGGGAGGAGCCGAGGACATGGGGAGAGGGCGTTCCCTTCGGTACCGGCAACAGTTCGCGGGCGCGTTCGAGGGCACGTTCGGACGACACGAGGTCGCCCACGAGAGCGTGCCCTTGGGCCTCACGTTTGGCGGCCAACCCCAGGACCCTCGCCGAGGCCCCCGGTTCGGAGCGCACCCGCTCGGCGAGTCCGATCGTCCGGGCCCCGTCGTGGGCGTACATCGCGACCAGAGCCCGGCGCACGTGCACATACGCGCACATCTCACGATCGCCGGCGGTCGCCGCCATCGTCGCCGCGGTGTCGGTCCACCACAACGCCGCCGAGTCGTCGCCCGCCTCCTGCGCCATCCAACCCGCGTACTCGGCGAACCGGGCGGCCAGGCCCAGGGCCTCCTCCGCCGAACGTCCGTTCGTCCCGGCCGCCAGTTGGCGCAACGCGTTGGCCTGAGCCACCGCCAAAGGAAGGACGACCCGGGGCGCGGCCCGCTGCCCGAGGGCGCGAAGCGCCGCGAACTGCTCGCGGAACCAGACCAGGGTCTCGGGGGAGGCGGGAGAGACGGGGGAGGGCCCGGCCGCCGCCGTCACCAACGACGCGGCCCCCGCGGACAACACGGTACGACGGTCCATCCCACTGAATTCGGTACTGCCATCGGCTTCCATGCGAAGGATCCACACCTCCTGGCTGTGGGAGGGCACCTTCGGCTCGGGGTCGCCGGACGGGGTCCGGGAAGGGGCCAGCGCGCGTAGCGCTCCGCCCGCGTCGAGCGCGTTGTCACAGATGACGGCGGTCTCGGAGGTCGGTGGTTTGGCCCCTGTCTCCAGTTTGCTCAGGTACCCCTTGCTGTAGTGGGTGACCCCGGACAGATCGGCCAGGGACATCCGGGCCTCCTGCCGTCGTCGGCGGAGCTCGGCACCGAACATTCTCGTCGCCTTCCTAGGGGAGGGGGAGTGGTTGTCCGGTGCCCGCGCGGGGGGAAACGGACGACGCTGGGGGTGCCCGAGAGGCGGAGCGGGGAAACGGGCCGATGGTCCCTCGAACGGCGAACGTCCCCGCCCCGCCGAAGCGATCAACGGCCGACGAGTTCGCCTTCGACCGGAGCGCTCTCGGTCTCCTCACGCCGGGTTCCGTTGCGCAGGTAGGGGTCGGCGAGCGCCGGGAGGATGGCCAGGACGGCCAGTAGCGCCAGCCCGATACCGAGGACGATGGGCGCGCGAAGGCCGTAGTGCGGGATCAGCGCCGATCCGAAGGCCGAACCGACGATGACACCGAGCGTGATGAACGAGCTGTGGACCGTGTTGACCAGCGGTGTGGTGCTTCCCGCCCGCTGGACACGGACCGCCATCGCCGGGTTCATGGTCACTCCGACCAGGCCGATACCGAGCATGAAGGCCAGGGCCAGCGGAGGAAGGTCGGTGAAGAGGGCGAACCCGGTGAGGAAGAGGACGTTGAGTCCGGTGCCGATCACCAGGGTGGAGATGGTGTGCCGGTCGGCCAGCCGGCCCACGACCGTGTTGCCGATGAGGGTGGCGGCGCCGTAGGCCAGCAACAGGAGCGGCACCGTGCCCTCGGAGAAACCGGTGACCCGGGTGAGGATCGGCGTGAAGAAGCTGAAGACCGAGAAGGTCGCGCCGATGATCAGGGTGCTGGAGACGATCGCGAGCAGGAAACGCGGTCGGCGCAGTACGGCGAGTTCCTCGGCGACCGAGGCGGTGGGCCGGGCGGCGGTGCCGTCGGGGGCGGGGGTCTTGACGAAGGCGAGGGTCAGGATCGCCGCCACCACCGTGAGCAGGGAGATCGTCCAGAAGGCGGACTGCCAGCCGAAGCGGCCGCCGATGAACGTCGCGAAGGGTAGACCGAGCAGGGTGCCGAGCATCAGGCCGTTCATGGCGACCCCCACCGCGCGGCCGCGCATGCGCTCGTCCACGAGTCGGGCGCACAGGGACAGGGAGAGACCGAAGAAGGCCTGGGAGGCCATGCCCCCGATGACGCGGGCGATGACCATGACGGGGTAGGTGGTGGCGAGCGCGGCGAGGACGTTGCCGGCGAGGAAGACGCCGAAGATCACCATGAGGGCGCTCTTCGGTGGAAGCCGGAGGAGGACGAGGGTCATGATCGGGCCGCCGACGGACATCGCCACGGCGAAGACGGTGACGAGGTAACCGATCTGTTCGATGCCGGTGCCCAGGGTCTCGGCGAGTTGGGGCATGAGTCCGGCGACGGCGAACTCGCTGGTCACCATGGCGAAGATGCCGGCGGCGAGGACGTAGACCGCGGTGGGCACGCGCCCTGTGGTCGGTGTGGTGGTCACTTGGGGTTCCCCAGTTCTGGAATGATCGGTTCAAAATCGAGCGACGGAGGCGCGCGAAGTGGGCACCCTGGTTCTGGAATGGAATGGCCAGAACGAGGGTGAGATGTGGGACGAGTGGTCGAAGTGGAGGTCAGGCGGGGCGCAGGCCGCGGATCGTGGTGTGGACGATCTCCCGCAGGGCTTCGGGAGAGGCCCCGCCCTGGGAGGAGATCCGGAGTCCGGCGATCGCCGCGTTGAGGTAGGCCGCCAGTCCCTCGGGGGAGGAGGCGGTGGTGACCTCTCCGGTGGCCTGCCCCGTGCGCAGGACGTCGGCGAACAGGCTCAGGCGCGTCTCGGTGTCCTGGCGAACGCTCCGCACACTGGCCGCGCGGTCCGGATCGTCGGCCAGTTCCGCGACGGTGTTGACCGCCAGGCAGCCTTTCGGGTCACCGTTCTCGGCGCGGTCGGCCTCCTCCTCGGCCATCATCGTGAGCAGGGACTCGATCCGTTCGAGCGGGCCCCGTGAGGGGTCGCCCAACATCTCGGCGGTGCGTGCGCCGGTGGTGGAGAGGTAGCCCTCCAGGCACGCGGCGAACAGTCCGTCCTTACTGCCGAAGGTGTTGTAGAGGCTGCTGCGTCCGAGGCCGGTGGCTCGACAGAGGTCCTCGGCGCTCGTGGAGTGGAAGCCGTGCCGCCAGAACTGTCGCGTCGCGGAGCGTACGACTTCCGCCTGGTCGAAGGCTCGTGGTCTCGCCATGGGCGTCACCCTACACGGTTCTGGAACGAATCGTCCATAACCGGGTCGGGGTGGTGTCCTTCGAGGGCGCTCCTCGTGTCGGCCTGTCGGGGCTCGTCCGGGTCATGGTCGAAACGGGCGCGTGTGTCCACCGGCGGATCCCGTCTCGTTCTTCGATTCCCCTTCGGTGCCTATCACGGGTGGGGGTCGCGTGCTCGACCCCCTTCTCGCGGGGATGGGGTTTCCTTCTTCTCGGAATGGGGGGTCGGTGGGGAATAGGGGTGTGTCATTCGATGGCTTTTGTCGGTTATGGGGAGATTTCCCTTGCTTCATGGTCGGGGTGGGGGTGAGGTGGGTCGGCGTTCGAGTGGGAGGGGAGCTCGCGTGTCGGATCGACTCGAGAGTCGCCGCTGTGCGGGCGGTTCGGTCAGGGATCGAGGGAGAGGGTTTTCGGCCGGATGGGAATCCTGATTTGGCGATCGCCGAATGAAATTCGCTCATGTGTTCGATTTTTCACGGCGTCTCCGAGGCCTTGATGGGTCCGGGTTTCTGTTGATGCTCATCGTGTTTTTTGGTCGGTGTTTATGTCGCCATCGTTTGTCGTCCGCTGGGGGAATTTGATAACTTCTTTGCAGTTGGAAGGGGGCGGAAGAGCCCCACCCGAATTCTTTTTCGGTCATAGCTTGAATGTGTAGGCACCATCCGTAATGCGTCGTTCCCTGACCCGCGCGACGGCGGTTCTGTCGGCCTGCTCCCTGCTTCTCTCGCTGGGGGCGACCGCCCCCGCCACGGCGACCGAACAGCCATCCACCCTCGATGACGTCACGGCGGCCTCGAAGAACCGGGCCGTCGACACGACGAAGACCTCCCTCCACCACGGAGAGGGTCAACGACCCGATGACCTCGACGTCGCCCACGCGGCCGACACGTCGGTCTCGGAGGGCACCGGGACCGGCCGGACCGAGGTCGAGAGTTCCTCCTGGACCTACGTGGACCGCGCCTTTCCCGACCGCTCCTACGAGGACGCCGAGATCTCCAGTGTGGGTGTGGGGCACCTCGAATGGGACCGCTCCTACACACGCAGGGTCCTCTTCCGCTTCCCGGTCGACCCCGACCTCGGAGCGGTGGCGGACTCGGTCGTGCTCCGCGCCGAGGTGGTGTGGTCCTACGACTGCGCGGGCTCCTCTTCCATGGAGCTGTACCGGGTCGACCCCTTCGACACCGGGGTCACCTGGAACGACCAGCCCGAGGCCCGCACCCTGCTCGACACCCGGACTCTCCAGGGCGGGCGGAAGGCCTGTTCCGTGGACGGCGGCGTCGAGTTCGACGTGACCGAGGCCTATCGCCGGGCGGCGGAGGCGGGGGAGGACCACCTCCATCTTCGACTCGGCGAACGCGACGAGGAACGGAGCGAGGCATGGCGCCGCTTCGACGTCGCGGAGGCCGCGCCGACACTCTTGGTCGACCATGACGTGCCTCGAGGCCCTGCCACTGACAGGACGCGAGACGAGGCGGTGGACACCGCACCGGTCGTCCACCAGGCCGCGGCCTCGCACGAGAGCCACTCCACCCCTTCATCCCCCTCGACCGTGCGGTCCCCGGCCCTCTCGGACGTCGTCGTCCTCAGAGGTGGGGGAGTCGACGGCGTTCGTGTCGTGGACGTCGCCGACGAGGGCCGGTCGCACGGTGGGTCCGCTCTCCGGCGGTACGAACGGGTCGGCGGCCCGATCGTTCCGACGGCGGAGCGGGTCCAGGACGAGCCGTCCTCCCCTTGTGCACGAGGCCCCCCGAGACCCGGGCCTCACACAGACCTCTCCCGATCCACGGATCGAGGGAGAACGGTCGACGGATGACGGCATCCCCCCTCTACGACGCGCCCTCCGGTCGGGCGGAGCGACGTGTCGATGGCGGCCCGAGGCGAGAACGGGCCGACCGACCCCGAGCCCCCAGGGTGGGAAGGGCTCGGAGGCGGTCGAGGAGGCCGTACCGTCACCGCGCGCCGGTCGCAGGGCGCAGTGACCGCACGCGGAGACGGCACGTTTCCACGCCGGTACGAGGGACGCGCGTCCCGAAGCCGGACACACCCGTGACGGAGCCCGGTGGGGGCTCCACCGCGGGAGGCCGTAGCGGTTCGGAACCACCTGTGCGCACGGGCACCGCACAGGAGGGTTCCGGACCGCCGTCGGCGCGTCCGCGCGAAGGGCCGCCGGTCCTCGGTCCGGTGTCCCCTCGTCGAGCGTGCGCGCTCTTCGTCCGACCGGGAGCGCGGCGTGGTGAGGGTCAGCCGATCGAGGCGCGGCGCCGCTTGTGCTCCCGGATCAGGTCCCGGTACCAGTGGTAGCTGTCCTTGGGGGTGCGTGTCAGCGTGTCGTAGTCCACGGAGACGATGCCGAAGCGGCGCTCGTAGCCATAGGCCCACTCGAAGTTGTCGAGCAACGACCAGACGAAGTAGCCGCGCACGTCGACCCCGGCCGCGAGGGCGTCCGCGAGGGCGCCGAGGTGGTCCCGGAGGTAGTCGATGCGGTCCGTGTCGTGCACGACCCCGTCGGGGTCGGGCTCGTCCGGTTCGGCGGAGCCGTTCTCCGTGATGTGGATCGGAGGCAGTTCCGGGTATCGCCGGCGCAGGTCCACGAGCAGGTCGGTGAAGGAGGAGGGGACCACCGGCCAACCCATGGTGGTGTGCCGTACCCCTTCGATCGGTACTTCCTCCACCCCGATGTCCACGGCGGTGCGGTCGGGCCCCTCGGGGACCGGGGCGTCGCGGAGCCGGATGGGTCGGTAGAAGTTCAGGCCCAGGAAGTCCAGGGGTTGGGCGATGATCGACAGGTCTCCGGGCTCGCGGTAGCCGCCGTCGGCCATCGGACCCCAGGTCGCCTCCTCGTTGTCGGGGTAGACGCCGCGCAACAGGGGGTCCAGCCACACGCGGTTGTGCAGGGTCTCGGCGCGGTCGACCGCCGCGGCGTCCTCGGGGGAGTCGGTCGCGGGCAGTAGCCGGTCGGGGTTGAGGGTGATGCCGACCTCGGCTTCGCGTCCGTGTTCGGCGGCGGAGGCCCGCAGTTCCCTCGCCGCGAGCCCGTGGGCCAGCAACAGGTGCTGGGCCACGGCCAGGGCGGGTGTGCCCTCACGGGTCCCGGGGGCGTGACGTCCCACGGCGTGGCCGACGAACGCGGTGCAGTGGGGCTCGTTGAGCGTGATCCAGCGCTCGACGCGGTCGCCGAGGTGGTCGGCGACCACGCGCGCGTAGGCGGCGAAGTGGTGCGCGGTCTCGCGGACCCTCCAACCGCCGCCGTCCTCCAAGGCCTGGGGCAGGTCCCAGTGGTAGAGCGTGGCCACCGGTTCGATGCCCGCCTCCCGCAGGGCGTCGACGACTCTGTCGTAGAACGCCAGGCCTTCGGGGTTGACCTCGCCGGCGCCGTCGGGGATGACGCGAGGCCAGGCGATGGAGAAGCGGTAGGTGTCCACGCCCAGCTCCTTGAGCAGGTCGATGTCCTCCTCGTACCGGTGGTAGTGGTCGCAGGCGACGTCGCCGCTCTCGCCTCGGGCCACTTTTCCGGGGGTGCGGGAGTAGGTGTCCCAGATGGAGGGCCCTCGTCCGCCCTCTCGGGCGGCACCCTCGATCTGGTAGGCGGCCGTGGCCGTGCCGAAGAGGAAGTCCGGGGGGAACCGGGGCGGTGACTGGTCGGTCATGATGCCTTCCGTTCGCGTCGGGTTCGGCCGGTCCACCGTCATGGAAGCGCTCCCAAAAATGTTCGCACTGCGCCTTCGCTCAGTTCGGGGTATCTCGGGTCGCCTTCTCTTTCTCGAGCCCGAACCGTCCGCCGGTGCTGCTCCGTGCTCGGGCACGAGCGATTTCGAGGTCCGACCGATCCGGTGAGTATAGGGACGGCGGACGCGGGATGTCACGAGGGGGAGCCCGGCCTTCCGAGACGGAGGGGCGTGGCGGGCGCTTCGGCCGGAGGGGGTGGAAACGCCGGAGGGCCCTGATCCGCTGGATCAGGGCCCTCCGGCTCTGGGGTGAGTGACGGGACTTGAATGCTGGTGGGGGAGTGGGCTGACCTGCGGCGATACGAGAATTTGCAGGTCGTGGTGGAGGTGTTCGCCTGGTTGTGCTGGGTTGCCCCGTGTTCCACTGGGCAGCGTGCACCCTCAGGGTGCACGCCTTCAACCCGTTTGGTGCACCCTCCCGGGTGCACCACGGCGAGTGAGTGCCAATACAGCGGAATAGATCAAGCGGTCGAAGAGGACTTATGTTCCCGCTTGTTCGTTTTGTGTGCTTCGGGACTTTTGGAAGACAGATGTTCTAGCGGTAATCACCCGAGGGCAGGTTGGTCGGGGTTGATGTTGCGAAGCACCTGCGGACGGGGTGTCCATTGGCCCGGGCGTTGGGCACGTTCCTCTTCGGCGTACCGGCGAAGTGCCCAGGTCGTCGCCTTGGCGGCCAGAATGTCAGTGGCGTCGTACACCCTCGTGTGCGTGACCTCTGATCAAGCTCCCGCTCCCGGGATCCCCACTGTGCCCGAATGCGGACACTTGTCCAGATTGCGAAAAAGCAACGTAAGCAATCTTCATGTGTGGTAAGTCAGGGGCAACCGGCGCGGATCAGTCCTTGAGTGGCATAAACACGTGGTTCTGGTGTTGCGCTTGGATCTCCTGTTGCACATGCGTCCAATGTTCCTGGAGTCCCTCTTGTCTGAATCATCTATTCTTTCAGGCCTGCGTGGAGACCCCACGCACATCCGGGTTAGCCCTTCCTACCTCGCGAAGACACCTGGTTCCTGCTCGGCTGCTCGCGCTGTCAAAGCCAGGCCTGCTCTCGTCCCGGACATCGACTTCCCTCGGGGCAGCAACCGCGGCGAAGACTTCGCTCTGGGGCCCGTCCAGGACGGCATCGACCTGATCGAGTTCAGCCCCCACGACCAAGGGCGCAACCGGGGTTACCTCACCACGCAAGCGGAACGGCACACAGGGCTTGCCCGATTCACCGTCCACGCCGTCGCCTCGTATCGTCCCCACATACGGACACTTCAGGACCGGCACCTGCGCCCGGTCCGCGGTCACTGGGTGCTCAATGAGCACGGGGGAAACGAGAGCGGCGGGACGCTGTGGGAGGCCTTCCACTGGGGACGTCTGTACGAGAGCCCCGACGGGACCGTGCGTGAATTCCGCTTCCTGCGCATGGGCAAGGCTGATGGGGCACGGCGTAGCAAGGCTGAGACGGCACTGGCCGCGCTCGTCACCGCATACGGCTCGCTTGCTCCCAAACCTCGTGGAAGGGAGTGGCGTGAGCCGTTCCACGTAACACGCCCCAACGCACCAGTGGCCAGAGTGCGCATAGCCGAGATCGGTCTGCTCGACGGCTCTCGCGACGACCTCTTCGATGGAACGCCCGAGGAGGCACACACCCTCTATCAGCGCCACGCGAAAGAGCGGGTCCGTGAGGTCGTCAACACGATCATGCCCACGCCGGGGGCGGACTGCGCTTCGTGTAAGCGGCTCCACGTGTGCACGGACCTCCGAAGAACTACCGGTGTCCTGCACGTCCCGCCGCTCGAGGGCCGCCCTCGCCACGTATCGGCATCCGCTCTGCGCTACATCTCCCGATGCCCGGCTCAGGCACACCTCAGGGACTTGCGGCTTCCCAAGGAGCACGAGTACACACCAGCCAACCGTCGCGGCCACGCGGTCCACGCCTGGTTGGAGGCCCAGCACGCCGCCGTGGACAGCTCGCCCTGCACTGTCGAGGACATCCCCGAGGACTGGTGGGAGCAGACCGGTCACGACTTGGACGAGGAACAAGCTCGGCTGGGCAGGCACATGATCGGCCACCACACCCAGATCTGCCCCCTGCTCGCAGATGTCACCCACGCTGAACCTGAACCCCCTCTGGCTTTTCTCGACACCGAGGCGAACACGGTCGTCCAAGCAAAACCTGACCTTCTCTACAGCGTGGACGGGGTCCTGATCTGGCGTGAGACCAAGACCCTGCACAGTGCACGACTTCGCCACGACAAGCTGTTCCGTAGCTTCCCCCAGCTCGCGCTCGCCGTGGTCCTACTCGCTCAGAAGGCCCTGAACAACACCCCCGAAGACAGCCTGGTGGAGCTGGAAGTCCTCACCAGCGACGGCTGCGACGTGTTTTCCCTCGACCCGGGGGACTCCGCCGAGGTCGAACGTGCCCGAGAGGTCCTCGACGACCTCGCTATGGCCTGGCACCGCGAGCAGGCCTTTCCCACGCGCCCCGGCATTGCGTGCGCCACCTGCCCCGTGGCCCGCTGGTGCCCTGATCAGATGAAGGACATCGCTTGACTGACCACTTCTTCACGGGCGAGCGTCTGCTCAGGCTGGTCGCGACCGCACTCATCCGGATGTCACGTGTACGTGAACCCCGAGACCCCGTCTACGACGCCACGGTCCAAAGGGCCTACGACCACGTAGTCCTCGAATGCATGCGTTCCGGGACACCTTCACCGATCAGCGTCCCCGACCTCGTCCGGTGGGCGGCGAGCACCCCTCTGGGGCATTGGCCAATCCAGATCGACGCATCCGTCCCGCCCGAGACGCTCCTGCTCGACCCCCATACCCGGACACCCACTCAGCAGTGCTTGGAATGGGCGGTCTCGGCCAAAGACGCAGCGGGAGAGCTGTTCGAGAACGAGATCATGTACAACGTTCTCGACCTCACCCGAGCTAGGGAGGCGCCGGAATCCTATGAGCTCTTCCGTCGCTCGGTCATCAGCGACCCGGTGCTTACAGGACAACGTCGAAGTGAGCTGATTGCGGATCCCGCCCTCAACTTCCTGGACGACGAGATCCGTAAGTCCTGGCAACCGGTCAACCCCCGACATCTGCACAAGGGCACCTACGTGCCCTGCGCGCGCTGCGGACTGCTCCTGGTCCCGAAAGAGGACGGCGGTTGGTTCTGCGAACTCGACCGATGTTCACGAAGTGGGCCGGTGCGTCCGGCAGAACCGATTGACGCAGCGGAACGCACGGGTGTGTACCAGGTGGAGCGCCCCCTGCGCACGTTCATCACAGGACCAGGACTGGCCGAGATAGACCTGGAGCAGGCTCTGCACGATCTCGATCTGGGCGTACAGATGTGGCCCGACTTCGACGCCTACGACCTGCGCGTCACCTTTCCCCACGGGCCAGTGTGGGCCATCGACGTCAAGGACAGGGCCAACCCCGCCCTCCTCGGTCGGGGAACACGCGCCTTTCCCATACGACCGCCGCACGACCGCGCTTTCCTGGTGGTTCCCGCCTACCGGTTCAAGGACCGGGAGGACTACGCGAGAGTCTTCGACCACCACCTGGACGATGCCATGAAGGGTCGCGTCGAGCTGCTCAGTGACACCGCACTTCTGACTTTGGCCAAAGAGGAGATCAACGCCCATGCGTGACCGTACACAGTGGCGCCAGAACCTGTCCTCTCAGCTCCGATCCAAGTGGCCGGAACAGGCACCGCTCAGCCGTGCTGAAGCGCTCGATGTCGAACTCGGCCTGTACCTGATCACGACCACGGTGCCAGGCTATGCCGCCGCCGACACCTGGACGCTCCTGGGCGGCTACCCCTACAGCGACGTCTTCGCCCCCTTGCTGACCGACGCCAACCGGATGAGGATTCGCCGGGCCCGCTACTACCTGACCGAGCACACCCGTCCCCACGAGTGGATTCGCGCCCTCGAGGACTACCAGCGTCTCCCCGTCGAGCTGCGCGGATTCGAGGTCGAGGAAACGGGTGGCCCACCTCAACGCAAGGAGGTGTCATGGGCACCGAAGAGGTTCACCGAATTCGAACGGGTCCTGACCACGCCTGTCCCCTTCAGCCGTCGCAAGCTTCCTGTGGCGGGTGCCGGATCCTACCGGTTCAGTACCGGTGAAACCCGCCACGCGGTCACCTTCGATGAGAACCTCCTGCAGCAGATCAACTCGGGTGAAGAGATCCCGGTCCATGACCTGGACGCTCTTCCCCCGGGCAAAGGCGAGCCCATCCGGGTGACACTCGCCCAGCTCAGGGATGCCGCTCATCGCATGGATGAGCTGGAAGCCCTCGATTCCTCCACCAAACCCGGACAGTGGGTCGCACGCCTGAAAAGGGTGGAACTGCTCCTGCGCGACGAAACCGAGGGCCGCTTCCGAGAACAGGGGGAGCAGGACATCTTCACCATCGAAGGTCTGTGCCACCTGGTGGGCATGGTTGGCGCAGGCAAGTCCACCCTCCGCGACATTCTCACCTTCTGGGCCGTCACAGAGCGCGGACTGCGCGTCACCATCGTCGTCCCCGACGTCGCCGAGACACTGCACACCGTTGACCGCTTCACCCGACTGGGCGTGGCCACCGCGCCCGTGCTCGGCGCGACCACCCGAGGCAAGCACCTGCACCGGCAGCACCGCCGGATCGCCAGCGCCGGGGCAGGGTCACTCTTGGACCATGACGACCCCTCCTTCGCCCACCTGAGCAGCGCCTGTCCGGTGGACGCCTTGCGCGGTCTCGACGCCACTTCCCCGTTGGAGATCGGTCAAGCACCTTGCCAAGGCCTGTTCCCCGTCGGGACCAGCCAGGCGGCAGTGGACATGGATCCGCTCACCCTGACGGAAGCCGTGGACGAGGACGAGGACGAGAAAACCCCGAAACCGCACACCTGCCCACTGTGGAAAGCCTGCCCCCGCCACCACTCCTCACGTGCACTCGTTACCGCTTCGGTGTGGGTCACCACCGCCGCCGGGCTGGTACACAGCGGAGTCCCCGTACAGACCGGCAGCGAGCGCCTACGCTATGCCGAGCTCACCTGCCGCCGCAGCGACCTGATGATCGTGGACGAGGCCGACCAAGTCCAGCTGCGCCTGGACGACGCATTCGCGCCTTCAGCCACTCTGATCGGCAGTCCAACGAACTCCTGGCTGGACGAGGTCGATCATCGGCGCGTATCCGAGCTCGCTGGCCAGAACGGTCGCCTGCACCTGACCAAACGCGATGTGGACGACTGGACGAGCGCTTCAGAGACCGCCAGTAAAGCCACGAACCGGTGCTACTCACTCCTGGTCCGCAACCCCGAACTGCGCGAGTGGATCGCCCAGGACTACTTCAGCGCCCTCACGCTTCACGAATTGCTCATCGGGAGTTGGTTCCCAGATGTCGCCCGCACCCAGGCGGAGACACCACCCGATTCGTCCCGCGCCGCCGCGATGGAGCACGTCGAGAAAATCCTCAATCGTTTCCGGGACGCTCCGCTCGAGGAGCACGAGTCCACGGGAGACGACGACACCATCACACCTTGGGTCAACAGGCTCGTCTACCTGGCTCTGGAGCTGTTGACCTCTGAGCGGTCCACCACCGCCCGCCCACGCCTTAAACAGCTGCTCACCGAGCTGCTGGGAGAAGACGGCGAGGTCACCGCGGAAATCGACACCTACACCGTTCTGTTCGAGTTCACCCTCATGCTCGCCGTCCTGCACCACCGGCTCAACACGATGACCACCCTGTGGCCCCGGGTCGAAGCGGCACTAAACCTCCAGGGCACCTCCAACGTCCTCTCTCGCAGGCCCTCGCGTGACTACGATCCGGTCATCCCCGAGTCCCCGATGGGCAACGTCCTCGGCTTCCAGTTCAAACAGGACGAACGCGTCCAGGAAGGCGGCAGCCGCAGCGGAGAACTGCGCTTCTTCCGCTGCGGCGGTGTCGGACGTGAACTCCTCACAGCCCTACCGCATCTGCCCGAGGTAGACGACCGGCCAGGGCCCAACGTCCTCTTGATGTCGGGTACGAGCTGGGCAGGGCAGTCCACCCGGTACCACCTCCACGTCCCTGTCCACGCCGTGCTGCGCCCCCACAGGGACGAAGTCGCCGCCATCGAGCAAACCGAGTTCGAAAAGCTCATCCTGACCTGGCCGGGCACAGCAGAGCCGCTCCGGCTGTCCGGCAACCCCTCCCAACAGCAACGGGACAAGACCCTCGAACAGATGCTCAACCGGCTTGCCGTCGGAGACCCCGAGCTCCCAGAGATCCCGAGTCTCTTGGAGCAGGAACTGGAGAACCTACCCAAGGGGCGTAAACGCGTCCTCCTGCTGGTCGGTAGCTACGACCAGGCCACGAAGGCATGGGAACACCTCAACCGGAAACCCGAATGGCGCGGCCGCGTAGTACGGCTCGTCTCCGACGATGCCGACCTGGACGACACCACCATGACGTTGCGCCGAGGCGACGTCGCCGACTTCCCCCGGCAAGACGGACAGATCCTCATCGCACCACTGCTGTCCGTCGAACGCGGCCACAACATCGTCCAGCCCGACGGCCGAGCCGCCATCGGCACGGTGTACTTCCTGGTCCGCCCCCACCCTCGACCCGACGACATCTCCCTCGCCGTCCAGACCATCCATGACTGGGCGGTCCGCCAGATCCGCGGCCTGGATCCTGAGTTCCGCCAGAGGGCCAAAGCGGCCGGAACCCCCGACCTGGCGGGACGACACTTCCGAGCCAGGGCCCGCAGGGAATGGACCAGGTTGCTCACCCGGCGGATGTCCTGGACCAGCCTCAACAGCACGGAGAAGGTCGCCTTCACCTGGGACCAGCTCGTGGTCATCTGGCAGGTCATCGGCCGCCTCGTACGTGGCGGCGTCCCCGCGCGCGCGGTGTTCGTCGACTCGGCGTTCTACCCACAGGAGGCCCGCAACCTGATCGACACCCCCAAGACCGGACTTCTCGTGGCCATGCGGGAAGTCCTGCGCCCCTACATCGCCGACGACCCGTCGACGGAGCCCATCGACCGCTCACTGGTCGAAGCACTCTACGGCCCTCTCTATCGGGCCCTCGAAGACCTGGACTGACGAGCCCGTCACCACGAGAAGGAGTCCCCAGGCCCATGGCTTACCAGGAAATCCACACCGCCGCGTTCGTCCCCGCTGACGGGCTCGACACCCTGTCTACCGAGCTGAACACCCTCACCTTCCCCGAGCATTGGCGTCAAGCCGTATTGGACTTTTACGCACAGACACGTTCCGAAAAGGGACGCAGCGAGGTCCTCGAACACCAGAGCGTGCCTATAAAGCGCCTCAATCATCTGCTGCGAGTTGTCGCCCCAGGCCTGGTCTCCATCGGGCGGTGGGCACCGACCAACACCGATCAGCCGTGGTTGTACTCGGAGAAGGAATTCTCCCCCCAGGCCCTGATGAACTACGTCAGCGCCTGGCTGAAGGACATGGCCCCCAAGGAGAAGGGGACGCAACGGACCGTTGCGGGTTCGCACCGCCCCCTGCTCGACACCCTGCGGACGATGGACCCAGCCACCCTGAACTGGGAGCGAACGCCCGTCGAACTGCTCCGCGGCACGGTGTCGGAGGGTGGAACTCTGCTCCCCGACTCATCCTTGTACCGGCTCCTGCCCGAGTACGCCGCATCTCGGGTCGTCGCCTCGGGCCCTTACCGGTTCGCAGGGGAGGAGGTTCACTGGCATCGTGCCGCGGGCTACCAAGAAGCCGAACTCATCTCGGATGTCCTCAGCTACACACCCAAGAGCCGCGACCACACGGGCAACCCCTGGTACTACTCCGGCTACCTGCGCTTCTACCTGCGCACCGAACCCTTCTCTACGGTGCCCCGCCTACACGTGGAGACCGGGATCCGACGCTGGACCAGTGGCAAAGCCAACCTCCAAGGCACCACGGGCGCCAGCGCCTACTTGAGGGCCGACGCCACGCTGCTGCCCCAGGCGCCCACCCCCGACCGGCTCGCCGTCGCCTACCTCCAGTGGGACCCGCGCACCAAACGCCCGGAGTGGCGCACTGGCGGACCGATGAACATGCTGGAGAACCTCGCGATCACCGACGAGTTCCCGGACCCGGAGAGTCTGGTCAAGGACGGGACACAGTGGCTGACCGTGGGGCAAGGGCCACAGTTCGCCTTGACCTACCACACGACCATGGGCAGGCACTCGGTCGGATCCGGCATCATGCCCGAAGAACGCCGTCGCCTCATGGAATGGGTGGCCGCTGCCCTAGAGCCGGAGTTCGTGCCCATCCCCGCTCTGGTCAGGGCGGAGCCGCCAAAGGGGACGGTCGTCATCGACCGAGCCCTGGAGAAGCCCAAGAAGCTGACCGGCGACGAGGCGAAGAAGATGGCGCTGGCGGAGGAGAACCGCCGGCTCGAGAGCCGCAACGCCCGGCAGCGCAGGGCCCATCTGGCCGAGGTTCTCAAGGGCGCGGACCTATCGGCCATGGTTCTGTACCAGAATTCCGGGATCCGCGATCAGATGATCCAGGCCGCGGAGGATTCGCTGGACCTCGCTGGCCACCGGGACGGCCAGGGACCCGACACCTGGGTCTGGCGGGCACCCGACCTAACGGTCCGAATCACCGCTCGCCTGGCCGGCGAGATCACAGGACCCCTGGGTGAGGCCACCGCACCGAAGCGAGGGGGCGAGTTCAAGGAGGAAGCCGCCAAACGTCGTGACCTGGTGAAGGAGACTGTGCAGGAGATCCTCTCCGACAGCGGTGGGGGCGTTCAAGTCGCCTACGTGGAGCTGGACGGGGTAAAGACCTCCACAGGTAAGCGGATCTTCGCCCCCACCCAGGACCCAAAGGGCGCCATCCGGGCAGGTGCTGCTCAAGCGCGGATCGTGAGCCAGTTCGCCAAGCCCTACGACCCACAAGACGCGCCAGAAGAGCGGGAAGAAAAGGCACGGCACCGTATCGAGTCGGCATGGAGCGACGGATTGCGTCAGCTCGGGGCCACGTTCGTCCCGCGTGCCGGAGAGGGCGGGGCCATCCCGGCGAACCTCACGCAAATCGCGTTCTGGATGGTACGCCGCAACGTCGCGAGTAAGAGCAGCTTCTCCCAGTTCACCCCCATCGCCCTACTCAACCGGGGCAAGGGGCAGATCATGGGGTGCAGCCCCGACACCCAGGGCTGGGTGTCTTACCGAGACCTGCTGTGTGACCTGACCGGACAGGTCGAGTCGCCACGTAATGAGCAGGATCAGATCGCCGCCGTCGCCTCCTTTGTCCGGACGACACTCCAACCGTACAAGTTCACGGACACGCTGGTCCTTCTGCACGCGCAGAACTCCCGGAACCGGTGGCCGTGGTTGGGTAACGCCGGGCTTCTCCAGGATCGGATCAAGCTGGGACACGGGCCGGACCAGCGTCTGGCTGTGCTCGGAAAGCGGATGCGCGTGATCCGGGTCGCTTCATCTGATCGGGCTGAGGTACCGCAGTGGTGGGCGCCCGTTGAAGGCAAGGACTCGGGCTTCACCGAAGGACTGTGGCGGGCCGGGGACGATACCAGAGGCCGGGTCTTCTACAGCACGGGCCGAAAGCCCAGCAGCGCTCAGACGCCCAAGGGAGTCGCCAAGCTGACGTCCCGCACCGTCGAAACGGGCAAGTTCGCTGAGGACGGGACTCCGAAGACACGCGACCTTCACGTTCCTTCGGCCGAGGCTCGCACTCCGCAGCTGGTGCAGTTCACCCTTACTGGGCTTCTTCCCGATGATGATCCAGCGGCGTGGGCACGCTTCCTGCATGAGCAGCGGGAAGGTGATGACTACCGGGAGCACCTGAAACTTCCCGTCCTCCTCCACCTGGCGAGCAAGGCCAACGAGTACGCCATCCCATACGAGGACGCGGAGGACGATACAGCCGTCGACCTCAGTGACGATGAAGAGTCACAGCAGATGGCCCTCTTCTGACGGGTGACGTGGGGGCCTCTCGGCGGGAGTCGAGGGGCCCCACGAGGCTGCTGACTGGCGATGAGATCAGAGGGGTGGGGTGCGTCCTATGGCAAGGTCTTCGCTGTGGGGATACCGGTGCACCCCAATCTGAAATAGATCCTCGAAGTGCCACGTTTTCCCAGGTCAAAGCTCTGGGATTCTGGAGTGAGTGACGGGATATGAATGCTGGTGGGGGAGTGGTCTGACCTGCGGTAATGCGAAAATTTGCAGGTCATGGGGGAGGCGTTCACCTGGTTGCGCTGGGCTGCCCCGTGTTCCACTGGGCAGCGTGCACCCTCAGGGTGCACGCCTTCAGCCCGTTTGGTGCACCCGCTGAATTGTCTCAGAGCTCATCTCATTTGGGTTCTCGATAGCCTGCTCCTGTGTCGATGGTGGAACGGCTGGTGCCGGACGAGCTGTGGGAACTGTTCCAGCGGGTGGTGTCCGAGGCGCCCACCCGCCCGCAAGGCGGCGGGCGGCGCAGACACGGCGACCGCCAGGTGCTGGACGCGATCATCTTCGTGGCCACCAGCGGGTGTACCTGGGCCCAGCTCCCGCCGGTCTTCGGCCCCTCCGGGCCCACCGCGCACCGGCGCTTCACCGAGTGGACCCGGGCCCGGGTCTGGGCCAAGCTCCACCGCCTGGTCTTGGACGAGCTCGGTTCCCGTGGCGAGCTGGACTGGTCGCGGTGCGCGATCGACTCGGTGAACATGCGGGCCCTCAAAGGGGGGACCTGACGGGTCCGAATCCTGTCGACCGGGGCAAGAAGGGGTCGAAGATCCACCTGATCACCGACCGGCGAGGTTTGCCCCTGTCCATGGCGATCTCGGGGGCCAACACCCATGACAGCCAAGCGTTGCAGCCCTTGGGGAGGGATCGCTCCGATTCGCTCCCGTCGTGGGCCCCGGCGGCGCAAACCGGGCAAGCTGCACGGCGACAAGGGCTATGACTACGCGCACCTGCGGCGCTGGCTCCGGCGCCGGGGGGTCGTGCACCGCCTGGCCCGCCGGGGCGTGGAGTCCTCGCAGTGGTTGGGCAGGCACTGGTGGCAGGTCGAGCGCACCATGGCCTGGTTGGCCGGGTGCCGCCGTCTGCACCGCCGCTACGAGCGCAAGGCAGACCACTTCCTGGCCTTCGCTGGCATCGCCTGCACGCTGATCTGCTACCGCCGACTCACCAAATGAAGATGAGCTCTAACCCCACCAGCCAGGCCGCAGGCCCATCCCCCTCCACGAACAGCGTGCACAGGCCGAATGTCTCGCGCTGACGACAGCCAACGGTTATTACACGCCCCTCCGTGAGCACGTGACAAGGTCAGGAGCCCATATCCCTTAACGTCTCTTGGCTGTCGGAGCGCGCCGATAGGCTGAGGCGAGCCGTCCACTCCCTTCCTAAACCAGGAGAACTTTCCGCCGTGTCAGTCCTGTCCAGCTTCGTATGGAGCGTCGCCGACACCCTGCGAGGCCCGTACGCCGAGGCCGAGTACGGCTCGGTCATCCTCCCCTTCACAGTGCTGCGCCGTCTCGAGTGCGTTATGGCCCCACACCGCGAGGTGATGGCCGAAATCATGATGCAGTACCCAGGGGAGCAACAGCGGCGCACGCACCTGAAGCTCAACACTCGCACTGCGGACAGCGCGGGGCTGTCCTTCTGGACGACGAGTGACTACACACTCAAGAGGGCATTGCAGGACCCAAACAACCTGGCTGAGAACCTCATCGACTATGTCGGCGGGTTCTCCGCGAACTTGGACGTGTTCAAGTCGTTCAACTTCGAGACCGTGATCCGTACGCTCGATGCCCGCGAGCGTCTTGCCCAGGTCGCCCGCCACTTCGAGAAAATCGACCTATCGCCGGACGCGGTGTCCAACGCCGACATGGGTGACCTGTTCGAGAACCTGATCTACCGGTTCGCCGAGTCTGCCAACGACGGTGCTGGCCAGTTCTACACGCCGCGTGACGTCGTTCGGCTCCTAGTCGACCTCGTCTATGCGGAGGACACCAAGGCGCTACGTGATCGCGGCACCGTGCGGTCGATCTACGACCCCACGGTCGGAACCGGTGGGATGCTCACCGTCGCCGAGGAGCACCTGCACGGGCTCAACCCCGACGCCTCGACGGCTCTGTTCGGCCAGGAGATCAATCCGCGTACCTACGCGATCTGCAAAGCTGACCTACTCATCAAGGGCCAAGACCCGTCCAACGTCCGTCAGGGTGACACGCTCGTCGTCGATCGGTTCGAAAAGCAGGGCTTCGACTACGTACTGTCCAATCCGCCGTTCGGGACCGACTGGAAAGCTGTCGAATCCAACGTGAAGAACGAGCACGCCCGTGGCGGCCAGGGCCGTTTCGCCCCGGGTCTGCCAGCCGTCAGTGACGCAGCCATGCTATTCCTACTACATGCTGCGTCGAAGATGCGCGACGTCGACAGTACGGGCCGTGGCGGTAAGGCTGGCATCGTCCTCAACGGTTCTCCGCTGTTCAACGGCGGTGCAGGCTCCGGCCCGTCGAATATCCGAGGCCACATGTTGGAGAACGACCTTGTCGAGGCTATCGTGGCATTGCCCAAGGACATGTTCTACAACACCGGAATCCCGACGTATCTGTGGATCCTGTCGAACTCAAAGTCTCCCGAGCGTAAGGGCACGGTGCAGCTCATCGACGCCAAGAGGCTGGGGGCGAAGATGCGGAAGTCGATCGGATCGAAGCGGATCGAGATCTCCGAGGCGCACCGTAAGGACATCGTGCGGGCCTTTGTCGGTGACGAGACCGGACTCGACGAGGCAATGTTGCCGGTCAAGGTGTTCGCGAACCGTGACTTCGCATACTGGACCATCACGGTCGAACGCCCGCTACAGCTCCGTTTCGACTGCACACCGGAGACCATCGGAGCGGTTGCCGAGCACAAGAATCTCAGCCAGATCACTGGCCTCACCGAGGCACTGGAGTCATTCGGAGATCAGCCGTACTTGAACCGTGAGAAGTTCATTAAGGAATTTTCCGGACACCTCCGTGATCACGGTGTCGGCCTGACGACAGCGCAGCGCAAGGCGCTGTGGCAGACCATCGGCGTTCACGATGAAACCGCCGACATCTGTCGGTACACCTCGGGTGCTCGGAAGGGCGAGATAGAACCGAATCCGGCGCTGCGTGACACCGAAAACGTCCCGTTCGGATGGGGCGGATTCCCCAAGACGCACGAGGCTCTCGAGAAGACCGTCCAGGCTTATTTCGATGCCGAGGTGAAACCACACGTCAACAACGCCTGGATCGCTTGGGACAAGACCAAGACCGGCTACGAGATCCCGTTCACCCGCCATTTCTACACCTACGAGCCTCCTCGGTCGCTCGAGGAGATCGACACGGATCTCGAGCGTGTCGTTGGCGAGATCATGACCTTGTTGCGGGAGGTGGAGTCGTGAGTATCGAAGCTGCAGACCCGGTCACAGTGCGGGTCGGCAAGTGGCTCGGGGGCATCCCGTCAGGATGGACAGGTGCTCGTCTGTTCGAGGTCGCAGATGCTTGGCCAAGCAACGCAGACAAACACACTGTCGAGGGACAGCCACCCGTCAGGCTCTGCAACTACGTAGACGTCTACAAGAACGACTCCATCGTCAGCTCGCTCGACTTCATGACAGCTACAGCTACGCGCGAGCAGATCAAGAAGTTCCGAATCCATGTCGGCGATACGCTCATCACCAAGGACTCCGAAACTGCAGACGATATCGGCATCCCAGCCTTCGTAGAATATGAAGCTGATGACCTGATCTGCGGGTACCACCTGGCCATTGTCCGACCCGATCTGCGAAGGGTATTTCCTAAGTACCTGTACTGGGTGCTCAACTCTGATCCCATTGCACGCCAGTGGGGCGTCATAGCGGCGGGTGTGACCCGTGTCGGCATTCGAAGCACTGATCTGAACAAGGTCACGATGCCGCTCCCGCCGCTCGACGAGCAGCAGGTCATCGCCGACTACCTGGACAAGGAGACGAGCCAGATCGACTCTCTCGTGGCGAAGCAGGAGGAGTTTATCGGGCTACTGCGGGAGCGACGACAAACAGCGAATGAGCTGGCGGTATCTCGACTCGAAGTCCGTGGTCGGAGGCTGAAGCACATCACTCGGTCGATTCGCCAAGGTTGGAGCCCTCAGTGCTACACGTGGTCAACCGATGGGGTAGAACGCTGGGCCGTCTTGAAGGCGGGAGCTGCGAACGGAGGTGTCTTCCGCCCATTCGAAAACAAGGAGTTGCCTGCCGGTGAGGCTCCTCGCCCGAGAACCGTTGTGCGCTCCGGAGACCTCATTGTCTCTCGCGCAAATACTCGTGACCTTGTCGGCAGCGCGGCTGTAGCACAGGGCAACTTTCCCCGTCTCATGCTCAGCGACAAGCTCTACGCATTCGACCTAGACCGCAGCCAGGCTCTGCCGCGATTTGTCGCGACAGTACTCGGAAGTCGGCGGTGGCGGGAGCTCATCGAGATGAAGGCCACAGGCGCGAGTTCATCGATGCTGAACATCAGCCAAGACGACATCGCGAACCTTCCGATGCCCCTCCCTGATGTTGAGGAGCAGAAGTTGATCCTCGGCGAGCTTGACGAACAGACAACGCAAATCGATGCCCTTATCGCCAAGGCTGAGGAACACATCACGTTGGCCAAGGAGCGGCGTACTGCGCTGATCGCAGCGGCGGTGACTGGACAGATCGACGTACGCACGGCGAGAAAGGCGAGCTGAGAACGTTGGCTGCACCTGACGGGACACACGAGAAGGCTTTCGAGATCGAAATCGCCGAGTACCTCGCCGCGCACGGCTGGGAGTACAGCGAGACCGACGACGGCTACGACGCCGAGCGGGCGATCTGGCCCGATGACGTGCACTGGTGGCTGACAGAGACGCAGCCCAATGAGTATGCCAAGGTCGTGCGAGTCGGCACCCCTGCCGAAGCCGCTGACCGCGAGGCACTGCTGGCTTCCCTCGTTACCCGCCTGGACACGCCTATGAGTTCCGGTGGTGGCACACTGAACGTGCTGCGAAGAAAGTTCTCCCACACCCGAGGGGCGACAGCGCACCTGCGGATGTGCCAATTCAAGCCAGCTACGACGCTGAACCGGGACGTCAGCAAGCAGTACCGGAAGGTTCGGATGCGTGTGGTCCGGCAGGTGCACTTCTCACCAAAGCGAAACGATTCGCGGTCGATCGACCTGGTGTTCTTCGTCAACGGCCTACCTGTAGCCACATGTGAGTTGAAGTCGTTTTTCAAGCAGGAGTGGCGCACAGCAGTCAGCCAGTACCGCAACGACCGCAACCCGGCGGGCCAGCCGCTACTTGGGTTCGGCACCCGTGCCTTGGTGCACTTTGCTGTCGACGACAACCAAGTCCACATGACCACGAAGCTGGCCGGTGAGAAGACGTACTTCCTGCCTTTCAATCGTGGCCATGAGGACACCGGTGCAGCTGGGAACCCGCCCAACCCGAACGGTGCTGCGACGTCGTACCTGTGGGAACAGGTCCTGCAGCGCGACAACTGGCTTGCGATCCTCGGGTCCCAGATGTTCCTCAAGACCGAGGCCGACGAGGATCCCATAACAGGCAAGATCAAGCGGTCCACGGCACTGATGTTTCCGCGCTACCACCAGTGGCGCGCGGTGAACAAGCTCGTCGGCACGATCGCTGAGGAGGGCCCCGGTCGCCGATACCTGATCGAGCACTCGGCCGGCTCGGGTAAGACAAACACGATCGCCTGGACAGCGCACCGCCTGGCCCGGCTCCACAATCAGTCGAACGAAAAAGTGTTCGACAAGGTCCTGATTGTCTCGGATCGCC
Organism: Nocardiopsis alba DSM 43377; assembly: GCF_000341225.1. Lineage (GTDB taxonomy): Bacteria > Actinomycetota > Actinomycetes > Streptosporangiales > Streptosporangiaceae > Nocardiopsis > Nocardiopsis alba. The sequence continues at coordinate 194,687 of NZ_ANAC01000018.1, forward strand.
GCGTCCTGGACGCACAGCTGCAGCAGGCGGTCGAGCAAGTCGATGACACGGTCGGCACTGTCGCGGTCATCGACTCCGCGGCAGTACGCCGATCCGGCGGCTCCAAGTCGCGAGCGCTGTTGGACGCGCTGACCGGCTCGGAGCTGATCGTGGTCGTCACTATCCAGACATTCCCCTACGTCAAGGGACTCCTAGAGACGACGTTAAGCGATCAGAACTTCGCGGTGATCGTCGACGAGGCGCACACCTCGCAATCGGGTAAGACGGCTGCTGACTTGAAGAAGGTCCTCACCGAGGGGGGACAGGTCACTGACGAGGACGAGCTCGACAGCCAAGACATTGTCAACCAAGTGGTGGAGGCTGGTGTCGCCCGCGAACAGCGGATCGCTGCCGAGACTGCTGCGCGGGTCAGGGCTCGCAACGTGTCGCTGCTGGCTTTTACGGCGACCCCCAAGACGAAGACGAAGACGCTTTTCGGGCGCGATAACGACGAAGGGAAGCCAGTCGCGTTCGACGTCTACCCGATGCGGCAGGCGATCGAGGAGGGGTTCATTCTCGACGTGTTGCGTGGTTACCAGACTTACAGGACCGCCTTCGAGATCGAGCTGCACGGCGAGAGCGGCGTCGTCGCCGGTATTGCCGGGAGTGAAGGAGCCGATGACGGATCAGATCGGCTTGTCGATCCGAAAGTGGCGTCGCGGAAGATCATGCGGTTCGCGAACCTCCACCCAACCAACGTAGGGCAGAAGGTCGAGATTATCGTCGAGCACTTCCGCGCTAACGTTGCCCCCCTTCTTGACGGGCACGCGAAGGCCATGGTCGTGACCGACTCGCGCCAAGCCGCCGTCCGCTACAAAATGGAGATTGACAAATACTTGGCGCAGAAGCGCTACGGTTACCGGACCATCGTGGCGTTCTCCGGGAAGATCGGCGACGACGTCTACGGACTGGCCGATGCCACCGAGGCATCTATGAATCCCAACTTGGGCTCGGACCTGGCGCGGGAATTCCGTCGACCGGAGTACCGGCTAATGCTGGTCGCCGATAAGTTCCAGACCGGTTTCGACCAGCCGCTGCTGTGCGCCATGTACGTGGATAAGCGGCTTCCCGACGTGCACGCGGTGCAGACTTTGTCGCGGCTTAACCGCATCTACCGAGCGCCCTCGGGTGAGGTGAAGGACCGGACGTTCGTGCTCGACTTCGTTAACGATCCGGAAGAGATCCGCGAGGCGTTCCTCACCTATTACCTCGAGGCGCATGTTGAGACAGCGACGGACCCGAACCTCGTCCACCGGCTCGCGACCAAGCTGGCCCAGGCGCGAATCTACACGTCAGCGGACGTTGAACGCTACGCCGAGGCCTGGTGGGCACCGGCCCAGTCCCATGCAGCTCTCGCTGCCGCGGTCACACCAGCGCGGGATGAGTTCTTGAACCGATGGGCGGATGCGACCGAGCGGAACGATGGCCAGGCGCTCGGTGAGCTGCAGACCTTCCGCAAGGACTGTGGCTCCTACGTGCGCCTGTACGACTTTATGTCCCAGGTAGTCGACTACGGCACCAGCCACTTGGAGAAGTTGGCCGAGTTCCTTCGTCAGCTGGTCCGGCTACTCGCGGTCGACGAGCCGAGCGCGGACGCCGACGTGTCCGGGCTCGAGCTGCGCAGGGTCCGGCAGATTGATCAAGGCAAAGCCGATATCGGACTGTCCGGGGACCATGACACACCGAGTTTGGCTGGCATTTCCGGGGTCGGAACAGGGATGTCGCGGCAGGATCCACAACAGGAATTGCTCTCGGATGTGGTAGCTCGGATCAACGCGCTGTTCGGATCGGAGTTTGCCGATCCGCAGATTGAGGGGTTCGTGGTCGCGGCGGCCGGCATGGCTGAGGAGGACTCGCGCATCGCTGATCAGATCGACCACAATGCGCTCGATCAGTTCATGGCCTCTCCCGTGCTGCGAGAAACCCTGACCGACGCAGCAGTGCTGAACGAGGGGGCGTTCGGCAAGCTGACCGGTGCGCTCACTGGGGAGAGTGATCGCGCTGACGAGTTCATCCGCCTCATCGGTGCGTACCTGTACCAGTCGCGCCGGCTTCGGACGGTCAACACCGAGGCTCCCGAAGACGCCGATGCCTCGGATGAGCCCCGGTGAGGCATTCCCGGTGGAAACGAGAACTCCACTTCCGGCAAATCGGAGACATCACCTGCTGGTCCGCCTACAGATGATCGTGTTCCGGTACCTCGAGTGACGGGAGGCAATTGCTGATGGGGAAGTGGGATGACCTGCTATGATGCGAGAATTCGCAGGTCGTGGGGGAGGTGTTCACCTGGTTGCCCTGCGTTCCACTGGGCAGCGTGCAGCCTCAGGGTGCGCGCTCTTAGTCGGTTTGGTGCACCCTCGCGGGTGTGCCCGCTGAATGGTCTGAATTTCATGGTGTGTCACTCACGTTGTCCTCAGATCCCCTGCTTCTCAGGCGTTCTCTCGGCGCTTCGGGCACAGAACCAGCGGGTGACCACGCTTGCGGTGGATGAACGTGCTGCCGCAGTCACGGCAGGTGTGTTCACCTGGGAGGAGGCAGTGGCCACCGCGGACGGGGGTGTTGGCCCGACTGTCATCACCGATGTTCCACCTCCAAGAGCGGCGACGCTGCGTAGCGGAGGCTCGAAGAGAAGCAGCGCATGCAGGAGCGCAACCGCTCGGCCAGGTCGGCGTGGTGGGTGAACACCACCCCCTGGGATCGGCTGGCCATGCCGTTCAAGGCCTCCAAGAAGGCCACGGCGCGCTCATCGTCGAAGCGATGTGGCCTTCCGAAGTGCAGACAATCTGAGGCCTGCGGTGCAGGACATCATGGTGTGCCCGCGACCGTCGGATTAGAAGTCCGGCGCCCTGGTACCACCACGTGTCGCTACGTGCCGTTCCGTCCCGCACCATCCGAATCCGGATGTCGTTTCGTGCCGCGCTGTGTCGTCTGCTGACGTCCCGGTCCAAAACTGCAGAGCACGAACGGAGCACACAAGTCGGTAAAGCATCCGATGGACGAAGGCGAGGTTTTCGGGTGATGGCTCTCGTTCTCTTGCGTGTGTGCTCCGTCAGCGCACAACGGTTCCAGCTGTCAGCCGCCTTGGGTCACCCGGAAGCACTCGGTGCTCAACGGCACCTCGAGGAAGCAGCAGAAAGGGACGGCCATTGCAGGGAATACTGACAACACCGATGAGAACCAGGGGAAACGCCCGTGCATGTCGGTACTCGCCACTACCCTGTCCGCAGGGCAGCGCCGCAAGAGGAAAGGGACACAGTGGTTGATGACCACTCACAGCAGGACACCAAGGAGATAACCGCCTCTGAAGCCGTGCCAACCTCTGGGGACGGCGCAGGATGCTGGCAGAGCCCATCAACAAGGGCATTTGCGAGGCATAAGGGACGAATTGGCCCCACCTCGGTCCTACCCTGGCCCCATCAACAGAGGAGACCATTTCAGGTGAGGCTAAGCAACCCCTCTGAACTGGGGTTTTGTGGCGAACTCGACAGGATTCGAACCTGCGACCGCACTTACGAATCTTGGGCACGACGGCTGGCTTCGGTCATGCCGTTGAACCCATCCGCGTGCAAGTCGGCCAGGCGTTTGTCCTGACGCCATGAGTCCATGGCCTTCCAATGTTGGTGAGAATCTTCGTGCTCGATGATGACCTGGGTGAGCGGCAAGCTGTTGGGGCCCAAGACCTGGCGGGCTTGCTGCCACACTCGGCGTAGCTCATGGATGACAGCGATCCCGCTGTCCACGTCATCGACTTCCACCGAGATTGCGAATCTGTCATCGGTGGGCTCGATGTAGACGGCCACCGGGGTGCCATCGTGTAGCCGTGGTGCCCAGTCAGCCAGCAGACGAACGTTCTCAGGCAGTGTGCCGTACAGGTAAACACTGCAAGATGCGGTCATGGTCAGCTCCTCCGATGAGTGGACGTAGGGCTCCAAGAAAGTGGTGGCCATGGGGCACATCCCTTCCATGATCATGATGCAGGAATGGGGTGGCGTGAGTAGGCAGTTCGCCTGAATCCAAGGCTTCCTGTCTGGCAGAACTCCTGCGTGAGGTCGGCCCTGAAGGCGCTTGCGAGATCGCAGACCTCTTGGGGACCGACCTCTATGGTGCTGTCGAGTAGAGCTGCTCCGGCGCTCACCGGTAGACGGTCCTATCCGCCCGCGAAGCATCTTCGCCAGTCCATGAGAGTGCCCCGTTCTTCGGACGGTCGCTGGTTTGTCGTAGCCCTGATCTAGAGTCGTCCTTGCTGGGTTCGAACACGTCGAACCGCGGTGCGACTTCAGAGAGGGGTGGGTCATGGCGCAGGTGCTCAAAGCGTTCCGCTACGCGCTGGACCCCACCTCGGCCCAGGTCGAGCTCCTGCGGCGGTGGGCTGGTAACTCCCGCTTGGCGTTCAACTTCGCGCTCGCGATGAAACAGGACGCCCACCAGCGTTGGCGCGATGAGCTCGACACCCTCCTGGCCCAGGGGCTGGAGGCGAAGGAGGCGCGTGCCCGTCTCAAGGGCACGCACAAGATCCCCACCAAGCCCGCGGTGTACAAGGCCTTCCAGCATGTGCGCGGCGATGAGGCCAAGGGGATCGACGGGATCGCTCCCTGGCACGCTGAGGTCTCCACCTATGTGTTCCAGTCCGCTTTCGATGACGCGGATCGGGCGTGGAAGAACTGGCTCGACTCCTACACCGGTAAACGGGCCGGTCGTCGGGTGGGCTACCCCAGGTTCAAGAAGAAGTTCCGCTCTCGTGATTCCTTCCGCCTGCACCATGACGCCAAGAAGCCCAAGCCCGCTCTCCGGTTGGAGGGATATCGGCGGCTTCGGTTGGGTGGTGCGCTCCAGACCGTGCGTTTGCACGGATCGGCGAAGACGCTGCACCGGCTGGTCTCTTCAGGCAGGGCCGTGGTGCAGTCGGTAACGGTCTCTCGGGGCGGGAGCCGGTGGTACGCCAGCGTGCTGTGCAAGGTCGAGGTCGATCCGTCCACACCGACCCGTCGGCAGAAGGCGAACGGGCGTGTGGGACTCGACTGGGGGCTCGGTCATCTGGCCGCGTTGTCCAAGCCGTTGGACGGTAGTCGGCTGGTGGACAACCCTCGTCATCTGCGTAAGGCCTCCGAACGGTTGCTCAAGGCCCAGCGTGCTTTGTCGCGGACCCAGAAGGGTTCGGCTCGTCGCCGTAAGGCCGCGGTACGGGTGGGCAGGCTTCATCATCGGGTGGCCGAGCAACGAGCCACGTTCCTGCACACTCTCTCCAAGCGGTTGACCACGACGTTCGCGTGTGTGGCCATCGAGGACCTGAACGTGTCGGGCATGACCCGGAGCGCTCGGGGGACGGTGCGGAAGCCGGGGCGGAACGTGCGCTCCAAGGCCGGTTTGAATCGGTCGATTCTGGACGCGGCCCCGGCTGAGCTGCGTCGTCAGTTGGAATACAAGGCTTCCTGGTACGGATCCGAGGTCGCGATCCTGGACCGCTGGTTCCCTTCCAGTAAGACCTGCTCGGGGTGCGGGTGGCGAAACCCAAGCCTGGCCCTCTCCGAGCGGGAGTTCGTGTGTGCTGAGTGCGGGTTGCGGATGGACCGTGACCTGAACGCGGCCGACAACATCGCCGCTCATGCGGTAGCGCCGGATAGCGGCGCCGGTGCCCCTGGTAGAGGGGAATCCGTGAATGCCCGTGGAGGAGGCGTAACTCCTGGGCTCCTTCGAGAGCCCGGGCCGCTGCCATTGAAACGGGAAGGCGCTGTCTCCTCGGGGACAGCGCCACCTCGGCGGGGCGACCCGCCGACGTTCCCCTAGCCCACATCTCGCGAAGATAACGGGCTGCGTTGTCGCAGGTCATTTCCTGTCCGACCCACACGCGAAGGGAACGACCGAGGAGCCCGGAGGCAACTCCGCGAACAACTCCGTCCGACCCACACGCGAAGGGAACGACCGCGGCGGATGGTGCGGTCGACCAGCCGGGCCAGGTCCGACCCACACGCGAAGGGAACGACCGTGCCTAGGTGTGTGGAGGTCGGATCCTCGATCGTCCGATCCACACGCGAAGGGAACGACCGTTGCGTGGTCGAGGATGCCGACCAGCGGCGGCGTCCGACCCACACGCGAAGGGAACGACCGGCATCAGCAGCTCCTCTTCGCCACAGAGCAAGGTCCGATCCACACGCGCAGGGAACGACCGACCTACGCGCGGACGGTGGAGAAGGCCGAGGAGTCCGACCCACACGCGCAGGGAACGACCGTGGTTGATGTCGCCTCCGATGATCCCTGCCCCATCCGATCCACACGCGCAGGGAACGAGCATGAACAATCGTTCGTCGCTGTTCTCGAAACGGCCACCACAATCCCCTGGTTGGGCCTCACCCCCCCTTCTCACCGGGGTAGCTCTCATCCCCCTCCTCCTTATCCGCCTCATCACCGCCCTACTCCTGGAAACCCTCCTTGTCTCCCACGGGAAGACGTGGAAGCAGGCCCAGGAGGCGATTACCGGATGCTCCGTTCCCCGAGCACGGTGGTTGTGGGACCCCCTCGGTTCAGCCGGTATCACCCGCCGCCAGCAGCTCTGGGCCGTGCCGACTGGGAGAATGCCCTGGAACTGCACATGATCCGCCTCGAAGCAATCCACCGTCTGCGCCGAGAGTTCGGACTCTTCTGGGCGTGGAAGGTACCTGCGACCGTCTCAATCCGTCTCCGCCGGGGGCCGGATCCCTGAGGCCGCCGACATGGTGGACGACGTCATTGCCGAGAACCAGAGCAAGGAACGCGCGGAGCAGGACTCCACCCTGGCTGATGTCCTGATTCCTCCGGCCCGGGACCCGAGGATCTTCGAGCGTGCTGTCGAAGAAGAGAAGGCGGTGCTCCGTGCAGGCGGCCCACGGCGCTCCGAACGGGAGCTGTGTAAGGCCTACGGTGTGCCCAACACGAACCGGAGGTGGGCCAAACACGTCCGTAAGGAAGCAGAAGCAAGAACTTCCCGAACACCAGAGCCCGTGAACTCTTAGAGCTCATCTCAAAAGTCCTCGCTGTGCTTGGCCAGATGCTTGTAGCAGATGAGGAT
>NZ_ANAC01000019.1 GCF_000341225.1 Nocardiopsis alba DSM 43377
ACGCCGACCCCGAGGCGGAGCAGCCCTGGATCGCCACCGAGTTCATCGACGGTCCCACCCTTCAACAGGCGGTCACCGAGGACGGACCCCGCACCGGAGCGGACCTTCAGCGTCTGGCGGTGTCGTCGGCGACGGCGTTGGCGGCGATCCACGCGGCGGGCGTGGTGCACCGTGATCTGAAGCCGGACAACATCATGTTGGCGCCGGACGGGCCCCGGGTGATCGATTTCGGGATCGCCCGAGCGGTGGAGTCCACCTCCGTCACCGCGAGCGGGATCGTCGGAACGGTCGGCTACATGGCTCCGGAACAGTTGGAGGGTATGCGGATCGGAGCCCCGGTCGACGTGTTCTCCTGGGCCGCCGTGATGGTCTTCGCGGCGACCGGGCGGGAGGCCTTCCCCGGCCCCACCCAGGCCTCCCGGATCACCCGGATCCTGTCCGGGGAACCGGACACCGGCGACCTGTCCGGGTCACTCCTGGAGACGATCCTGGCCTGCCTGAGCAAGAATCCCAAGGCACGACCGCAGGCCCGGGACCTGCTCGGACACCTGGTCGCGGGCTCGGTGCCGAGCGGTGTCGCGCCCACGAAGACGGAGGGGGCGCCCCGGCCGGACCCGACCCTGTCCTATACCCGGATGGAGCGGCCCGACCCGGTGGCCGGGCCGGAGGCGGCGCATATGTCCCCGCCTCCCCCGTCCGGAGGACACCGGACCCCGCCGCCCAGGGAGGAACGGTCGACCCCGCGGCCCCCGCATGGGGAGGGAAGGGCCGATTCGGGGGCGTGGGGAGCCTCGAGCGGCCCTCGGGGCGGGGTGCCGCCCTACCATTTCGGCGGGACCCGCTTTGTCGGTATCGAGGAGCTGGCGGCGGCCTTCCAGGGGAACTGGGGCGAGGCCCTGCGGGTCTTCGCCGACCCCGAGGAGTTCGCGGCCCTGGGCTCCTGGGTGATGCACGACCTGGGCGACACCAGGGTCGACCGGGCCCTGTTCCGCCGTGAGGTACGCGACGTCAACCTCGCCCTGGCCACCTTCATCGCCGAGGCGGCCCCGGAGCTGCCGCCGAGGTTCCGCGGTCACGACGCCTCGATCAAGGGGCTGGCGGCGCTCTTCCACGATCCGACACCCCTGGTCAGCGGGGCCCCTCGGGCCAACGAACTGATCATGACGGCCCGGCCACAGGTCCTGTTCCAAATGTCCCGGCACGGGGGAGGGGACTCCGCCCACCTCGCCTCGTTGGCACGTGACGTCGAACGCGCGGAACGCGCGGGACTGGACTTTCAACGGGAACTCATCGAGAACCTGGACGGTTGGCGGGATGTTCCGGCCCGGGTCGATCCGGCGTTGGCCCTGGTGTTCCTCCTACGTCCCGAGACCGTGCTCGCCCCCGATCCCGGGGCCGGGGCCGGCCCCGAGACCGGAGCGTGGATCCGGGCTCTGTGGTCACGTGTGGAGGCGACCTCCGGCGCGGACCGCGCCGGAAGCGCCGCCGCCGTCTACGGTGTGCTGGGGGTCATCGTCTCCATGACCGGACAACGCCGTGAACTGCTCAGGGAACTCGAGGCGCGCAAGGGGGAGCAGCGACACCTGGTGGAGCGTGACACCTGGCGATCCAGGCACGACACGGCTCTGCTGTGCCTGCCCCTCCTGGCGATCGCCTCGTGTGGTGTCGGCGCTGGTGCGGCGGCCGGGCCGAGCCCGGGGCTCGGAGGGTTCCTCTTGACGGTCGCGGCCCTCGCGGGCTTCGCGTTCATGGTCCTGCTGGTCGTCCGCATGGCCGAGGACGGCCGTGTCCGGAGCGCTGAACGGCGCAGGTCGAACGTGTTGCCCACGGTGTTGCGCCACACCGGGCAGGCTTTGCGAAGGATGGATCAGGACCTGGAGAGGGCGCGCCGGATCTGCTCCCGGCCGCACACCGGGGCCTGATCCGAACGCGAGGAGCCCCCCCCGGACCTCTTCCGGAAGGGGGCTCGTTCGTGCGGCGGCCGGTCCCTAGTAGGTGTAGGGGGTGCCCGGGCCGAGGGGGATGCCCAGCCCCCACCAGAGGAAGAAGAACAGCGACCAGCTCACGAACACCGTGATGCTGATCGGCAGGGTCAGCGAGATCATCGTGCCGACCCCGGCGTCCTTGCGGTACTTCTGAAGCAGCCCGAGGACCAGGATGAAGTAGGCGCTCATCGGGCTGATGATGTTGGTCGCCGAGTCGGCGATCCGGTAGAGCGCCTGGGTGGTCTCGGGGCTGACGCCCATGAGCATGAACATCGGGATGAACACCGGGGCGATGAGGGCCCACTGGGCCGAGCCGCTGGTGATGAAGATGTTCAGGGTGGTGGCCAGCAGCAGGAAGCCGATGAAGAACAGCACCGGGTGCACGCCGAGGGAGTCGAGCATGTCGGCTCCGGAGACGGCGATCACGTCGGCCATCCCCGACCAGGAGAAGTAGGCGATGAACTGGGCCGCGGCGAAGAACAGCACCAGGACGGGGGCCAGCTCCCGGACCCCGACGGCCATGGCGGGCGGCACCGAGGCCATGGTGGGGATCGTGCCGACGGTACGTCCGTAGACCATGCCGACGATGAGGAAACCGACCGCCAGGACCACGGCCACGCCGGTCAGCATCGGGGAGCTGAGGAGGCCGCCGTCCTCACCGCGCAGCGGCGACGACGGGGGGAGCACGATCGCGGCCAGGGCGCCGAGGTAGAGCACGAGCGCGAGGCCGGCGCGGCGCATGCCCTTGCGCTCCTCGTCGGTGAGGAGCATGGAGCCGAGGTCGCCGGTCTCGCCGTCGCCGTCCTCCTGGACCTTGTCGGTGAGCTTCACCAGGACCAGCTCGGTGAGCAGGGTGATGACGACCGCGAGGAAGAGGGCCGAGACGAACGTGAAGAAGAAGTTCGACAGCGGGTTGACCACGTAGCCGGGGTCGATGATCTGGGCCGCGCTCGTACTGATGCCCGACATCAGGGCGTCGGTGAGCGTGATGGTCAGCGCGGCGTTGTATCCGGCGCTGACCGAGCCGAAGCCGACGACGAGGCCGAGGACGGGGCTGCGTCCCACCGCCTTGAAGACCATGGCGGCCAAGGGGATGAACACCACGTAGGCGGCGTCGGAGGCGACGCTGGCGCTGATGCCGGTGAGCACGACGGCGAAGGTCAGCAGCTTCTTGGGTACCCGGGTGACGCTGCCGCGCAGCGCCGCGGTGACCAGGCCGCTCTGTTCGGCGACCGAGACGCCGATCATGACCGAGACGATCAGCGGCAGTGGTGGGAAGGCCGCGAAGTTGGCGACGGCGTCGCCGACGATGAAGTGCAGGCCCTCGGGGCTCAGCAGGCTGCGGACCGCGATGGTCGAGCCGTCGGCCGGTGAGACGACCGAGACGTTCAGGGCGGCGAGCAGGGCGCTGGCCAGGACGACCAGGCCCGCCATGATGACGAAGAGCCAGAACGGATGGGGCAGCCTGTTGCCGACGCGTTCGATGGCGGAGAGGACGCCGAGGGTCAGTCGCATCCTGCGGGTGGGGGTCTTGGGAGACCCGTTCTGTGTTGTGGTCAACGGTCTTCCTAAGAAGGCCAGAGGCCTTGTGGTTCACGGGAACGGGCTCGGGCGGGACACGCGCGAGGGAACCCGACAAGTGGCCTGTGTGTGGTCAAATGTCTCGAAACGCATTTGTGGTGCAGGTGACAGTGAACCATGACCGGGTCAATGGTGTGACCATAGCGGGGGAGGCTCTTCGGGGTATCCCTTCCCACGTCAGCGGTTGAGAACCACCAGATCCGCCCGGTCGCGCGGCGGATCGACCGCGTAGACGTCCTCCTCCTGCCTCGCCCACATTCCTCGGTAGGGCGCGTAGAGATCGGAGTCCTCACGGGCGGCCAGCCGGCGCTCGCGTTCGGACGTGGGGGCCTCCACCCACAGCAGGACGTCCACCAGGTCGCCCACGACACCGGTTCCCGACCCGCAGCCCTCCACCACGAGGGTGCCGCCCCCGGCCACCTCCTCGGGAGGCCCCGGGATCGGGGGACCGAACCCGCCCCGTTCCCAGTCGTAACGCCGCCACACCACCGGGCGTCCCTCCGCCAAGGGCAGCAGGATCCACTCCCGGAGCAGCTCCGAGGCCCGGGACAGCCCCGCCCACCCCGGATAGAGGTCCTCCATGGTCAGCACTGCGGCGGGCTCTCCCCGGGCGACCAGAGCGGCGCGCAACCGCTCGGCGACCGTGCTCTTGCCCGAGCCGGAACGGCCCTCCACGGCCACGATCCGGACCGAGCCCTCCCGGCGGGGCGCTCCGGTCACGAGGTCGGCCGTCCATACGGCCCAGCCGTCCCGATCGGTGCTCACCTTCTCCATGCCCGAAGCCTAGGGAACATCATGGGCCCGGGGTGCCGGTGTGAACCGTGTCGCTTTTCGCGGACGACGTCCGTGTGCGCGTCGAGGACACCCTCCGGTCGGGACCGTGTTCCCTCGGGTTCGTTCCCCGTTCTCCGCCCGGCGGGGTTCGGGAAGCGCCTGCGGCGCCTTCCACCTGCGAGAACACCGCGTAGGGCCGCCCTCGACCTCCGTAACCGGGAGACGGGCGGAGCGCCACGAGGTCCCGGGTCCTTGGTCCCGGCCACCGTAGAGGCGAGAGTCCCGAGGTCAGGGGCGGAATCCGCGCCTCAGAGGGCGCTGCTAGCTTCGCCCCGTAAAGCCACCGGCCGACACGGGGACGTCGTACACGATCACGACGACCTCCGGTCGGTCATGCCCGGAACCCGCGGGCCGGGCACATGAGGCCGCGGCTCGACGGGGTGGGGGTACTAAGGAGAGAGATGCGCAGGATCCTCGTCGTCGGAGCCGGACAGTCCGGACTCCAGCTGGCCATCGGCCTGCTCGCGGAGGACTACGACGTCACCCTGGTCGACCCGAGGGGGCCGGAGGAGACCGAGACGGGACGGGTGATGTCCACCCAGTGCCTCTTCGGCCCGGCCCTACGCCGTGAACGCCGCCACGGTCTGTCCTTCTGGGACGACCGGGCCCCCGCCATCACCGGTGTGGGGGTCCGGGTGGCCCGCCCCGACGGCGACCCCGAACCCGAGGTCGACTGGGTGGGCCGCCTGGAGGAGCCGGCGCAGTCGGTGGACCAGCGACTGAAGCTGGCCGCCTGGCTGAGGGTGTTCGTCCAGGGCGGAGGCCGCTTCCTCCGCCACCGGGTGTCCGTGGAGGACCTCGCGACGGTGGGGTGGGACTACGAGCTGGTCGTGGTCGCGGCGGGACGGGGCGAGCTCGCGCGGATCTTCCCCCGGGACGAGCGACGTTCCCCCTTCCGGGCGCCGCAGCGCTCCCTGTCCCTGGCCTACGTCACCGGCGCCGAGGCCCATCCGGTCGGCGGGGTCCTGTCCCGGACCGCCGTGCCGGGCGCGGGGGAGGTGTTCTCCCTGCCCACCCTCTCCCTGGTCGGCCCCTGTCAGGCGGTGATGGTGGAGGCGGTGCCGGGCGGCCCGCTCGACCGGATCCCGGGCGCGGGGGCGAGCGGAGAGGAGATCCTGGCGGGGATCCTGGACGTCCTGCGCCACCACGCCCCTTGGGAGTACGAGCGCTTCGCCGAGGCCCGCCCGGCCGATTCCGGGGCGACCCTGTCCGGTGGCTACGCGCCGACGGTGCGCGAACCCGTCGCCCACCTGCGAGGAGGGAACGTCGTCCTGGGCATGGCCGACTCCGTGGTCGCCAACGACCCCATCACCGCGCAGGGGGCGAACATGGCGTCGCTGTGCGCCGAGGTCTACCGGCGCGCCATCGTCGACCACGGTCGGCGCCCCTTCGATGAGACGTTCATGCGCTCGGCCTTCGCCGCCTACTGGCACCACGCCCGTCAGGTCACGGCGTGGAGCCGGGTGATGCTGTCCGGTCCGCCCCATGTGTGGGAGCTGTACCGACTGGCCGAGCGGCACCGGCCCACGGCCGACCGGTTCGCCGACTCCTTCAGCGATCCGGGCGGGCTCATCGACTGGTTCCTGCACCCCGAGCGGGCGATGGAGTACGTGGATTCGGTGCGGTGCGCGACCGGTTCGTCCCACCTTCCTATCTCCTGATCCCGATCGGGTAGGGCGGGATATAGCCTCGCCTCCTCATGTTCGCTGATCTCCTCACACCCACCGACCATGCCCTGTTCGGTCAGATCGACCCTTGGGTCTTCCTGCTCGTCGCGGCGGTCGCGGTCCTGGCCGGGGCCGCCGTCCAGAGCATGGTCGGTCTCGGCCTCGGCCTCGTGGCCGCGCCGGTCATCTCCTTCCTCGATCCCACGCTCATGCCGGGGTCCCTGCTCATCACCGTCATCGTCCTGCCGGTGCTCACCCTCGTACAGGACCGGAGTCACATCGACTGGCGCGGTCTGGTCTGGGGGCTGCCGGCCCGGGTCCCGGGCACCGTCCTGGCCGTCTGGGTCGTGGCCGTGCTCGAACCCCGCATGCTGGCCGGGTTCGTCGGGGTCATGGTGCTGCTCGCCGTGATCCTGACCGTGTGGGCCTTCAAGGTGCGCGTCACCCCGGTCTCCCTGGTCACGGCCGGGCTCGTCTCGGGGTTCGCGGGCACGGCGACCTCGGTGGGCGGCCCGCCGATGGCGCTGGTCTACCAGAACGAGCCGCCCGAAAGGGTACGCGCCACCCTGGCGGCCTTCTTCCTGTGCGGCGGGCTGATCTCGCTCGTCGCGTTGGGGGCGGGCGGTCAGATCGACACCCGCACCGTCGCCGCGGGGATCGTCGCGATCCCCTTCGTGGGCCTGGGCTTCTTCCTCGGTAACCGGGTCCGGCGTTGGGTGGATCCGGCCCGCCTGCGGATCGGTCTGTTGACGGTGGTGACCCTCTCCGCGCTCGGTCTCCTCGCGCAGGCCGTGTTCGGCTAGGAGACGGCCCGGTGCCGGCCGCTCGTGTGGTGCGAAGCCTCACAGCGCGATATCGGGGCCGGTAGGGGAGGGTTCGTCCCGCTCTGGTCCATCCCATCGGTAACGGTGACGGCAAAAGAGAGTAATCTACGCCGAAACCGGTGGGTGGACGGGAACGTTCGTGGTACTTCGACCGGGGGACACGGGCGCCTTCCTTCGGATACCGTCGGGGCCTCGGCCTCGGGGGTTCCATGTGGGACCCGTGGACGAAGGCCCATAAACTCGGGTATGTATACCTGCCGGTGGCCAAGTGCGGCCCATGTCAGAGGCCGTTCACGGCAAACGTAAGCGGACACGCGGGACGAGGGGACTGACGAGACAGTGACACTGTTCGAGTCGATACACAATCCGGAAGCTCTCAAAAGGCTTTCGGCCGACCGGCTCCCTGTGCTGGCCCGGGAGATCAGGGAGTTCCTGATCGAGTCCTGCGCGCAGACCGGCGGACACCTGGGCCCCAGTCTCGGCGTGGTCGAACTGACCATCGCCCTGCACCGGGTCTTCGACTCCCCCAAGGACCCGATCCTCTTCGACACCGGTCACCAGGCCTACGCGCACAAGGTCCTCACCGGCCGTCACGACTTCACCGACCTGAAGTCCGAGGGCGGTCTGTCCGGATACCCCTCCCGTGCCGAGTCCGAGCACGACTTCATCGAGAACTCCCACGCCTCGACCGCCCTGTCCTACGCCGACGGCATGGCCAAGGCCAACGAGGTCCAGGGCCGCACCGACCGGACCGTGGTGGCCGTCATCGGCGACGGCGCCCTCACCGGCGGCATGGCCTGGGAGGCCCTCAACAACATCGCCGAGAAGAAGAACCGGCGTCTGGTCATCGTCGTCAACGACAACGGCCGCTCCTACTCGCCCACCAAGGGCGGTCTCGCCGACCACCTGGCCTCGCTCCGGATGAACCCCGGCTACGAGCAGGCCCTGGACCTGGCCAAGACCACCCTCAACCGCACCCCCGTGGTCGGCCAGCCCCTCTATGAGGCCCTGCACGGCCTCAAGAAGGGCATCAAGGACACCATCCAGCCGCAGATCATGTTCGAGGACCTGGGGCTGAAGTACCTGGGCCCGATCGACGGCCACGACGAGCAGGCGCTGGAGAAGGCGCTGCGCCGGGCCCGCGACTTCGGCGGCCCCGCGATCGTCCACGTCATCACCCAGAAGGGCAAGGGCTACGCCCCGGCCGAGAACCACGACGAGGACCAGTTCCACGCCCCCGGTCCCTTCGACGTCGACACGGGTAAGGCCAAGCCCGGCCCCAAGGTCGAGAAGTGGACCTCCGTCTTCGCCGACACGATGGTCGAGCTGGGCGGCGAGCGCGAGGACATCGTCGGCATCACCGCCGCGATGCTCCATCCCACGGGTCTGAACAAGTTCGCCGAGGTCTACCCGGAACGGACCTTCGACGTCGGTATCGCCGAGCAGCACGCCGCCACCGCCGCCACCGGTATGGCGATGAACGGCCTGCACCCGGTGGTCGCCGTCTACGCGACCTTCCTCAACCGCTGCTTCGACCAGGTGCTCATGGACGCGGCCCTGCACAAGCAGGGCGTCACCTTCTGTCTGGACCGCGCCGGTGTCACCGGTAACGACGGCGCCAGCCACAACGGCATGTGGGACCTGTCCATCCTCCAGGTCGTTCCCGGTCTGCGTCTGGCCGCCCCGCGCGACGCCGCCCGACTGCGCTCCCTGCTGCGGGAGGCCGTGGCGGTCGAGGACGCCCCCACCGTCGTGCGCTACCCCAAGGGCGCCGTCGCCGAGGAACTGCCCGAGATCGGTCGGGTCGGCACCATGGACCTGCTGCGTCGGCCCGCCGACGGCGGCCTGTCCAAGGACCTGCTGATCGTGGGCGTGGGCACCATGGCCCAGGTCGCCTGTGAGGTGGCCGACCGGATGGCCGACCAGGGCATCGGCGTCACCGTCATCGACCCGCGCTGGGTCAAGCCCCTGGACGAGGCCCTCGTGGCCGAGGCCGCCGAGCACTCGGTGGTCGCCGTGGTGGAGGACAACGGCCGGACCGGCGCGGTCGGCGACGCGGTCTCCCGTCTGCTGCGCGACCACGAGGTCGACGTGCCCGTGCGCACCTTCGGCATCGAGCAGGAGTTCCTGGACCACGCCAAGCGCGACCGGATCCTCCAGCGGCAGGGTCTGACCCCGCAGGAGTTGTCGCGCCGGCTCACCGAGACGGTCTCCCGTCGCGGCGAGGGCACCCGGACCACGCGGGAACTGGCCGACGAGACGGCCTGACCACGCTTTTCACGGCGGCACCGGAGTGTTCCTCCGGTGCTGCCAGAATGGTCGTATGACCTCTCCCGAACCCGAGCAGCAGCGACCGGACCGGACCGACACGGAGGAGGCCTCCCCGCTCCGGGTGGCCGTCATCGGCTCCGGTCCGGCCGGGGTCTACACCGCCGACGCCCTGACCCGGCAGCGTCGGGTACCGGTCCGGATCGACGTCCTGGACCGGCTCTACACCCCCTATGGACTGGTGCGCCACGGCGTGGCCCCCGATCACACCAAGATCAAGGGCGTCGCCCGGGCGTTGCGCCGGATCCTCGAACATCCCGACGTGGACTTCGTCGGCGGGGTCGAGTTCGGCACCGACCTGACCCGTGCCGACCTGGCCCGTTCCCACCACGCCGTGGTCTACGCGACCGGGGCCTCCGTCGACCGTCGTATGGGCGTGCCCGGCGAGGACCTGGCCGGCAGCGTGGCCGCGACCGACTTCGTCAACTGGTACTGCGGACACCCCGACAGCGCGGTGGAGCGGTTCGTGCTGGACGCGGAGGAGGTCGCCGTGGTCGGCGCGGGCAACGTCGCCCTCGACGTCGCCCGCATCCTGGTCAAGACCGCAGACGAGCTCCGCCACACCGACATCCCCCAGCCCGTCCTGGACGTGCTGGCCCGGAGTCGGGTGCGCACCGTCCACGTTCTGGCCCGTCGCGGCCCTCTCCAGGCCAAGTTCACCGCGCCGGAGCTGCGCGATCTGCTGGAGCTCCCCGGCGTGGACGTGGTGGTCCGTCCCGAACAGGTCGACATCGACCCGGCGCGGGTCGGCACCGGCGACCCGGCCACGCGCTCGGTCTCGCGCGCCGCGCGGACCAACCTCAAACTGCTGCGCGAGTGCGCCGAACGTACGCCGGAGGGCAGGCCCCGCCGGGTCGAGTTCCATTTCTGGTCCCGCCCGGAGGAGGTCCTCGGCGAGGACCGGGTGAGCGGCCTGCGGGTGGAGCGCACCCGTCTGGACGACCAGGGCCGGCTGGAGGGCACCGGGGAGCACACCGTGCTGGACGTCGGAATGGTGCTGCGCTCGGTCGGCTACGCCGGCGTCCCCCTGAGCGGGGTCCCCTTCGACGAGAACGGTCGTACGGTCCCGCAGCGGGACGGTCGGGTCCTGGACGAGCATGGAGACGCCGTCCCGGGGGACTACGTCGCGGGATGGATCAAGCGTGGTGCGACGGGGGTGATCGGCACCAACAAGTCCGACGCCGCGGGGACGGTGCGCTCGCTGCTCTCCGACGCCGACGCGTTGCGTTCGGCCCTGCCCGAGCCGGTCGAGTTGACCGAGGTCCTGGCCGACCGGGGCCTGACCGTGGGGGACTACGAGGGCTGGTTGCGCATCGACGAGGCCGAGGGACGCCTGGCCGCCGAACTGGAGCGCGGCGAACGCGTCAAGCTGGGCGGTTGGGAGGCCCACCGCAGGGCGCTCGGCGAGGACTGAGCCCCGCTCAGGCGACCCGTTCCACGGGGGCGTCGTAGGTGTTGCACCCGGCCACGGTCGTGCCCTCCCAACCGGCCCGCAACCAGTGGTCGCGGTTGGCGGCGCTCCCGTGGGTGTCCAGGTCGCCTCCCTCGTTGAAGTGGCGGTTGACCACGTCCAGCGCGTCACCGTCGGGGTCGGTCAGGCCGCGCAGTCCGACCCCGGCCATGCACTCGGCCTGGAGTTCGGTGCGGCGCAGGGTCTCCAACTCGTCGGCCTGGCTCCCGGCGGTCCGACGCAGCTCGTGGGAGACGTTCAGGATGCCGGTGGCGTGCTGGACGTGGTGGGCGTACTCGTGGCCCATCAGGGCGAGCCACACGATCTCCTGTTCGTCCTCGGGAACGAACTCCGACACCTCGCGCACGTTGGGCAGGACGACGGTGATCAGCCCCCGGTCGCTCTCGTAGTAGGCCAGGGTGAAGGCGTCCTCGGTGTCGGTGTCCAAGGCCTCCTCGGTCACCGTGATCTCGGGCAGGTCGGGGAACAGTCGCAGTTCGTCCATCACCGGGATCCACAGCTCGTTCAGGCAGGTCCCCGCCTCGGAGGCGAAGGCCTCCCAGGACGCGTCGGAGTCGACGTCCAGAGGAGGGAGAGCGCAGTCGACGGGCGGGGGCATGGCGACGCCGTAGAGAGGATGGTCGACCAGGTCGACGTCGACCCGGTTCGGGCGCGCGCGCAGGTCGTCGTTCCTGACCGTGGCCACGTCCACCCCGTTCGGCGTGTCGGGCTGTCGAGGGGCCACGACCACGATCGACACCCCGGCGACGAGTGAGACGACCGCGACCACGGCGGCCACGCACGACAGGAACAGGATCGTTCCGCTCTGGTCCCGTTGGGCGGGAAGGCCGTACCAGGCCCGCGGAGGGGGGCCTCCGCCCGGCGGCCCCGTCCAGGGCGCGGGGGCGTGATGGGGGTGGGGGTACGTGGCGTACGGTCCGGTCGGGTATCCGGACCCGGGGGCAGGGGTGGCGCCCGCTCCGTGGAACGGGGGAGGGAAGGCCGGAGGAGGACCCGCCGGCGGGGGGCCCGCGGGGGCGACCGCGCGTGGGTCGACCGGAGTCCCTCGATGGGGCCCGTACGTCCCTGGAACGGCCGTGGCGGGGTCGGTGGGCGCCCATGTGGCCTCGGGGGTGGGTGTGTCTCCCTGGGCGCGAGAGATCGCCGGAGAGGGCGGGGCGGGGTGGTCGCCGTGCCGGTCCGGGCCGGGAAGGGGGCCCTGGGCGGCCGTGTCACCGGTTCGGTCGTCCACAGTGCCGTCCTCGTCGTCGCTCCAACAGGGATAGGGCATGTCGGTTTCGTACCCACGAATCCGGCGAGTGCCGCTTATCCCCAGTATGGGGTCAACCGGCCGTGCGAGTGCTCGTCCCCTCGCCCTCCTCCACCGGCCGGTAGCGCACACCCAGGCCCGTCATCATGTTCTGAAGCTCGGACTCGAAGAGCGGTTCCATGTCGCGCATCACGAAGTCGAGGTGTTGGAAGACCTCCATGCACACCACGCCGTAGACGCGGACCCAGCAGGTGGTCAACACCAGGGCGGCCCCCACGGGGACGTCGTGGACGGCCAGACCCACGGTGTCGGCGAAACTGTTCAACTCCACGCGCAGATCGGGGTCGATCTCCTCCTCCGCGGGGAAGGGGATGTCCTTCTCCTGGAGGAGGCGCTCGAACAGGGCGAAGAAGGTGGAGCCGAACCGGCTGCCCGCCTCCAACGCCGGGGTGATGTCGGCGTCGGGGTCCAGACGCGAGCGCGGGCCGAACATGACGGAGAACTCCGCCGGGTGGGCGATCGCCCACGCGCGCAGGGCCCGCAACGCCCGGTGCAGCCGCAGTTCGGTGTCCTGGGGCGGGGCTGAGGCGTCGGCGGAGGCGACGGCCTCGGCGAGCTCGTCGAACATGTCGGCGGTGATGGCCACCAGGAGGGCGTCGATCCCCGAGACGTAGCGGTACAGGCCCGGGGCGGTCATGCCCATCTCGCGCGCGACCGCGCGCAGGGAGACGCCGGCGACCCCGTGCTCCACGAGGTGTCGGCGGGCGATCCCCTTGATCTCGCCGAGTGTGGCCTCCCTCACTCGCTCGCGACGGCTGGGCGCGCCCGCTGTCTTCGGGTCGCTGGTGACCGGCGGTTTCGTCATCTTCAGAGGTACATCCCGTCTCGACTCCGTGGCGTCGGCACTGTTCGGTGCCCGCCGACGACATTGACAGCGTAATGGGCGCACGCTTTAGTGAACACCGTTAACCAACATGATGGATGTTCGCTCGAAGGGGCGTGTATGTCGACGAACACGGGGTTCTTCGGCCGGCTGGGACTCGGCGCGCACCGGGGGAGACGGTGGATCCTGGCCCTGACGGTCCTGTTCACGGTCTTCTCCCTGGTGTGGGGGCTCGGCGTCTTCAAGGACGTGGGACAGAGCGGTTTCGAGGATCCGGGCTCGGAGTCCTCACGGGCCATGGACGTCCTCCAAGAGGAGCTCGGCCACACCGACATCGACGTCATCGCCGTCTTCCGCAGCGACGAGATGAAGGTGGACAACCCCACCTTCGCCCAGGCGGTCCGACGCGTCGTCGACGCCCTCCCCGAGGACTCCGTGGCCGACCGCGACCTCTACCTCGACGAGGACCTGGAGGAGATCGAGCGCGGCATCCTCGTCTCCGAGGACATGCACGCCACCTACGTCCCGATCACCCTTAGTGGACGGACCCACGACGAGCGCCTCGAGCAGTTCGACGAGGTCGCCGAGGTCCTGGAGTCCGGCCCCCTCGAAACCCACCTGGGCGGCTCCATCGCGGTCGAACACGAGCTGTCCGAGACGGCGGAGAGCGACATCGTCCGCGCCGAACTCGTCACCCTGCCCCTCCTGCTCTTCCTCCTCGTCCTGATCTTCGGCGGCCTGGTCGCCGGCCTGATCCCCCTCGCCGTCGGCGGGCTGGCCATCCTGGGCTCCCTCACGGTCCTGCGCCTGCTCACCCAGGTCACCGAGGTCTCCGTCTTCGCCATCAACGTGGCCACCCTCCTGGGGCTGGGACTGGCCATCGACTACGGCCTGTTCATGGTCAGCCGTTTCCGCGAGGAGCTGAACAAGGGGCGCGCGATCGCCGACGCGGTGCGGCGCACCGTGGACACCGCCGGGCGGACCGTCGCCTTCTCCGGGATCACCGTCGGCATCGCCTTCGCCGGCCTGCTCTTCTTCCCTCAGCCCATCCTGAAGTCCATCGGCTGGGGCGGGATCGCCGTCGTCGTCTTCGACCTCATCGCCGCCCTGGTCTTCCTGCCCGCGCTGATGTCGGTGGTCGGCCATCGGATCGACCGGTTCAGGCTGCCACTGCCGCGCCGCACCGTCACCGGGATCGTCGACGAGAACGCCGGGGCCTGGGCCCGCCTGGCCCGCGCCGTCATGCGAGGACCGGCCGTCTCCCTGGTGGCGGTCGCCTGCGTGCTGGTGGCCTTCGGGGCCGGACTCACCGCGACCAACCTGGGCTCCACCGATCAGCGCTACCTCCCCGTCGACGCTCCGGCCCGGATCGGCACCGAGGCTCTGGGGGAGGACTTCCCCGCCGGAGAGGTCGGCCGGCTGCACGTGGCCGTCGTCGGCGACCCCGACGAGGCGGCGCTGGAGGAGTACGTCGAACGCCTGGACGCGCTGCCCGGCACCGTGCGCTCCGGCCTGGAGCGCACGGGCGAGGACATCGCCCACGTGGAGGTGGTCTACCAGGGAGCCACCGACGATCCCGAGGTCCAGGAACTCGTGCGCGACGTGCGCGCCGAACCGGGGCCGGAGGGGGCGGAGGAGACCCTCGTGGGCGGTGTGGCCGCGATGCAGTGGGACAACCTGGACGCCATCGTCGACAACGCCCCCAAGACCGTCGCGTTCATCGTCGGCTCCACGCTGGCGCTGCTCTTCCTCGCCTTCGGCTCTCTCGTCCTGCCGATCAAGGCGGTGCTCATGGGCGCGCTGTCCCTGAGCGCCTCCCTGGGCGTGGTGGTGTGGGGCTTCCAGGAGGGGCACTTCTCCGCCCTGCTGGGCTTCGAGGCGGTCGGCACCATCGACCCCACCTACCTGGTCCTCATCACGATCGTCTCCTTCGGGCTGGCCATGGACTACGAACTGTTCCTGCTCAGCCGGGTGCGCGAGGAGTACCTGCGCAGCGGGGACAACACGAGGTCGGTGGCCCTGGGATTGCAGCGCACCGGGCGGATCATCACCAGCGCCGCGCTCCTGCTGGGCGTGGTGCTCCTGGCGATGGGGACCTCGGGTCTGCTCTTCCTGAAGATCATCGGCGTGGGTCTGGCGATCGCGGTCCTGGTGGACGCCACCCTGGTCCGGGCGGTGATGGTCCCCGCCACGATGAGGCTCCTGGGTGACTGGAACTGGTGGCTGCCCCGTCCACTGCGATGGCTGCACGACCGGATCGGTATCTCCGAGGGCGGGGACGACGAGCCCTCCGACGCGCTTCCGGAACGGGAACGTGAGCGCGAGCGGATGACCTCGGGGGTGTGACCTCCCGCCCTCGCCGAACGACGACGGGCCCGCTCTCCCGGAGAGAGCGGGCCCGTCGCGTGTGTCCCTCGGAAGGCTAGAAGGCCTTCGGGTCGCCTTCGTGGAACGGCTTGCCGTTCACGGCGGTGGAGACGCCGACCTTGTCCAGGTACGGGGTGATGCCACCGGTGTGGAAGGGCCAGCCCGCGCCGGTGATCAGGCACAGGTCGATGTCGGCGGCCTCGGCCACGACACCCTCCTCCAGCATCAAGTGGATCTCCTTGGCCAGCGCGCGCAGGGCGCGGTCCAGGATGGCGCTCTCCTCGGAGGGGGAGTCCCCGCCCGCGAGCAGCGCCTTCACCTCGGGGTCGATCGACAGGTCCGGCGCGAAGATCGCCGTCTTGCCGGCGTCGACCACGGCCTTCAGCTGCGGCGAGACCGCGAAACGCTCGGGGAACGCCTCGTTCAGGGTCTCGGCGACGTGCAGACCGACGGCCGGACCGACCAGCTGGAGCAGCATGAGCGGCGACATCGGCAGACCCAGCGGAGCGACCGCGCGGTCGGCCACCTCGGGCTCGGTGCCCTCGGCCACGGCGCCCAGGACCTCGCCCATGAACAGGGTGAGCAGGCGGTTGACCACGAACGCCGGGGCGTCCTTGCACAGGACCGACGTCTTCTTCAGCTTCTTGGAGACGGCGAAGGCCGTGGCCAGGGAGGCGTCGTCGGTCTTGTCCCCGCGGATGATCTCCAGCAGGGGCAGGACGGCGACCGGGTTGAAGAAGTGGAAGCCCACGACCCGCTCGGGGTGGCGAAGCCCCGAGGCCATCTCGGTGATGGACAGCGAGGAGGTGTTGGTGGCCAGGATCGCCTCGGGGGAGACCACGGCCTCCACCTCGGCGAAGACCTGCTTCTTGATGTCCATCCGCTCGAAGACGGCCTCGATGACGAAGTCGGCGTCCGAGAAGGCGTCCTTGGTCAGCGAGCCGGTGACCAGGGCCTTGAGGTGGTTGGCCTTGTCCTGGTTGACGCGCCCCTTCTTCAGGAGCTTGTCGACCTCTCCGTGGACGTAGGCCACGCCCTTGTCCAGCCGCTCCTGGTCCAGGTCGGTCATGACGACCGGGACGTCGAGGCGACGGGCGAACAGCAGGGCGAGCTGGCCGGCCATCAGACCGGCGCCGACGACGCCGACCTTGGTGACCTTGCGGGCCAGGGACTTGTCCGGGGCGCCGGCGGGACGCTTGGCGCGCTTCTGGACCAGGTCGAAGGCGTAGAGACCGGCCTTGAGCTCGGGGCTCATGATCAGGTCGGCCAGCGCCTCGTCCTCGGCGGCGAAGCCCTCGTCACGGCTGCGGTTCTTGGCCTCGGCGACCAGTTCGACGGCGCGGGCCGGGGCCGGGGCGGCGCCGTGCAGCTTGCCCTCGACGACGAACCGGGCCATGTTGACCGCGTTGTCCCAGGCCTCGCCCTTGTCGACCTCGGGGCGCTCGACCGTGACGTCGCCCTTGAGGACCTTGGCGGCCCAGCGCAGCGACTCCTCGACGAAGTCGGCGGGGTCGAAGATCGCGTCGGCGATCCCCATCTCGAAGACCTGCGGACCCTTGATCATCTTGTTCTGGGCCAGCGGGTTGTCGACGATGAGCTTGAGCGCCTTCTCCGCGCCGATCAGGTTCGGCAGGAGGTAGGTGCCGCCCCAGCCGGGGACCAGACCCAGGAACGCCTCGGGCAGGGCGAAGGCCGGGACGCCGGAGGAGATGGTGCGGTAGGTGCAGTGCAGCGCCACCTCGACGCCGCCGCCCATGGCGGCACCGTTGACCAGGGCGAAGGTCGGCACGTCCAGCTCGCCGAGCTTGCGGAACGTGTCGTGGCCCAGCTTGCCGATGGCCTCGGCCTGCTCGTGGGTCCGAATCGCGGGGACACCGGTGAGGTCGGCGCCGACGGCGAAGATGAACGGCTTGCCGGTGACGGCCACGGCCACGATGTCGGTGCGCGCCTTGGCCGCCTCGATCGCGGCGTCCAGGCTCAGTAGGCCGCCGGGGCCGAAGGTGTTCGGCTTGGTGTGGTCGTGCCCGTTGTCCAGGGTGATCAGGACGGCGGTGCCCGCACCGTAGGGGAGCTCGACGTCACGGGAGATCGCGTTGGTGACGACCTCGTCCTTGAAGAGCTCTCGGGCCTGCTCGATGGCGGTGCTCACTTGCCCCCCTCGTAGTTCGTGTTCTCCCACAGGATGGTCCCGCCCATGCCCAGGCCCACGCACATGGTGGTGATGCCGTAACGGACGTCGGGGCGCTCGGCGAACTGACGCGCGAGCTGCATCATCAGGCGGCCGCCGGAGGAGGCCAGCGGGTGGCCGATCGCGATGGCGCCGCCCCACGGGTTGACCCGGGCGTCGTCGTCGGCGATGCCGAAGTGCTCCAGGAAGGCCAGCACCTGGACGGCGAAGGCCTCGTTGATCTCGATGAGACCGATGTCGTCCATGCCGATGCCCTGGCGGGCGAGGAGCTTCTCGGTGGCCGGGACCGGGCCCACACCCATGACCTCGGGCTCGACACCGGTGAAGGAGAAGTCGACCAGGCGCATCTTGGCGTCCAGGCCCAGCTCCTCGGCGACCTCCTCGGCCATGAGCAGGGTGCCGGTGGCGCCGTCGTTGAGGCCCGCGGCGTTACCGGGCGTCACGTTGCCGTGCGCGCGGAACGGGGTCTTGAGGCCGGCGAGCGACTCCATGGTGGTGCCGGGGCGCGGCGGCTCGTCCTGGGTGGCCAGGCCGAAGCCCTTCTCCGCGGAGCGGACCAGGGTCTCCACCAGGTCGGGCTGGATCTTGCCGTCGGCGTAGGCCTTGGCGACCTTCTCCTGGCTGCGCACCGCGTAGGCGTCGGCGCGCTCCTTGGTGATGGTCGGGTACCGGTCGTGCAGGTTCTCGGCGGTGTTGCCCATGACCAGCGCGGACGGGTCGACCAGCTTCTCGGAGATGATCCGGGGGTTGGGGTCGACGCCCTCGCCCATGGGGTGGCGGCCCATGTGCTCGACGCCACCGGCGATCACGACGTCGTAGGCACCGAAGGAGATGCCCGCGCCCGCGGTGGTCGCGGCGGTGAGCGCGCCGGCGCACATGCGGTCGATGGAGTAACCGGGGACGCTGCGCGGCAGCCCGGCGAGGATCGCGGCGGTGCGCCCGAGGGTCAGGCCCTGGTCGCCGATCTGGGTGGTGGCGGCGATGGCGACCTCGTCGACACGCTCCGGGGGCAGGCCCGGGTTGCGGCGCATCAGTTCGCGGATGACGCGGACGATCAGGTCGTCGGCGCGGGTCTCGGCGTAGAGGCCCTTGCCTGACTTGCCGAACGGGGTGCGGACCCCATCGACAAACACGACATCGCGGGCAGTTCGCGACACGATGGCCCCTCCTTCTCCAAGCGTTGGGTGGACTGTATGCGTCCATGCTACTCGCCAGTAACAAATAGTGCGAGCGGCGGGGCCGAACACATCGAAAGAAGCCGGAAGGGCTCCGCGGTGGCGGTCGCGGACACGATCCCCGCAGAGGGGATTCCCCTCAGGAGACGAGGAAACCCGTCACGAAACGGGCGAGATTGTCGCGCAGCCGCTCCACCCGTTCTTCGCGGGTGATGGTCTCCGCCGGCTGGATCAGGGGAGAGGTCCGCAGACCTCGGACGTAGAGAGGGCAGGCCAGGTCCTCGCAGACGTACAGACCGACCGAGTCCCCCTTGCGGCCCGCCGCCCCGCGCTTGGGCGCGTTGAACAGGCGGACGCCGCCGGAGGGGTGGACGGTCAGGCAGAGCGAGCAGGCCATGGTCCTGAAGAAGCCGCCCCCGCGCCCTCCGGAGGACAGGCGCAGGGCGATACCGACCAGACCCTCCTCGGAGTCGGTCACGAGGTAGGCGTGCTCCTGGGCCCGCGGGTCCCGCCACCCGAGGAACTCCATCTCCTCCCAGGGCAGCGGGGGAGCCTCTTGGGGGAGGTTCATCCTCCGGGTCTCACCCTTGGAACAGTTGACGAAGGAGGAGCGCATCTCTTCCGCGGTCGCCTCGCGCACGGTGTGTCCGTCCCTTTCGACGATGTGGTGTGGAGACGACGGTGGGCCGGGACCCGAACGGGTCCCGGCCCACCGTCGTGTGTTCCGTTCTACAGCAGGGCGTCGGCCTCGCGGTGCCGCCCGGCCGCGTTGTAGGCGCCGGCCAGGTCGCGGCGCAGTCGCAGGGTCAGCCGTCGCACCTCGGGGTCGCCGGAGGAGTTCAGCGCGACCCGGTAGGCCTCGCGCAGCACCTCCACGGCCTCGTCGGCCCGTCCGGCCTGCGTGTGGGCCCGGCCCAGACGGTGGTGCACCGTCAGGGTGTCCAGGTGTCCCTTGCCCAGTCGGCGACGACGGGCCGCGAGCACCATGCGGAGCTGGGACCCGGCCTCCTCGTAGCGCCCGGTCATGCTCAGCGCGGCGCTCAGCCCCAGGCGCAGGTCCTCTCGGCGCTCGGTCGAGGCCACGTCCTCGATCGCCCGCTCGTAGTGGGCGATGGCCGCGTCCACACGACCACTGCGCCGGTAGCAGACGGCCAGACGCGTCCGGGCCTCGACGGTGTCCTCGTCGGCCGGGCCGAACTGGCTCTCCCGCTGGCCGAGCAGGGTCTCCCACTGGCCGGCGGCGTCCGCGGGACGACCGGCGTCCTCGAAGGCCCAGGCCAGGTTCTCCCGGATGATCTCGGTCCTGGGGTGGTCGTCACCGTAGACCGCCACCGCCTCGCCCAGGGCCAGCTCGAACTGCTGCACGGCCGACTGGCGACGCCCCATCTGCGCGTACTTGGTCGCGAGGTTGTTGCGCGCGGTGATGGTGTCCGGGTGCTCGGTGCCCAGACGCTCGACCAGGGATTGGAGAGTGCGCTCCAGGGCGGCCGCGCGCATGCCCGCCGTGGGCACACGCGAGCCGGAGGACCCGGTGCCGGGCCGTGCGCCCTCGGACAGGGCGGCGGGGACCGTGGCGGGGACGCTCGCCACGGGTGCCGACACCTGCTCGGGGATGGGCGCGGACGGTTCCTCGACATGGTCCATGTGAGTGGGCAAGGCGGTCTTGGGCGACTCGACCTCGGCGGAACGCGTCAACCCGGTCCCGCGTAGCAGCGCACGCCAGAACGACAAGCAGACTCACCACATTTCCCTGATCACGTACCGGGGCCTTGTGAGCCCACGGTTCGGTACACACCCGTCGTAGAGATAACGAGCCCCTGACGATCCGGGGCACGTTTCTATAACTTAATCGGACAGCGGGCTATGGAACAGGCGTGAACCGCCCCTGAATGCCGGTGACTTCGATCACGTTTGGATTCAAAGTGTGAGAAAGGGGTAAAGGTCACCCCTCTTCGGGCACCCGCAAGGCCTTCGTCAGCGGTTCCGCCGTCAACCCGACCTGCCAGTTCCGGGCCCCTCGGGACCGCAGGAAGGCGCCCACCGAGTCCGGATCGACGGTCTCGGGAGGCGTCCAGGCCAACCTTCTGACGGTGTCGGGGAGCAGAAGGTTCTCGGTCGGCATCGTGATCTCCTCCGCGATCCGCGCCACCGTCGACTTGGCCGCGTCCAGCCGCCGTGCGGCCTCCGGCGCGCGGTCGGCCCAACGGTTCACCGGCGGAGGACCGTCGCCCGGAGCGTTGGGGCGCGGCAGCTCCGACTGGGCCATGTCCCGGGCCCGATCGATCGCCTTCAGCCACGTGGCCGGATAGCGTCGCGCCAGCTTGATGCCGAACTGGCGGATCCGGTTCAGCTCATTGGCGTCGCGCGGCATGGTCGTCGCCGCCTCCACGATCGCCGCGTCGGGCAGGACCCTGCCGGGAGAGGTGTCCCGCTCCCGCGCGATGCGATCGCGTTCGTACCAGAGCTCGCGCACGGCGGCCAGGGAACGCTGCTTACGCACCTTGTGGATCCCCGAGGTGCGTCGCCACGGATCGGCGCGCGGCTCTTTGGGCGGGGCCGCCAGGATCGCGGCGAACTCCTCACGGGCCCACTCCAGCTTGCCCGCCTCCTCCAGCTCCGCCTCCAGACGGTCCCGGAGTTCGATGAGGATCTCCACGTCCAACGCCGCGTAGCGCAGCCAGTCCTCCGGCAACGGCCGCTGGGACCAGTCCACGGCCGAGTGCTCCTTGGCCAGACGGATGTCCAACAACCGCTCCACCATGAAGCCCAGTCCGACCCGCTGATAGCCCAGCAGGCGTCCGGCCAGCTCGGTATCGAAGAGCCGACCGGGACGCAGGTTGACCTCGGCCAGACAGGGCAGGTCCTGGTGCGCGGCGTGCAGCACCACCTCGGCCTCGCCGATGGCGGCGTCGACCCCGCTCAGATCGGGACAGGCGATCGGATCGATCAGGGCCGAACCGGAACCCTCCCGACGCAGTTGCACCAGGTAGGCGCGCTGGCCGTACCGGTACCCCGACGCGCGCTCGGCGTCCACGGCGACGGGGCCGGTGCCCGCGCCCAGGGCCGCGATCACACCCGCCAGAGTGCCGGGGTCGGAGGTGACCTCGGGAAGACCCTCGCGTGGTTCCCGCAGTAGAGGTGCCCTCTCCGAGTCGTCATGGTCGGGTTCGCGGGAGTCTGTCTTGGAGTTCAACGCGTTCGCCACACCACTACGGTATGCGCTGTGGCCACCCGACGCGGTGGGCGGCCCGTCCTCGACGCTCATGGAAGCGCGCGCCCACCGCCTTCCGACCCCGGTCCGGGGTCAGGGACGTGAGCGCTGCCGGGCTATGTCGGTGACGTCCCGGGGCGGCAGCCCCGACGCCGACGCCAACAGGGCCAGCCAGGCGTTCACGTGACCGGACAGGTCCTCGGACTCCGGCGTCCACGAGGCGCGCATCTCGACCTCGGTGGTGGCGCCCTCGTGGGCCTTGGTGCCGAACCCCTCGGTGGTGGCCCGGGTGACCGTGCCGCTCAGGGTGTGGTGGGCGGCCCCGTTGGCCTCCAGGGCGTCGGTGAGCCAGCTCCAGGCGACCGGCCCCAGCAGCGGGTCGGTCGCTATCTCCGATTCCAGCTCGGAGTTGGCCTGACAGACGACCCGGAAGGGGCCGGGCCAGTCACGGGTGCCCTCGGGGTCGTACAGGACGATCAGTCGCCCCCAGGCGACCTCCTCGCCCTGGACGACGACCTCGGCCGACACGGCGGCGGTGTGGGGGGCCAGCCGTTGGGGCGCGGGGATCTCCCCGACGGTGATCTCGGGGCGCAGCAGGGGGGAGCGGAGGGCCTCGACCGCTCGCCGGAACGTCTCTTGTGCGTTCTCGGCGCTACCGACATCGGGCATGGTGGAAACGTCAGCCTTCATTTTGTGGTGATCACGTCCTGGCGGGGGTCGTTCGAACGTGGTCCGCCGATGATGTGATGGTGGGCACGGGTTCGACCGTGGCACGAGTCACCGGTGCCGGGGCGCAGATCCCCCGGCGTGTCGGGGTTTTGTGATGTTCTTGGAACCGCCGGAGCGTCAACCACCCCGGTTCGCACCCGAACGTCCCCCGGGCCGGGAGGCCTTCCTCGGTGATCCGAGTGAGAGCACCGCGACGGGCATGGCACGATCAAGGTGTGACGCTTCAAGACTCTCCATTCCTTCGCGCCTGCCGGCGTCTTCCCGTGTCCCACACCCCGGTGTGGTTCATGCGCCAGGCCGGGCGTTCCCTGCCCGAGTACCGACGGGTCCGCGCCGACGTGCCGATGCTCGAAGCGTGCGCGCGCCCCGACATGATCACCGAGATCACGATGCAGCCGGTCCGCCGGTACGACGTCGACGCCGCGATCTTCTTCAGCGACATCGTCGTTCCGCTGAAGGCCATCGGTATCGACCTCGACATCAAGCCGGGGGTCGGCCCGGTGGTCGAGGAGCCGATCCGCGACGCCTCCGACATCAAGCGTCTGCGCGATCTCGAACCCGACGACGTTCCCTACGTCACCGAGGCGGTCGGTCGGCTGGTGGAGGAACTCGGCGACAAGCCGCTGATCGGCTTCGCCGGCGCCCCCTTCACCCTGGCCTCCTACCTCATCGAGGGCGGTCCGTCGAAGAACCACGAGCACACCAAGGCGCTCATGTACGGCGAGCCCGAGCTCTGGGACGAGCTCATGCGCCGTCTGGCCTCCATCACCCTCGGGTTCCTGAAGACCCAGATCGCGGCCGGTGCCAGTGCGATCCAGCTCTTCGACTCCTGGGTCGGCGCGCTGAGCGCCGAGGACTACCGCGCCTCGGTGCTGCCCTACACCTCGTGGATCTTCGGCCAGCTGGCCGACCACGAGGTCCCGCGCATCCACTTCGGCGTGGGGACCGGTGAACTGCTGGGTCTGCTCGGCGAGGCCGGCGCCGACGTGGTCGGCGTGGACTGGCGGGTGCCGCTGGACAAGGCCGCGCAGCGGGTGCAGCCGGGCATCGCCCTCCAGGGCAACCTGGACCCGGCGACCCTGTTCGCCCCCTGGGAGGTCGTCGCCGACCGCACCCGCGACATCCTGTCCCGGGGCCGCGCCGCCGAGGGCCACATCTTCAACCTGGGCCACGGGGTGCTGCCCACCACCGACCCGACCATGCTGGAGCGCCTCACCGCGTTCGTGCACGAGGAGACCGCCGTCTGACCGACGGCCCTCCTCCGCCTCCTCGGCGCCCGCCCCTCGAAGGGGCCGGGCGCCGAGGCGCGTCTCACCCGCGTTCGGCGGTCTCTCCGGTCGTGTCCTCGGGGCCCTCGGTGTCGCGGTCCTCTCGGCCCGGGGTGGTCTCGGCCGAGACCGGTTCCGAGGAGGCGCCCTTCCTCGCCCGTCGGCGGAAGGGGGACCCGGAGCGTCCACGTGCGGCCGGGCGAGCGCCCGCCTCCTCACCGGAAGGGGTGGCCGCGCGACGGCGACGCCACCACCACAGCGGGCCGGCCCCGATCAGGGCTCCCGCCAGTGCGAACGGCAGCAGCCAGCCGGCGGCCACGGCCAGGCCTCCGGCGACCCCGACCAAGGCGCGCCAACCGCGCTCCAGACCGCCCAGGAAGCCGATCGACTCGCCCGAGGGCCGCTCCTCCAGGTAGGTGGCGGGCGGGCGCAGCGACAGGTGCACCGTCGAGTAGGCGGTCTGGTTCCGCAACGCCTCCAGGCGGGCCTGGAAGGCCTCCAACGACTCCTGACGATCCTGGATCTCGCGCTCGACCCGGAGTAGGTCGTCGACGTCCTCGGCCTTCTCCAGATGTCCTCTCAGGGTCTCCAGGGCGGCCTCGGAGGAGGCGACGCGGCTCTCGACGTCGGCCACCTCCTCGGTGACGTCCTCCACCGATCGTTCGAGGTCGGAGCGGTCGCCCAAGGCGGCCAGCCCTTCGAGGGCCTCCTCGTAGCCGTCGACGGGGACGCGCAGGGTCAGTTCACCTTCGGGGGGTTCTCCGTTCGGGGTGGAGACGCGCTCCGAGGCGACGTGACCGTCGGCCTCCACCGTCAGCTCCTTGGCCAGCTCGGCGGCCTCGGAGACGTCCTCCACACGGACGGTCATGTACGCGGTGTGGACGAGGGCGCGCTCGTCGACCTCGATGTCGGTGCCGATCGGGTCGGCGGCCTCGTCCGCCTCGGCGCCCTCCCCGTCGTAGGAGTCGAGGGCGGCCCGTTCGGGGGAACCGGCGGAGCCGTCGGCGGGCGCGGAGGCGTCCATCTCCAGGGTGGAGGCCCCGCACGAGGTCAGGAGGAGGGCGGTCAGCCCTCCGGCGATCAGGGATCCGACGGCACGGGCCGTCCGAGAGGGTGGTGAAGTGTCCATGCGCCTTGGACGCGGCCGCTCTCGAACGGGTTCGGCCCCTTCGATAACACCGGCGCAACGGGTCGAAGGCACACATGGGGGCCGGCCCTTCGCCCCTCGTCACGGGCCGGAGGTCCTCTCAGTGGACGCCGGAGCACTGTGACCGCCGACATCTGGGAAGCTGGTGACATGCCTGAAGCACCGCATGTCGTCGTGGTCGGGGGCGGGGTCTCCGGACTCACCGCCGCACACCGTCTCAACGCCCGGGGGATCACCACCACCGTGCTGGAGGCCGCCGACGTTCCGGGGGGCAAGCTGCGCGCCTCGCCGGTGGCCGGGGTGCCGGTCGACGCCGGGGCCGAGGCGGTGCTCGCCCGCAGGCCCGAGGCCGTGGACCTGTTCTCCGAACTCGGTCTGGACGACAGGGTCGTGCACCCCGGACCCGGCTCGGCCGCCATCTACAGCCGTGGCCGGATCCGCTCCCTGCCCAAGGGGCAGCTCATGGGCGTGCCCGGCGATCTGAGGGCCCTGGCCCGGAGCGGGGTGCTCTCGCCCGCGGGCACCCTGCGCGCCGCCCTGGACCTGGTCTGGCCCGGTACCCCGGTGCGCTCGGACGTGCCGGTGGCCTCCTACGTGGGGATCCGGATGGGCCGGCAGGTCGTGGACCGACTCGTCGAGCCCCTGTTGGGCGGTGTCTACGCCGGCCGAGCCGACGAACTCTCCCTCGACTCGGCCCTGCCCCAGATCGCCCCCATGGCGCGGAGCGATCGCTCCCTCATGCGGGCCGTGCACACCAGTCTCAAGGGGCGGGGCGCCGCCCCCACCAAGGCCGGTCCGGTGTTCGCCTCCCTGCGCGGCGGCGTCGCCACACTCGTGGACGCCCTGGTCGAGCGCCAGAAGGACCTGCGGATCGGGACTCGGGCGCGGGCCCTGGAACGGACCTCCCGGGGCTGGAGCGTTCGACTGGAGGGCGCCGAGAGGCGGATCGAGTGCGACGGCGTCCTGTTGGCCTGCCCGGCCCCGGAGGCCGCGCGCCTGCTCGCCGACACCGAGCCCGCCGCCGCCCGAGACCTCCGCGGGGTCGAGTACGCGAGCATGGCCCTGGTGACCTTCGCCCTGCCCGCCTCGGCCTTCCCCGCGCCCCTCACCGGAACCGGCTTCCTGGTGCCGGCGGGGGAGGGGCTCACCATCAAGGCCGCGACCTTCTCCAGCAACAAGTGGCCCTGGCTCGCCCGAGAGCTGGATAGGGTCGACCCCGGTGCCGACCTGGTCGTCCTGCGCTGCTCCATCGGACGTTTCGGGGACACGACCGTCCTGCGCCGTTCCGACGAGGAACTGGCCGCGGCGGCCTTGGCCGACCTGGCCGTGGTCACCGGCCTGAACGGCGCTCCCGTGCAGACCCGCGTCACCCGTTGGACCGACGGACTGCCCCAGTACGGGGTCGGACACGCGGGACGGGTGGAACGCGTGCGGACGGCCGTGGAGCGCCACGACGGGCTCGGCGTCTGCGGCGCCGCCTACGGAGGGGTGGGCATCCCCGCCTGTGTCGCCGACGCGGGCCGCGAGGCCGCGCGGTTGGCCGACACGCTCATCGACCACAGCAACACCGGTCTCGACGCCTCGGGCGCCGAGGGAACGAACCAGCAAGGAGACAACCCGTGACGGGCCAGCAGAACGAGGCGGTCGCCCAGGACGGCACCGACCTCAACGAACTCATCCGCTACACCATGTGGTCGGTCTTCAAGATCGACTCCCTGGAGGGCGTGGACCGCGCCGCCGCGGCCGAGGAGCTCCAGGCCCTCCTGGACAAGGCCGCCGAGCAGGGCGTCGTCACGCGCGGCGCCTACGACGTCCAGGGCTTCCGCGCCGACGCCGACATCATGTTCTGGTGGGTGGGTCGGACCCCGGAGCAGGTGCAGTCCATCTACTCCGACTTCCGTCGCACCCTCATCGGTCGCGCCGCCACCCCCGTGTGGTCGGTCGTGGGTCTGCACCGGCCCGCCGAGTTCAACCGCGGCCACGTGCCGGCCTTCCTGGCCGGCGAGGAGCCCCGCGAGAACATCTGCGTGTACCCCTTCGTGCGCTCCTACGAGTGGTACCTGCTGCCCGACGACGAGCGTCGCGCCATGCTCGCCGAGCACGGCCGTATGGCGATCCCGTATCCGGACGTGCGGGCCAACACGGTCTCCTCGTTCGGGCTCAACGACTACGAGTGGCTGCTCGCCTTCGAGGCGGACGAGCTGCACCGCATCGTGGACCTGATGCGTCATCTGCGCGGTGCCAAGGCGCGTCTGCACACGCGCGAGGAGGTGCCGTTCTACACCGGTCGGCGTAAGAGCGTGGCCGAGCTGGTCGACTCCCTGCCGTAGGCCACCACCGGGTACGACGACGGCCCCCGCGCTCATCGAGCGCGGGGGCCGTTCGGGTCCGTGGGGCGGTCACTCGACCCGGGACGCCTCCCGACGGGTGGCGATCACGTAGAACGGGATCGTGACGATGAACAGCAGCACCAGGGCGCTCATGAGGTAGATGAGCGCGTCTCCGGCCGGCAGCCCCAGACCCCAGGCGACCATGAGGACCACACCGGTGCCGAGCATGCCCAGCACCACGTAGGCCTTGCGCCCCTTGGGCTTGGGGTACTCCATCCGGCTGACCATCAGCCAGGCCACGAGCAGCACCGCGGCCACGCCGACCAGGAGCGGCGGGTCGAGCAGCACGATCGTCACCACGGCCATCGCCCCGAAGGGGCACGGCAGTCCGGTGAAGTAGTCGGCGCCCGGAGCCTGACAGGAGAACCGGGCCAGTCGCACGATCACCGCGAGCAGGATCGCGCCGGCCGCCGCCACCGGCAGCGTCCAGGTACCGCCGGAGATGGTGCCCCACACGACGAAGAAGAACGCCGGGGCGACACCGAAGCTGATCACGTCGGCGAGGTTGTCCAACTCCGCGCCCATGCCGCTGCCGCCCAACTTGCGGGCGACCCGTCCGTCGAGCACGTCGAGCGAGGCGGCGATCATCATCAGACCCACGGCCGTGGCCATGGCGGTCTTGGGCAGAGGGCCGGACGCCCCGGCCGCCAGGTGCGCGCTCTGCGCGGCGGCCAGCGCGCACACGGCCAGGAAGCCGCACAGGGCGTTGCCCAGGGTGAGGTAGTCGGCGATCCCCAGGCGGAGCCGGGGGGCCTCCTCGGACACCTCGGCGGGTTCGGGCGCGCGAGCGGTGTCAGTCGGCGTCAAGGCGGGTTTCCCCGGCGCGGACCTTCTGGCCGATCTCCACCGCCGGGGCGACACCGGACGGAAGGTAGACGTCGACGCGTGACCCGAACCGGATGAGCCCGATCCTCTCGCCTTGCTCGACCTTCTGCCCCGCAGCGAGATACGGGACGATACGCCTGACCATCGCGCCGGCGATTTGAACGACCGTGATCTCACCGATCTCGGTTTCAAGGGTCCAGATGACGCGCTCATTACGCTCGCTGTCCTTGTCGAAGGCGGGCCGGAAACCCCCGGGGCGGTGCTCGACGCCGGTCACGACTCCGGCGAGGGGGGCACGGTTGACGTGCACGTTGAGTGGGTTCATGAAGACCGCGATCCGCGTGCGCCCGTCGGACCGGTGGTCGACGCTCTGGACGACACCGTCGGCCGCGGACAGGACCCGGCCGGTCGCCGGGCCGCGGTTCGGGTCGCGGAAGAACCAGGTCATCCCCGCGGCGAGGCCGATCACCGGGGCGGCGATCAGCGCGCGGGTACGGGAGCCCCGGGCGGCGATGGCGGCCGCTCCCGCGGCGCCGAGAGCCGGGATCAACCAGGGGGCCGACCCCTGGGCCATGCCCAGACGCGGACGCGCCGCCGGGCGGGGGGATGCGGAGGAGGAAGGTGAGTCGTCGGTCATCGGGCACTTTCGTCGCGGGTCGGTCTGGTCGCCCGCACATCGGTCTTCGCTGTGAGGGGTGGGCCCTGCCGGGGCGGGTCCGCCGGCGCGTGGGTCTCTCTCCGGTGGGGCGCTCTCTCCGCGCGCCCTCCGGTCGACGAGGGCCGAACGTCGGTGCGCTGGTGAGATTATCCCCGATCACTCGGGGCGG
Source organism: Nocardiopsis alba DSM 43377 (assembly GCF_000341225.1). Taxonomy (GTDB): domain Bacteria; phylum Actinomycetota; class Actinomycetes; order Streptosporangiales; family Streptosporangiaceae; genus Nocardiopsis; species Nocardiopsis alba. The sequence goes on from NZ_ANAC01000019.1 coordinate 28,950, forward strand.
GGGAGCCGGGGAGGTCCCGGGTATCCCGCGTATCGCGGCCGTGGCCACGGGGATACCCGCCGAACCAGGATGGTAAGCCTACTCCGTGGGTTCGAGGGTGAGCGCTACGGAGTTGATGCAGTAGCGCTCGTCCGTGGGGGTGTCGTACCCCTCACCGCGAAAGACGTGTCCCAGATGGGAGTCGCAGGTGGCGCATCGCACTTCGGTGCGGATCATGCCGAGGGAGATGTCCTCGTGCAGGGTCACGGCGTCGGTGTCGGCCGGGTCGAAGAAGCTGGGCCACCCGCAGTGGGAGTCGAACTTCTCGTTCGAGCGGAACAGTTCGGCCCCGCACCCTCGGCAGCGATAGACACCGGTGGTCTTGGTGTCGACGTACTCACCGGTCCAGGGACGTTCGGTGGCGGCCTGACGGAGTACCGCGTACTCCATCGGGTCGAGGCGCTCCCGCCACTGCTCGTCGGTCCTGGGCAGGTCCTCGGGTCCCCCGCCGTTCTCGTGCGGGGCCCGGTCCGATGCGTCAGCCATGGAGAAGACGCTACCCGGAATCGGGTCCGGATGCCGACCCGCTGTCAATTGGTGTGAAAAGGGTCAACCAGTTCAGACCAAGGTAAATCATCCTTAGCGGCTACATACGCCTAACTTCACCTTTGGTGACGTTCGCTGGTGATTCATGCGGGTACGGGCTTCGCACAGGGGACAGTGGCCGAAGCACACGGGGCAGGTGACATGGCTGTTACGGCTCAACAGGCACTCGGAGTGAACAGGCGACCACTGCGTGTGGGAAGGGTCCGCTACGGGCTGTGGTGGTTGGACCAGGCGACGGTGGGCGTCCGGAATCGGGCGCGCGCGGTCACCGGGGGGACCGCCGCCGTGGGGCGGGAGTTGCGCTGGGCCGCCGAGCTCAGCGCCCGCAGCACACTGGCCGGGGTCGACCACGTCAGACCCGAACCCTGGAGCGACCGAGGTCTCCTCTGGTTGTTCGGTGGCATCTCCATCGCCGCGGTGGCGGTGGCGGTCCTCCTGGGGTTCGGAATGGCGCACTGGGCGATGACCTCGTCCGGTGCCACGCTGTTCGCCGCGGCGGGGGCCGTGGCGGTGGGAGTCGTCCTCCTGCCGCTGGCCTACCTGGTCTTCGCCTCCAAGCGGCGGGGCCGCCGATAGGGCAGGACGTACGAACGACGGCACCGAGGAACGGAAAGACGATACGAGCGCGGTGGAGGGGCCTCCCGAGAGGGGAGCCCCTCCTTCGCGCGAGGGGGAGCGGGATCAGGCGTCGAAGTCGTACTGGAGCACGTACGCCGAACCGTCCATGACGATCTCGTTGAACTCCACCGGCCGGTGGTCGTCGGTCAGGGCGGTCCGGGCCATCTCCAACACGGGCGTCCCCGGGAACAGGGTCAGATCGCGGGCCTCCTCGGGGGTGGGCATACGGACCCGGATCTCCTCGGTGAAGCGGGCCGGCGCGTGCCCCGCCTCGGCCAGCCGGGCGTAGATCCCGCCGGGGCCGCTGTCGTGGGCGCGTACCCGTCGCGCGGACTCGGAGTCCTCGTCGCCCTCCCACAGGGCCCGCGGAAGGTGGGACACGGCGCTCTGTACGGGACGGCCGTCGACGAGATAGCGCCGAGAGCGTCGGATCACCCTGCTGGCCCCGGGCAGGTCCAGGGCGCGCAGCACGTGATCCTCGGGTACCACCTCGTCGACGATCAACCCCTCCACCTCGTAGCCGCGGGTGTCGCTGTCGGTCCTCCAGATCGCCCGTCCCGACCCCCAGTTCTCCTTGGACAGGCGACGGGCGCCGTGCCTTCTCAGAGGACGGAACAGGCGCACGTAGATGCCGGAACCGCGCACGGCCACGGCCAGCCCCTCGTTGGTGAGCACCGAGAGCGCCTGTCGAGCGGTCGCCCGCGCGATCCCGTACCGCTCCATGAGGGCGTTCTCCCCCGGAAGACGGTCGCCGTCGGCGTATTGTCCGGAGCGGATCCGTCCTCGAATTTCCTCGGCTATCTCCCTGTAGACCGGGGCTGATCCGTTTTCGGACGTCGACACCACGTTCATCCTCTCGCCCAGGGGGACCACACCGGTGAGCCCCGTCGATGCGGCGCGCCCAGTAACAGCTCTCGGGTGGACGGCACACCACGGGTATGTCCGATTGCGGGAGGGTTCATGCGTCATTGTGGGACGACCGGAACGGAGTGGTGATGGAGGTGTTCTCAGGGGAATACATCATTCCCTGACGTAACGGGCGAACAGATTCCCCTCGTTCTCCAGAAGGTGCGCCAAACGCAGAGGGACGTTCTCCTGCGAAAGGTGTCCGGCCTCCCCGGCCGCCGGCGGAGGGGCCGCCACGATCCGGGGCGAACCCACGCCCAGAAGACGCGGGCTCGTCGTCAGACACAGTTCGTCCAACAAACCCGCCGCGACGAACTCCCCGAGCAGGTGCGGGCCCCCTTCCGTCAGCACCCGGTACAGACCCCGCTCGGCCAACGCCCGAACGATGTGGGCGGGGCGTACGGACACGTCGTCGACGATCACGACGTCGGCGTGCGCAGAGACGCGTTCCAACCGTTCGATCGGGGCGTCGGCGACGGTGAACACGATGGTGCGCGCGTCCTCGGGGGCGGTCTCCAACAGGGCGTCGTCCAGTTCGAGCGAACGGGTGACCACCGCGATCCTCGGGGTCGCCGGACGCCCGGCCCGGAGTCGCTCCCACACCTCGCGGGGGCGGACCGGACGGTAGCCCTCCTGCCGGGCGGTCGCGGCGCCCACCACCACGACGTCGCACAGACCGCGCAGGACGCCCATGATCCGACGGTCGGGGGCCGAGGACAGGTCGCGGCTGCGCCCCGACGGTCCGATGGCACCACCGTCGGCGCTGGCGACCATGTTGGCGCGGACCCAGGGCCGGTCCGAGACCGGCGGATAGGCGTAGGCCTCGGCCGGATCGACGTCGACCCGGCCGGGGACGGGCAGGAGTTCGCGAAGGCTCGCGGGGCTCGAGGCGCCCCCCGCGTCGTGTGTGCTCGACATGGTCACCCAGGCTAACGGGGAGGCCCTCCCCTCCGGGGCGCACGGGGCGCACCGGAGGGGCGAGGACGGGTCAGGCCCTGCGGTGCGCGGCCCGACGCAGCAGGATCAGGGCCCGGTCGATCACCCGGACCGGGCCACCGGCGGGGATCGGCGGACGTCCCACCACGTCCGGATCGGCGGTGTCCAGGATCGTCTCCCAGCTCATGCCGTACGCGGTCCCCGGCAGTTTGAACTCCACCGGCTCGGGACCGTTGTTGAGCAGCAGTACGAACGAGTCGTCCCGGATGGGGCGGCCGCGTGTGTCGGGTTCGGTGATGGCGTCCCCGTTGAGGAACACGCCCAGGGCCCGTTCCGGATCGTTCCAGTCGGGCCCCTCCATGGTCGACCCGTCCGGGCGCAGCCACGAGATGTCGGGGAGCCCGTCCGAGCCGGCCCTCCCGCTCTCGATCGGGCTGCCCCGGAAGAAGCGGCGGCGTCGGAACACCGGATGTTCGCTGCGCAGTCGGGCCAGCCCGCGCACGTAGTCCAGGAGGTCGTTCTCCGGGTACTCCCCGGCCAGGCCCGCGCCCTCCCAGTCGATCCAGGCGATCTCGTTGTCCTGGCAGTAGGCGTTGTTGTTGCCCTTCTGCGTACGTCCGATCTCGTCGCCGTGCGAGAGCATCACCACGCCCTGGGACAGGTACAGGGTGGCCAGGTGGTTGCGCACCTGTCTACGGCGCAGGGTGAGGATGGCCGGGTCGTCGGTGGGTCCCTCCACCCCGTGGTTCCAGGACCGGTTGTCGTCGGTCCCGTCCCGGTTCTCCTCGCCGTTGGCCTCGTTGTGCTTGTGGTCGTAGGAGACCAGGTCGGCCAGGGTGAAGCCGTCGTGGCAGGTGATGAAGTTGATCGAGGCCACGGGGCGACGCCCGTCGTCCTGATACAGGTCGCTGGAGCCGGCCAACCGGGAGGCCAGCTCGCCCTTGACCGGCTCGCCGCGCCAGAAGTCGCGCACGGTGTCGCGGTACTTGCCGTTCCACTCCGTCCACAATGGCGGGAAGTTGCCGACCTGGTAGCCGCCCGGCCCCACGTCCCAGGGTTCGGCGATCAGCTTGACCTGGGAGATCACCGGATCCTGCTGGACGATGTCGAAGAACGTGCTCAGCCGGTCCACGTCGTGGAACTCTCGGGCCAGCGCCGAGGCCAGGTCGAAACGGAACCCGTCCACGTGCATCTCCAGGACCCAGTACCTCAGGGAGTCCATGATGAGCTGGAGCGAGTGCGGGTGCCGCACGTTCAGACTGTTGCCGCAGCCGGTGTAGTCGAGGTAGTAGCGCTGGTCCTCGTCGGAGACCCGGTAGTAGCCCAGGTTGTCGATACCGCGCCAGGACAGGGTCGGCCCCATGTGGTCGCCCTCGGCGGTGTGGTTGTAGACCACGTCGAGCAGCACCTCGATGCCCGCCTCGTGCAGCGACTTCACCATCGCCTTGAACTCCTGGACCTGTTGCCCTCGGGAACCGAGCGCCGCGTAGCCGCTGTGCGGGGCCAGGAAGGCCAGGGTGTTGTACCCCCAGTAGTTGGTCAGCCCGCGCGCCACCATGGCGTGCTCGGGAACGAAGTGGTGGACGGGCATGAGCTCGACCGCGGTCACCCCCAGCGAGGTGAGGTAGTCGATCATCACCGGGTGGGCCAGCCCGGAGTAGGTCCCCCTCTGGTGTTCGGGGATGCCCGGGTGGCGCATGGTCAGGCCGCGCACATGGGTCTCGTAGATCACCGTCCGGTGGTAGGGGGTGCTCGGGCGAGACTCGTTCCCCCAGTCGAAGAACGGGCTCACCACCACACATTTGGGCACGTAGGGGGCGCTGTCGGCGGTGTTCTTACGGGTCGGATCCGTGAAGTGATAGCTGAACAGAGATTCGTGCCAGGTGAGCTCGCCGTTGAGCGCCTTGGCGTAGGGGTCGGTGAGCAGCTTGTTCGGGTTGCAGCGCAGTCCGTGCTCGGGCGCGTAGGGCCCGTGTACGCGGTATCCGTATTGTTGGCCCGGCCCCACGCCGGGCAGGTAACCGTGCCATACGAAACCGTCGTATTCGGTCAGGGATATTCGGGTCTCCGTCCCCTCGTCGTCGAACAGGCAGAGGTCCACCTGTTCGGCCGCTTCGGAGAAGAGGGAGAAATTGGTCCCGGAACCGTCGTAGGTAGCACCGAGCGGATAGGGGCTACCAGGCCAGACTTCCACCATAGGCGTCGTCAGTCTCTTGAGTGTCGGGGCCCTGGATGGGCGTTTTCAGTTGCGACATCTTCCTTCCGCCTTGAGCACGGAAGTATGCCGAACTGGGCCGATGATCTTCTTCGACGACCGTTCCGGGTTTTGTGTCCTATATGTGAATGATGGACGATTTCCTAAGAGAAAAAGGAAATCGCCTTTTCCGTTCGATGCGATTCGATCAGGAACGCGGCCTGGCCCGCTCCAGGATCGCCTCGGTGTCCACACCCCGGGGCAGGGTGCCGAACACGTGCCCCCACTCCCCGTCCAACCGGCTGCGGGTGAACGCCTCGGCCACCGGGGACGGCGCGTGGCGCAGCAGGACCGACGCCTGTAGGGCCAGCGCCATCAGCTCCACCACCGAACGCGCCCGGAAGGCCATCTCCTCCGTGTCGCCCAGGGTCCGCCTCAGCCGCTTCAACGTGTCGTCGTAGCGCCGGTCGACCCCCTCGGCCTCGCCCAGCTCGGAGAGGAAGGCCTCCACCGCCTCGGGGGAGCGGGACATCGCGCGCAGCACGTCCAGCGCGGCCACGTTCCCCGATCCCTCCCAGATGGAGTTGAGCGGCGAGTCGCGGAACAGTCGCGGCATCCCGGACTCCTCCACGTAGCCGTTGCCGCCCAGACACTCCAGGGCCTCGGCCGCGTGGGCGGGCTGGCGCTTGGTCACCCAGAACTTGCCCACGGCCACCCCCAGGCGACGGAAGGCGGTCTCGCGCTCGTCACCGCGCACGGAGCGGTCCACCGCGCCCGCCAGACGCGTCATCAAGGCGGTGGCGGCCTCCGACTCCAGTGCCAGGTCGGCGAGCACGTTGCGCATCAACGGCTGCTCCACCAGAGGCGCCCCGAAGGCGCCGCGCGTGCGGGCGTGGTTCAGCGCGTGCACCACGGCGGCGCGCATCCCCGAGGCCGAACCGATCACGCAGTCCAGCCGGGTGCTGTTGACCATCTCGATGATGGTGGGCACCCCGCGTCCCGGCTCGCCCACCATGTACGCGACCGCGTTCTCGTACTCCAGCTCGGCGGAGGCGTTGGACCGGTTGCCGAGCTTGTCCTTGAGCCGCTGCACGAACAGCGCGTTGCGGGTACCGTCCTCCAGGACCCGGGGCACGAGGAAGCACGTGGGCCCCTCGGGGGTCCGCGCCAGGGTGAGGAACAGGTCGCTCATGGGCGCGGAGGTGAACCACTTGTGCCCGGTGAGCAGGTGGTGCCCCTCGGAGGTGGGCACCGCGCGCGTGGTGTTGGCGCGTACGTCCGAGCCGCCCTGCTTCTCCGTCATGGACATGCCGGCGATGAGACCGCTCTTGCCCGCCGGGGGACGCAGCCCGAAGTCGTAGGTGCGGGAGGTGAGCAGCGGCTCGTACCGTTCGGCCAGCTCCGGGGCGTGACGCAGCGCCGGGACCGCGGCGTAGGTCATCGAGATGGGGCACCCGTGCCCGCTCTCGGGCTGCGACCACAGGAAGAACTTCGCCGCCCGGGCCACGTGCGCGCCCTCCCGTTCCTCGGCCCAGGGCGCGGCGTGCAGACCGTTCTCCACGGCCTGGTCCATGAGCACGTGGTAGGCGGGCTGGTAGTCGACCTCGTCCACACGGTTGCCGTAGCGGTCGTGCGTGCGCAGCACCGGCGTGTAGGTGTTGGCGGCCTCGCCCCAGGCACGGACCCGCTCGGATCCGGCGGCGACGCCGACGCGGCGCACGTCCGGTTCGGCCCAACCGGCGCCCTCGCGCCGCAGCCCCTCCAGCAGGGCCGGATCCTCGGCCGCGTCGTAGTCGCCGAGCGGGGCGGCCTGGTTGAAGACCTCGTGAGTGGCGGGCATACCGGCTCCGTTCCTGGGTCGGGCGGCGGACGGGTGACGGGCATCCTATCCGTCCGCCGCCCGTGAACCCGAATCAGGTTCGGTCATGTGGGGGAGACGCCTCGCCGGCTCACGGCCAGAGCAGCCCGCGCCGCCAACCCGACCCCGCCCGCTCGTACCGCAGGCGGGTGTGCCGACGGTCCGGATCGGCCTGCCAGAACTCCACCCGCGTCGGACGCACCAGGTACAGCCCCCAGTCGTCGGGCGCCAGGTCGGGGTCGGCCCTCAACCTCTCACGGCTGCGTTCGGCCGTGCGGTGGATCTCCGACAGTTCGTCGAGGGGTTCGCTCTGCCGTCCGTGCAGACCGGCCACCCTGCCCTCCAACGGCCGGTTCCGGAAGTCGGCCGCCCGGGCCTCGGCGTCGGCGAGTTCGGCCCGACCCGTTACCCGCACCTGGCGTCCTCGCGGACCCCAGAAGAACAACAGGGCCACGTTCGGGTCGTCCGCGAGGTCGCGCCCCTTGGCCGAGGTCGTGGTGGTGGCGAACCACCAGCCCTCGTCGGTGAGGTCCTTCAGGATGAGGACCCGCGCCGAGGGGACCCCGTCCGCGTCGACGGTGGCCACCGTCATCGCGTGGGGCTCGTCCACCTCGGTCGCCACCGCGTCGGCGAACCATTCCCGGAACAGCTCCAGCGGATCCTCCGGCGCCGAGCCGGGATCGAAGGAGCCCAACGGCCCCGCGAACACCTTCAGCCCCCGCAGCAGGTCCCGCATCCCCTCGCCCATCGTGCCCCTTCCGTCCGGTCGATGTCCGTCCGTCGAACCTATCGAGGCCTCGGTGACGGAAGTGTCGTAGGCGTCCCGAAGAATCCCCTCGCACCCTTCGCACCACGAGGAGACACATATGAACAGCGACACCACCGCCCCCACGGGACCGGACCCGGACTCCCTGCTCGTCGGGATGTACCGGGACCCCTACTTCCCGGACCACCTCGTGGACCGCGGCAAGGCGATCCTGCTGCGCCTGAGCGCGCGGATCGAGGCCGAACGCCCCGCCGACCTCGACGCGCTGTACGTCCTCACCCACGCGGCCACCGAGGAGTTCAACGACCTGGAGGAGGAGTTCGGAGCGGCCGGCAGCGAGATCGAGACCGTGGCCAGGGACGAGATCGGCGAGTCCTTCCGGCGGGTGGCCACCGCACACGGGTTCCACGACGCCGATCCCGAGGAGCTCATCGCGCCCCGCGAGTGGTGAATCACCGGAAGGGCGGTGCCCGCCTCGCTCGAACGTCGACGACATGGCGTTCGACCGTCCTTCCACGCGGCCGCCGGGGGCGCCGACCCCGCCCGGTTTCGCACCTCGTGTCCTCGATACGATGCCCTGGCCGTGGCGTCTCGGTCCATGACATCCGGTGACGGGACGACCGGCGTGGGGATCGGAGCGGGAAGAGGAGACCATGACGGACGCGGAACCTCCCGAACGCTCCTGGTGGCTGTGGTCCCTCCTGGGCAGCGTCGTGCTCACCCACACCGCACTCAACCTCGCCCGACCCCTCATCTCCTATCGGACCATCGCGGTGGGCGGCGACGCCGTCGAGGTCGGCCTGGTCACGGCGGCCTACGCGCTCCTGCCCCTGCTCATCGCGGTCCCCTTGGGGCGTTCCATCGACCGCTCGGCGCGCATCGCCTGGATCGTCGGCCTGGGCGCGGCCGTCCTCGCGTTGGGCGGGCTGTCCCTGGCGCTCTCCGGCGGACTGTTCGGGATCGCCCTGGCGAGCACGATCGTCGGCGTCGGCCACCTGCTGTGCATGGTGGCCGGACAGGGCCTCATCGCCCGATACTCGCGCCCCGGCCACCTGGACCGCGACTTCGGCTGGTTCACCGCGGCCGCCTCCCTGGGCCAACTCGTCGGTCCCCTCATCTCGGGCGCCGTCCTCGGAGACACCTCCGGCGCGGCCCTGCTCTCGGCCACCTCCGTCGCACTGGTCGTGGCCGGGGTCACCGCCGCGCTGGGCGTCCTCCCGTTGCTGCCGCTCGCGCGGCTGAGACCGTCACGGCGCGCCGCGGACCGGCGAGACACCCCGCCGGTGCCCACCCGCGACCTGCTGCGACAGCGCGGCATGCCCTCCGCGCTGCTCACCAGCCTGGCCCTGCTGTCGGCGGTCGACATCCTCACCGCCTTCCTGCCGCTCATCGCGGAGAGTCGGGGCATCTCCCCGATGCTGGTCGGCGTCCTGCTGAGCCTGCGCGCGGGCTCCTCCCTGCTCTCCCGCCTGATCCTGCAAGCGCTGTTGCGCCGCTGGTCGCGCGGGACGCTCATCGTGACCAGCACCTTCGTCGCCGCCGTCGCCCTGGCCCTGGTCGCCCTGCCCACGGGAGGCTTCGCGGTCCTGGCGGTGGTGCTGGTCCTGGGCGGGTTCCTTCTGGGCCTGGGACAGCCCCTGACGATGGCCGAGGTCGCCACCCTGGCCCCGGAGGGCTCTCGCGGGGCCGTCCTGGCGCTGCGGGTCTGGGGCAACCGGTTGGGCCAGGTGGCCATCCCCGCCGCGGCGGCGGGGGTCGCCGGAGCGGTGGGGGCTCCCGGAGCCCTGCTCTTCTCCGCCGGGGTCCTGCTGATCGCCTCGGTCACCGCCCTGCGCTCGGGCTCCGGAGACGCCGAACGGGCGGCCGGGGAAGAGCCGCCCGTCCGACGTCCCGCCGAGGGACGTCCCCGAAGAGGGTTCAGGTCACGCCGTACGGAGAGGTGACCATGGCGTCGTACCTCTCCCACACCACCTCGGCGAGCTCCGGAGCGTCGCCCAGGGCCTCGGAGACCACGGAGGCCCCCGCCGCCACCGAACGTTCGCGCACTCGGTCGGCGAAGTACCCCGGGGCCAAAAGGTAGGTGGAGACCACCACCCGTTCGGCGCCGTCCGCCAGCAGTGCCGCGACCGCCTCGTCCGGAGTGGGGGAGGAAGCGGAGGCGTAGGCCGCCCGCACCTCGCGCCACGGCCCCCGTTCGGCGAGCAGGCGGCCCAGTTTCGCCACCACGGCGTCGGCCTCCGGATCGCTCGAACCCGCCGAGGCCAGGACCAGCGCCGTCCCAGGATCGGCGGACGCCCCGGCCTCGGCCAACCGGCGCTCCACCGCCTCCGGCAACAGCGGATGAGGTCCCAGCGTGTCGGCGTAGTGGACGCGCAGCCACGGACTCCGTTCCCGGACCCCTGCCATGGCCCGGGGCAGGTCCACCTTGCTGTGGAAGGCCGCCGTCAGCAGGGCCGGCAGGACCACGACCTCGCCCGCGCCCTCCGAGGCGAGCCCCTCCAGGGCCTCCTCGACACCGGGCTCGACATGGTCCAGGTAGGCCAGACGCACCTCCGTCCCGGGACGCAGGGCGCGCACCCGGGAGAAGAGCGCCTCGACCGCCGCTGCCGACCTCGGATCGCGGCTGCCGTGCGCCACCGCCAACAGCGGCACCGAGGAGACCGTGCTCTCGCCCCGGGCGCTCATACGTGGATCCCGCATTCGGTCTTGCCGGTCCCGGCCCAGCGGCCGCTGCGCGGATCCTCGCCGGGCGCGACCCGCCGAGTGCACGGCTCACAGCCGATGGAGGGGTAGCCGTCGTACTGGAGCGGGTTCACCAGCACACCGTGTTCGCTCATGTAGGCGTCCACCTCCTCCTGGGTCCACCGGGCGATCGGATTGACCTTGGTCATCCGGCGCCGCCGGTCCCACTGCACGACCGGGGTATCGCGTCGTGTCGCCGCGTCCTGCCTGCGCAGCCCGGTCAACCAGGCCGAGTAGGGTTCCAGCGCCTTGCGCAGCGGCTCCACCTTGCGCAGGTGGCAGCAGATGCCGGGGTCGCGGTTGTGCAGCCTCGGGCCCAGGGCCAGGTCCTGCTCGGCCACGGTTCGCACCGGCTCCACGTTGACGAGGTTGATGTCGTAGATGGACGCGACGGCGTCACGGGTACCGATGGTCTCGGGAAAGTGGTATCCGGTGTCCAGGAAGATCACGTCGATCCCCGGGACCGCCTTGGAGACGATGTCGACCATGAGGGCGTCGGCCATCGAGGAGGTCATGCACAGCCGGTCGCCGAAGGTCTCCGCGGCCCAGAGGACGATCTCCCGGGCCGTGGCCTCCTCCAGCTCCCGGGCCGCGCGCTCGGCCGACTCGGGACCTCCGGGGCGGGTGATGGTGGTGCTCATACGTTCCCTTCCATCGGTCTGGACGCGGCGCCGTCCGAGGAGAACGACGCCGATCGCAGGCCCACGTACTTGACCCGGAACACCCGGGCGCAGGACAGGCAGGCCCAGGGGTAGCCCTCGCCCTTGACGGCGGCCCCCTCCTCGGGCACGAGGTCCTCGTCGCCGCAGTAGGGGCAGTAGTAAGGTGCGGCCCTTTCGGACACGACGCACCTCTCCTTCCGATCGGGCCCGGCCCCGACGATCCGGGGCCGGGAGGGTCCCCGGGCGCGGGCCCGGGGACCCGAGGTCACTTGAGGTCGGAGTCGTCGGCGCGGGCGGCCCACGCGGCGAAGTTCTCGTCGTCCTTACGCTGCTCCTGGAAGCGTCGGAGGACCCGTTCGACGTAGTCCGGCAGATCATCGGCGGTGGTCTTCAGACCGCGGATCTTCCGTCCGAAGGACTGCGTGAGCCCCATTCCGCCACCCAGATGGATCTGGAAGCCCTCCACCTGTTCGCCCCGCTCGTTCAGGACGAGCTGCCCCTTGAGGCCGATGTCGGCGACCTGGATCCGGGCGCAGGAGTTCGGGCAGCCGTTGACGTTGATGGTGACCGGCTCCTCGAAGTCGGGCAGCCGCCGCTCCAACTCCTCGATCAGGGTCGCGGCCCGATCCTTGGTCTCCACGATCGCCAGCTTGCAGAATTCGATGCCGGTGCAGGCCATCGTCTGACGACGGAACACGCTCGGTCGCACCTCGAAGCCCTCGGACTCCAGCGCCGCGGCGATCGAGTCGACCCGGTCCTCCTCGATGTCGAGGATGACGAGCTTCTGATCGGGGGTGGTACGGATCCGGTCCGATCCGTGCTCCTCGGCGATCGCGGCCACCCGGAGCAGCGAGCCGCCCGAGACCCGGCCGACCTTGGGCGCGAAGCCCACGTAGTACCTTCCGTCGCGCTGACGGTGCACGCCCACGTGGTCGCGGCGCACCCCCGGGTCGAGCACGGGGGCGGGACCGTCGGGCAGTTCGTAGCCGAGGTACTCCTTCTCCAGGACCTCGCGGAAGCGCTCCGTGCCCCACTCCTTGATCAGGAACTTGATCCGGGCGCGGGTCCGCAACCGGCGGAAGCCGTAGTCACGGAAGATGGAGCACACTCCGGCCCAGACCTCGGAGACCTGTTCGGGCCGCACGAACGTCCCCAACCGCCGGGCGAACATCGGGTTGGTGGACAGGCCGCCGCCGACGAAGAGGTCGTAGCCGACCTCGCCCGCCTCGTTCCGGACCCCCACGAAGGCCACGTCGTTGATCTCGTGGTTGACGCAGTGCGAGGTGCACCCCGACAGGGAGGTCTTGAACTTGCGCGGCAGATTGGAGAAACGGGGGTCGCCGATGTGCTCGTCGTAGATCTCCTGGATCTGCGCGGTGGGGTCGATGACCTCGTCCTCGGCCACGCCGGCCAGCGGACAGCCCATGATCACCCGAGGGGTGTCGCCACAGGCCTCGGTGGTGGAGAGTCCCACCGACTCCAGCTTCTCCCAGATCGCGGGCACGTCCTCGACCCGGATCCAGTGGTACTGGACGTTCTGTCGGTCGGTGATGTCGGCGGTGTCGCGCCCGTGGTCGCGGGAGATCTCGGCGATCGCGCGCAGTTGGGCGACGCTCAGCCGGCCGCCGTCGATGCGCACGCGCAGCATGAAGTAGCGGTCGTCGAGTTCCTCGGGCTCCAGCACGGCGGTCTTGCCGCCGTCGATGCCGGGGGCGCGCTGGGTGTAGAGCCCGTACCAGCGGAACCGGCCTCGGAGGTCGGCCGGGTCGATGGAGTCGAACCCGCCCTTGGAGTAGATGTCGATGATCCGATCGCGGACGTTGAGCCCGTCGTCGTTCTTCTTGTTCTCCTCGTTCTTGTTCAGCGGCTCGCGGTAACCGAGGGCCCATTGGCCCTCACCACGGGTGCGCCGGGGCTTGGCGGCCACGGGGGCCTTGCCGGGCTGCGCGGAAGAGGGAGGCATCGCGGGTGTCTCCGATGGGGTCGCGGGGTGCCGGGGTCCCGGCGCCCGCACCGCAGACCCGTAGACACCGCACGTCGTCGTGGTCGGTGCTACGGGTACGAGATCCGCGTGTACAGGAGTTTCGAGGGGGGAGCGCCGGGGCCGCCGGCACCCACTGGCTCACAGGGGTGCGTAAAGGCGGCGAGGAACTAACCGACGCTGCGACAGATGGCGCTGCTGACCCGCTGGAAGTCCACGTGGCGGCGCACGCGGAGCATGGGGTCCAGAGCAGCGATCATGAAGCGAGAATGTCACGCCCCCGTGTCCTTGTCCAGATGTGCCCGCCCGAGGGAGACGTGGGTCACGTCCGGAGGCGGACGCGTCCGCTCCTGTCGGGGCCGCCGCGGCTCCCGATAACGTTCTCCTTGTGGTGGGTTTCTGGGAGGGTCTCTGGCGTACGACCGACGCGTGGTTCCGGCGGCATTCGGTGTTCCACAGTGGTCTACTGCTGATCCTGCGCACCCTTCGAGCCCTGTCGCGTTCACGCGTGATCGGGCTGGCCGCCGAATCGGCCTTCTTCGCGCTGATCTCCCTGCCCGCGCTCCTGCTGTGCCTGTTGGGCGCCCTGGGGCCGTTGGCGGCGGTGTTCGGCGAGGGTCTCGTGGTGGAGATCCGCGAGTGGATGCTGGACCTGGCCGCGCGGGTCCTGACCCCGAACACCGTCGAATCCGTGGTGGAACCGCTGGTCGACGACTTCCTCGGCGGGGTCCAGGGCGGTCTGCTGTCGGTGACCTTCCTGGTGTCCCTGTGGTCGGGGTCGCGGGCGATGAACGTGTTCATCCGCTCCATCACGATCTCCTACGGGCTGGACGAGCTGCGCGGCTGGATGGGGCAGCGGGTGCTCGCCTTCTTCGCCTACCTGGGCGGGCTGTTCTTCGCGGTCCTGGTGCTGCCGATCATGGTGTCGGGTCCCGACCTCGTCCATGAGCTGTTGCCGGTCACCGTGGGCTGGCTCAACCTCCTCTATTGGCCGATCGTGGGTCTGTTGGTCACGACCGCCGTCACCCTCCTGTACGCGCTCAGCGTGCCGGTGCGCACCCCGCTGTGGCGTCACCTGCCGGGCGCGGTCCTGGCCACCGTGGTGCTCTTGGGCGGGTCGGCGCTTCTGCGCTCCTACCTGGACGCCTCCTTCGGTCAAGTGAGCATCTACGGTTCCCTGGCCGCGCCGATCGCGATCCTCGCCTGGCTGTACGTCATGGCCATCGCGGTGTTGGTGGGTTCCTCGCTCAACTCCGAGATCGACGCGATGTGGCCGACCATGCGGACGGCGGCGGCCCGGGCCGAACTCGCCAACCGCCACTTCGAACGCGCGGACCGTATGGCCCAGCGCAGGGAGCAGGCGGTCATCGACACGATCAACGACCACAACGGGCGCTGACCGCGCGGGCTCGGGGCCGTGCCGTGGAGGCGTCGCAGACGTGCCCGTAGGTCCTCGGAAACTCCGGGTGGCCGGATCCGGCCAATTTCGGCGTGAACCGAGGTGTCTTTTGGGGTGTCCACACCAGAGTCGATGGATGTGGGAGAACGGGACCATCCGCAGGTGGGAGATGGTTTTCGCAGGTCAGTGGAGAGGTGGCCGAAAAACCGATGGGAGAGGTGCGAACCATGACCGATTCTCGGGCATCCGATCAAGTCGGCCGGTTCCGGTGAGGATCAGTATGATCGCGTGCAGCACCGACGACGTATGCGCCGCACCCTCTTGTTCGGTCTTCTCGCCGAGCCGCCGCCGAACGTCATCGCCGACCACGATTCCCCTGCTCCCGTATACGAACAGGTCCATGTTCCACATGCCTTCGGAGGCACCATGAGCCGGGCGTCCCGTCCGGGACATCCCGGACCCACCGCCGTCATCGTCATCGCTCCGGACGAGCGCACCGCCGAGATCGTCATCGAGGGCCGCCGCCAGGTCGTGTCCGGCCAGGCACCCAAGGACACCAGACGGGCCGCGCTCGACGTCGCCACCGGTCACGCCGCGCGGATCGGCGGGCCGGTGCTCATCGACGCGCGCGACGCCAACGGCTACTGGCGTCTGGTCGCGACCCCGGACGGGGTCGTCCGGGCCGCCGATCCGCCGCCCCCGGGGCCCGCGCCGAACACGACACCGCCGGTCCCGGAGAAGGCCGGTGGCGGGCGCAAGCGCGTGTTCGTCATCGTGGGCGCCGTGGTACTGGCCCTGGCCCTCATCGGTGGTGTGGGCGCGGTCGTCCTGCGCTTCCTTCCGGACTCCACGACCACGGCCTCCGAAGCCGGGGAGGACGAGCCCACCTCAGACGGGCCGATACTGGATCACCCGGCCCCGCCCGGTTACGCCACGACGGTCGAGATCACCGAGGAACTCGCCCCCGACACCCTCCCCGGTGTCAGCGGCGACGGCGAGAACCTCGTCTACATCGACCCGGCCGAACGCCTCAACCTGCTCAACGCCGATGGCTCGCGCGAATGGTCGGTGAACCTGCCCTTCGAAGCGGCGGAGGTCCTCGGCAGTCCCCGTTTCGTGGAGTACGACGGAGCCCCCCACGTCGCGATCGAGACCGCCGGGGCCCTGTGGTTCTGGCCCGCGACGGGCGGCAACGCGGGCAATATCGAGCTCAGGGAGGCGGCCTCCGCCCAGTACGCCGGTTCCGGGGTGCTGGTGCGCGGCGATGACAGCGCCTACGTCCCGATCGACGGCGAGCTCGAGGAGATCGACACCCCGGGCGGTTCCGGGGCGATGCTCGCCGAGGACGGCCGTGCGCTGGCGGGCGTGCTCCGAGGCCCCTGGCACTGGGTCGCCCCCGACGAGGACCCCCGGAAGGTGGAGCCGGAGGAGCCCGAGGGCGCCGGCGACCTGGACTCCATCATGACCTTCATCCGCGGCTACGCCATCGTCCTCTGGGAGATGGAGGAGGGCGACGACCTCCTCCTGGCCTTCCACGACAACATCGACGGTTCGGTGCTCGGCACCGCCGAGGTCGACCCGGACGACCTGGAGGACGTGCGCCACCGCACCGGACCTCTGGGGTCGGAGCTGGCCGCCTACGGCCCGGTGCTCTTCGAGCCCGGCAGCGGCGAGACCACCGTGCTCCCGGGTTTCGAACCCGAGATCGCCATCGGTGAGCGGATCTTCGGCGAACTCGACGGGACCCGAGTGGCGGTCGACGCCTCGGGCGAGACCGTCGAGGTCCCCGAGGACGCGGAGATGCCGCGCGGGCTGCTCGGCGACCGCGCCGTCGTGGTCCGTGAGGACCACCTCTATGCCATCCCCCCCGAATAGTTCAGTACACCAGTGAAAGAAAGGAGCGGGATGTCCCCTAAGAAGCGGGTATTCACCGTTACCGCGGCCGGTCTGTTCATGGCCGGTTTCTCCGCCGGTCCGGCGTTCGCCGACACGGTGGACGAGATCGCCCCCGAGGTCGCCGAGGCCCCCGCGGTCGAGACCCCCGAGGTGGAACCCCTCTCGTTCGAGGCCCCCGCCGTCGAGACCCCCGTGCTCGACCTGGCCCCCGCGGTCGAGGAGGCGGTCACCACGCTTCCCGAGATCGCTCCGGTCGACCTGCCGCTGCCGCCCGTCTTCGACCCCCCGGGTGACGACGACGGCGAGACCCCTCCGCCCGGCGAGACCCCTCCGCCCGGTGAGACCCCTCCGCCCGGTGAGGACGAGGACGAGGACGAGGGCGACGGCGGCGAGGGCGAGACCCCTCCGCCCGGCGAGACCCCTCCGCCCGGTGAGGGCGAGGAAGAGGAGGAAGAGGAAGAGGAAGAGGACAACGGTCAGACTCCTCCGCCCGGTGAGGGCGGGGAAGAGGAGGAAGAGGAAGAGGACAACAATCAGACTCCTCCGCCCGGTGGGGAAGAGGGGCAGACTCCTCCGCCCAGTGACCGGACCGGTGGTGATGAGACCGGCGGTGACAAGACCGGCGGTCAGTCCTCGAACACGACCACCTCCGCCTCCTCCTCGTCCTCCACGACGACGGAGAGCGCCTCCGACCCGGACCTCGCCGCGACCGGCGTCGACCTGTCGGGCTTCGTGCTCGGCGGCGCCATCGTGGCCGGTGTCGGCGCTCTGGCCCTGTGGGCCGGAAGCCGCCGTCCGGGCATGGTCATCGAGTAACACCACGCTCCGCCCCGTGGCGACACGGGACGAAGCGCGGGCCCCGATCTCCTCCTCGGAGGTCGGGGCCCTTTCGTATGCGCGACGGGACGCCTCAGGAACGGGGGCGCAGGGCGGGTGCCAAGAGGAAGGCGGCCGCGCCTCCGGCGGCGATCACCCACAGGGCCGAGCCCAGCCCCGCCGAGTCGGCGAGGAACCCCACGGCCGGTGGGAAGGCCAGGAAGCCCGCCCGACCCAGCCAGCCCACCACGGTCACCCCGTCCCCGGTACGGACTCCGGGCACGTTCCCGGCGGCGGTCAGGGTCAGGGGGAACAGGGTGGAGACCCCCAACCCTAGGACCCCGAAGCCGACGATCGCTGCGGCCGGATGCGGCAGGGCCAGGGCCAGGGCCATGCCACCGGCGGCGAGGAGACCACCGCCATGGCCGACCGCCACGGCTCCGAAGCGGTCGGTCAGTCGGTCCCCGAACAGCCGACCGACCGTCATCATCGTCTGGCAGGCCACGAACGGCATGGCCGCGAGGAACAGAGGGGCTCCCAGCTCGGTGCTCATGTACACCGCGCCCCAGGAGGCCGCCGAGTCCTCGATGCCGCCGGCCATCATGAGCAGGATCCCGAGGGCGGCGAGCAAGAGGATCGCGCGGGGCGGCACGCGGGTGCGGCCGCCGTTCCGGCCGCCGGTCCCGTCCTCGCGCTCGCTGTTCTCCGGCCCGGGCAGGAGCATGCGTCCGATCGACAGGTTGACCGCCACCAGGATCGCGGTCACCCCGCCCAGGTGCCACAGGATCGGTACCCCGCTCCCGGCCATGGTCGCGCCGAGCAGGCCCCCGGCGACCGCGGCCATGCTCCAGACCGCGTGGAAGGTGTTGATGATGCTGCGTCGGTAGCGCCGCTGGACCCGGAGCCCGTGCGAGTTCTGGGCCGAATCGGTCCACGCGTCCGCGCTTCCCATGACGAACAGGGTCGCGGCGAGCATCCACCAGTTCTGGGCCAGCGCGATGAATGGAAGCGCTCCCAGTGAGAGTAGACTCGTCGCCACGGCGGTGGGACCGCTGCCGAACCGATGGATGAGAGGACCGGCGAGCATACCCGTCAGGATCGCTCCGAACGGCATCGCCGCGATCGCGAGCCCCAACTCGGCGTTGCCCAGCCCCAGGTCGTCCTTGATCACGGGGAGCCAGGGCACCGCGTTGGTGTAGGTGAACCCGTTCACGAAGAACAGGGTCGACACCGCGATCCGCGCGCGCCTGGCGTCGGGCGGCGGGGCGGTCGGTGTCTCGGTCCGGGCGTTCACAAGCGGCTCCCACGGTGGTCTCGGTGCGGGCAGATGCTATCCAGTCCCGCGTTCGGGTGAACAGGGGGCGGGCACGAACCTCGCGCCATGGGCTTGCCAAGCGGGACGGAGGTGTCTTACATAGGGAGACCCCGTCGTCCAGTGTCCAGGAGGCCGATCCCGGCACCGCCCCCGAACCCCTCGCGCCCCGCGGCCCGCTCCCGCGTGCGGCCCCCGTCCGCCGAACCTCTCCCGGACCGTGCCCGCACCCGGCCCCGGTCGAACCGGAAGATCCGCATGATCAATACGAGCGCACTGCGAGAAAAACCCACCCTCATCGGCGAGAACGTGCGTTTGGTGCCCCTGGGGCCCGAACACACGGATTCCTATTTCTCGGCGGGCCTGGACACGGAGGTCCGCAGACTCATGGGCGCCCACGGTCATCCGACCTACGAGCAGGCCCGGAAATGGTGTGAGAGCAGAGCGGACAGGGAGGACCGGCTGGACCTGGCGATCACCGCCCCCGAGGACGGACGCTACCTCGGCGAACTCTCCCTCTACGACGTCTCCCCGGAGAACGCCTCGGCCGGCTACCGCATCGCCCTCTCGGCGATCGAGTTCACCGGCCGAGGGCTGGGGCGGGAGGCCACACGGCTGGTCCTGCGCCACGCCTTCGAGGAGGTGGGTCTGCACCGGATCTGGTTGCACGTGTACGCCTTCAACATGCGCGCCATCGCCGTCTACCGCTCCTGCGGTTTCTCGGTCGAGGGTCGCCTGCGCGACTCCCTCCTCTGGGAGGGTCGCAGGTACGACTCCCTGCTGATGGCGGTGCTCCGCGACGGTTTCGACCCCTCCTGACGGGGGCGGACCGAAGGGGCACGTGGGGACCTCGGGTTCCAACCCGCGTGCGGCGGGGTATGCCGCTAGCACTGTTTCCAGCAGCTCACTCCGGACAGGCGGAAGGAGCGGTGCCGGGCCTCACGGTCCGGTGCCGGTGAGGACATGAACCCGGTACCCGTTTCCCTGCCCTTCGCCGACCGCGCCGAAGCGGGACGGCGCCTCGCGGAGCGTGTGCGCGCCCACGCGGTCGACGATCCGCTCGTGCTGGCCCTGCCCAGGGGCGGTGTCCCCGTGGGCGCGGAGCTCGCCCGCGCCCTGGGGGCGGACTTCGACGTGCTCGTGGTGCGCAAGATCGGTCTTCCCGGCCATCCGGAGACCGGTGTGGGCGCCGTCTCCGAGGACGGTCGCGTCCTCTACGACGATCTCGCCCTGGCCCGTATGCACATTCCGCGTCAGGCCCTGTCCGACACCGTGGCCTCCGAACGCGACGAACTCGATCGCCGACGTCGGACCTACCGGGGCGAACGCCCTCTGCCGCGGATCGCCGGACGCGACTGTGTGGTCGTCGACGATGGCGCGGCCACCGGCGGCACCGCGCGCGCGGCGCTGAGGACGGTACGCCAGGCCGGGCCCGCCCGACTGATCCTGGCGGTGCCGGTGGCCTCTCCGGAGGCGGTGGAGCTCCTCCGCGGCGAGGTCGACGCCCTGGTGGTGCTCGGCGCCCCGGACAACTTCCGCTCCGTGGGGGAGTGGTACCGGGAGTTCGGCCAGCTCTCCGACGAGAACGTCACGTCGACGCTCTTCGAGGTCGAACGCTCGCGGCCCAGGTCCGAGGTGGCCAGGGCGGTGCGCGTCCCCGCCGGTCGGGCCTACGTCGACGGAGACCTGACCATGCCGGAGGAACTGCGGGGCGTGGTGGTGATGGCCTTCGACCACGGTCGGGTGGATCCGCGCGGGCGGGCGATCGCCTCGGCTCTGCGGCGGGCGGGTTACGCGACCCTGCTGGTGGATCCGCCGGACGAGGAGGAGGCCTCGGCGGAGTGGCCCGCGGCGGTGGTGACCTGGCTGAGACGGGCCACCGACGCGGCCGGCGAACCTCTGGGGATCCTGTGTTCGGGGGCCACGGCGGCGTCCCTGCCCCTCGCGGCGGCGGCGCTGCCCGAGGACGTGGCGGGGATCGTGGTCCATGGGGGCCGGATCGATCGGGCGGGGGAGGCCCTGTCCGGGGTACGGGCGCCCACCCTCCTTCTCGCGGAGAGCGGGGACGTCTCCGCTCGGGAGGCGGGGGAACGGGCCCGCGCCCTTCTGGGCGGACCGGTCGAGTCGGCCGTGGTCTCGGCGCCCGAAGGGGACGGGGAGGCGTGGCGCGAGGTCGCGGTGCGGACCCTGGACTGGTTCGACCGTCATCTCACGCGGGGCTCCGGGTGAACGGATGATCGTGTCCGGGAATATGTCTTCCTGGTCGGACATTCGATGGGGCCCGAAGGGCTTTCGAAGACAGAAGACCCGCGGCGCCCTCGACGTTCGTCGTCGGGGCGCCGCGGGTCATCGGGCCGGGGCCGTGTGGGAAGGGATCCGCGCGGGGGACTCGTGGGTCCTAGGCGGCGTTGGCGCGTCGCATGCGGCGACGACGCTCGGAGGCGCGCTCGTCCTCGTTCAGGCCACCCCAGGTCCCGTACTTCTCCGGACGCGAGATCGCATAGTCCAGGCAGTCGGTTCGAACCGGGCAGGCCGCACAGATCTCCTTGGCCTTGCGCTCGCGGATCTCCCGCTCCGGCTGGCGTTCGCCATCGGGGCCGAAGAAGAGCACAAGGTCCTCGCCCCGGCACGCGGCGGCATCCTGCCACCCCCAGCTCGGGCGGGGGCGCAGCGCGGCCTGCCGACGTACCTGAGACATGCTTGAACCACCTCTACTGAAATCACTAGTAAGCTGTCGTAAAAAGCTTCAGTCACCGAAAGTCGGTCATGCGGCGCGAGACACCCCGCACGACGCAAACGTCGAGCGGTGCTGGCGTTGTTCCCCGGTGTGGTTGAGACCACGAGAAGCGCCACCACAGAGGCGAAGCCTGCCGATGATGGGGTGCTCTCACACGAACGGCCGCGGAGGCGGTGACGGCCTCCGTCCGAGCCGGTACGTAATCATGCCATCCCCACTCCCGATCGTGCACGGGGGGTGGGGAAATTACTCGTCCAACCGTTACCGAAACCTGATGGCTGACATCTGGTTTGCTGGTTTTTGTCCGAGTTTGTCGCAGATCACGCGAACGACCGTTCCCTGTAGGACACCGCACATCGTATGGGGCTATGTCCCTCCTGCCTAGGGGGTCCCCCTGATGCGCCGATCACATTGTGGACGGGACATCGCTCCGAGATTGGGTTCGACCGTATGTCCTCACCCTCCGCCACCGGCGAGGAGAGGGAGAGGCGGCGTCTCCGGTGACACGGAGCGGCGGTGGCGGCGAGGCCGAGACCCCCGCATGGCGGTCGGACGCACCCGGCGCCGAGACCCCGACCCGCACCCCTCCGCCTCGCCCCCTAGGGGAGGTTCCAGGGAAGAAGAACGGAACAGGTCGTGGTGTCCGAGCGTCCCAGACGATAGAAAACAGGGTGCGTCCGACTCCCGTCCGGGGGTGGACCCATTCCGGGACAGACACAAGGAGACGAATCACCGTGGCCCTCCTGCGGCTCATCCTCAACATCATCTGGCTCTTCGTCGCCGGATTCTGGCTGGCGGTCGGCTATGTCATCGCCGGCATCATCTGCTGTCTCCTCATCGTCACGATCCCCTTCGGCATCGCCTCCTTCCGTATGGCCCGCTACGCCTTCTGGCCCTTCGGTCGCGAACTCGTGCGCAAGCCGGGTTCGGGGGGCGGCTCCACCTTCCTGAACGTGATCTGGGTGATCGTGGCCGGCTGGTGGCTGACCATCGGACACATCACCACCGCCGTCGGCCTCGCCGTCACGATCATCGGTATCCCCATGGCGTGGGCCTCGATCAAGATGATCCCCGTGGCCCTGGCGCCCTTCGGGAACGAGATCGTTCGCAGTGGTCACCCCCGGGAACCCTGGCAGTTCTGACAGAGTTGACCACTCACGGGGTCCGGGCGCATCGAACGGACCCCCTTCCCCGACATCCCCCGCGTACCCATGTGTCCGCTCCGGCCGGAGCGGACGGACCCACCAGTAGAGAATGGAGTCCATGTGCAAGCCCAGCGGCCGGGAGTATGGGCGCTCCTGAACAAGTGGCTCGACGCCCGCAGAGCCCGGGCCGAGCGTCTCGCCCTGCTCGAAGCGCAGGACAAGGCCCGCATCGAGGCCGAGACCCGGGCGGAGGAGAAGACCGCCGCGGAGCAGGACGACGTCGGGGCGGGGGATCTCTTGCGCGTGGTCAGTGACGTCGCCTGGCGGATACTGCTGGTCGGCGTGGTCGCGGGGCTCCTCGTCTACGCGGTCATCCACCTCTCGGTGATCACCCTGCCCGCGATCCTGGCGGTCTTCATCACGGCCCTGTTGATGCCCTTGGCCAACTGGCTGAGGGGCAAGGGGCTGGGGCGCGGTTCCTCCACCGCGATCTCCATCCTGGTGGCCCTGATCGTGCTCAGCGGCGTGATCACCATGATCGTCTCGCCGGCGATCCAGGGGTTCGAAGGGCTGGTCGCCAGCGTCTCCAGCGCCATCACCGAACTCCAGGGTCTCCAGATCCCCTTCCTCGACCCGGCGCTCATCACCGAGATGATCGACAACGCCTGGCTCCAGATCCAGGGGATGATCACCGACAACACCGACCGTCTGCTCAGCGGAGCCTGGACCGCCGGTGCCGCGGTGGTGCAGATCCTGCTCGGGCTGGTCCTGATCATCGCGCTGACCGTGTACTTCGTCCACTCCGGCGACAAGCTCATGGAGTGGATCGCCACCCTCCTGCCGCCCAAGTCCCGTCCTGGGCTGCACCACGCCGGTGGTATCGCCTACGGGGTGATGGGGCGTTACGTCCGGGGCGTGGCGATGGTCGGGTTCATCGACGCCGTCGGCATCGGCATCTTCCTGCTCATCTTCCTGGACATCAACCTGGCGATCCCGCTGATCGTGCTGACCTTCGTCGGGGCCTTCCTACCGATCATCGGTGCCTTCCTCACCGGCCTGCTCGCCGCGTTGGTGGCGTTCGTGACCGAGGGCTGGGTGATCGCCCTGGTGATCGTCGGCGCGGTCGTCCTGGTCCAGCAGCTGGAGAGCAACATCTTCGCGCCCCGTATCTATGGTCAGGCGCTGGAACTGCCCTCTCCCGTCGTCCTGATCGCCATCACGGCGGGCGGCATCCTCGGCGGCATCCCGGGCATGTTCCTGGCCACCCCGGTCGCGGCCGTCCTGGCCGCTCTGTTGCGCAACCGTCCGCCGGCCCACAACGAGTACACGGACGAGAGCGAAGGGGAGGTCGACGAGAAGCGTCGTCGAGCCCTGACGACGGCGGAGTCCGCCGTGGTCGTGGTGGCCCGACCGGAGGAGACCGGAGAGGCCGCGACGGCCAAGGAGCCCCCCAAGAAGGGGGACAAGGACGCCCCCGGAGAGTGACCCCGGAAGGACCGTTCCTTCCTCATGGAGGAATGCGCGGCGCCCCCGGCCCCGTTGTGGGGTCGGGGGCGCGCCCGTGCCCGGGACGTCCGCCCGGAAAACCCTGGCCCTCTCCCACGACCTTGCCGTTAGGCTGGATCGGTCCGCCCGAAGGCGGATCCGCCCGATCCGTCCGCGTCCCCGCGACCCGGACCACACGGCCCGCGCCCCGTATCCGGGCCGCGACGACGAACCGCCACACCATCTTTGAGGAAGCCCCACCCATGTTGATCGCCACCGACCTCGAACTGCGCGTCGGAGCCCGACTCCTGCTGGAACCGACGACCTTCCAGGTCGCGGCGGGGGACCGGATCGGTCTGGTCGGCCGCAACGGTGCGGGCAAGACCACCATGACCAAGGTGCTGGCGGGGGAGGGACTTCCCACCGGTGGGACGGTCACCACCTCGGGCACCATCGGCTACCTGCCCCAGGACCCGCGCACCGGCGACCTGAACGTGATCGCCAAGGACCGCGTCCTGTCGGCCCGGGGTATCGACGAGGCGCTCCGAGGTCTGCGCGAGGCCGAGAAGAAGATGGCCAGCGACCACGAGAAGACCAGGAACAAGGGGGTGCGCGCCTACGCCCGTTGGGAGGAGCGCCTCCACGTCCTGGGCGGGTACGCCGCCGAATCCGAGGCCGCCGCCATCGCCTCCAGTCTCGGTCTTCCGGATAAGGCGCTCTCCCAGCCCCTGCACACGCTCTCCGGTGGTCAGCGTCGTCGGGTCGAGTTGGCGCGCATCCTGTTCAGCGGGGCCGACACCCTGCTGCTGGACGAGCCCACCAACCACCTGGACGCCGACTCCATCGTGTGGCTGCGCGACTTCCTCAAGACCCATCAGGGCGGGCTCATCGTGATCAGTCACGACGTGGAGCTGGTCGACCAGGTGGTCAACAAGGTGTTCTACCTGGACGCCAACCGCAGCGTCATGGACATCTACAACATGGGCTGGAAGCAGTACCAGGTCCAGCGCGAGGACGACGAGCGTCGCCGCCGCCGTGAGCTGGCCAACGCCTCCAAGCAGGCGGACAACCTGCGTAAGCAGGCCGAGCGCTTCCGGTACAAGGCGACCAAGGCCCGCGCGGCCCAGCAGATGCTGAACCGGGCCGACAAACTGCTCGACGGGGTGCAGGGGACGCGCAAGGCCGACAAGGTGGCCAAGCTCCGGTTCCCGGACCCGGCGCCCAGCGGTCGCACCCCGCTGATGGCCGAGGGGCTGTCCAAGTCCTACGGATCGCTGGAGATCTTCACCGGCGTCGACCTGGCCATCGACCGGGGCAGCCGGGTGGTCGTCCTCGGGCTGAACGGCGCGGGCAAGACGACCCTGCTCCGTCTGCTGGGCGGTGTGGAGGAACCCGACACGGGCCGTGTCGTGCCCGGACACGGACTCAAGATGGGCTACTACGCCCAGGAGCACGAGACCCTGGACGTGGGCCGCAGCGTTCTGGAGAACATGATGAGCGCGGCCCCGGATCTGCCGGAGGTCGAGGCGCGCAAGACGCTGGGTTCGTTCCTGTTCACCGGTGACGACGTGGACAAGCCCGCCGGTGTGCTCTCGGGTGGTGAGAAGACCCGGTTGGCGCTGGCCACCCTGGTGGTCTCCAGCGCCAACGTGCTGCTGCTGGACGAGCCCACCAACAACCTGGACCCGGCCAGCCGCGAGGAGATCCTGGCCGCGCTGCGCAACTACAAGGGCGCCATCGTACTGGTGACCCACGACGAGGGCGCGGTCGAGGCGTTGAGTCCCGAACGCGTCATCATGCTGCCGGACGGGGTTGAGGACATGTGGAACCCCGATTTCGAGGACCTCATCGCCCTGGCCTGAGTCGACGGCGGGATCATGGGGAGGGTGGACGCTCGGCGTATCGCGAGGTTCACCCTCCCCCTTTTTCGGTCGGGGTTAGGGGTCTTCCGAAACGTGGGCCGACCGGCGCGGCGTTCGGTGAATGTGGCGGTGGGCGGGCGGCATGTCGGATCATGGCGATGGTCCGGCCCGTACCCGAGGCCGGTGTCCCGAAAGAGGAGAAAGCCGTGAGTGACGAGTTGAGGAAGGGCGCCCGGGTCTCCGGGGAGAGTCGGGCGGAGCTGGCCGCCGAACTCAGGCGCCGCTATGACGAGGGCGAGAGCATCCGCTCCCTCGCCGCCGCCACCGGGCGCTCGTACGGGTTCGTGCATCGCCTGCTCGGTGAGACCGGTGTGGAGTTGAGGGGTCGGGGCGGAGCGACGCGCAAAGCCTGAGCCCGATCGCGAGTTCGAGGTTACTCGCGAGTAGGGTCGGGGGTGTCGACGACCCGATGGAGGAACCCATGACACAGGCCCCGCAGGAGACCGGAGTGACGGAACCGCCCGGCGAGGAGGAGCTGACCCGGGCGGGGCTGCGCCTCACGGTGGAGGGCGCCGTCGCCCGCATCACCATCAGCCGTCCCGAGCGCCGCAACGCGATGACCGGGCGGACCTGGACGACCCTGGCCCACATCGGCCAGACCCTCCCCGAGGATGTCCGAATCGTCGTCATCGCCGGAGAGGGCGACATCTTCTCCGCCGGGATCGACCTCGGCATGTTCACCCCCGAAGGGGTCGAGGGCGAGCGTTCCATCATCGGGGGGCTCACCGACGGGTCCGCCGACGAGGCCGACCTGGACGCCTACATCGCCGAACTCCAGCAGGGCTTCCTGTGGCTGCGCCGCCCCGACCTGGTGACCATCGCCGCCGTGCGCGGGTACGCCATCGGCGCCGGTTTCCAGCTCGCGCTCTCCTGCGACCTGCGCGTCCTCGCCGACGACGCCGTCTTCTGCATGAAGGAGCCCGCCCTGGGGCTGGTCCCGGACCTCACCGGGACCAAGCCCCTGGTGGACATCGTCGGCGTCCACCGGGCCACCGAGATCTGCCTGACCGCGCGCAAGGTCGGTGCGGAGGAGTCCCGCGAGCTCGGCCTGGCCGCCCTGGTCGTGGGCGTCGACGAACTGGAGGGGGCCGTCGACGACGCCGTCGCGGCGCTGCTCACGGTCGACCGCGGGGCGGCCACCGCCACCAAGGACCTCCTGCTCCAGGCCGAGGGCAACACGCTCGAAGAGCAGTGCGCGGCGGAACGGGCGGCCCAGGTGAAGCGGCTCACCACGCTGGCCAAGGCCATGGCGGCTCAGGCCTGACCCTCCTGACCTCGGGGAACGGGGTGGGGAGACCCGTATCACCGATGAAAAACACCCACCCCGTCCCCGATTCGCGGCGATCTCTAGTACGCTGCTGCAAGCGGTCGTTCAATATCGCGCGCATCCGAGCGCGCCGGACCGCCAAGACGCGGAGAGCGTGTCGACCCTGTCGACGTCACTCTTGACCCGAAGAGCACACGAACCCCACCTACGTCGGGGTCGCTTCCGCGTGTGATCAGGCGCGTTTGTGTGATTTCTTCGCTGGGTCCGTCGTGACCGTGTGGAGCCTTCCTCGAAACGCCGCCAAACGATGAGGAAGGTACACGTCACTTGACGACGGACACTGCCGTAACGCCTGCCTTCGACAGCCTGGGGCTTCCCAAGGACATCGTCGACGAGCTGGCCAAGAACGGTGTGACCACCCCGTTCCCGATCCAGGCCGCCACCATTCCCGACGCCATCGAGGGCCGCGACGTCCTCGGCTGCGGCCGGACCGGATCGGGCAAGACCCTGGCCTTCGGCCTGCCGGTCCTGATGCGCTGCGCCGAGCGCCGCGCCGCCTCCCACCGCCCGCGGGCCCTGATCCTGGTGCCCACCCGCGAACTCGCCCACCAGGTGCGCGACGCCCTGCGCGGCTACGCCCGCGTCGTGGGCGTGCGCGTCGGCGACGTCGTCGGAGGCAGCTCCTACACCCGCCAGATCAACGAACTGCGCCGCGGTGTCGACGTCCTCGTCGCCACCCCGGGCCGTCTGACCGACCTCATCGACCAGGGCGCCTGCGACCTGGGCGACGTGGAGATCTCGGTGCTGGACGAGGCCGACCAGATGTGCGACATGGGCTTCATGCCGCAGGTCAGCGAGCTCCTCGACCAGGTGCACCCGGACGGGCAGACCCTGCTGTTCTCGGCCACGCTCGACGGTGACGTCGACAAGCTGGTCCGCAAGTACATGAACGAGCCGCGCACCCACTCCGTGGACCCGCCGGTCTCGCAGGTCACCACCATGGAGCACCACCTGCTCAAGGTGCTGCCCCGCGACAAGAACAAGATCGTCACCCAGATCGCCGCGCGCGAGGGTCGCACCATCCTGTTCGTGCGCAGCAAGTACCGCGCCGACACCATCAGCGAGCAGCTGATCGAGGCCGGCGTTCCCTGCGCCTCCCTGCACGGCGGCAAGACCCAGAGCGTGCGTACCCGCACCCTCGCCAAGTTCCGTGAGGGTCGCATCCAGGCCCTGGTCGCCACCGACGTCGCCGCCCGCGGCATCCACGTCGACGGCATCGACCTGGTCGTCAACGTCGACCTGCCCACCGGTCACAAGGACTACCTGCACCGCGGCGGTCGTACCGCCCGCGCCGGTTCCTCCGGCTCCGTGGTCTCCCTGGTCGCGCCCAACCAGCGCCGTATGGCCCGCCGTCTGCTCAGCGACGCCGGTGTCGACGCCAAGCAGCACCTGGTCAACCCCGGTGACGAGCTGCTCACCCAGGTGACCGGGGCCAAGGAGCCCTCCTGGGAGCCGTGGATCGAGCCGCCGGAGCCCGAGCGTCCCCGTCGCGGCCGTGGCGGCCCCCGTCGTGGTGGCTACCGCGGTAACGGTGGCGGCTACCGTGGCGGTTACCGCGGTGACCGTCGCAACGACCGCGGTGAGGGCGGCTACCGCCGTGACGACCGTGGCGAGGGCGGCTACCGCGGCCGGCGCGACGACCGTTCCGAGGGCGGTCGCGACGACCGCCGCGGCGGTTACGGCGAGCGCTCCGAGGGCGGTTACCGCGGTGGCGGCGAGCGTCGTGGCGGCGGTTACGGTGGTGAGCGTCGAGGCGGTTACCGAGGCGACTCCCGTGGTGGCTACCGCGGCGACCGTCGCGGTGGCGGTCCCCGTCGCGGCGACCGCTACGACTCCGCCCCCAGCGGCCGGAGCTGATCCAGAGCACGACACGGAGGCCCGCTACCGGCGTTCGCCGGTAGCGGGCCTCCGGTCTGTCCGGGGTGAGGTGTTTACGTTCCTTTACCCCGTCTTCGCATGTCCTGGGTGCCCGGGAGTGCCGTCGGCGTGGACAGTTGGCGGGAAACCCCGAAGTCGCACTCGGGACCACCACGCCACCTGAAGGGGAACGCGTGACCGTCCTCAACAACGCCCTCGTCGCCCTCAACGACACCTTCTGGGCGTACCTGGTCATCCCGCTATTGGTCATCCTGTCCGTCTACTTCACGGTGCGTTCGGGGCTCGTGCAGCTTCGACTCCTGCCGGACATGTTCCGGGTCATCCGGGGCAAGGCGGGCACCGCGCCCGACGGGGGCAAGGAGATCTCCCCCTTCCAGGCCTTCGCGATCTCGGCGGCCGCGCGCGTGGGCACCGGCAACATCGTCGGTGTGGCCACGGCGATCATGCTGGGCGGGCCCGGCGCGGTGTTCTGGATGTGGCTCATGGCGACGGTGGTCTCGGGGGCCGCGTTCGTCGAGTCCACGCTCGCCCAGCTCTACAAGGTGCGGACCGATACCGGTTTCCGCGGCGGCCCCGCCTACTACATGCTGCGCGGGCTCGGGCAGCGCTGGATGGGCGTCCTGTTCGCGGTGATCATCACCGTCACCTTCGGCTTCTTCTTCAACTCGGTCCAGGCCAACAGCATCTCCGGGGCCATCTCGACCTCCGCCGCCCAGTTCGGGGTCCCCACCGGATGGGTCCTGAACGCGGTGGTCGGTCTGCTGCTCGTGGCGCTGACCGGGATGGTCATCTTCGGCGGTGTCCGCCGTATCGCCTCGGTCGCCCAGGCCCTGGTCCCGCTGATGGCGATCATCTACATCCTGCTCGGCACGGCCGTGGTCATCCTCAACATCGGTGAGGTCCCCGGGATGATCGCCGACATCTTCGCCTCGGCCTTCGGCCTGCGCGAGATGGTGGCCGGCGGCGTCGGCGCCGCGATCGTCCAGGGTCTGCGACGCGGCATGTTCTCCAACGAGGCGGGTCTGGGTTCGGCGCCCAACGCCGGAGCGACCGCCTCGGTGTCCCACCCGGTCAAGCAGGGGCTGGTCCAGACCCTGGGCGTCTACTTCGACACCTGGCTGGTCTGCTCGGTGACCGCGTTCATCGTGCTCTTGAGCACCTCCGAGTTCGACGGGTCCAGGGGGCCGGAGGTCACGCAGTACGCGCTCCAGGCCAACCTCGGTGACTGGTCGATCCACGCTCTGACGATCATCCTGTTCCTGCTGGCCTACACGTCGCTGCTCGGCAACTACTACTACGGGGAGTCCAACCTCAGGTTCCTCGACGCCGCCCCCGAGCACGTGACGTACTTCCGTTCGGCCGTCCTGGTCTTCATCTTCCTCGGCAGTATCGCCCCGCTGACCCTGGTGTGGAACATCGCGGACGTGGCCATGGGCGTGATGGCGGTGGTCAACCTGGTCGCCCTGGCGCCGCTCTCGGGGATCGCCTTCCGCCTGCTGCGCGACTACAGCCGTCAGTTGCGCAATGGCCTGGACCCGCAGTTCACCCTGGCCAAGATGCCCGACCTCCAGAACGTGGAGGCCTGGGGCCCGGTCGAGGGCGGTCTGCTGGAGGACCAGCCCCGCGAGGAGGGGGCCGCTCCCTCCGACCCGGGCGCCGAGATCACCCCCGAGGAGGGTGAGGGTCCCGAGGGGCCGGGCCGTCCGAACGGCTCCTCGAACGACTGACGCGCACACCACCGAAAAGGGGGCGGGGCCGTGGGGAGACGACCCACGGCCCCGCCCCTTCCCTTGTGGTAGATAGGGCGGAACGAGGTGGAACCTCTCATGGTGCAAACGAAAACTGTTTTCGGTTACCATTCGTGGAGTTCCCGAACACACCCCACGGAGTACCCCTGTGTCCGAACGGACCACCCACGACTCCGCCCCGTCCTCCTCGCTCGGCGACTCGATCGCCGTCGGCTGGGACGACCGCGGAGACGAGTTGCCCCCGGCAGATTGGGGCAGGCGGGCCGGCTCGCGCCGAACCGGCACCGTATGGCTCTTCGCCCTCCTCATCACCGCGATGGCCTTCGGACACGCCTGGTTGTCCGACGAGCTGACCGGGCCGGCCTTCCTGGCCTGGGCGACCATCTTCACCGCGATCAGCTTCCAGGCGCTGCCCTTCCTGGTCTTCGGTGTGGCCCTGTCCGCCGCGCTGGTCGCGTTCGTCCCCACCTCGTTCTACCGCCGGTTCATCCCGAGCAGTCCGAGCCGGGCGGTCCCCGTCGCCGGGGTCTCCGGGGCCCTGCTGCCCGGTTGTGAGTGCGCCTCGGTGCCCATCGCGGGGAGCCTCATCAGTCGAGGGGTGGCGCCCGCCGCGGCGCTCACCTTCCTGTTGGCGGCGCCCGCCATCAACCCGATCGTCATGATCGCGACCGCGGTGGCCTTCGCCGGTCAGCCCGAGATGGTGCTGGCCCGCTTCGTCGCCTCTCTGCTGGCCTCGGTGGTCATCGGTTGGATCTGGGTGCGTTTCGGGCGCGCGGACTGGCTGCGCCTGCCCTCGCGTCCCACCACCCCCGGAGCGTCGAAGTGGCGGGTCTTCCGCGAGTCGATGCTGCACGACATCATGCACGCGGGCGGATACCTGGTGGTGGGCGCGGTGGCCGCCGCCACCCTCAACGTGATGGTCCCCCGGGAGTGGCTGTTGACGGTGGCCGGGATGCCGATCGTCTCGGTCCTGGTGCTCGCTCTGTTGGCCATCCTGCTGTCGATCTGTTCGGAGGCCGACGCCTTCGTCGCGGTCAGCCTCACCGACTTCTCGCCCACCGCCAAGCTCGCGTTCATGGTCATCGGACCCATCGTCGACCTCAAGCTCATCGCGATGCAGGCCGGTGTGTTCGGCTGGCGGTTCGTCGCCCGCTTCATCCCTCTCTGTCTCGTGGTCGGTCTGGCCTCCACGTTCCTGATCGGAGGCGTCCTGCTGTGAACCGCATCGCCCAAGGGCTCACCCTGGTCCTGCTCGGAGCCGCCGCGCTGACCAGCACCGTCCCCACCGACCTGTACCTGAACTGGGTCAAGGCCGGTTTCGGTCCGTTCCTGATCGCGGCCGGCGTGGTCATGGTGGTCCTCGGAGTCCTGGTCATCGCCTCCGAACTGCGCGGCGAACGCCACGACGCGGAGGAGGCCGACGAGGGGCCCGAGCACGCGGAGCACCACGAGGGCCACGGACACGACCACGCGCGGGCCCCCAGGGTGGCCTGGCTGCTCCTGCTCCCGGTGATCGCCGTCTTCGTGGTCGCCCCTCCGGCCCTGGGCGCCTACACGGTGGAGAGCACCGGGGCCTCCTCCGGGCCACCGCCCAGGACCGAACGTTCCACCTCCTCTCCCTTCGGCGACGGTCTGGAGGAGGCCGGCCCGAACGAGGTCACGCGGCTCGCCATCCGGGAGTTCGTGCTGCGGGCCTGGATCGACGAGGAACGCGAACTGGCCGGACGCCGGGTCGAGCTGGTGGGGTTCGCCGTCCCCGAGGAGGAGGGCGGGGACGGTTGGTACCTGGCCCGCCTCCAGATGTCCTGTTGCGCCGCCGACGCGGTGGTCAACAAGGTCCTCATCACCGACCGACCCGCCCCCGAGACCGATACCTGGTGGCGGGTGCGGGGGACGTGGGTCGAGCCCGAAGGGGACCTGTACGACGTCTCCCGACACGAGTTCTCCATCGACGAGATGGAGGAGGTCACCGACCCTCCCGACCCCTACGAGTGACCGTTGGGCGGTCGGAGACCCGGGGGAGGTCCTCGGCCGCCACACCGTGACCAAATCCCCACTATGGGACGGCCCTGAGTGACAATAGGTCCGTGTCAGAACCCCGCGTGCAGACGAGGAGCCTCTGGAGCCGGATACGTCCACACTCCATTCGAGGCAGGGTCACGCTGTGGGCCGTCGTCATCATCGCCGTGGTCCTGACCCTCCTCTCCGTGGGCTCCTACCTCCTGTTC
The DNA here is from genome assembly GCF_000341225.1 of Nocardiopsis alba DSM 43377. Classification (GTDB taxonomy): domain Bacteria; phylum Actinomycetota; class Actinomycetes; order Streptosporangiales; family Streptosporangiaceae; genus Nocardiopsis; species Nocardiopsis alba. The sequence continues at coordinate 62,091 of NZ_ANAC01000019.1, forward strand.
CGAGAGGTCGTGCTCATCCAACTCCACGACCAGGCGGACGAGGAGGCGCGGCACATCGTCGAGCACATCACGACCGAACGCTACGAGTCCTCGATCCCCGCCAACGAACCGATCCTGCGGTCGCAGATCGTCGACCGAGACACCTACGAGGTCCTCGCCTCCAGTGACGCGTTGCGCGGGATGCCGGCCATGACCACGAAACGGCCCTCCCGCGACGACTTCCGTCTGGTGACGGTCGACTGCGGTGAGGTGGCCGGGGAGGAACCCACCGACTGCTATCAGGTGGTCGGGTACGCCATCGACGATTCCGCCTACGGGGACGTCATGGTGCTCGTGGCGACCCAGACCCCGCAGGTGCTGGCCCACCACACCCTGGAGATGGTCCTGGGCGGGATGTCGGTGGCCCTGCTCGCCGGGACGGCCCTGACCGCCTGGTACGGGGTGGGTCGCGCGCTGCGTCCGGTGGACCGGATCAGCGACGAGATCGACCGGATCTCCGTCAGTGGCCTTCACCGCCGGGTGCCGGTCCCCAAGAACGACGACGAGATCGCCCACTTGGCCCGCACCGCCAACGAGACCCTGCGGCGGCTGGAGGAGGCGGTCGCCCGACAGCGGCGATTCGTCTCCGACGCCTCGCACGAACTGCGCAACCCCATCGCCGGGATGCTCACCAAACTGGAGGTCGAGCTCTCCGACCCCGACCCCGACCTACGGGCCAGGGAACGTCTGCTCGCGGGGCTGCTCTCCGACACCGAGCGGTTGGAGAACATCGTCGAGGACCTGCTGGAGATGGCCCGGCTGGACACCGGCGTGGTGATGGATCTGGAGAGCGTGGACCTGACCGCCCTGGTCGAGGAGGAGTTCCGGGAACGGCGTGGTCAGGCGCGACTGCTCATCCACGGCTCCGAGCCGGTGTACGCCAAGGTGAACCGGTTGCGTCTGGCCCGGGTGCTGACCAACCTCGTCGCCAACGCCGAACGCCATGCGAAGAGCCGGATCGACATCATCGTCGGACACACCCACGGCTCGGCGGTCGTCGAGGTGCACGACGACGGATCGGGCATTCCGGAGAAGGACCGCGAGCGCATCTTCGAACGCTTCGCCCGACTCCCCGAGTCCAGGGAACGGGACCCCGGCGGCAGTGGTCTGGGACTGCCCATCTCCCGGGAGATCGTGCACTCCTACAACGGCACCCTCGTGGCGGGTCACAGCGATCTGCTGGGCGGTGCCCTGTTCACGCTGCGTCTGCCAGAGGATCCGGAGCCGAACACGTGACCGTCGACCAGAAGACCTCCCAGGGCAAGGGGGAGCCCGTTCCGCCGCCCACGTCGGGGGACGAGGAACCGGGGACCGAACACGACGACCCCACCGAGACCTCCGGCGGCGACGGGGGAGAACCGCCGGAGACACCGCTCGCGAGCGGCGGACCGCACCGTCCCAACTACTTCGTGATGGGGTTCGTCGGAGCGCTGGGCGTGCTCTCGGCCTGGCTTCTGGTGAACGCCCTGTCCGGGGCCGGGGCGGTCTTCGTCTACATCCTGGTGGCCCTCTTCCTCGCGGTCGGGCTCAACCCGGTGATCCTCCTCCTCCAGAGGATGCGCATGCCCCGCTGGGCGGCGATCCTGACGGTGTGCCTGTTCCTGGCGCTCTTCATCACCGTGTTCGTCTGGACGATCGTGCCTCCCCTGAGCGATCAGGTGAGCAGCTTCGTGGCCGGTCTACCGCAGGCGATCGACCAGCTACAGAACGCCAGGTTCTTCCGCGAGCTCGACCAGCGCTACGACGTGCTGGCCCGGATCAGGGACATGGTCACCGGCGCCGACTTCGGCCAGCAGGTCTTCGGCGGGCTGGTCGGGGTGGGGCAGGTGGTCTTCAACTGGCTGTTCGCGACCTTCACGGTGTTCATCCTGACCCTGTTCTTCATGGCCTCCCTGCCCGGGATCATGGACGTGTCCTACCGTTTCGTGCCCCGTTCCCGCAGGGAGGGCGTGCGCGAGATCGGCGACGAGATCGTGCGGCGCATCGGGGCCTTCATCGCCGGCCAGTTGGTGGTCGCCGCCCTGGGCGGGGTGGTGGCCTTCCTCTTCCTGTGGGCGATCGGTTCCGCCTACGCGCTCACCCTGGCCCTGGTGGTCGCGGTCACCGCCCTGATCCCGCTGGTGGGCACCACGATCGGTGCCCTGGTGGCGTCCCTGGCCGTGGCGCTCGGAGACCCGCTGATGGGGCTGGTCACCCTGATCTTCTTCCTCGTCTACCAGCAGATCGAGAGCTACGTGCTGGCTCCGAGGGTGATGCGGCACGCCGTGGACGTGGCGCCCACGGTCAACATCACCGCGGCCCTGCTCGGCGGGGCCCTGCTCGGCCTGGTCGGCGCGCTGCTGGCCATCCCGACGGCGGCCGCCCTCACCCTGGTGCTCAAACGCGTGATCTTCCCGCGACTGGAGCGGCGCTGAGCGCCCCCGATCGGCCCTACCCTGATCGGATGGGAAGCGGGCAGGGGTGGGTGTGGCGGATCGCGCTGCTCGTCGCGTGGGTGGGTCTGCTGCTCTGGGCCCTGGTGTACGGGCCCGATCTGGCCACCGTCCGCGCCTGGACGGACGGCGCGGGCGCGGCGGGGGCCCTGGTCTACCTGGGGGCCTACGCTCTGGCGGTCCAGGCCCTGGTGCCCCGTCCGGCCTTGAACATCGCCGGCGGGCTGCTCTTCGGGATCCCGCTCGGAGTGGCCCTGGCCCTCATCGGTGGTGTCCTGGCGGCCCTCGCCCAGTTCGCGGTGGCCCGACACGTGGCCGGTGACGCGCTCGCCGCACGCCTGCCCCGACGGGTGAGGGTACGGCTGGAGGGGCTGACCTCGTGGCGGGCCTTCCTGGTGGTGCTCCAGTTGCGGCTGGTACCGGTGGTCCCGTATCAGATGGTCAACTACGGCTGCGGATTGACCGGGGTCGCCCTGGCGCCGTTCGCCGCCGCCACGGCGCTGGGTTCGCTGCCCGCGACGGTCGCGATGGTCCTGGTGGGCGCGGGTGGCGCCGACCTCGGGCTGGAGGTCGCGGTGGCCACGGGTGTGATGGCCGGGCTCATCGCCCTGGTGTGGTGGCTGGTGCGGGCTCGACGTCGCCCTCGTGCCGCGTGGCGGGCGCGGGCCTGACCGGACCGCGCCCGCCGAGGGCCGCCGCTACGAGGCGCCGCCGAACAGTTCGACCTCGTCCGGGGTGGGACGGTCCATGTCGAAGGGGAGGATCTCTCCGCCGTCGCTGTCGGTGATCCGCGGTTCCTGGAGGATCTCGGGCTCCTTACCCGCGCGGTTCTGGACGACCATCACACCGGAGTAGCCGCTGTGGTCGTCCTCGGTCGCGGCGAAGGGCACCAGGCCGGGGCCGGCCAGGTCGTTGGAGTTCAACGTCCGGACGAGGGTCTCCCGGTCGAGGTCGGGGCCGACCTCCATGAGCAGGCGCGCGAACAGGGTCGCCTGGACCATGCCGTAGACCGTGGTGTCGGTGAAGGGCGCGTCCTCGATGTACTCATCGTGGATCCCACGATAGAACTCGGTCCAGGGATCGTCGCTCTGGGCGGCCATCGGAAGGAACGCGGTGATGATCAGGCCGTCGGTGAAGGCCTCCGGGGGTACGTCCTCGGCGGGGGTGCCCGCCGCGTATTCGCCGATCAACTCTTGGACGATCTCGACGTCGCCGCCGAAGCTGGGCGCCACCCATTGGGGTTCGTACCCGATGGCCTGCGCCTCCAGGATCGCCATGCCGAGGAAGGCGGGGATGCAGTAGCAGACGGCGACGTCGGCGCCGGACCTCTTCAGCTCCTCGATCTGGCCGTCGAGCTCGGGGACCCCGGGGTCGTAGGACTCCCAGGCGACGATGTCGTCCATGAGGTACTGCTCGATGCCCGCGTGCGAGGCCGGGCCGACGTCGTCGTTCTGGTAGAGCAGGCCCACGTCCTCGCCGGGGAAGTTCTCCGCGATGTAGGCGCCCTGGACCTTGGCCTCCTTGGAGTAGTCCACCTGGAAGCCGTAACTGAGGGGGTACTCCTCGGGCTGGTCCCAGGCGAGGGCCCCGGAGGAGACGAACAGGTCGGGGACGCCCGCGTCGTTGAGCTCTTCGATGACCGACTCGTGGGTGGGGGTGCCCAGCCCGCCGAGCATCGCGAAGATCTCCTGCTCGTTCATCAGGTCGTCCGTGACCCGCATGGTCTGCGCGGGGTCGAAGGCGTCGTCCTCGACGCGGTAGTCGATCCGGCGGCCGTGGACGCCGCCGTTGTCGTTGATGTGGTCGAACACGGCACGTGCGCCGGCGGAGACGTGGACGAAGCCGGGTGAGGCGGGCCCGCTGAGGGGCTGGTGGGTGCCGATGACGACGGTGTCGTCGGTGACCCCGAGGGTGAGGTCCTCCGCGGAGCCGCTCCCGTCGGTGGACTCGGCGTCGCCGCACGAGGCGGCGAGTATCGCGACGGCGAGCGCCGCGGCGATGATTCTCGGTGATCGCATGATGTGTCCTGAACTTCGGTCATGTCTTCGCAACGGGAGGCCCGAGGGCCCGTGGGGGGAAGACGGCTTCGCAGCTCGGGGGAGAAGGCCTGGTACGGGGTTCCTACTCGGCAGTACGTTACCGGCCGGTAAACATCATACGAACGCGGGTGAGGTGCGCAACCGCCCCCGCCCTCGGTGGCCGGAACCGGCCCGGGGCAGGGGTGATCCCGGGAGGGCGCACACCGCCCTCCCGTCGAGGAGGGGAACGCCGGCGGGGCGCCCCCGGAGTCGGGTCAGCTCCGGACGACGTCACGCTCCAGGATGGTGCGGGTGAGCCTCGCGATCCGCTCCGCGGCCTGGTGCACCACGCTGTCCCTACGCCAGACCAGGAGATGGCGGAGCTGTATCGGGGCGTTCTCCAGCTGCCGGACCACCACACCCCGCCCGGTGACGAAGTCGGACTGGCAGGGGGCCACGGCCCTGCGATCGGCGACCAGGTCGCGGATCTCCGACCTGTCGTGCAGACGGTAGGGCACCTCGGGGCTGAACCCCGCGCGCTGGCAGGCGAGGTAGAAGCACTCGGGCCATCCGGTGCCGTCCGGTGGGGTGAGCGCCCACGGGCAGCCGGCCAGATCCTCCAGCCTGATGAAGGTCTCCCCGGCTAAGGGGTGGTCGGCCCACAGTGCCACGTGAAGGGGGTCCACCGCGAGCATCGCCCAGGCCAGGGGGCCGTCGGTGGTCAGATCGCGGTCCACGTAGTCGATGGTGGTGCCCAGGTCCAGACGTCCCGCCCGCACCAGGTCGGTGACCAGCTTGGGGGAGTACTCGGTGCGCACGTGGACGGGGACGCCGGGGAAGATCTCGGGCAGTCGTGCCGACAGCTCCACCGTCAGAGGGCCCACCCCGCCGATGCGCAGGGCGCTGGGGGAGGCGCCGCGCGCGGTGATGTCGTGCAGCAGGTCGTCCATGGACAACAGGACCGTCCGCGCGCGGACCAGGACGAACTCTCCCAACTCGGTGGGGCGGACCCCCGACCGTCCACGATGGAACAGACGTCCCCCGACCTCGCGCTCGATCCGTTGGAGTTGGGTCGTCAGCGCGGGCTGGGAGGTGGACAGAGCCGTGGCCGCCTTGGTCACGCTTCCGGTGTCGGCCAGGAGGCAGAGGGTGCGGAGATGGCGGAGTTCGAGGTCCATGCGTGGAATCTAAGGTGTGCCTGCCCTTCGTGTACAGACGTGTCGACGCGGTGACCGTTCGGAGCGGGGATCGGCGGCCGGGATCCGTGCGACCCGGACACCCTTCGTAGGGACTCGGTGGGATAGAGTGCCGTGCGTCACCATATAGTTTGACGACCTACTAAATGGCGGAAACCCCGTCATGGTGGGTCCGACGCGCACCAGGGCGCGCGACAGTGGGAGAACTCATGGCGGTCGAACGCACGCTGCACACACCCGAGGCCGAACAGCTCCTGGAGCTGACCCGGGAGATCGTGGACAAGGAGATCGCCCCACGCGCGGCCGAGGACGAGGAGAACTCCGCCTTCCCCCGCGACGTCTTCACCACCCTCGGACGGGCCGGCCTGCTCGGCCTGCCCTACCCCGGCGAGTACGGCGGCGGCGACCAGCCCTACGAGGTCTACCTCCAGGTCGTGGAGGAGCTCGCCCGCGGTTGGCTCGCGGTCGGCCTGGGCGTCAGCGTGCACAGTCTCTCCTGCTATCCCCTGGCCACCTTCGGCGGTGATGAGCAGAAGGGCCGGCACCTGCCCGACATGCTCGGCGGGGAACTCCTGGGCGCCTACTGTCTGTCCGAGACCTCCTCGGGCTCCGACGCGGCGGCCATGACCACCCGGGCCGAACGCACCGACGACGGCGGCTACCGGGTCAACGGCGCCAAGGCGTGGATCACCCACGGAGGACACGCCGACTACTACACGCTCTTCGCCCGCACCGGCACCCCCGATTCCGGGGCGCGCGGCATCGGCTGCCTCCACGTTCCGGCGGGCACCCCGGGCCTGAGCACGGCCGCCCCCGAACGCAAGATGGGCATGCGCTCCTCCACCACCGCCGGGGTGATCCTGGAGGACGTCGAGCTGGGCCCCGAGGCCCTGATCGGCGAACCCGACCGCGGTTTCGGGATCGCCCTGGCCGCCCTGGACTCGGGTCGACTCGGCATCGCCGCCTGCGCGGTGGGTCTGGCGCAGGCCGCGTTGGACGCGGCCGTCGCCTACTCGCGCGAACGTCGCCAGTTCGGCTCCCTCATCGGGGACTTCCAGGGACTGGGCTTCATGCTCGCCGACATGGCCACCCAGGTCGCCGCCTCCCGGGAGCTCTACCTGTCGGCCGCGCGTCTGCGCGACGCCGGTCGCCCCTTCGGCAAGCAGGCCGCCATGGCCAAGCTCATGGCCACCGACACCGCCATGAAGGTCACCACCGACGCGGTGCAGGTCTTCGGCGGGTACGGCTACACCCGGGACTTCCCGGTGGAGCGGTACATGCGTGAGGCCAAGGTCCTCCAGATCGTGGAGGGCACCAACCAGGTCCAGCGCATGGTGATCTCGCGTCACCTGGCCAAGGAGGCCTGAGCTCCCACCCCTATCCGCGCAGCAGGGCTGCGGTGCGCTCGGCCGGGTGCACCGTCGGCTCCACCGGACGGTCGGTCAGCACCGCCAACGCGGATCGGTACCCGGGGTCGCGCTCCAGGTCCGTCAACCACGCGGTCCCGGGCGCGCCCCCGCCCTCCCAGGCGACCAGCCGCGCCCGGTCGGACGGAGGGGTGACCGAGACCCTGCGCAGGCCACCGGACAGCCCCAGGCCGGTCGCCTTGAGCAGTGCCTCCTTGCGCGCCCAGTACCCGAAGAAGGCCTCGGAACGGTCCTCCTCGGGGAGTGCCCGCCACGCCCGCCCCTCGGCCTCGGCGAGCGTGTAGGCGGCCAACCCGTCCAGATCCCGTGCCTCGGACACCCGCTCCACGTCCACGCCCACCGGGACGCCCTCGGCCATGGCCAGGACCACCCACTCGCCGGAGTGGCTGATGGAGATCTCCCATCCGCTCGCGGGGCCCACCGGCACCGGTTTGCCGTGTGGGGAGGGGTCGCCCCCGTCGGCTCCGGTCCGGGCCTTGTCCTCACAGGAGCGGCAGCGCAGCTCGAAGGCCACCTCGGGGGCGGGGACACCGGTCCGCTCGGCCAGCGCCGTCCGGGCCAGGGCCCGGCCCAAGAGGTGGCGGTCGCGGTCGGTCTGGAGCCGGAAGCGGGTGTTGCGGGCGAGCTCCTCCTCGTTCAACAGACGGACCAGGCGGTCGTTCGCGGAGGAGATGTGGGCCCACCACACCGTGGGCCGGAGGGGAGTGGAACCGAGCGTCATGGACCCATTGTCGCCGATCTTCCGACGATCGGTGGTGTGAGCGAACGGGAAACGGGGCATCCGGTAAGTGGCAGGTCGGCCCGCCCCCTTGGAGGCTCAGATGTCTGTCGTGGTGCTGCTCGGAGCCGGAGCCCTCATCGGCCTCGTCGCCCTCACCGTCATCGTCCTGGTGACGCTCCTGACGGAGCGGCCACCGGCCCGTGTCGAGGGGAGTCGCGACCGGTCCGTACTCTAGGGCGGTCGGCGCGGTATTCGTATCGCGCTCCATCACCGGTACGGAGGAGAGTGTCCGTGTCCATGGCCGAGGAGAGCCGTCCGGCGTTCGCAGCCGAGCGCCGGGAGCGCATCCTGGAGTTGGTCCGGGCCCACGGGAGCATGTCCTTGCGCGACATCGCGGTCAAGGTGCACGCCTCGGAGGTCACCGTCCGTCGTGACGTGCGCGCGATGGAGGCCGAAGGGCTGCTCGACCGCCGTCGGGGCGGGGCCGCGCTACCGGGCCGGATCGGGCACGAACAGAGCTATACGGGCAAGAGCGATCAGTGCGCCGCGGAGAAGGCCGCCATCGCCTCGGCCGCGGCCCGTCTGGTCCGCCCCGGCGACGCGATCACCCTCGGCCCGGGCAGTACGGCCGAGGCCCTGGCCCGCGAGCTGCGCGGCCACGAGGACCTGACCGTGGTGACCAACTCCCTGCGCGCGGCCGACGTCCTGGCCGGGGCGGCGGGGGTGGAGGTCGTCATGACCGGGGGCACGGTGCACGCGCCCATGCGGGCGCTGATCGGCCCCGCCGCGGAGGCCGCGCTCTCCGGTCTGCGGGTCAACCGCGCGTTCCTGTCCGGCAACGGGGTGAGCGCCGACCGGGGGCTGAGTACGCCCAACCCCGCTGTGGCCAGTGTCGACCGGGCCCTGGCGGACTGTGCGGAGGAGACCATCGTCCTGGCGGACCACACCAAGGTCGGGGCCGACACCATGGTCCCCACGGTGGCCCCCGAGGACATCGCCCATCTGGTCACCGACTCCAGTGCGGACCCCGAGGTCCTGATGACCCTCGAGGAGTCCGGGGCCCTGGTCCACGTCGTCGTGGTGGCCGACGAACGGGGTCAATGAGCGCGAGGGGAAGGTGCCGTGGGCGGTGTCGTTCCGCCGGACAGCGGCATCGGAGCGCGCACTCCCTTGCGTTTCGCCCTATTGTGCGAAGAACATCCGATGCGTGATCCTGTACACACTGACGATACCCACTGGTAACTTTCGGGCCCGGCCCGACGACCGACCCACCGCAACGACGACCAGGAGCCGCCGCGTATGTCCTCCCGATCACCGCATCCGGAGCACCGCCCGTCCGAGCCCGTACGGGTGACCCCCGAACCGGTGGCGCTTCCCGAGCCCTGGCGGAGCTCCCGTCTGACCGTGGTCGTCCCCACCTACGACGAGGCCGGCAACCTCCCCGTCCTCGTCTCCCGCCTCATGGCCCTGGACCTCCCCGAACTGCGGATCGTGGTGGTCGACGACAACTCGCCCGACGGCACCGGCGAGATCGCCGACAAGCTCGCGATCGAATACGGCGGACGTCTCGACGTCCTGCACCGCACCAAGAAGGACGGGCTGGGACGGGCCTACGTCGAGGGCATGACCCGCGCTCTGGAGGACGGGGCCGACTACGTCGTTCAGATGGACGCCGACCTCAGCCACCCCGTGGGCTATGTCCCCCAACTCCTGGGCACCCTCCACGCCACCGACGCCGGAGTGGTCATCGGCAGCCGCTACGTTCCGGGCGGCAGCCTCTCCGAGACCTGGGGCGCACGCCGCCGTCTGCTCAGCGGCTGGGCCAACGCCTACGTCAAGACCGTGCTGGCCATCCCGGTGCGCGACGTCACCGCGGGCTTCAAGATCTGGCGGGCCTCGGCCCTGCGCACCCTGGACCTGGCCGGGATCGAGAGCACCGGTTACGCCTTCCAGGTGGAGATGCACTACCGGGCCTACCGTCGGGGGCGAAAGATCGTGGAGATCCCCATCCACTTCGAGGACCGGGTGGTGGGCCGTAGCAAGCTCGACGGCGCGGTGGCGCTGGAGGCCGCGCTGCGCCCCCTGCGCCTGCGCCGGGCCGAGAACGCGCGCCGCTGATCTCGGGCACGCCCCGGTCCGAGACCCGTGTCCCCCTTCTCGCACCCTCCTCCACCTGCGATCATCGGGGGAACGCGAGAGGGGGTGACAGCAGTGTCCGAACAGCCCTACGACGTCGACTCCGACATGGGGGAGGACCCCCAGGAGAGCGAGATCGCCGAGGCCGAGAGCCGTCAGAACCCGGGCGAGGGTGTCTACGGCTACACGTTCGAGGATGAGCAAAAGGACGACGAGGGGGAGCTCGGGATCGAGGAGGAGGTCCGTCTGGAGCGGGACGACGTCCTGCCCCGCGAGGACTTCGACATCGACGGACCCGGAGCGGAGGAGGAGGCCGTCCACGAGGTGGACGACTCCGACACCTGACCGTCGGCCGGGGCCCGTCGCCTTGTGGGGGCGGGCCCCGCCCCATTCCCACCGACCTCTTTCTTCACAATTTCACTTGGATTTGGGATGATCGAAGTGACGTGGGGAGGGAGGCGGACGACGTGACCGAACAGCCCTACGAGGTGGACCTCGATCTGGGGGACGACCCGCAGGCGACCGAGGTCGCCCAGCGCGAACTGTTCATCGATCCGATCTTCGACATCCTCGGATACGACTTCGAGGACGATGACAGCCGAGGCCGTCTGGGGATCCTGGAGGGTGTGCGGGCCGAACACCTGGGGGTCGCCGTGCCCCGCCAACGGTGGGGCGGTGAACGCAGCGCGGAGGAGGAGGCCCTGAGCGTGGTCCCCGACCCGGACGCCGTCAAGGACCGCCCACCGGAGGACTACCGGGACTGAGCGTTCCCGCCCGAGGGGCCGTCACCGTGGACCTCTCCGGCGCTGGAACCCGGACACGAACGCAGCGGGGGCCCCGAGACCCCGCAGAAGCGAGGCGTGGGTCCGACGGCCGGAACCGCGACCTCCCCTTCCTCCGGGGCCGTCTCCTCGCCGGTCTCCTCCGCCCCGGGCATCCGACCACGAGGCAGGGCCAGGGCGCACGCCGCCGCCACCACCGCGAGCCCCGCCAGGATGAGCATCGCCGTCCCGAAGTGCTCGGCGAGCCCGGCCGTGCCGCCGCCCCCGTCACCGGAGGAGCCCCCGATCCCGGCCAGGGCGGGGATCGCGGCCACACCGATCAACTGCGCCCCGCGCGCGAACGTGTTGTTCACCCCCGAGGCCAGCCCGGCGTGGCGTTCGGGCGCCGAGGCCAGCACCGTCGCGGTCAGGGGGGCCACCGTCGTGGACAGTCCCAGCGCCACGAGGAGGATCCCCGGGAAGACCTGGGTGAGGTACGTGGCGTCCGGCCCCATGGACGAGAGCAGGAGGAACCCGCCCGCCAACAGAAGGGGGCCCACCACCAGTTGCGGGCGCGGACCGATCCTGGAGGCCAGCTTCCCGGAGCGGGCCGAGAGCGTCAGCATGAGAAGGGTCAACGGCAACGAGGCCGCCCCCGCCGCGATCGGGGAGTAGCCGCCGACCTCCTGGAGGTAGATCACCAACAGGAAGAGCAGGGTGCCCAGGGCCGCGTAGATCACCACGGTGGCGGCGTTGGTCACGCTGAACGCCACCGAGCGGAAGAGCCCCAGGGGCAGCATGGGGGCCCGGCCCCTCGCCTCCACCACCAGGAACACCACCAGAGCCAGGACGCCGATCACGGCGCCCACCCACACGTCCACGGTTCCGCCCTCGGCGCCCCACTGGATCAGCGCGTAGGTGATACCGCCCAGCGCCACCACGCCCAGCAGGGCCCCGCCGTAGTCCAGGCCGCCCGTGGCCGAGGTGTCCCGTGTCTCGGGCACCTTGAAGTGGGCGATGAGCAGGACGACGACGGCGAGCGGCAGGTTGATGAGGAAGATGAGCCGCCAGTCGCCCGCCTGGACCAGCCATCCGCCCAGGAACGGGCCCACGGCCGAGGCCACACCCGTCAATCCGGACCAGGCGCCGATGGCGCGGGCACGATCCTTCTCCCGGAAGCCCGCCTGGAGGATCGCCAGGCTCCCCGGGGTCAACAGGGCGCCGCCGACCCCTTGGACGACGCGGCCGGCGATCAGCCACTCCAGGGTCGGTGCGAACGTGCACAGGGCCGAGGCCAGCGCGAACACGGTCACCCCGACCATGAACAGGCGGACCCGGCCGAACCGGTCCGACAGGGAACCACTGATCAGGATCAGGGCCGAGAGCGTGACCATGTACCCGTTGACGATCCATTGGAGCCCGGCCAGCCCGGTGGCCAGATCCTGTTGGATCGCGGGCAGGGCGACCGTCACGACCGTCGAGTCGAGGAAGGCCATCCCCGAGCCCAGGACCGTCGCCGTCAGCATCCACCGGGCGGCGGGCGTTCCCCAGGCCACCCGCCCCGCGGTGTCCGGTGGCGAGACCGAACCGCTCATGACGTCTCCCTGTCCGATGGGCTCCGTGGTCGACCGCTCCGACCACAGTAAGGCGCGGACCCCCTCCCGAAGGTGGTGGCCCGCGCCTTGTTTCCCTTACGCTGTGCGGTTTTGACCCGCGGTCACTCGCTGGCGAGCGCCCCGGTGATCGAGGTCCCGGCGGCCCGACGGGCGGGCAGCACCGCGGCCAGCAGACCGGCCAGGACCGAGACCGCGATGAACACCGCGATCTGGCCGGCCGGGGCCGCGAAGACCATGTTCGGCAGCACCGCGGCCGCGGCCGCCCAACCGAACACCACGCCCAGGGCGATGCCGATGCCCGCGCCGATCAGGCAGAGCAGGACGGCCTCGATGCTGAGCATCCGGCGCAGTTGCCCCCGAGCCAGACCCAGGGCCCGCAGCAGGGCGGACTCGCGGGTGCGCTCCAGGACCGACAGCGCCATCGTGTTCGAGATACCGAACACCGCGATGATGATCGCCAGGCCCAGCATGGCCGCGATGGTGTAGAACGCGATGTCCATCATCTGGGAGAACTGGTTCTTCATCTCGGCGACCGAGTCGACCTGAAGGGTCGGGTGGTCGTCCACGGCCGAGTAGACGGCCTCGCGCAGCTCGGCGGAGTCGGCGCCCTCGGCGCCCCGGATCATCAGGGTGTCGTCCTGGGTGCGTTCGGGGAAGGCCCGCACGAAGTCCTCTTCGCTGACGGTCGCTCCGAAGAGGCTCTGCATGTCCTCGGCGATCGCGGCGATCTCCAGCTCCAGGTCGCCCTCCGGGGTGACGAGGGTGAGCGTGTCGCCCACGCCCATCCCGCCGGCGTAGCCCTCGGAGAGCACCACACGGCCGGGCTCCAGGTCGGAGAGTTCGCCCTCGACCATATCCGCGGTGAGGTCGGTGCCCATGTCGGCGCCGACGTAGGTGCTGACGGGCATGCTCTCCAGCGGACCTCCGACGCCTTCTTCGGCGACCTCGGCGGAGTCGGAGCGCAAGCCGAACACCTTGGAGACGGTCGATTCCTTCTCCAGGTCCTCGCGGACCCGGGAGGGGATCGTGGCCAGCTCGGCCAGGGGCTCCTCGTCCTCGACGGCGCCCTCGGTCCCTTCGACCGCGCCCTCCTCGGTGCCCTCGACGGGACCTTCGAGGCCCTCCTCGGTTCCCACGACGCCCTCTTCGGCGCCCTCCTCGGTCGTCTCGGTCTCCTCCTGGCCGACGGTCAGCTCGTCCGGGTTGAACTGCGGGCTGATCTGGTAGTCGACCGGGAACTGCTCGTCGAGCGTCTTGGTCAGGGTGCTCTCCAGCGAGGCGCTGACCACGGAGTAACCGGTGATGAGCGTGGCGCCCACGGTCAGGGCGATCATCGCGGTGGCGGCGCGGCGCGGGTTGCGGACGGAGTTGTCCACGGCCAGCATGCTCGGAACGCCCACGCGTCGCAGCGGGACCCCCACCAGGCGCACGATGCCGCGCACCAGCAGCGGGCCGAGGACGACCACGCCGACGAAGGCGATCAGGGCGGCGCCGGTCACGATGAACAGGCCCGCCGGGTCGGGGCCGGTCATACGGGTCAGGCCGATCAGGCCGGCCGAGACCGCGAACAGCAGCAGGCCGAACACCACGCGCACCCAGCCGGTGCCCTTCTCCAGACCGGAGGCCGTGGCGCTGGTGCGCAGGGCCGCCAGCGGGGCCACCCGGGTGGCCCGCATGGCCGGGACCAGGGCGGAGAACACCGTCATCAGGGTGCCCAGCAGCAGGCCGCTGAGCACGGCGCCGGGGCCGATCACCACGGAGGCGGTCACGTCGGTGCCCATGAGCGGGCCGGCGAAGCGGGCACCGGCCATACCGATGCCGATACCGGCCAGCACACCCAGGATCGAGGAGACCATACCGACCACGAAGGACTCGGTCAGCACCGAACGGAAGACCTGGCCGCGCTTGGCGCCCACACAGCGCAGCAGGGCCAGTTCGCGCTGGCGCTGCGCGATGAGGATCGCGAAGGTGTTGTAGATGACGATCGCGGCGACGAACATCGCGATCACGCCGAACAGCAGCAGGGCGATGCGCAGGACCTCGGTCTGGGCGCCGACACCCTCGGCGAGCTCCTCGCCGAACTCGGTGCCGGTGGCCACCTCGGCGGTGGCGCCGAGCTCCTCCTCGACGGCCTTGGCGACGGTCTCGTCGTCGGTGCCCTCGGCGGCCACGACGTCGATCTCGGAGTAGCCCTGGGGCGCGGCGATCTCACGGACGACGTTCTCGGTCAGGACCGTGGCGCCGGCCATGCTGAAGTTCGGGTCGACACCGAAGTTGACGAGACCGGTGAGGGTGAAGTCGCGCTTCTCCTGGTCGGCGTCGAGCATGGTGACGGTGTCGCCGACCTCGAACCCGGTCGAGGACGCGGTGGAGGTGGCCAACGCGATCTCGTCGTCGGCCTCGGGCAGGCGGCCCTCCTTGGCGGAGAAGCGGGAGGCGTCTCCAAGGGAGACCGCGGCGGGCGGCATGAACCCGACGGCCCGTCCCTCGGCGTCCAGGAGCACGGCCCGGCCTTCGAGCATGCCGTCGGCGGAGGCGACCTCGGGAAGGTCGCGGACCCTCTCCAGCTGTTCCTCGTCGAAGGCGACGGCCTCGGCCGGGTCCTCGCCCTCGACGTACTCCGGTTCGGCGGGCGTCGCGATGGCGTCGACGCCGGTCGCCGAGCCCATCACGGACTCCTCGTAGCTGGCCTTGAGCGTGTCGGCGAAGACCATGGTGCCCGAGATGAACATGACGCCCAGCAGGATCGCCAGGACGGTGGTGACGTAGCGGGACTTGTGCAGACGTAGCCCCGCGAGTGTGGTGCGCAGCATCGGGCTAGGCCTCCAGCTTCAGCAGGTGGTCGGAGACGACCTCGGCGGTGGGGGAGAGGACCTCGTCCACCAGGCTGCCGTCGCGCAGGAACACCACGCGGTCGGCGTAGGAGGCGGCCACCGGGTCGTGGGTGACCATGACGATGGTCTGCTGGAGTTCCCGGGCCGAGTTCTGTAGGAAGGCCAGCACCTCGGCGCCCGAACGCGAGTCCAGGTTGCCGGTGGGCTCGTCGGCGTAGACGACCTCGGGGGCGTTGAGCAGGGCCCGGGCGACCGCGACGCGCTGCTGCTGGCCGCCGGAGAGCTTGGCGGGCAGGTGGTCGAGTCGCTGACGGAGTCCGACCACGTCGATGATGTGGTCGAAGCGGGCCTGGTCGACCTTGCGCTTGGCGATCTGGGAGGGCAGCAGGATGTTCTGCTCGGCCGTCAACATCGGCAGCAGGTTGAACGACTGGAAGATGAAGCCGATCCGGTCGCGGCGCAGCAGCGTCAGTTCGCCGTCGCGCATGCCGGTGATCTGGGTACGGCCCAGGTGCACGGTGCCGGAGGTGGGCACGTCCAGCCCGGCCAGGCAGTGCATCAGGGTCGACTTGCCCGAGCCGGAGGGGCCCATGATCGCGGTGAACGCGCCGCGGTGGAACTCCACGTCCACCCCGGCGAGGGCGTGCACCTGGCTGCCGCCGGTGTCGTAGGTCTTGGTGAGGCCCCGCGCCACCACGACCGGAGGGGCTTGGACCGGGGACGGGGACTGCGTGGTGGGCGTGCTCACGAGGACTACTCCTGGTATCGCTGACGGATGGTGCCGGTGGGTCGGGGGAGACCCCCGTGCTCTTCGGCGTGGTCACCACGCTAGGACCGCGAGAACCACCGATTCCTCCCCCTACAGGCCGAAACCGGGGTCGGCCGAAGGCATGACGCGCAACGGGTTCGCGACTCCTTCGACCGGCCGCACCCCCGACTTTCGTAGGGGGTCGGTAGCGACCGCGAACGCCACCGGTTCCTCGGGCGCCCCTCTGACCAGGGAGAACGTAGAGGGATCGACGAACGGACCGTCGTCCGCCGGGCGGTGTCGTGTCGCCGAAGAGGCGTGATCCCTCCACCTAGACTCGGGCGGGTGAACGAGCGGTTGAGAGAGTGGAACGAGAACCTGGGCCTGCTGGTCCGACGCCACGGGATGTGGTGGTGGAGGCGACGGGCGCGTATCGCCGACTGGTTCTACGCGCTCTTCACCCTGCCCTTCAGTGGGCTGATGATGCTGGCGGGGACCACCAGCGGGATCGGGCTGTTCTCCAAGCCCTTCGCCGCCCTCATGGTCGCGCCGGTCGGAGCCCCCGAGCCCGGGCCCGCCGCGGCCTGGACCGCTGTGGCCACGTTGTTCGCGCTGTTCGTGATCCCCGGGACCCTGGCCTCGGCGACGATGCTCTGGCGCAGAAGCTCGCCCCGGTGGCTCCTGATCGCCGGCGCGATCCTCATGATCGGCTACGGCGACCCGATCCCGCTCATGGTGGGCCTGTACTCCTACCCGGCCTTCTTCAGCGACCGCAAGGTCCTCACCGGCTGGTTCGCCCTCGGTGTCCTGAGCACCGCCCTCGTCTACAACGCGTCGGTGACCGGCTTCGTGATGGCCGTGATCGTCTTCCTGCTGGTCCCGGTCTTCGCGGGGCTGTGGATCGGTACACGCCGCGAACTCATCGAACGGCTCGAAGAGCGGGCCGAGCGGCTGGAGCGCGAACAGCACATGATGGCCGAGCAGGCCATCTCCTCCGAACGCACCCGCATCGCACGGGAGATGCACGACGTGGTCGCGCACAGGGTGAGCCTCATGGTCCTGCACGCGGGCGGATTGGAGGTCTCGGCGATCGACGACCGCACGGTCGAGGCGGCCGGGCTCATCCGCACCACCGGACGCGAGGCGCTCGCCGAACTGCGCGGGATCCTCGGGGTCCTGCGCGACGAGGGCGGCGAGACCGCCCCCACCGCGCCCCAACCGGTCCTCGACGACCTGGAACGGCTGCTCGGCGAATGGCGCGGGGCCGGAATGGAGGTGCGCCGTGAGGAGAGCGGTGATCCGCGTCCGCTGCCGGTCCAGGTCCAGCGCACCGCCTACCGGGTGGTCCAGGAGGCCCTGACCAACGCGGCCAAGCACGCCACCGGCGCCGTCGTCGACGTCCATCTGTACTACGCGGCGGACCGTCTGGAGCTGGAGGTGTCCAACGGCCCCGCTCCGGGGGTGGTGAACCCTCCGCCCCGCAGCGGGTACGGTCTGACCGGGCTGAGCGAACGCGTCGCCCTGGCCGGCGGCGAGGTCTCGGCGGGCCCCTGCTCCGACGGGGGGTGGCGTCTGCGCGCTATCTTGCCGCTGGGGGAGATGGACGAGAACGATGCCCCCGTCCCGAACACCGAAGTCGAGGAAGAGGGCTCCGAGGGTGATCCGCACACTCCTGGTCGATGACGAACTCCTGGTCCGATCCGGGTTGAGGATGATCCTGGAGTCCGCTCCGGACATCGAGGTGGTCGGTGAGGGGAGCGACGGCGACGAGGCGACGCGTCTGGCCGAGGAGCTCGCCCCCGACGTGGTCCTCCTGGACATCCGGATGTCGGGCACCGACGGGCTGACCGCCGCGACCCGGATCACCTCTCTGCCGAACCCGCCCCGTGTGGTGCTGTTGACCACCTTCGACCTGGACGAGTACGTGCACAGCGCGCTCCAGGCCGGGGCGGTGGGCTTCCTGCTCAAGGACACGCCGCCCCGCGATCTCATCGCCGCCGTGCGCACCGTCCACGAGGGGCACGCCATGCTCTCGCCCAGCGTCACCAAACGCATGCTCGAACGCTTCGCCGCGCCCGCCCCTGCCGACTCGGCCGCCGGCCGTGAGGAGGCCCTGCGTCGGTTGTCGGTGCTCAGCGAGCGGGAACGGCAGGTGCTGATCGCGGTGGCCGAGGGCAAGTCCAACGCCGAGGCGGGCCGGGCCCTGGGCATGCGCGAGACGACGGTCAAGGCGCACGTCAGCCGGATCCTCGCCAAACTGGAGATGTCCAACCGCGTTCAGGCCGCGATCCTGGCCCACGACGCCGGTTGGGCCTGACCCGGCCGGCAGGCCTTCGCCCTCGCGCGGGTCCCGACCTCGGCCGTTCCGCGCGGGGGACACGTGGCTTTTCACACCCCCTGACGGATTCACCCTCGGTTGCGGCTACCCGCTGGTAGCTCGGTACGCTGCAAGGCGATCCCCGCCCGAGGTACACACATCGTGGCTGTTCAAGGCCACAGAGAAGAGGAGCCCCTATGTCGCGTTCGGTACTGGTCACCGGCGGCAACCGCGGAATCGGCCTGGCCATCGCCCGTGAACTGGCGGCGAACGGCGACAAGGTCGCGGTGACCTACCGCTCCGGCGAGCCCCCGGAGGGTCTGCTCGGTGTTCGCTGCGACATCACCGACTCCGCCCAGGTGGACGCGGCCTTCAAGGAGGTCGAGGAGACGCACGGACCGGTCGAGGTCCTGGTCGCCAACGCCGGTGTCACCAAGGACCAGCTCCTGGCCCTGATGAGCGAGGACGACTTCTCCTCGGTGCTCGACACCAACCTCACCGGATCCTTCCGTGTGGCCAAGCGCGCCGTGCGCGGCATGATGCGCAAGCGCTTCGGCCGTATCGTCCTGATCTCCTCGGTCGTGGGCCTGCTCGGCTCCGGCGGCCAGGCCAACTACGCCGCCTCCAAGGCCGGCCTCGTCGGCTTCGGTCGCTCCCTGGCCCGTGAGCTCGGTTCGCGCAACATCACCGTGAACATCGTCTCCCCCGGCTTCATCGCGACCGACATGACCGCGGCCCTGGACGAGGACCGTCAGACCGAGATCAAGAAGAACATCCCCCTCGGTCGTTTCGGCGGCACCGACGACATCGCCAGGACGGTCTCCTTCCTCACCGGCCCCGGCGCGGACTACATCACCGGTGCCGTCATCCCGGTCGACGGCGGCATGGGCATGGGTCACTGACCGCCCGCCCCACCGACCGCACCGGCAACCGAGACAGACAGAACGGACCCGACATGGGAATCCTCGAAGGCAAACGCATCCTCGTCACCGGGGTGCTCACCGACTCCTCCATCGCCTTCCACATCGCCCGCTTGGCCCAGGAACAGGGCGCCACGGTCGTGCTGACCGGCTACGGTCGGCTCGGTCTGGTCAAGCGCATCGCCAAGCGCCTGCCCGAGGAGCCCCCCGTCCTCGAACTGGACGTCACCGACGACGAGCACCTCGCCTCCCTGGCCGATCGGGTCCGCGAGCACGTCGACGGTCTGGACGGCATCGTCCACTCCATCGGGTTCACGCCCCAGGAGGCCCTGGGCGGCAACTTCCTCAACACGGAGTGGGACGACGTCGCCAAGGCGATGCACACCTCCACCTTCTCGCTGAAGTCGCTCACCACCGCGCTGCTGCCGCTCATGGACAAGGGCGGCTCGGTGGTCGCCCTCGACTTCGACAACAGCGTCTCCTACCCCATCTACGACTGGATGGGCGTGGCCAAGTCCGCGCTGACCTCCACCGCCCGCTACCTCGCCCGTTACGTCGGCGACAGGAACGTGCGGGTCAACCTGGTGTCGGCGGGCCCGCTGAGCACCATGGCCGCGCGCAGCATCCCCGGCTTCGAGACCCTGGCCGAGCACTGGCCCGAGCGGGCCCCGCTGGGCTGGGACGTCAAGGACCCCGAGCCCGCGGCGAAGGCGGCCGTCGCCCTCCTCTCGGACTGGTTCCCGGCCACCACCGGCGAGATCGTCCACGTCGACGGCGGCTTCCACTCCACCGGAGCCTGACACGGGACGGGCGGCGTCCTTCGGCGTCGCCCGCCCCCTTCCGGATACCATCGGGCCCTGCGAGTACCGAAACGAGGGGGACGTATGGATCTGGGACTGGCGGGCGCCAAGGTCATGGTGACCGGGGCCAGCAGGGGGATCGGCCGCGCCATCGCCCAGGCGTTCGCGGAGGAGGGCGCCGACCTGGCCCTGTGCGCGCGTACGCCGGGACCTCTGGCCCGGGCGGCCGAGGAACTCGGGGCGACCGGGTCCACGGTCTTCACCCGTGACCTGGACGTCACCGACCACGATGCCCTTCCGGCCTTCGTCGAGGACGCGGTCGTCGCGCTCGGCGGACTGGACGTGCTGGTCTCCAACGTCTCCGGTGGTAGCGCGCCCACCCCCGACCAGTGGGAGCGCGGGTTCGCCGCCGACCTCATGCCGTTCGTCCGACTGGCCCAGGCTGCCGAACCGCACCTGCGCCGCTCCGGTACGGGCGGCTCGGTGGTGCTGGTCTCCACCACCTCCGCGTTGCACGTGACCCGACCCGCGGGGGCCCGTTCCTACGGCGCGGTCAAGGCGGCGCTCAACCACCACGCCGCCTCGCTGGCCCGGGAGTGGGCGCCGGAGGGCCTGCGCGTCAACACCGTCTCCCCGGGGCCCATCGAGTTCCCCGGTGGAGGCTGGGAGCGCCGCAAGGAGAGCGACCCGGACTTCTACGAGAGCGTGCGCGAACGCATCCCCTACGGTCGGCTGGGCCGACCCGAGGAGGTCGCGCGCTCGGTGGTCTTCCTGGCCTCGCCCGCCGCGTCCTTCGTCACCGGCCAGAACCTGGTCGTGGACGGCGGCTTCCTCGACCAGGTCTGACCCCCGTCCGACGTATGGACCCTCGGGGTCCGTTCGTCGGGCGGGTCAGCCTTCGCGGAGGATCTGGACCAGGCGGGTGGTGCGCTCGGGCGCGAGCGTCTCGCGCACCCCGGTCGCCAACGCCCCGTCGGTGGCGTCCACCACCGACACGTGCCGGGTGGCGCGGGTCAGGCAGGTGTACACCTGAGGACGCGAGATCGGAACCTCGGGCGGGAAGACCGCGACCACGGCGGGCCACAGGCCACCATGGGCGGCCGCCACGGTGATCGCCCACCCGTGCCGCAACACGGACGGGTCCGTCACCTTCACCCGGGAACCGCCGGCCAGCTCCACCACGGCGCCCTCCGACACCTCGCGCAGGTATCCGGTGTCCCCGGGGCCGTATCCCGGCCCCTCGGCGGTCACCAGGATCCGGTCTCCCACGTCGAACCCGCCGTGCGCGCCCGGCCCCGGGTTCAGCAGTTCCTTGCAGGCGGCGTTGAGCGCGCGTGCGCCCGCCGGGCCGTCCTCCCGGGCGGTCACCACCTGAATCCCCTCGGAGGCCACACCCAGGGCCCGGGGGATGGAGTCGGTGACCAGCTGGGTCACCCGGTGGGCCGCCTCCTCCGCGGAGGAGGCCGGCACTCGGACCACCTCGCGCCCGGGGGCCTCGACCTCGGGCAGGTCGCCTGCGGCCACGGCCCCGGCCAGGACCGCCAGGGGCCCCGGTTCGGCGTCGTCGGCCAGGAGCGCCACGTGGGCGGTACGGGAGACGGCGACGTCCATCGCCACCCGCCCCGGGGTGGCCGAAGGGGCCTGGTCGGGGTCGGCCAACAGCACCAGGTGCGCGCCCTCGGAGCAGGTCGAGACCAGCTCGGCCATGCGGGAGGTGCCCACCGCCATCGACTCGTACAGCACCACGATGCCCGCCTCGATCGGGGCCCGGGCCAGGAGGGCGGGCAGCGACTCCACGCCGGGCGCGCCCTCCGCCCCCTCCTCGTCCGGCTCGCCCTTCGCGTCGACCACGGAGGCCAGGTCGGCCTCGGCCGCGGCGGCGGTCTGCGCCGTGGGGGCGACCACCGCCAGGCCCACACCGCTCTCCTTCGCGATGGCGGAGATCCCGAGCAGGGCGCGGGCGATCTCGGCGCGGTCACCGGGGCCGTGTCGTAGCACGGTGACCGGGCGCAGAGCCACCGTCACCAGGGCCTCACGGGTCTGTTCGGACAGGGGGAAGCCGCCCCGCTCCCGGGCGGCGTCGACGGTCTCGGTCGCGGTCAACGAGTCCATGACCGGATCGTTGGCGCCGATGAGCCGGGCCAGGCGGACGCCCAGACGCTGTTCGCGCTCACCGATCTCGGCGAGCGCGTAGAAACGTTCGGGGTCGGGCGGCTCGGGGATCCCGCCCTCCTCGAAGTCGAAGTCGTCGTCCGGTTCGTCGGTGCTCTCGAACAGCACCGCCTGCTCGCTCGACAGGGCCGCCTCCAGGGCGGCCATGGGGGAGGGGACGCCCAGCCGCCCGATCACCGTGGCGAGCCGCTTCTCCTCGACCGCGGTGTGGCCGCGCCCCGCCGCGGTGCGCAGGGTGTGCCGGACCAGCGCGGCCAGACGACGGGGATCGTCCGGTCTGGCCTGGTCGCCCAGGTGGTGGCGGGCGCAGAAGTCGGCCTGTTCCAGGGTCACCCCCGGCAGGCGGAGCAGGAGCCAGGGGTCGGCGTCCAGCTCTGCGGCGGGCTGTGGACCCAGTACGGACACCAGCCGCGCCGCCAGGGCGCGCGGGGCGCCCATGCGGTCAAGGACGGCACTGACCTTCTCGACGGCCTCGGACACCGGTTCCCCTCGTCGTGTCGTTCGTGGACGTCAAGGAGCCTACCGACTCGCGGCGACGGTCCGGCTCGGGGTCGATCGGAGGGCGGGTCGGAGCCGTTCAGCCGGCGCGATCGGAGGGGGCGGGCTCCTTCTCGCCCGGACCGGTCACCTGGAGGACCGCCTCGCAGGGGTCGGTGTCGGGGGAGTGCCGCCGCACGGAGACGGCGGCCGTGCTCGCCGAGGCCCGGAACAGGGCGCGGTGTTCGGGGGCCAGCCCACCGAGGAGCCGTTCCTCCACGTGTTCGACGACCTTCTCGGCCCGGGCCAGGACCGCCCGGCCGTGGTCGGTGGGGCAGACGCGGCGTGCCCGTCGGTCCTTGGGGTCGACCCGACGTCGGACCAGATCGGCGGCCTCGAGGTCGTCGAGCAGGTAGGTCATGACGCTGCGGTCGATGAGCAGACGGTCGGCCAGGCAGGCCTGGGTGGGCGCCTCGCCCTCGGCCGCGATGGAGAGCACGTGGTAGCCGCGGCTGCCGTGCGGAAGGTCGGTGAGGGCCTGTTCGACGTGCTCGTGCCAGCGGCGGAGCAGAACGGCCAGGGACCACCCCAGGTTGTGTTCAGGGGCCCTGTCCGGGGTGGTGGGGTTCATCTGCTCACCGTATCAAGGGCGATTCGCGCGTCAGATAGGTTGTAGGAACTATCGTTTGTGATTTCAACGATTTCGCCGGACCGTGCCGAGGAGCGCCCATGACCGACTACGGACACCACCTGGAGTTCGGCACCTTCCTGACACCGACCTCCCGAGACCCCGAACACGTCGTCGGGCTCGCCGAGCGCACCGAGGCGGCGGGTCTGGACCTGGCCACCTTCCAGGACCACCCCTATAACCCGGAGCTCCTCGACACCTGGACCCTGCTCGGTTGGGTGGCCTCGCGCACCGAACGTCTTCGCGTCGCCGGTAACGTCCTCAACCTCCCCCTGCGTCACCCCACGGTCCTGGCCCGTGCCGCCGCCGGTCTCGACCTGCTCTCCCGAGGCCGGGTCGAACTCGGTCTCGGCGCCGGAGGCTTCCGGGAGGCCGTTCAGGGCATGGGCGGGGCCCGACGCACCGCGGGTGAATCGGTCGACGCGCTCTCGGAGGCCATCGACCTCATCCGCGCCGTCTGGGACGTCGACTCCGGCGGCGAGGTCCGTTCCTCGGGGCCGCACTACCCCGTCCCCGGCACCCCGCGCGGCCCCCGGCCCCACCACGACATCGGTATCTGGCTGGGCGCCTACAAACCCCGGATGCTCGGGCTCGTGGGGGCCAAGGCCGACGGCTGGCTGCCCAGCCTCGGCTACCTGGACCTGGCCGACCTGCCCGAGGGCAACAGGATCATCGACGAGTCGGCCGAGGCCGCCGGGCGTGATCCGCGCCAGGTCAGACGCCTGCTCAACCTGACGGGAACCTCCTTCTCGTCCGCATCCCGGGGTTTCCTCCAGGGGCCTCCCGAACAGTGGGTCGAACAACTCCTGCCACTGGTCCTGGAACAAGGGGTGGCCACCTTCGTCCTCGGCGGCGACGACCCCCGCGCCATCGACCTCTTCGGTCGGGAGGTGGCGCCCGCGCTCAGGGAGGCCGTCGAAGGCGAACGCGCCATGAAGGGGACCCCCACCGGCCCCGCCCGGCCCGTCGCCGCCCTGGCCGCCCGCCGCCCGGGCATCGACTACGACGGGGTTCCCGCCGCCCTGCGCGATCTCGCCGTGGAGCCCGGCGACGGCGGCTACACCGGGGTGCGCCACGGCTACATGCAACGGGGCCGGCCCGGACTGGTCCTGCGTCCCACCGACCCCGAGCAGGTGGCGGAGGCGCTCGCCTACGCGCGGGAACAGCGGGTCCCCCTCAACGTGCGCTCCGGAGGTCATGGCATCAGTGGGGCCTCCACCAACGACGGCGGCGTCGTGATCGACCTCAGCCGGATGGACGGGATCCGGCTCCTGGACCCGGACACCGGACGGGTCCGTCTGGGAACCGGGGCCCGCTGGGGCGACGTGGCCAGGACCCTCGGCGACCGAGGGTGGGCGATCAGCTCAGGCGACCACGGGGGCGTGGGCGTGGGCGGTATCGCCACCACCGGCGGCATCGGCTACATGTCCCGCGCCCACGGGCTCACCATCGACCGCCTCACCGCCGTCGAACTCGTCACCGCCGACGGTCGTCTCCTGCGCGTGGACCAGGACCACGACCCGGAGCTGTTCTGGGGGACGCGCGGCGCCGGGGCCAACCTCGGCGTGGTCACCGCCGTGGAGATCGAGGCCGCGCCGGTGGGGAACGTCGTCCTCGGCAGGTTCGTCTACGACGCCTCGGCCACCGCCTCCTTCCTCCGCGCCTGGGGGGAGATCGCCGACGCCGCCCCGCGCGAGGTCACGGCCTTCCTCACCCTGGGCGCGGGCCGCGGCGGTCAGGGGCCCGTCGCCCAGGCGATGGTGGTCTACGCGGGTGAGGACACCGACGCGGCCGTCGCCGCGCTCGAACCCTTCCTCAAGGCGGGGCCGGTCCTGGACCAGCGCGCCCAGGTGGCGCCCTACGCGGCCCTCCTGGTCCCGCACCAGGGTCCCCACGAAGGGCACGGGATCCCGGTCTCGCGCTCGGGGCTGATCGGGGAGACCACCCCGGAGATCGCCGAGATCGTCGCCGCCATGATCGCCTCGGGCGACTCCTACTTCACCCAGTTCCGGCAGGTCGGCGGTGCCGTCGACGACATGGCTCCCGAGGCCACCGCCTACGCCCACCGTTCGGCCCGTTTCTCGGTGGCGGCGCTGGGGGCCCGCGCCGGACGCCTGGACCGTCACTGGTCGGCCCTGGAACCGCGGCTCCAGGGGATGTACCTGAGCTTCGACACCCGCACCGGGCCCGAGGTATTGGCCCAGGCCTTCCCCGAACCCACCCTGAGTCGGCTGCGCGCCCTCAAGGCCGTTCACGACCCGGACCAGGTCTTCGACCAGAACTTCCCGATCCCGCCCGCCTGAGCGGACCGACCGGGCCGGTCCCGGGCGCGGGTCAGCGCCCCGGGCCGGCCGTCGCGTCGTCCAAGGCGTCTCTGATCTCGGGTGGCAGCTCCACACTCTCCACCGAGAGGATCTCCTCCAGTTGGGGGAGGGTACGCGGCCCCACCACGGCGGCGGCCACGCCCTCCTGGTCCCGGGCCCAGCTCAACGCCACCGCGGTCGGGGACACCCCGAGACCGTCGGCGGCGGTGCACACCGACTCCACCACCCGTCGGCTGCGGTCGTCCAGGTAGGGCTCCACATAGGGGGCCATGTGCGGAAAGGCGGCGCGCGAGTCCGCGGGCACCCCGTTGCGGTACTTGGCGCTGAGCACGCCCCGGCCCAGCGGAGACCACGCGATGACGTGGGCGTCTCCGGCCGCCACGGCGGGGCGCAGGGCGCGCTCCGCCGACCGGTTGAGCAGGGAGTACTCGGTCCCGGCGCTCACCAGCGGCACCCGGCCGGGCCGTGCCCTCTGCCAGGTCGACAGGGTCGCGAACTGCCAGGCCTCCAGGCTCCCGGTGCCCACGTAGCGGGCCTTGCCGGAGGTCACCGCCGCCTCCATGACCTCCAGGGTCTCCTCCGGAGGGGTGCGGGGGTCGAACACGTGCAACTGCCACAGGTCCACGTAGTCGGTTTGCAAACGGCGCAGCGAGGCCTCCAGGGACGCCATCAGGTGGCGCCGGGAGGCGTCCACCGGGCGGTAGCCCTCGGGGGTGTGACCGCTCTTGGTGGCCACCACCATGTCCTCGCGCCGTACGGCCCCGCGCAGCAGCCGGCCCAGGATCCGTTCGCTCTGTCCGCCCGTGTAGATGTCCGCCGTGTCCACGAGAGTGCCTCCCGCGTCCGCGAACGCGGTGAGCTGCTGCCCGGCCTCCTCCTCGGAGGTGTCCTTTCCCCAGGTCATCGTGCCGAGAGCGGTACGAGACACCCAGAGACCTGATCTGCCCACCTGTCGCTGTTCCATGCGGCGGAGAGTACCGTGTCCGCCGAAGTCGGGTGAGGGGGACGGCGTGGAGAGGCCCGGGGCGGTCCGTGCCGGGACCGCTGCCCGCACGCGGCCTAGAGTGGGGGCATGGCGACAGCGGCTGAGACCAAGGACACCCCGACCGTCCCCGAGGCGGTCACCCTCCTGCTCGTGAGGCACGGCATGACCGACGCCACCGGTCCCCGGCTGGCGGGCCGGGCCCCGGGGCTGCACCTCAACGACACCGGCCGGGCCCAGGCCGTCGACCTGGCCGGCCGGCTGGCCGGCCTGACGCCCGCGGCCCTGGTCTCCAGCCCCCTCGAACGCTGCCAGGAGACCGCCGAGGCCCTATCGGAGCGGATCGGCGTTCCCATCACCACGGACGAACGCTTCGTGGAGTGCGACTACGGCTCCTGGACCGGCCGTTCCCTCACGGAGCTGGCGGAGGAGCCCCTGTGGCGGGTGGTCCAGGATCACCCCAGCGCCGTGCGCTTCCCGGGCGGCGAGTCCCTCGCCGCGGTCTCGGCCCGGGCCACGGAGGCGGTCCGGGACTGGAACGGGCGCCTCCTCGCCGAGGCCGAGGGGACCGCGGGCTCCCCTCCCGTCTACGTGGTGTGCGGACACGGGGACGTGATCAAGGCGATCGTCGCCGACGCCCTCGGCGTCCACCTGGACCTCTTCCAGCGCATCCGGGTGGACCCCTGCTCGGTCACCTCCATCACCTACACCCGGACCCGACCCTTCCTCAACGGGCTCAACGAGACCGGGCGGCCGCTGGCCGGCGTCCTGCCCACGGCGAGGGAGGCCGGGGGCGACGCCCCGGTCGGAGGCGGGGCCGGAGGGGCCGAGGAACCGGCCTGACCGGTCACCGGAGAATCGCACCCCGCCACCGTCATCCCGTAAGGTTCAGTCATGCCCGTCTTTCAGTTCAATCCGCCGGAACGGTTCATCGCGGGGACCGTCGGTCGGCCCGGGGACCGCACCTTCTTCCTCCAGGCAGTGGGGGAGGGTCGCATCACCAGCGTCGTGTTGGAGAAGGCCCAGGTGGAGGCCTTGGCCACCCGTATCGAGGAGCTTCTGGAAGAGGTGAACCGCCGGTTCGGCACCCCGCCCGGCGATGAGACCGCGCCCGAGGACGACGGCCCTCTGGAACAGCCGATCGAGCAGGACTTCCGGGTCGGAACGCTCGCCCTGGCCTGGGACGCCGAGGCCGCGCGCGTCATCATCGAGGCCCAGGAGATCGACGAGACCGCCGGCGAGGAGTTGGTCGAGGACGACGAGGACGAGTTGGAGGTCTTCGCGGAGGAGGCCCCGCCCCACCGTGACGTCCTGCGGGTCTACCTCACCCCCGGCGAGGCGCACGCCTTCGCCGTCCGCGCGCTGAAGGTCGTCTCGGCCGGGCGTCCCGACTGCCCGCTGTGCGGGCGTCCGTTGGACCCGGAGGGGCACATCTGCGTCCGCCAGAACGGTTACCGTCCGGACCGCCTCGTCTGACCTTGGACACCGACGACACCACCGGATCCCGGCCCGCCGAGGCGCCGGGATCGGGCCCCTCCCCGGCCGACTTCGACGGGATCGACCCCGCCGAGGCCGTGTCCCTGTTGCGCGAGGGCGAGCTCACGGTGGAGGGGCGGTTGACCTCCGCGTCCAACGCCACGCTCTACTGCACGATCTCCGACGGCGTCCGTTCGGCCGCCTGCGTCTACAAACCGGTGGCGGGGGAACGGCCGCTGTGGGACTTTCCCGACGGCACGCTGGCCGGCCGTGAGGTATCGGCCTACGCCGTCTCCGAGGCGCTGGGATGGTCGGTGGTCCCGCCCACCGTCCACCGGGACGGCCCCTACGGCGAGGGCATGGTCCAGCTCTGGGTGCACGGCGACACCACCGTCGACCTGATCGCCCTGTCCAGGGAGACCGGGCACGTGGGGCTGCGCCGTATGGCGGTGCTGGACACGGTGATCAACAACTCCGATCGCAAGATCGGGCACCTGTTGCCCACCCCCGGTGGTCATCTGTACGGGTGCGACCACGGAGTGTCCTTCGCCGAGGAGTACAAGTTGCGCACGGTCCTGTGGCAGTGGCGGGGCGAGCCTCTGACCGAGGAGGCGCTGGAGGCGCTCACCCGGCTGCGGGCTCGGCTGGAGGACGCGGAGGACCCCTTGTCCGTCGAGCTGGCGCGCCATCTGACCGGCCCCGAGGCCTACGCCGTGCGGGCCAGGGTGGAACTGTTGCTCCACCATCGTGTCCACCCCTACCCCTCGCCGGATTGGCCCTCGGTACCGTGGCCGCCGGTCTGACCCGGAACGGGCGGATGGACCGGGTGTGAGCAGTGTCTAACACCCGACCTGCGACTACCGGGGGGTAGGAATGGCGTCGCCCTCACCCCGCCCGGCACAATGGTGTCGTGAGCAACGAGTGGAACTACCTTTTCGACATGGACGGCGTGCTCGTACGCGAGGAGCACCTGATCCCCGGCGCGGACACGCTCATCGCGGAGCTGCGCGAGCAGGGGACCCCGTTCATGGTGTTGACGAACAACTCCATTTACACCCCGCGTGACCTGCGTGCTCGACTGCTCAACACGGGGCTGGACATCCCGGAGGAGTCCATCTGGACCTCCGCGCTGGCCACCGCCCAGTTCCTCCAGACCCAGCGTCCCGGCGGTTCCGCCTACGTGGTGGGAGAGTCGGGCCTGACCACCGCGCTGCACAACGTCGGCTACGTGATGACCGAGCGCGACCCGGACTACGTGGTGCTGGGGGAGACCCGTACCTACAGCTTCGAGGCCATCACCCGGGCCATCCGGCTCGTGCGCGGCGGGGCCCGCTTCATCGCGACCAACCCCGACGAGACCGGCCCCAGCGCCGAGGGGCCGCTGCCCGCGACCGGTGCCGTGGCGGCGCTGATCGAGAAGGCGACCGGTCGACGTCCCTACTTCGTGGGCAAGCCCAACCCGTTGATGATGCGCTCGGCGCTGCGTCGGATCGGCGCGCACTCGGAGAACACCCTGATGGTCGGCGACCGGATGGACACCGACGTGCTCAGCGGACTGGAGGCCGGGTTGCAGACCGTCCTCGTGCTCTCGGGCATCTCGGACCGGGACACCGCCGACCACTTCCCCTACCGGCCCACCCGGGTGATCGGGTCGGTCGAGGAGCTGGTGGGGCACACGCAGGACCCCTTCCAGACGGCCGAGGGCTGACCAGGGGGACCCCGGACACGACGGCGGGGGCGGTGGACTCCACGTCCATCGCCCCCGTTCCGTCGTCTCAGGCGCTCTGCCGCTGCTTGGCGATCTCCTCGACCTTCGCCGCCTCCTCGCGGCGTCGGGCTCGGAGCAGTTCCAGCCGTTCGGCGAGGACCTCTTCCAGGTCCTCCATGCTCCGGCGTTCGAGCAGCATGTCCCAGTGGGTCCGTACCGGCTTGGTGTTCTTGGGTTCCTCACCACCGCCGTCGCGCCGCAGCGCGCGGTCGCCGCAGAAACGGCATTCCCATTCGGCGGGGATCTCGGCCTCGGTCGCGAAGGTGACCGAGAAGCGGTGACCCCGGGTGCAGTCGTATGTGACCTCCTGGCGGGGAGCCAGGTCGGTGTTGCGGTCGTTCTCGTAGCTCGTCGCCCCGAGCCGGGTGCCGCGAAGTGCTCGCTCGGCCATCGTGTGGGTGCCTCCAGGCGCTCGTGCGGTCTCGCGGGGTGTAACGCGTCGGTCCACGTCAAGATTCCCCGCTCACCTGAGGTCGAACCACCCCGAAGTGGGCGGGTGCCCCGCGTGTGCCGTGGGAGCCGGAGAGAGCGGGCTCCACGGCACCGGTGACCTGAACCACCTTAGGGGGCGACCATCGAAAGTCGCCTCACCGCCCTCGGCATGGCACGAAGTGTCGTACGCCGTTTCCCCGTTCACCCGGATCCGTCCCGTCGACGCAGTTCGCGATATGCGCGCGGCGAATCGGAACGGTGTTTTCCGAGGTATTGCGAGTGTGGTTCCCAAAGGCCCGTCGAGCGCCGGAAGCCCTGCGGTGACGGACGTACAGAGGCCTTCCCGGGGGAATGCATTGTTCATTGGCGCGATATGAGAGGCCGGAGGGTTTGGTGGTATGTTGTCTCGCTGTGTGCTGAAAATGCGGGTCGGAGTATTCTTTGTCCCCGCTCTCGGCGCATCTTCGCACGTGGATCGCGGTTTTCTCCAGGCCTGACCTTCGGCGTGCGCGAAGAATGACGACGCGGCCGGACATGGAGCCCCATGACTGCTGGACCACCACCCCCCGGTGGAGCATCGTCTCCGAAGTCCACGGCACCACGATGGCTCCTGATGCCCGCGCTCATCGCGCCGCTCTGGGGCTGGGCGCTGTGGGAGACACGCTCCGAAGGGTCGCTCGCCGTGCTCATCGCGGGCGGCCTGGCACTTCTGCTCGCCCTCGTGGCGGCACTTCTGCTCGCGGCCCGCGATCGGCGGATCGCCGAACTGCGCTCCCAGGTCGACAGGGTGCGCTCCGACACGGTCGCCCTCTCCGAGGAACACCTGCCCCGCCTGGTCGGACGGCTGCGTGAGGGAGATTCCGCGGAGACCGCCCTGCACAGGATCACACTGCCCGAGGACCCCGGCGTCGCCGGCGCGCTGCGGACCGCCGCCGCCGAGATCGCCCTGGCCGAACGTCGGCGCTCCGCAGCGATGGCCGCCTGCGCCACCGCGGCCGGCCGGGTCCAGGCCCTGACGACCACCATGCTCGCCGACCTCCGTCAGATGCAGGAACGCCATGGCGGAGCGGAGAGCGGTCCCGACGTCCTGGGCGACCTGATGCACCTGGACCACGTCACCGCGCAGACCGGACGTGTGGCCGACAGCATCGCCGTGCTCACCGGGGCCCGCTCCGGCAGGCGCTGGAGCCGCGCGATCCCGATGGAGAGCATCCTGCGCGGCGCCATGGGCCGGATCGGCGCCTATCAGCGGGTCCGGACCCACAGCGTCTCCCGGCTGGCGGTGGCCGGGTTCGCGGCCGAAGGCGTCATCCACGCCCTGGCCGAGATCCTCGACAACGCCGCCAAGTTCTCCCCGCCCACCGCCGAGGTCCACGTGCACGTGGAGGAGGTCCAGGCGGGCGTGGCGATCATGGTCGAGGACGGCGGACTGGTCATGGGCGAGGAGGCCCTCGGGCGCGCTCGACGCGCGGTCGAGAACGGGCTGGACATCGCGGCCATCTCCGGAACCCGTCTGGGCCTGTCGGTCGTGGGACAGCTCGCCCGACGCTACGGCCTCTCGATCTCCTTCCGTTCCTCCTCACGCGGTGGAACGGCCGTCGTGATGCTCCTGCCCCAGCGCATCATCAAACCGCTTCCCGCCTCGACCGGCCCCACACCGGTCGTCTCCTCCTCACCGTCGGCCACGCCCCGGCCGGACGACACGTCCTCGGACGAGGACACCGACACCCCCTCCGCAGACGCCGGGTCCACGACCCTCCTCCCCAACGGACTGCCCCGGCGCCGTCGGGGACGGACCCTCGCCGCGGCCGAGCGCGCCCGTCCCACCCTCGCGGAGAGTGCGCCCCGGACCCCCCCCAAGGGGTTCGGCGCGTTCCGTGAGGCGGTGCGGGGCCAGGGACCGACCGACCCCTTGAAGGAGACATGATGGATCTCAAGAAGCTGACCTGGCTCCTCGAAGGCCTCACCGAGCGCACCCCCGGTGCCCGTCACGCGCTCGTGCTCTCCCGAGACGGTCTCAAGCTCTGTCACACCGCGAGTCTGGACGTCGACCGGGCCGACCACCTCTCCGCGATCGCTTCGGGGGTGCAGAGCCTCGCGCACAGCGCCTCGATCGAGTTCGGCGACGGCGGGGGCGGGGTCCGTCAGGCGATGGCCGAGTTCTACGGCGGTCTGCTGTTCATCGTCGAGGCCGGACACGGCACCCATCTGGCCGTCATCACCGACGGGGAGGCCGAGCCCGGGCTGGTCGGTCACAACATGAACGAGCTGGTCGAGCAGATGGGCGAGCACCTGACCACCCCGGTCCGTGCCGGGACCGAGACGGCATGAGCCGGTCGCACCGGGACGAGGGGCCGGACCGGCTCTACGTCATCACCTCCGGGCGCAGCGGCGGCGGCGCCGACGAGGCGTTGGATTCGGTGACCCTCATCGTCGCCGAGAGCGCCCCCTCGCCCGGAATGCAGTCCGAGCACGCCGCCATCCTCGAGCTGTGCGCGAGCCCTGTGGCGGTGGTCGAGGTCGCCGCCCACCTGCGTCTGCCGGTGGCGGTCGTGCGCATCCTGCTCACCGACCTCATCGACACCGGTCGGGTGACCGCCCGTCATCCGGCCTCCGCGCCCACGTGGGCGCACCCCCTCGCCTCGCCGGACGTGTTGGAGAAGGTGCTCGTTGCGCTCCACAAGCTCTGAACCCGCGGACGTGGACGGGGTCGGCCCGCCGTCGTCCCCGCTTCCGGACACCGCCTCCCAGGCCCTGAAACTCGTCGTCGTCGGAGGGTTCGGCGTCGGCAAGACGACCATGGTGCGCTCGGTCAGCGAGATCCGTCCGCTCGACACCGAGGAGACGATGACCAGGGCCGGGGCCGGGGTCGACGACCTTCAGGGGGTGGAGTCCAAGCACACCACCACCGTCGCCTTCGACTTCGGTCGCATCACCCTGGACGCCACCTCGGTCCTCTATCTCTTCGGCGCCCCCGGCCAGGAACGTTTCTGGTTCCTGTGGGAGCGCATGTTCGTCGGTGCCCTGGGGGCGGTCGTGCTGATCGACACCCGCCGCCTGGAGGACTCCTGGTACGCCATCGACCGGTTGGAGGCGCAGGGCACCCCCTTCGTGGTGGCGCACAACGACTTCGGGGCGACCGCCCACTCCCTGGAGGAGGTCCGCTCCGCTCTGGACCTGGACCCGACCGTCCCCCTGCTGCGCTGCGACGCCCGGGACCGGGACTCCGCCAAACAGGTCCTCATCTCCCTCGTCCACCACGTCCGTTCCCTGGTCGAGAAGGGGGCCGGGTGACCTCCGGCCCCGCGCCCCCCGAGGAGACGAGTCCCTCCGGACCACACCCCTGATCCCGTTTCCGGAGCCCGACGGGCTTCGATCGACCTAGACGTGGAGAAGAACCCCCTGTGCCCACCGACGAACCGGTCAAGCTGTACACCCCGGAGTTCCGGGAGGACACCGCCGTCTCCTTCCGGCGGTTGAGAGAGCGTCACGGACCCGTGGTCCCGGTCCTCATGGAGGGAGACCTGCCGGCCTGGCTGGTCATCGGATATCGAGAGCTCCACCATGTGCTCACCACCCCCTCGGTCTTCGCCCGGAACCCGAGCCGATGGAACGCCTGGGACCGAGTGCCGCCGGACTGGTCGATGATGCCGGTCGTCATGCCCCTGCCGAACATGCTCTCGGCCGAGGGAGAGGAGCACGCGGCCCGGGCCCGGGCGGTCAACGCCGCGTTGGGCGGGGTCGACCCGCACGAGCTGGGCGTGGTCACCGAACGACTGGCCGACCGGCTCATCGACGCCTTTCGAGGATCGGCGGAGACCGAGCTCATCACCACGTACGCCGACCGGCTGCCGGCCCTGGTCCTGTGCTGGATGTTCGGTCTGGACGGCGAACGGGGCGACCGGCTCACCTCCGTGATGACGACCGTCTTCGACGCCGGCCCCCGGGTCATGGAGTACTACATGGAGATGGCGACCACGGTCGGAGGCCTGGTCGCCGAGCGCAGGGCCCGGCCGGGGCCCGACGTGGTCTCCCGTCTGGCGGCCGACCCGCGCGGCTACACCGACGAGGAGATCGTCCCCGAGCTGCTGGCCATCCTGGGCGGAGGCCACCAGACCACCAGCGCGTGGATCGGCAACGCGCTGCGCCTGATGCTCACCGACGACCGTTTCTCCGCGTCCTTCTCGGGAGCCCGCAGCAGCGTGGGGGAGGCGCTCAACGAGGTCCTGTGGGAGGACTCGCCCTCCCAGATGCAGGCCGGACGCTACGCCGCCCACGACGTCGACCTGGGAGGTCGGCGGATCCGTGAGGGGGACATGGTCCTGCTCGGCTACGCGGCCGCCAATCAGGACCCCGTGGTGCGCTCGGCCCGAGGGCGGGACGAGCGGGCCAACCACGCCCACCTTTCCTTCTCCCACGGCGAGCACGGTTGCCCGTACGCGGCCAGGACGATCTCCGAGACCATCGCGGCGACCGCGGTCGAGGTCCTCCTGGACCGGTTGCCGGACGTCGAGCTCGCCGTCGCCCCCTCCGAGCTCCGTTGGCGCCCCTCGCCCTGGCTCCGCGGGGTCCGGAGTCTTCCCGTCACCTTCACCCCCGCGAGCCCCGAAGGAGCTCTTTGATGCCCTGTCCCGTGCAGCACAACGCCGACGGAATCCCCCTCGTCCACGCGATCCCCGACGACGTCCAGGCCGATCGCGAACGCCTCCACCAGGAGGGTCCGCTGACCCGGGTCGAACTCCCCGGCGGGGTCATGGCGTGGGCCACCACCCACCACGAGGTCAGTAAGCAGACCCTCAACGACCCGCGCCTGGTCAAGAGCGTCGACCACTGGGCGGACTACCAGAACGGCGTGGTCACCAAGGAGTGGCCCCTGATGGCCACCATCCCCACCGACGGGGTCAACATGCTCGCCCTGGACGGCGACGCCCACCGTCGTCTGCGCACCCTCACCGCGGCGCCCTTCTCGGCCCGGCGGGTGGAGCGGCTGCGTCCGCGCATCGAGCGCCTGACCGCCCTGTACCTGGACGCCCTGGAGGAGCGGGCCCACGAGCCCCAGGATCTGAAGTCCCTGTTCACCTTCAAGGTGCCGATCGGCGTCATCGCCGAGCTGTACGGGATCGAGGAGAAGGAGGGCGTCGACCTCGGCGAGATGTACGCCAAGCTCTTCTCCGGCACGACCGAGCCCGGCGAGCACATCGAGATCTACGGGGCCCTGTTCCAGTTCTTCACGGAGGTGGTGGCCCGTAAGCGCGCCACCCTGGACGAGTGCGACGACTTCACCGCCGACCTGATCAGGACGGGATCGGAGGGCGAGGACGGCCTCGACGACATGGAGATCGTCGTCACCCTGCTCACGGTGGTCGCGGCCGGACACGAGACCACGGTCAACCTGCTCACCAACGCGGTCCGGGCGCTCCTCAAGCACCCCGAACAGCACGAGCTGCTGAAGAGGGGCGAGGTGAGCTGGGAGGACGTGGTCGAGGAGACCCTGCGCTACGACCCGCCCAACAACGTCATGATGTTCCGCTTCGCCACCGAGGACATCGAGGTGGCCGGACGGACGATCAAGAAGGGCGAGGCCCTGATGACGCACTACGGGGCGGCGACCCGCGACCGCGCCGAGTTCGGCGAGGACGTGCACGTCTTCGACCCGAAGCGGACCCGAGGCCGCCACATCACCTTCGGCTACGGTCCGCACATCTGCCCGGGCGCCCCGCTGTCCCGGCTGGAGGCGGGGATCATCCTGCCGATGCTCTTCGAGCGTTTCCCGGACCTGCGCCTGGCCGTTCCGGACGAGGAGCTGGAGGTCGTCGCGGCGCTGGCCAGCAACAGCCTCAAGGAGTTCCCGGTCGTCCTGCGGCCCCGGGACGCCTGAGAAAACGTGTGAGATGGGCCGTCCCCGTCGGGGCGGCCCACGTCACGTTCCGGCCAGGGGATGATCAGAAATCGTCTAAAAGCGTGTGAAACCGGACAGTAGATGGGTCTCATCCCCGAGAATCGGCATTCCTGGTGTCGTTCCCGGCGGGGGGTACGAGTACATGTCGGAACGTGGCGCGGCGGCGGCCCTCGTCCTGCTCCTCCTCGCCACGGCCTGCGGGCCCGTCGAGGAACACCCCGGATCGGGGAACCCGCTCGAAGACGCGCCCGGACCCACGATGAGCCCCCCGCCGGCCGACGAGACCGGACCTCCCGAGCCCGGGAAGGACGAACGTCCCATCGGAAACGCCGCCGAACCCGAGGACGCCACCGAGTACATGATGGCCCTGGCCCGCTTCGACGACCCCGAGGCGATGCGACGCGGGACCGCGTTGGCGGTCGAGGACTCCGCCGCCCACCTCTATCTGCGCCACTTCGCGCAGGTCGCCGCCGCCCTCGACGAGGCGGGGGAGATACCGGACGCCGCCTCGGTGGAGCCCGACGCCGACGGTTTCGAGGTATGCCCGGCCGAGCCCGCGCCGGGCACCTGTGCCCGCTTCACCGACTTCACCACCGAGGAGGGGCTGGTCACGGGATTCCGGATCGACGACATCGACCCGGGGGAACGGCTGGTCTCGGCCCAGGACACCACCGCCGGCTCCGCGGGGGTCGAGGCCCGACTGATCACCGCCTACCGGTCGATCACCCGCGACGACCTCGTCGTCACCGCGGAGTTCACCACCACCGACGACGCCGATCTCGACCTTCCCGGAGCCTCCTACACCACCACCGACGGAGAGCGCAGACGTGCCTCCGAGGCGATCGGCGATCACCACCTGGAGGCGGGCCGGACCACGCAGACCATGCTCGCGTTCCCCGCCGGCACCCCGCTCGGAGGCCGACTCGCGGTCGGCGGCTGCCTGGCCGAATGCTCCTCCCGAGTGGACCTGGAGATCCCGGTCGGTTGACCTGGGCCGAGAACGGGGACGGGGCGCCGACGAACGTCGACGCCCCGTGTGCCCGCGGCGGGTGAGGGGTCAGCCCCCGACCCCGGAGGGTTCCGCCTCGTCGGGTGCGGGTTCGGGTTCGGGGGACTTCCTCCGACCGGAACCCAGGACCTCGAAGAAGACGTTGAGCAGCAGCGCGGAGATCGTGGCCGTGACCACCCCCGAGCTCAGGATCATCGAGGCCCAGTCCGGGAAGGCGGAGAAGAACGTGGGCGAGGCGATCGACAGGATGCCGAGTCCGAGGGAGACCGCCACGATGATCAGGTTGTTGGTGCCCTCGTAGTCCGCCTTGCCCAGGGTCTGGATACCCGCCGCGGCCACCGAGCCGAACAGCACCAGACCGGTGCCGCCGAGGACGGCCGAGGGGATCACCGCCACGATCTGACCCAGGAACGGGAAGAGCCCCATCGCGACGAGGAACGCCGCCCCCGTGGCCACCACGTAACGGCTCTTGACCCGGCTCAACGCGATGAGACCGATGTTCTGGCTGAAGGTACTGCCGGGGAAGGAGTTGAACAGCGGACCCACGACCGCCATGGCGGCGTCGGCGCGGAGGCCGTCCGCCAGACGTCGACCATCGATCCTGCTGCCCACGACCTGGCCCACGCCGAGGATGTCGGCCATACCCTCGGCCAGGATCACCACCATCACGATCGACATCGTCACGATCGCGGCGACCTGGAACTCCGGCGGACCGAAGTGGAAGAAGGCGGGCAGGGAGAAGGCCGGCCCCTCGCCCACGGAATCGAGGTCGAGACGGCCCAGGGACGCGGCGAGCAGAGTGCCCAGCAGCATGCCGATGAGGATCGCCGAGCGGTTCCACGCACCGCGCAGGACCTTGGTCAGCACCAGGATGATGGCCAGGGTCGCCCCGGCCAGGAGCATGTCGACGCCGGTGGGCACGCCGTCCTGCCCGCCCTCGGTGATCCAACCGACCGCCACCGGCATCAGCGTGATGCCGATGATGGTGATGACGCTGCCGGTGACGACCGGCGGGAAGAAACGGATCAGCCCGGCGATGACCGGCGCGATGAGGATGCCGAAGAGCCCCGCGACGATCGACGCGCCGAAGACGACGGGCAGGCCGTGGGAGTCGCCGATCGCGATCATCGCGGTGACCGGGGTGAACGAGGTGCCGATGACCAGCGGCATCCGGATGCCGAAGCGCCACACGCCGAGTGTCTGCACCAGGGTCATCAGGCCGCTGACCAGCAGGGCCGCGCTGATGATGAGGGCGGTATCGGTCGGGTTCAGGCCCAGGGCGGCGGCGACGATCAGCGGCGGGGTGATGACGCCCGTGTACAGCGACAGGATGTGCTGGAGGCCGTAGACGACCATCTGCCGAAGCGGTGGTCTCTCGTCCTCGGGGCGCTCGTCGACCGCGCGGCCCCGGTCGTCGGAGCGGGTGTCCGTGCCGCCCTTGGGGAACTTCATCGTGGCTGGGCCTTCCGGGGTGGTGCGGTGCGGGAGGGCGCCGAACACGGAGGCCGTGTCGTCGCGCGCCGGGCTCGGAACATGACGCCGAGCGGTCAAATCATCGGATGATCCGAATCAACATGCAAATTCGGGGTGAACGGTTGTAGAAAGACACCAATGCCCTCCGTTTCGAATTCGCTCCCCTCCGTATCCGTCCCGGGGCGTGCGCATGGCCTCCGCCGCGGTCCGCACACGCTTCACATCGCCCTCCACCGGGGGACTCCGGCCTCTCCGGACTCCCCTGAGACGACGACGGGGCCGGCCGCGGCACACCCCGCGACCGGCCCCGTAACGTGACGAAGACCGCTTTCGACGCCCGCCTCGACGGGCTTCCCTACCGGGTCCGCGCGACCCTGGACTCGTCCCACACCGGCTCGTCCGACTCGTACACGCGACCATCCGCGCCGAACACCACGAACCGGTCGAAGCCCCGGGCGAACCAACGGTCGTGCGTGACCGCCAGGACCGTCCCCTTGTAGGCGTCCAACGCCGACTCCAACGCCTCGGCCGACACCACGTCCAGGTTGTCGGTGGGCTCGTCCAACAGCAGCATCGTCGCCCCCGACAACTCCAGCAACAGCACCTGGAAGCGGGCCTGCTGACCGCCCGATAGCGTGTCGAAGGTCTGCTCGGCGCAGAGCGCCAGTTCATAGCGGTCCAGGGCACGACCAGCCTCGTCGCGGGGCACCCCCTTACGGGTCCCCGCCCCGTTGTGCAGGATGTCCAGGAGCGTGCGTCCGACGAACTCCGGATGCTCGTGGGTCTGGGCGAACCACCCCGGCAGTACCCGGGCGCCCAGACGGGCCCGCCCGGTGTGCGCCACCGGCTCCACCCGCTCGCGCTCCTCCTCCGGGACCTCCGAGGACGCCGGATCGTCCCCGCCCCGGGCGAGCAACCGCAGGAAGTGCGACTTACCGGAACCGTTGGACCCCAGGACACCGATCCGGTCGCCGTACCAGACCTCCAGATCGAAGGGGCGCATCAGCCCGGTCAGCTCCAGCCCCTCGCACACCAGGGCCCGTTTGCCGGTCCGTCCCCCGCGCAACCGCATCCGCAGGTTCTGCTCCCGAGGAGGGCCTTCGGGCGGCCCCACCTCCTCGAAACGTCGCAGGCGGGTGCGCGCGGACTGATAGCGGGTGGCCATGTCCGAGTTGTAGGACGCCTTCTGCTTGTACATGGCCACCAGGTCCCGGAGCTTGGCGTGCTCCTCGTCCCAACGGCGACGCAGCTCCTCCAACCGGGCGAACCTCTCCCGCCGGGCCTCGTGGTAGGTGTCGAAGGAACCTCCGTGCACCCACGCGCCGTTACCCGCCGGGCCCGTCTCGACCGTGACGATCCGATCGGGGACCCGACCGAGCAGCTCACGATCGTGCGAGACGAACAACAACGTCTTGGGGGAGGAGAGCAGCGCCTCCTCCAGCCACCGCTTCCCGGGAACGTCCAGATAGTTGTCGGGCTCGTCCAACAACAGCACCGGTGCCGGCCCGCGCAACAGCGCCTCGACGACCAGACGCTTCTGCTCGCCCCCGGACAGGGTGCGCACCTCACGCCACCGGCAGCCCATGTACGAGACCCCGAGCGCCGCCTCACAGCACTGGTCCCACACCACCTCGGCGTCGTAGCCTCCCGCGTCGGCGTAGCGGGTGATCGCCTCGGCGTAGCGCATCTGGGTCCGCTCGTCCTCGGAGACCATCATCGCCTCCTCGGCCCGCTCCAGCTCCGCGTGGGTCCGGCGCACCGATGGCGAGGAGACCGACACCAGCAGTTCGTGCACGGTGGTCGCGTCCCGCACGTGCCCCACGAACTGCGGCATCACCCCGAGCTCGCCGGTCACGGTCACGGCTCCGGAGCCGGCCCTCGCCTCTCCCCGGATCAGCCGCAACAGTGTGCTCTTACCGGAACCGTTCGCGCCGACGAGTGCGGTCCTGGACCCCTCGCCGACCTTGAACGACACCTCGTCCAGCAGCACTCTCCCGTCCGGGAGCGTGTAGGTGACCCGGTCGACGTCGATATGGCCCACGACCGTACCCCTCCTCATGACCTCGCACGGTCTTCCGTGCCCGGGAAGATTTCCATGCGAGGGGGCCGCGGGGCAACGGCTTTTCCCGTTCGACGGTCGGAGACGGAAGACAAGGACGGCCCCGGTGGCGGGACCGCCGTGACCAGGGGGTAACGTGCCGTTCGCCCGGAATCGACCTTCCTCACCGGGCGGGATGCGGAAGAAGTACACGATGACGGTCATCAAGCAGGTCGCCGACTTCGTCGGCCGATGGTTCGCGGTCCTGGTCCTGGCGGGGGCGCTCGTCGGGCTCGCGCTGCCCTCCCAGGCGGCGCAGATCACCCCGCACGTATCCCTGCTGCTCGGCGTCATCATGTTCGGCATGGGCCTGAGCATGCGCCCGGCGGACTTCCGGATCGTGGCCCGTCACCCGGGCGCCGTCCTGCTCGGTGTCCTCGCCCAGTACACGATCATGCCGCTGCTGGGATGGGGCATCGCCCACGCGTTCGGGTTGCCGCCCCTGCTGGTGGTCGGCATGATCCTGGTGGGTGCCTCGCCAGGGGGTACCTCGTCGAATGTCATCGTGTATTTGGCCAGGGGAGACGTCGCCCTGTCCGTGGCGATGACCTCCATCTCCACTCTGCTGGCGCCGTTCATCACCCCGCTGCTGGTCCTGGCCCTGGCCGGCTCGACCCTGGACGTCTCCGCCGGGGACATGTTCCTGTCCATCCTCCAGGTCGTGCTACTCCCGGTCGTGGGCGGTCTCCTGCTGCGTACCTTCGCCGGACGCCTGGTGGCCGGGATCCTGCCCGTACTGCCCCTGATCTCGGTGCTCGGCATCGTGCTGGTCGTCACCGGGGTGGTCGGAGCCAACGCCGACGCCGTCATGACCACCGGACTCCTCCTGGGGTTGGCCGTGATCGCGCACAACACCCTCGGCCTGGCCCTGGGCTACCTGGTGGGTCTGGCCGGGCGCCTGCCCGAGACCGGCCGTCGCGCCCTGAGCGTCGAGGTCGGCATGCAGAACTCGGGGCTGGCCGCGAGCCTGGCCACCGCGCACTTCGAGCCGCTCGCCGCCCTGCCCGGAGCGCTGTTCTCGGTCTGGCACAACCTCTCCGGGGCCGCCGTGGCCACCTTCTGGGCCCGCCGTCCCCCGGCGACCGAAGGGGACCGGGAGGAGACCCCCGCCCCCTGAGCCTCCGGGGTTGCCGGGCCGCCGGAGCGCGTGGCAGGCTCTGCCTTCCACATCCCCCGAACACGAGGACGGATACGCGTGGCCGCCCGTAAGAAGAAGCGCAAGCCCGGTAAGGGAAGGAACGACATCCGGCGGGGACCCACCCGCGACCCCGGCCCCACCGGCAACGTCGGCTGTTACTTCCTGCTGATCTCGATGCTCGTCATCGGACTGGTGATCGTCCTGTTGGAACTGTTCACCTGACCCGCCCGCGCCGCGCTTCGGGACGAAACCGTCCCGAAGTCGCGAAACCTCCGGTCGGCGAGGAGAGGTTTCCCCGCGAACCCGGGACCCACACCGAGTGGCCCTGTCCTCAAGCGGCCGGCGGTCATCACCGAAAGTCATGGACCCATCACGATGTGCCTGTCAGGGTGGTCGTATGACCGAGCGACACCGTCTCGTGGTCCCCTGCTCCGGGTTCCTCGTACTCGCCCTGCTCTCCACCTCGGGGGTGTTCGTCGAGCGACTCGTCAACTGCACGGCCACCGGGCCACCACCACGGATCACGGCCGCCGCCACATGCTCGGGCGAGCGGAGGCGCACACCCCGCGGTCACGTCCCCCGATGGCGTAGGCCCCCCTACTGCACCCACCACTGACCAGGGAGTACCCGTGAAACCCAGAAGACCCGGTCGTTGACCTTCCGCCCGGGGCCTGTGCCGGATCCCGGGCGGACCGCCGACCCCCGTCAACGAGTGACGGGGGTACCAACACGGGAATCTGCCGGAGACACTCGAGGCTCAACGGACCGGACGGGCCCCGCCGAAGTCGAGGCCCGAGGGGCCCCGAAACGAGGGAGGCCCCACACGTCCCGCCCCTCCGGGTCGTGAACGGCACCGGGAAGGTCGGGAACTGTCCCGAGAATCGCAAGAGAGCCTTCGAAGCAGTACCCGAAGGGTTTAGGGCAAAGAATTTCCAGAATCCCAGAACCCGGCTCTGAACTGTGATAACGCGAAATCCACCAGTGGCCGTCCGTTCGATCCGCCGCCCTTGCGCACGGAGGAACACGCGGTGTTCGGGGGGAATTCATCCACGCTTCGACCCCTCCCACGACCCCCGGGACGTCCCCCTCGCGCCCCGGGAATCGGATGTCGGATACTGGTGCGCATGGCGATCATCTACAAGGCCGTACTCGACCCGGACAAACCGACCCTGATCGGTGCATGGCTCGACGGACGGTCATGGGCCGGAGACGGCCCCACCGAGATCCTCGGCTCCTACCGGTTCGACGACCCCGAAGGCGAGGTCGGGATCGAGAACTTCCTGGTCCGACGTGGCGAACGACTGCTCCACGTGCCGCTGACCTACCGCGGCGCCCCTCTCAGCGGCGCCGAGGAACACCTGGTCGGCACCATGGACCACTCCGTCCTCGGAGAACGCTGGGTCTACGACGGCACCGGCGACGAGACCGCCGTCGCCTGCTTCCGCCGAGCCTTGGAGGGCGCGCAGGAACAGGCCGCACTGGAGATCCGGGACGGAGACCGCGAACTCGGGACCAGGGAACAGACGGTCCTGATCTCCAGGGAGACCGACGGTCGGACCTCCGGCGAGGGACGCGTCGACATCCCCCACGTCCTGGATCGGGCCACCGAGGGCCCCACGCGACTCGTCGCCCGCTGGGACGGCGGCCGGGCCGTGGTCGCGACCCTGGGCTGACCTCCGCCCCACCGACGGCATCGCCCCCGGGGCGTCGTGTCGGTGGGGTGTGGTTGTCTCTTCCCATGGCTGTCGAGATCGAGCGGTTCCTCAGATTGGTCGACGCGCTCCCGGAGAGCACGCACCAGGACTCGGAGCGGTACACCACTTTCAGGGTGCGGGCAGACCCTTCGGCTACCTGTGGCCCGACACCGCCACCGTGGGCCTCAAACAACCCCTGTGGGAGCAGGCCGCCCTGGTCGCCGAACGCCCCGACGTCTTCGAGGTCCAGTTCACCACCGGCGAGTTCGGCTGGGTGGTGGTCCACCTCGACGGCATCGAACTGGACGAACTCGGCGAGCTCACCCTGGAGGCCTGGTACCTGACGGTGCCCGACGAACTCCGGGAGAGCGCGCCGACCCCCGCCGCCCTGATCTCCGCCTGACCCCGCCCGTCACCCCGGCACCGATCCCGAACTGCTCCGACCTCATCCGTGCCCGGATCAACCTCCGACGACCTCTTCGCGTCTCGGTAGGAGGGTCCTCAAGGTCTGAAAGTGGTAGCGGCCGGACCAGGCGGTGTGGTCACCGATCACGTAGAGGCGACGCTTGGCGCGGCTGGCCGCCACGTTCAACAGGTTCGGTGTTCGGGCGGCCCAATCCATCGCGCCCTCCCGGTCGGGAGCCCCACCGAGCACGAAGACCACCACCGAGGCCTCCTTGCCCTGGGACGTATGGATGGTGCCCGTGCGACCGAAGGGCACCCCGTATCTACGGGTGATTCCTGGCAGTTTCTCGGCCACGTCCTTGAACGGTGCCAGTACGAACACATCGTCCATATCGTGTTCCCGGGCCTGAAGACCTGTGAGCAACCATTCCAGGCCCTCGCCCTCGGCGGGCCTCCAATGCCCCACAGGGTTCGACGCTGCGGCGGGGACGTGCACCCATTGACTGGGAGGAAGCTCCGAAGCCCCCCGGTCCGGGGTACCGAAGACCATCATGCCTCCGTAGGCGACGGAGTTGGAGACGGAGAACATGGGTTCGTCGCACCGGCGATGAACCCGGAGGGGGGAGCCCACCCAGAGGGGCTCCCCCTCGTCACGTTCGAGAAGTGTTCCCAACGGGGTCACGGCGTCGGACAGAGTCTGCACCGAAGTTCTGGCCGGGATCCAACGCCTCTCGACCCCGAACCGCCTCCCCAAGTGCTCTTGGGCGGGTGTCGACAAGGTGGTGACGGGCTCCAACTGGAGTGGGTCTCCC
This sequence comes from Nocardiopsis alba DSM 43377, assembly GCF_000341225.1. Taxonomy (GTDB): domain Bacteria; phylum Actinomycetota; class Actinomycetes; order Streptosporangiales; family Streptosporangiaceae; genus Nocardiopsis; species Nocardiopsis alba. Next base: position 106,903 of record NZ_ANAC01000019.1, read on the forward strand.
ACCACCACCGCGCGACGAGAACGCCACAGAGCACCGACGACCTGTTGGGGAGTGGCCTGCCCGGCCTCGTCCACCAGAAGCCATCCCAGGGATTCGGAGTCGAAGGCCTTGAAGGTCCGGGCGAAGGAGGCGAAGGTCGACGACATCACCGGTACGACGAGGAACAGACCCCTCAAGGCTTCCCTCAGGGCCTCGTCCTTCGCGCCTCGGGCGTTACCGGACATGGCCTCTGTGGCGGCGTGCAGGATCTTGGACATCCTGCCGGGGACCGCGCGAACGAACGCCTCGTGTGCTTCGAGCGCGGCCAGGAAGACCTCGGTTCTCGCCCGGATCAGTTCCGGATCGCTCCAGGGTGCGCCCAGCTCACGTTTCTCGTCATCATCGATGAGTTCGCCGACAGGAACGTACCCCGGCCACCGGCGCTCGACCGCGGCCACCCGTGACTCCAGCGTCGCCAGGAGTGCGGCGGCCTTCCGCAGCAGCTCACGCACCCGATCCAGCTCGATCTCGGCTCGCTCATGAGCACGATCCTTCTCTTCCAGAGCCCGGACGCACTCTCGTTCGCGTTCCTCGGCGGAACGTAGCCGTACGATGATCCGCTCATCGATACGCTGCCATTCCTTGAGACGACGGCCGAGGGAGAAGACCACGTCCCAGAAACCCGGTTTGAACCGCCAGTGGCGTGAGCGCTCGGATTCGACCTCGCGCAGGATCTCACCGGCCTCCTCGCTCTCCTTCTTCGCGGAGGAGAGCTCGGCTCGGGATCGCTCCACAACCGTCTCCTGTACCCGACGACGGTCCTCCGCCTCTTGAGAGCGGCGAAGCGCGACAGGGAGTTCGTCCAATAGACGAGCGGCCTCGACACGTTCGGCGACCAGTCGGTCCCGTTCACGAAGCGCCTTGTCGAACGAGACGATCGCTTGGCGCCATCGTTCCTGAGCGGGACGTGGATCGGCCCGATCGCTCTCGTGGAGTTTCTTGAGCAAGGCTCGCATCCCATGCTCGCCTCGGGTACGGCCGGGGCGATTCCCCCACCAGAAACGATTGACGAAGTTGCGTCGGTTGCGTGCGTTTCCCAGCTGCGCGGCCAGGGTCCCCCACGCCTCTTGCCCCTCGTCGAGCATGGTGGTCGCGATCGTGGCGAAGTAATCGGCTCCGGACCACCGGTCGTCGATGGCGCTCCGAGCGGGGATCTCCTTGGTGACGTTGTCGACGGCCCCGTTGTTCGCCGAGGAGACGACTATCTCGAAGCCGGCCAGATCGGGGTGGAGCCGGGAGAAGGAGACGCTCCCACGATCGGTCTCCCAACCGATCCGGCCTGAGAATGCCTCCCAGGGTTTGGTGAACCTCGTCAGAACCCGGGCCCGATCCACCACGACCTGGGCGACCAGGTCGCGAAGAAGAGTGGTCTTTCCCGTACCCGGAGGGCCATTGACCGCGAACAGACCGGCGCTCGGCCCGAGCGAGGCGGTGATGGTGTTGACCGCGATCTGCTGACTCAACACCAATGGGTGGCTGTCCTTCGCGGGCCAGCGTCCGGCCGGGGTCAGCGAGGGACGCACCCGGTGGATGGCTTCGGCCCCTTCTGTGCGTACATCCTGCCGGCGCAAGGCGTTCACCTCGTCGGTGGACGACAGATACGCGCGCAACGCCGATCCGTAGTCCCCCTTGCGTACCGCCGAGGAGACCTTGACCAGGTCTTCGGCGATGAAACTGTTCAGAATCGGTGTGTCGGTTACGTCCATGGAAGGGACGGTGGGGAGATCGGTGTCACCTCGCATTACCGCGAGAAGGAACTCCTGACGTTCCCGCTCGGCCTCGTGTTCCTTGACATGGACGGCGTGGCTCTTGATCCGGATATCGAGAGCGAGGTGCCCCTCCACTCCGAGGAGAGAGGAGACCACGCGAGATAGGGCCTCCAACTCTCGGTAGGACAAGACCCTGCCGCGCTCCCCGGTATCCGCCACGGCAGGCCGTCCCTCGGTGCCTTCGATGGACGTCTCCGCCGAGGCCGACACCTCCAGGTCCACCCCGGAAAGAGACAGGGAGCCGGCTACCTCGGCGGACGCCTTCAGAGAGGCGCGCACGGCCTCCCAGAGTTCCACCAGAGGGGCGGTGATCAGTCCTCCGTCCACCAAGGACAACAGGGCTCGTGTGGGCTTGGGGCCGGGTTCGGCGACCAACCAGTCGTACAGTTCACCGAAACGGTGCTCGCTCCCTCCGAATCCCTCCAACCACTCGGCCGAACGAGGTCCGGGAGCGATGGTGCGTCCCATCGCCCAACCACAGGTGGCCAGGGCCTGAGTGCCGAGTAGGGCCTGGCCGTGTTCATCGATCTCGAACGCCGCCAAGGCCGCGTCCCCTCGGGGAACGCGCCCCTCTTGAGAGGGATCGGCCCCGAAGGCCCGGGTCAGGATCTCCTGGGTACGAGCCATGGGGAAGACGCCCAGGTAGACCGTGTGGCGACGGACCGTGTTCCGAGGAAGGGGACGTTGGAGCACGGGGTGCCCTCGCTCCCAAGGAAGGGGGCGGCCCGGTGCTACCTCGGAGACAGGGGTGTCGCTTCTCAGGTTCGGTCGATCCACCTTCTGCGGTTCGAACAGCTCCACCGCCCGCCAGAAGTCCACGATGCGAGCACGTTCCCGGTCGCCCCTGGCCACAGGTCCCCTCTTCCGCTCGAAACGCACGGACACGACCGGCCCGTGGAACATCACCCAACGTTGATACCAGTTGTGGGGCGGCGTTCCGGCATGAAAGAGGTAGGGGGAGGCCTTCTAGCGCGTGATGGCCGCATTCGGCCAGAGCAGTCACCGGAGAGAGGCCCTCATGATCCCCCGGCCTCCCAGCCTGGGCGATGTGATGACGTGTCCCGTCCGGAGGCCGATAGGGGCGGGCCGGGTCGCGCTTGGCGAGGATTCACCCTTGGTCGAGGTCAAGCCGTCCAACCGGGGTCTCGCCCGGTGAACGCGAGTCCCTGAGGTGTCCGACCATGTCGGGAAGGCCCACGGGCCCGTCGTTCTCCGTCCAAGGGGTGCTCGGTCCTCCTCCCTCGCTCAGAGGACGGAAGGAGGCGCACGGGAGGTGTGATGGAGTCGCCCCCTCGTGACCGGGGCCGGCGGGGGCAGGGGTGTGTGACACGGGGGTGGAGGGAGAGTCACCCGTGAGGTGATACCGTGTTCCGATCTCGTGGGCCACAGTGGTGGCGGCCCGTCCCCCTCGGGTCATCGACCCCCGGAGGCCCTGTGGCGCATAACCAGGCCTGTGCGAACGCCAGGAACCCCGGCTGCTCGTGTTCGGGTTGCGGAGGCAGCCTGCACGGGTGGCCGGGCCACCTGGATCTGGCGAACGAGTACCCGGAAGAGCGCGAGAGACGTTATGAACAGGCTTACCGGGAATGGTGCCGCGAGGTGGGCACCGAGGAACGGGAGCGCCGTCGACGACTGGCCTCGCCGACCGAGGGGATGCTCCACTCGGCCACCACGATGGCCAGGATCGACATCGCAGGCCACCTGGCCGCCCGCCCCGCCACGGTGGCACGGATCAGAGAGCTCGGCCTCCGACTCAATACGCACGCCTTCGTCCACGTCCGAGTGGAGGCGCGTCGTCGCTCGGTCACCCGCCCCGAGACGGCGGACATCTCGCGGGTTCTGCCCGGACATTTCTGGTGTTCCCTGCTGACCGTGCTCGTGGAAGCCGCCGACCGGTGGGGGCGGGTGATCGACAAGGTGCCCGTGTACGCCCGCGAGCTTGTGGAGGAACGGACGCCACCGGGTTGGGGCGCGGCGCAGGAGGCGATCGCCGACACCGCCCTGGAGGCGGTGTGGCGTTGCGTGGTGGAACTTCTGGGGCTGCGTCCCCCGGAGGAACTCCTTCTGGTCATGCGGGTCCTGGCCCTCTTCGTCTGCCCTGATCCGGGCCGACATCCCGAGCTGCTGCGGGTCTGTCTGTCGCCGCTGCAACGCGGTGTTCTCCAGGAGACGACCACGATGCTCCTGCGACAGAGTCTCGTCCGTCCGTAGAGGTCACGGTCCTCTCACCGTCCGAGGAGGGGTGACAGGTCGACGGAGGGGGCACCGGTGTACTCCACCCCGGGTTCGGGCGGGACGGGTTCGCCGGAGACCGCGTCGGTGCAGTGGGCGTCGAACATCTGGGCCTCGTCCAGGGGGATCAGCCCGGAACGGTCCACCCGCCAACCTCGGACGAGCCGGGTGGGGGAACGCCTCTCACCGTTCGGGCGGGGGAGGGCGTCGACGAGGGTGCGCACGACCAGGCCGGCCGGAGCCCCGCGGAGCAGGGCCAGATGGAGACGTTCCACGACCTCGGGCCGTTGGACGTCGAAGGTCCGGCCTCGCCGTTCGATGGTGGTGGTCATCGTATGACCGGTGTTCAGGGTGAGGAGATGGTGTCGCCCGGGCACGTCGCGGAGGAGGGTGCGGAGCAGCGTGTGCGCTGCGGCGGAGAGCATGTTCCCAGTCTGCGCCGCCGAAGCGGACCGGATCGGGTTGTCCACAGGCCGGATTCAGTCGATTTCCGGAGGGCCGGGGCGGGGCGGAACGCCGGCCCAGATGGCGGAGAAGAGCTCCGACACGACGTCGTAGAGGAGACCGGGGGCACGAAGGTAGAGGCAGGGGGAGTTCCTGCCGTGGTCGTGTCGTGAGTAGAAGGTCAGGTAGGCGGCCTGATCGGTGAGGACGATCCGGTGGGAGTGGGGAAGGTCGAACAGACGCAGCTCCATGTTCGGCCGTTTCCTTCCCACCTCGTCCAGATAGTCGATGTTGGCGCCGATCTGATCGCGCAACAGGTGCTCGGTCACCCCCGGATCGGTGGTGCTCAGGGCTTCGGCGCGTTGTCGTAACCAGTGGCCGGAGCAGGTGTCGGGGTCGGGCAACAGCAGCTGTACGGGGACGGGGCGCGCGGCCCCGGCGGACCAGAGCGGGGCGAACACGTCACGGGTGAGCGTGTTGCCCCGCCCTGTCAGGACCTTGACCCTGCGGGCCCGGGCCAGGTCCTCCGCCAGATCGGCCTCGGCGAGACGCTGTTCGCGGTACACGCGGTGGACACCGGTACCCGTGAGGCGCGCGAGCAGGGAGATCGCCCACCACCGGGGGCGGGAGGCGCGGGCCCAGCCGAGCGCGCATACGAGGGCGGTGGCGAGGAGCGAGCTGAGTACACCGAGGCCGAAGGCGGTCATGTGATCCCCTCCATCAAGGGAGTGTCATCGTGGAGGCCCGGTCAGCACAGGTAGGGGAGCAGTTCCCGGGCGACGTGCGCGGCGTTGAACGCGGCCAGCTCGTGGTGGTCGTCGTTCTTCTCCTGGTCGGCGTTGTCGGAGATCCCCCGTACCACCACCCAGCCCGGGTTGGGGGAGGAGCTCACCGAGTTCTCCTGCCAGTACTGGCTCAGACCGCCGGACTCCATGTCGACCGCCAACACCTTGTCGTTGTAGTGCTTCAGGTAGCGACGCTCGTCGGCGTTGCGGTCGGCGATCACGGCCTCGCCCGATCCGACGAGACCGTGGAGCACCTCGAAGGTCCGCTTGCGGTGACCGTCGATCTGGCCCCGGATGCCGGCGGGGGAGCCGTGGTCGGTGAAGTAGGCGTTGACCGCGTGGACCATGCGCGCGGGGGTCTCCCGTTCCTCCCCTCGACGCTGTACGTCGTCGGCCTTGATCTTGCGGGAGTCGTAGTACACGATCCGGGTGGAGACGATCACGTTGCCGACCCGGGCGTCGACCGGGTCGAGTCCGCCACCGATCCCGACCAGGAGCCACAGGCGGGGGGAGTAGTGGTGGCGCAGGTGGTCCAGGGTGGACATCGTCGATCGTTGCCCGGGGCTGTGGGTGCGGGCGGCCACGACGGAGAGCGGCCCGCTCTCCGTCTCCACCGTGCCGGTGTTGAAGAAGAGGCCGTCGCGTCGTTCGCTTCGTTTCAGGCCGAAACGGTCGACCACCGCGCGCATCTCCTCCGGCAGGATCGTGACGACGCCGACGTCGGCGTGCCGTGATCCCTTCGGGTTCTCGATGCCCTCGGCCGGTGCCGAAGGGGTGGGGGCGATCCGTCGGTTGTCGACGTGGGCGCCGTCGCCGACGACGTTGCTGTTGTGGTTCTGACCTCCAAGGTTGACGATGCCGCTGTTGGTGCTCGGAAGATGGTTCGGGATCATGCCGCGTTTCCGTTCTGTCGGGGGCCGTTGTTCTGCTGGGGGGCGTGGTTCTCGACGTGGGCGCCGTCGCCGACGACGTTGCTGTTGTGGTTCTGACCACCGAGGTTGAGAATTCCGCTGTTGATGATCTGCGTCGCGCGGTCGTCGAACTCCGAGATGTCGACGCCTCGGGAGCACAGGAAGTCACTGGTGGCCTTGAGCAGTCGCCGCTCGATGTTCTTCATGTGGCCGAGGAGACGGATCTTGTCGAGCTGGACCTTGTTCCACTCCTGGGCCTTCTCCTCGCGAATGCTGAGACGACTGGCGATGGAGACGTTCCGGGTGGGGGTCAGCGTCGGGTCCGGTCGGCGAGTGACGAGCCGCCTGGCCAGATGCCAGGGATAGGAGACGATCCGCGGGAGGCGCGTGACCTCGCGGGGCAGACGGGTCAGGGAGCCGAAGGCGGCCGAGAGGACGGCGCGTTTTCCGCTCTGGCCGTACTCGCCGCCCTTGCGGAAGTGGTCCGGTGTCCGTGTCAGCGCGCAGGCGGCGAAGACCAGGCTGAGCGTGCGACCTCGGAGGCCGACCTGGAGGAGGACCGTGGCCATGAGTTCGGTCCCCGCGTCGGGAACGCTCACCTCGAGGAAGTGGTACAGGTTCGGGTCCTGGGAGTCGATGATCCGACGCATCGACGCCTTGTCGATCTTCCCTTTGAGCAGGGCGCGGTCGTCGGAGAGATCCGAGTCGGCCACGTACACCCGGTCTCGGGCGTTCACGGGGAGGCGGACGTCCTCGTCGTCCCCACGGAGCTGGTCGACGGCCTCGCGCAGGTGGTCCACCAGCTCGTGGGGTTTGAAGGGCGGATAGCGGTGCTCTCGTAGGGAGAGGGGCTGGTCGTCGCTTCCGGGCCGCAGGAGCTGGATGGTCATGGGCGGGTTCCACTGGTGGATGAGCTCGCCCGCACCGATGAAGGGTGATTCGTCGCCGAAGAGCGTGAAGACGGAGCTCTCCTCGTCCTCCTTCCCCTTGTGCTCGGGACGGCGATAGACGACACAGGGGTGGTCCTGTTGTTCGGCCACGATCGTGGCGCGGGCGGAGAGCCTCTTCGGCCGGAGGGCCTCCTTCCGTTGGATCCCGTTGAGCCATATCTGGCGGACGATCCCGACGAGGACCGTCACCACGAGGACGGCGCAGCCCCATCGGCCCGCGAGGATCGCCTGCGCGGGTGAACCGAAGCCCAGGCCGAGCATGAGGAAGGCGATGATGAGCGCCGCGATCCCGACGCGTTTGAGCTTGAGGGTCTCCTCTCGGACCCTCCAGTCCCCGGTCGAGGGGAGACGCAGGGGGCGTCGGCGGTGGAATCGACGCTTCTTCCCTCGACGGGGCGTCAGCGGGTCCTCGGTCCGGGAGATCTTCGCCGAAAGGGCGACTGCGCGGTCCAGGAGGTGGAGGAGGAAGAATCCGCCCACCATCAGCGCGGTCGTCACCGTATGTCCGAACAGGAACGGCACCGCGACCGAGCTCAGCAGGGACAGCCTCAGGAACGCGGTCAGATGGGCGGCCAGCCAGGCGTGGTGCATGACGGGTACGAGGTCGAACCCGTAGGAGGGGGCCACCCGCCGACGTGGGGCCGTGCAGACCTCCCGGATGACGAGATCGCGAAAACCCTCGTCGACGTGGACACCGGCGCACAAGTGCCGTGTGGTGTTGAAGGGCCCGGATTCGGAGGTTCGCCGATCCGGGGGCGCGAGGAGGGTGGGCATACCGTTCCCTGTCTCGAAGGGGGTTAAGGTCAACGAGACCATAAGTGGTCGATCGAGTTAAAGTCAATATGACCTTTAGGGGGATGCGGTGGACGACCGCTTGAAGAGGTCCGTCGGGGTGGAGTTGTCCCTGGTGACCGTGGACCTGGTGATCCTCACGATCCGTGAAGGAGAGGTCACGGTCCTGTTGGTGGAGAGGGGCGCGGAACCCTTCAAGGGGAGGGCGGCCCTGCCCGGTGGGCGAGTGCGGTCCGACGAGACCCTGGGCGAGGGGGCGCTGCGTGAACTCCGGGAGGAGACGGACATCGACGGGACCCGCCTCCACCTCGAGCAGCTGGGGGCCTACGGAGACCCCGGCCGTGATCCTCGAGGAAGGGTGGTCACCATCGCCTACCTCGCGTTGGGGCCCGACCTTCCGGTGCCGAAAGGGGGGACGGACGCCGCGCACGCCTATTGGGCCCCGGTGGCGGAACTGCTCGCCTCCCCCGACACCCTGGCCTTCGACCACGCGCGCGTACTCGACGACGCCCTGGAACGGGTGCGGGAACGGTTGGAGTACACCACCGTGGCGGCGGCCTTCTGTCCCGAACCCTTCACCCTCGGAGATCTGAGGGAGGTCTACGAGGTGCTGTGGGGGCGTTCCCTCGACGCCAGCAACTTCCGGCGCAAGGTCACCAGGTCCGAGGGCTTCGTGGTGGACACCGGAGAACAGCGCCCTCAGGCCACGGGGCGCCCCGCCGTCCTGTACCGAAGAGGTCCGGCGCGGCTGCTCAGCCCGCCCTTCCTCCGACCCGGAACGGTGTGATCCGGGCTCCGTGGTCTTCCATGCCCCGGAGGGGTTGATGTGGGGGAGGGCGGGGCATCACGGTCGGCATGGGGGAACTGGTGCTGGTCAGGCATGGGCAGACCGAATGGAGCAGGACGGGACGGCACACCGGGCTGACCGACGTGCCGTTGACGGAGGAGGGGGAGCGGCAGGCGGCCTCGTTGCGTGCGCCGTTGGCGCGGAGGCGGTTCGCCCTGGTGGCGACCAGCCCGCTGGCACGGGCCGTCCGCACCGCCGAACTCGCCGGGTTGAAAGGCCCCGTCGTCCTGCCCGACCTGGTCGAATGGGACTACGGGGCCTATGAGGGCATCACCTCCGCCGAGATCCACGAGGGGCGTCCCGAGTGGGATCTGTGGACCGACGGGGTCCCGCCCGGAGACATCGACCATCCGGGGGAGGGCCCCGAGCAGGTGGCTGAGCGGGTCGATCGGGTCCTGGAGCGGGTCGTTCCGGTTCTGGAGGAGGGGGACGTGGCGCTGGTCGCCCACGGCCACGTCCTGCGGGTCCTGACCGCGCGCCGTCTGGGTCTCCCTCCCGGCCGCGGGGCCCTGTTCCGTATGGAGACCGGGGCGCTGGGGGTGCTGGGCACCGAACACGGACGTCCGGTCCTCGGCGGGTGGAACCTCACCGGCTGAGGGGGAGGGCCCCGTGACGGCCCGAGGAGGGGCGGGACGGGAACCCGGACCTCGGGGGTTTTGTCGTGTGCTCGGTACCGGGTACTACCACGTGGTGGATGCACATGGATGACCCACAGAGAAACGGTGAACCCCTCCCGATCCCACGTCCGCGCCCTGCACCCGACGACGGACCACCGCCCCGCCGGCCGCCCTCGACCCCGCGTCGTCCCGACCGGGACGACGACTGACCACGAAGCCCGGCCCGGTTCCCCTCGACCGGGACGGGTGGTGGCCGGGGGAGGCCAGAATGGGGACATGGCCAAGCACGGTTCCCGTCTCCGACAGTCCCTTCCCGCCGACTCCCCCTGCCCCTGCGGCAGGTCGCATACCTACGCGCTCTGTTGCGGTCGCCTGCATTCGGGCGAGTCCAAGGCGGCCACGGCCGAGGACCTGATGCGTTCGCGCTACAGCGCCTTCGTGGTCGGCGACGAGGAGTACCTGTCGCGTTCCTGGCACCCCGACACCCGTCCCCGTGACGTGGGGGTGGACGCCGACACCGTGTGGAGGGGGCTGGAGATCCTGGGGAGCACGGAGGGCACCCCCTTCCACGACGAGGGCACCGTCGAGTTCCGGGCCCGTTACCGGGAGGGCGGGCGGGACGGCGAGATCCACGAGAACAGCCGTTTCCTGCGCCACGGGGGAGCCTGGGTCTACCTGGACGCGCTCGGCGGGCGTTGACCGGCGGCCCCGACCGAGGAGGAGGGGCGAGGTGGGCGGGGCGGTTCAGGGCCCGCCCTTCTCAGTTGCCCTCGCGCAGGAGGATCGCCAGCAGCCTCGACCTGGCCGCGGTGTCGTGGTCGGGGTGGTGCCTGGCCAGCGCCTCCAGGACGGGGAGGGCGTCGGGGTGGGCTCCTATGACCAGCGGGTCGGGGTCGGTCAGGAGCCTCCGTTCCACGTCGGGGGAGCCCTTGGAGGAGAGGAAGGCGGACAGGTCGGAGTCGTCGGGCGCCATCGCGGCGGCGACCATGTCGATCACCACCCAGGGCCCGTGGGCGGCCAGCATGTGGTCGATACCGCGCTGATTGAGCATGCCCGAGGAGAGCAGGACCACCGCCGCCATGCTGGAGTCGGTGGGGCGGGGCGAGCACAGCATGGCGCGTAGCTGCGGTTCGATGTCGGAGCTGGTGGTGTTGAGGACCTGTGTGCCCACCCAACGGCGGAGCGCCAATCCGGGCCCGCGGACCACGGCGGCGATCTGGCGGAGGGCCTCGGCCGGTCCCCGGCGGTCCAGCCAGGGCGCGACCTCGCGCAGCCGTTCCTCATAGGGCAGGACGGCCAGGGCATCGAGGAAGCGGGAGGCGCAGGCCTCCGCGAGGGTGTCGACGATGGGGGCGTGCACCCCCACCTCCAGCAGCATCCGGCGTACCCCGTAGCGGCCCAGAGCGGTGAGCTCGACGGTGCACCGGCCGTGCCGGTCCTCGTCGGGGGCGGTGGAGGGGCGGTGGTCCAAGAGCACCGCGCCGGTGTCGGAGAGCTGCCACAGGACGTGCAGGAGTAGTTGGGCCGTCTCGGGGGTCCCGCCGGGCGGTCCGGCGGGCAGGGGTCTGGACAGGGTCTCCTCGGAGAGGGTGTCGAGGTCGGGGCGGTGGCCGTCGGGGGCCTCGTAGAGGAAGCGCAGGACCCCCGGGAGCAGTTCGGGCCCGGTCGTGCCGGGTGCGGGTGATTCGGGGCGTGCGAGGTCGCCTCGGGCCTGGGCGATGGTGCGTTCGAACTCCTGGAACCACCAGCCGAGCACCCGTTCGGAATCGCGTACCCGGTGTTCCAGGTCGGGTGCGGGGCGGGCGAGGGAGTCGTCGATACGGACCAGTCCCAGCCGCAGCGCCGCCGACCAGGGGACGACGAAGTGCGCGACGTCGGCGGCCGAGTTCAGGCCGCCGAGCCAGGTGACGCGGTCGGCCGGTCGGCCGAGCAGGTCGTTGGGCCAGAGGGAGAAGCGGGAGATGGCGGTTCGGGCGTCGTCGATGCCTGGGACGCCTCCGGTGGTGACCGGGGTGGCGGGGGCGCTCCACCGGGCCAGGCTGAGGGCGTCGCACAGGAGGGGGGAGTCCAGCGCCATGCGGGCGAGGACGTCGTTGGGCAACAGTGACACGGGCCTGGCTGACAGGGGCGGGTGTCCCGGGCGCGACGGTTCGTGAGAGGGCATGTCCGGTCCCGGTTTCTAACGTTCGGGTCGTGGGCGGAGTGAGGACACCTCTTATTACCGCTCCGAGGAGGTGCGGTGGGGTGGTTTCGCGCAGATCGGTACGAACCCGGGAACGGTGTCGACGTGCCTGAAAGGCCTTCGCCGGGCGCTTTCCGCGCGGGTTCCCCGTGGTCGGACCGGGGGTGATCGTGGCGAGGGGGTCGGTACGGGCGCGGATCGCCCGGCCGTTCGAGACGGGATGAACCGATCACATGATGATCCTCACCGTCACCGTGTGGAAACGTCCGGTGTGGAACGGCTCGAAGTGGGTAGCGAGGCGAGGCGCCGCGAAGCCGGATCCGAGATGAAGGGCTCTTCAGGGGGCTTTTCGCGTCCAGGTGCCCTCCCCGCTCATGACCTGGGTCTTCCGGACACGAGATCACCTGTCGGTCACGCCCCGATGGGGTGGGGCGAACGTCGTTTTTACCACTACGTCACCGTGTGTAGGATTCCCCGAGCGATCGCGTTACGTGGACCACGTTCCCGCGCGATCTACCTCCCAGCCTCAGCCCCTGAGTACGCCACGGCTTCGCACGGCCGTGTTCCCGGACCCGGGGGCACACGTTTGCCCTGTGCCCTTCGGGCCGTACTGAGAGGTGGATATGTCCCCTGACACCGTTGGCCTCGCACTCCTCCTTCTGGGGGTGTTGCTGCTGATCTCCAAGCTCGTCCGGGTCAAGTGGAAGTTGACCCAGAAGCTCTACCTGCCGAGCTCGATCATCGGCGGCGGCATCGCGTTGCTGTTCGGCCCCGACATCTTCGGTCGCCTCATGGGTCTGCTCGCCGATCGCGGTATCGCGGTCGGGTTCGCCGAGCGGGCCGCGGAGGGGGGTCTCTTCGGTGTCGACATCATGTCGGTCTGGTCGGCGCTTCCCGGTCTGCTCATCTCGGTGGTCTTCGCCAGCCTCTTCCTCGGTAAGCGACTGCCGAAGATGCGCGACGCCGTCGACCTGGCCGGTCCCAACCTGGCCTTCGGCATCACCGTGGCCAGTGGCCAGTACGTGATCGGAATCCTGCTGGCCCTGCTGATCCTGGTGCCCTTCCTGAACGTCCCGGTGGTCTCCGGGGCGCTCATCGAGATCGGCTTCCTCGGCGGCCACGGTACCGCCGCGGGTCTGGGCAACACCTTCGAACAGGTCGGCTGGGGAGAGGGCCAGGACCTCGCCCTGGGCATGGCCACCGTCGGTCTGCTCTCCGGGATCATCATCGGCATCGTCCTCATCAACTGGGGCGCGCGCCGTGGCAAGACCTCGGAGCTGGACGCCTCCAACCGCGGGACCGACCGTGAGCAGGCCGGTCTCATCGAGCACGAGAAGCGCACCCACGGCTCGACCATGACCGTGCACCCCTCCTCGATGGACCCGCTCACCCTCCACTTCGGTCTGGTCGCGCTCGCGATCATCATCGGCCAGCTCCTCCTGTCCGGCCTCCAGTGGACGGAGCGGATGCTGTGGGCCGACACCATCGAGATCATGGCCTTCGTGCCGCTGTTCCCGCTGGCCATGATCGGCGGCATCATCGTCCAGATCTTCATCGACCGTCTCGACAAGAACCACATCGTGGACGAGCGTTCGGTCGAGCGGATCCAGGGCATGTCGCTGGACGTCCTGATCATCGCGGCCATGGCGACCCTGTCGCTCCAGGCCATCGCCGACAACTTCGTGGCGTTCCTCGTCCTGTCGGTCGGCGGCATCCTGTGGTGCCTGTTCACCTTCCTCGTGCTGGCGCCGCGCATCATGCCGAACTACTGGTTCGAGCGCGGCATCGGCGAGTTCGGCCAGTCCCTGGGCGTCACCGCCACGGGCATGGTGCTGATGCGCGTGGTCGACCCGGAGGCCAGGACCCCCGCCTATCCGGCCTTCGGCTACAAGCAGCTGATCTTCGAGCCGTTCTTCGGCGGTGGTCTGGTCACCGCCGCGGCGATTCCGCTGATGGTCAGCCCGCTCGTGGGCCCCTGGGGCTTCCTGGGCATCATGGCGGTCACGATGGCGGCGGCGCTCTTCTTCGGCCTGGTGGTGCTGCGGCGCAGGCGTGCCAAGGCCGAGTCCGGGGCCGAGCCCGCGCCCGGGGCCCGGGAACAGGATCCGGTCGCCTGATCCGGACCACTCCTTCGCCGTGGGGCGTGCCGTCGACGGCACGCCCCACGGGCGTCTCAGGAGGCGGGGGCCTGTGCCTGGGCGGCTCTGGCCCGTGCGGCCACCCACGGATCGGGATGGTGGCGGCCCAGCATCCTCAGGACCTCACGCGTGTCCGGATGCTCGGGGTTCCAGAGACGCCCCACATCGTCGAACAGGCGCCGGTCGATCCCCTCGGCGGCCTCGGAGGCGAGGAAGGACTTCAGGCCCGTCTCACCCATGGCGGTGGCCGCGGCGAACACGTCGATGGCGGTCCAGTGGCCGAAGGCGACGCTCAACTCCTCCCGCTCGACCTCCGAGAGCATGTGCGAGGACAACAGCACCACCGAGGCCATCCCGGCCACGGTCGGATCCGGATGTTCGAGCAGCCGGCGCAGGGACGGTTCGATCCGGGAGCTGACGGTGCCCAGCGCGAGCGCGGCGTTCCAACGGCGCAGCGCCCGCCCGGGTCCGGCGGCCACCGCGACGATCTCCCGGAGGGCGTTCTCGGGTGAGCGCGTGTCCAGCCACGAGGTGAGGGCGAGGAGCTGACCGTCGGGGGAGAAGGTCGCCAGCGCGTCCAGGAAGCGGTCGGCCTCCAGACGGACGAAGTCCTCGATCAGTGGAGCCGGACATCGGCGCGCGAGCAGGATCTGTCGGACCCCGTAGCGCCCGAGGTCGGTCAACTCCACCCAGATCCGTTCCGGACCGTGCTCCTCGGGGCCGGCCCCCGGCCGACCGTCCCGGATCACGGTCACCGCCCCGGTGTCCCGGAGCTGGAGCACCCCTCGGGCCAGGCGGCCGAGGTTGCGGCCGGGGCGGTGCACCGGTAGATAGGCCTCCTCCTGGGCGGTCGTGACCTCGTGGGTCATCCGTCCCAGAGGGACCCGTGCCCCGTCGGGGGCCTCGTAGAGCCGACTCAGCGCGGTGTCGGGTTCGACGTCGGCGACGCCTCGTAGCGAACGTTCCACGCACTCCTGGAAGCTGAGGGTCCACCAGCGCAGGACCCGGTCGGTGGAACCGGACCACCTGTCCAGGTCGGGGGCGGGGCGGGCCTGGGCGGTCTCGCACTCGACCAGCCCCAGGCGTAGGGCCGTACGCCAGGGGTGCAGGAAGCGGGAGGCCTGTTTCGGGGAGGCGAGCCGCCGCAGCCAGAGGTCGCGGTGGTGCTCCTCCCGCCGTAGATGTCGGGGCCAGAGCCCGAACTCGCGGATCGCCGCCCGGGTGTCGTTCAGGTCGGGGAGCCCTTGGACGTCGACGCGGGTGACCGGGCCGCACCAGCGGGCGAGCCGCAGCGCGGTGCCCAACAGGGGGCTGAGCAGAGCCGAGCGGGCCAGTTCCCGCGGGGGACGCAGGGAGACCGGTCGGGCCGTGAATCGCCGGTGGGCCGACGCGTCCGAACGGTGGGAAGACATCTGGGCCCCCGGGTTCTGGATTCTCGAACTTCGTTGTCTCCCTTGTACAGCCCGTTCGTGGACCCGTGTGGCTGTTTTGTCGACATCACGGGATGAGATCGCCGAAAGAGGGGTTTCGGGCGTGGTGGGAACCGGACCCGAGGAGGAGGGATCCCGGATTCCGACAGGGGAAATCCGGGACTCCAGGGTCCGATTCCCGGAATCCCGGAAGTGTTTCTCCGGAGTCGGCCCGACTCAGTGCAGGTACGAGGCGCCGTTCAGGTCCAGCACGGAGCCGGAGGCCCACTCGGCCTCCGGCGAGGCCAGGTGTAGCACGGCCGCCGCGATCTCCTCGGGCGTGGCCACACGGCCGAAGGGGCTCTGAGCGAGGACCTCGTCGGTGATCCGGTGGGCCACGCGTTCGGTGGCGATGAACCCCGGGGCGATCGAGGCCACCGCGATACCGTGCGGGGCCAGGGAGACGGCCAACGACTGGCCCAGCGAGTGCAGGGCGGCCTTGCTCGCCCCGTAGGCCGGGTGGTCGGGCTCCCCCTTGAAGGCGCCGCGCGAGCCGATGTTGACGATACGGCCCCGCACGCCCCGTTCGATCATGTTGCGGGCGGCCTGATGGGACAGGTGGGCGGCGCCCAGGATGTTGACGTCCACGGTCTCCCGCCAGACGCGGGACCACTCCTCGAAGGAGGTGTCGGCGACCGGGTGGGGGAGGTTCACCGCCGCGTTGTTCACCAGGACGTCGACGCCACCGAGCCGTTCCACCGCGGTCGCGACGAGGGCGGGCGGGGCGTCGGGGTCCCGCAGGTCGGCCTCGATCAGTGTGTGGTCCTTCCCGGGCAGAAGTCCCAGAAGCTCCTCGGCCTCGGAGCGGCTGGAGCCGTAGTGCACGGCCACCCGGTCTCCGGCCTGTGCGAAGGCGAGGGCGATCGCCCGTCCGAGACCTCTGGCGGCACCGGTGATCAGGACACTGCGGTTCATGGGGGGCCTTTCGACGAGGGCGAAGGGAAACGCGTACCACCCTAGTCCGGTGTGTCGTGGGGTTCGGAGGCGGGCGCGGGAGAGGGGCCCGGCCGCCTGAGGCGGGACGGCCGGACGGGGTCGGGAGGGTTCAGCGGACGAGCGCGGTGTCCGGGGCGAGCGCGCCCTCGGCGACCAGCGCCAGCACCGTGTCGGCCCAGGGGCGGGCGTCCACGGCTCGAACGAAGGCCTCCGGGTCGCCTCCGGCCGGCGGGAGACCGGCCGCGAGCAGGTCGTGGGCGGCGCCCATGGGTCGACGGACCGCCAGCCAGCGGTCCATCAGGCCCTCCACGTCGATCGGGCGGACCCGCGCCGCCAGATCCAGCAGTTCGCCGGCGGTCAGGTCGGAGACCGGCGGGATCCGGGGGAGGTCGATCCCGGAGACCCGCAGTCGGCGGTCGACGCAGTGGTCGCCCAAGGCCGTGATCCGGTAGCGCCCCGGGGCGGTCTCCTCCACCGCTCCCAGTCGTGAGAGAGCCTCCAGGGACCGGTGGACGTGCCCGGCCGGGTCGTCCTCGCCCGCACCGATGTGAGCGAGGTCGGCGATGGAGCGGGCCCGTCCGGTCAGGAAGAGTTCGCCGAGGAGGAGGAAGGGGGTGGGGCCGGGCAGGGCCGTCATGGTGAAGAGCGCGTCGGCCCAGGCGTCGGCGGCGGCGCCGGGGCGCCTCCGGGACCAGGCCCGGGCCGCGGACCCGGGGAGGATGTGCAGGTAGGTGGTGCGCAGCAGGCCGGCGGCGCGGGCGACGCCGAACACGGGGCCGATCTCTTCGGGGGCCACGTCCAGGGTCTCGGCGGCCTCGACCACGTCGTCGTCGTTCAGCGCGTCGTGTTCGGTGCCCGGGCGCAACAGTCGGTAGGGGGCGACCCAGTCCGCGAGGCGGGCCGCGCGGCACAGGAGGGGGCAGTCCTCGGCGAGGGCGTCCAGGTCGCGTGGGGGCGCGGGCAGGTGCGGGCGGATCGGGTCGGCGTCGACCTCTCCGTGGCCGAGGCGATCCAGGAGTGGGGCGGCGACCTCGAACGCGGGCTCCTCCACCGGGGTGGCCGGGTCGATCGGGTCCAGGTCGACCGTCTCGATCAGGGCGCGTAGCCGTCGGGGGCTCTCGGTCGAGATCAGCCTGCCGGTGGAG
Organism: Nocardiopsis alba DSM 43377; assembly: GCF_000341225.1. GTDB lineage: Bacteria > Actinomycetota > Actinomycetes > Streptosporangiales > Streptosporangiaceae > Nocardiopsis > Nocardiopsis alba. The sequence goes on from NZ_ANAC01000019.1 coordinate 124,159, forward strand.
ACCAGGTGGTCGCACCAGGACAGCCAGGTGTCGCGGAACCCGTGGGGCGGCCGTTCGCGGCGGCGGATCGCCTCGGCGACCTCGAGGACGTCGTCGAGGGTCCAGTCGGCGGGGTCGGGCGCTCCGCGGTCCCGGTGGACACCGAGGAGAAGGACGAGGGCCTCGGTCTCGACCGGAGCGGGGTTCCGGGCGGCGCGCGCCCAGTCGAGGCAGTCGGAGATGGCGGAGATGAGCCGGTCGGTCATGATCTGGTCACCGAACGTGATGTGGGGGCTGAAACGGCATCAGAGTAGCCCCCTCGCCTGTCTTCGTGGGGGTGAACATCGAAACCGCCCGAGGTGTTCTCTCGAGTGGTCGGGGGTCGGCGTGTGAGCCTGGAAGAAATGCTGATAAAAGGTGATGTGAACGAAGGAAAACACATTTGCGTAGAGGGTAACGATTACCTCGTTTTGGGCATGGTCAATCCTTGTTTCAGTGGCCGAATCCGGCCACTTTTCGGACCTTCGTCGTGTTCGGTCGCGTGGCGGGGAAAGTGACTTCACAAGAGCCTCTCACCTCCATCTCCCGGGGGGCTCGGACCTTCGGGACAGTTCGCCGGTACCGGAAGGCGGGGGTGGACTACCCATGGGTGAGGTTTGTCGTTACCTCAGAAGAGTACGTATTCCGTTAAAGGCGATCCTCGATCGTATTTCGCGTGTGCTCTCACCCCAGGAGGTCGGTGGCGTGGCAAGGAGCCCCGTACCGGAAAGGCGCCCTGAATGGCCCGAGGAGCTGGACGTCGAACGGCTCCTCGGAGAGGGATGGCGTCCCACGCCCTTTAGAGAGTTCATTCTCAAGATCCACAGTCGCTGCAATCTGGCCTGCGACTACTGCTACATGTACGAGATGGCCGACCAGAGTTGGCGCTCCCAGCCCCGACGGATGGCCAGGGTCACGGTCGAGCGGGTCGCCGAACGCATCGCCGAACACGCCCGCGCCCACGGCCGGGACCGGGTGGACATCGTCCTTCACGGCGGCGAACCCCTCCTGGTGGGGGTGGAGCACCTGCGCCACACCGCGCAGTCACTGCGCAAGGCCTGCGAGCCCGACGTGGAGGTCCACCTGCGCATGCAGACCAACGGCGTGCTCATCGACCCCCACTTCCTCGACCTGTTCGAGGAGTTCGGGATCCGTGTCGGCGTCAGCATCGACGGCGCGCCCGCCGATCACGACCGCCACCGCACCCGCGCCAACGGTCGGGGAACCCACGCCGAGGTCCGGGCGGGGATCGAACGCCTCAACGCCCGACACGGACACCTGCTGGCCGGACTGCTCGCCACGATCGACCTGGAATCGGACCCGGTCACCACCTACGAGCATCTCCTGGACTACGGCCCACCCGGGGTGGACTTCCTCCTGCCGCACGGGAACTGGGACGAGCCACCGCCGGGCTGGTCGCCGACCGAACCCCGTTACGGGGCCTGGATGGCCGCCGTGTTCGACCGTTGGTACGGAGCGCCCGAACGCGAGACCAACATCCGCATGTTCAACGAGATCATCCGCCTGGTGCTGGGCGGATCCTCGCGCACCGAGAGCGTCGGACTCTCCCCGGCCGCCCTGGTGGTGGTGGAGACCGACGGCTCCATCGAACAGGTCGACAGCCTCAAGTCGGCCTTCGAGGGCGCGACCCGCACCCCTCTGCACACCTTCACCCACCCCTTCGACGACGCCCTCTACCTGCCATCGGTGGCCGCCCGACAGATCGGTGCCCGGGCCCTGAGCCCCACCTGCACCGCCTGCCCGCTCTCCCGGGTCTGTGGAGGAGGGCTCTACCCGCACCGCTACGCCTCCGGAAGCGGTTTCCTCAACCCCTCGGTGTACTGCGCCGACCTCTACCACCTGATCGCCCACATCCAACGGACCGTGGCCGCCGACGTGGCCCGGATCAGGAAGGGACAGTAGATGCCCGGACCGGTCCCCGACCCCCTGTTCGACGCGTTGGCCCGGGGCGGTGGCGGTCACGAGGCCATCGCCCACCTGCGCGCCGCACAGTACGGCAAGCACCTGCTCCTGCTCCGCCGCGTCGTGGACGCGACCCTGGAGGGTCGCCATCCCGAGGCCGCACGTGTCCGAGAGGCCTACGAACTCCTGGCCCGGGCCCAGGAACACGCCCCGGAACCGGTGACCGGGGTCCTGCGTCACCCCACCGTGGGGGTGTGGGCACGCCGTACGCTGCTCTCCCTGGGCGGTCATCTCCCCGGGCCTCCCCGGCTCGGAACCCTGTCCGCGCTCGCCGCCGCCGCGGCTTTGCGCGCACGGATCGACGCCCGACTGCGGGTGCCCCTGGACGGTCCCACGGCGCCCCTGCCCTCACTGGGACGCGCCCTGGTGGGGGAGGGGACACGAGGTGCGTGGTGCGAGATCGGCGGTGGGAGGGCGCTCCTGCGGAGACCGGGCGGCCCGGAGGTGGAGGTCCCCGAGGATCCGCACGAGGACGCCCCCGGCTGGCAGGCGCTACGCCGCCTCGAAGCGTGCCACCGCGGCCGTCGGGTCGAGCTCTACCTGGACGACCAGGATCCCGACCGGCTGCCCGGAACCGACCTGCCGGCCCGAAGACTCTCTCCTGGTGAGACGGTGACGTGGCGCCGGGCCCTGGAAGGGGCCTGGGAGCTCTTGGTGGAGTACCACGAAGAGGTGGCGGAGGAGGTCGCCGCCCTGGTCCTCACCCTCACACCGATCACCGCCCCCGGGAACGGGACGCACACCAGCGCCACCGCCCAGCACGCCTTCGGCAACCTGGGGCTGTCCACCCCGACGGGGCCTGTGCCGTTCGCGCTCACCTTCGCGCACGAGGTCCAGCACGCCAAGCTCACCGCTCTGCTCGACCTGGTCGACCTCACCCTCCCCGAGGACGGCGCCCGTTTCTACGCGCCCTGGCGCCCCGACCCCCGTCCCGCCGCCGGACTGTTGCAGGGGGTGTACGCCCATCTGGGCGTGGCCGGGTTCTGGGGCAGGCATCGCCACACGGTCCGAGGGGAGGAGGCGCGCCGGGCCCACGCGGACTTCGCGCACTGGCGACGTTCCACGTCCGACGCCGCCCGTGTCCTGGCCGGCTCGGGCAGGCTCACCGCCGAGGGGGAACGGTTCCTGGCCCGGACCGGGCTCACCCTGAGGGAATGGCTGGAGGAACCGGTTCCGGTCGAGGCGGAGCGGGCCGCGCGGGAGACGGCCCGCCGCCACCTCGACCGGTGGCGGGCGCGCAACGGAGCCCTACGGCACGGGGCGCTCCGATAAGAGGGCGACCGGGCCGGGGGACGGGCCGGCCCGGTGTTCTACAGCAGGGGCGGGTCGAAGTCGGAGACGAGCCGTCGGCCCTCCTCACAGGCACTGGTGAAACCGTGCTCGCGCCCCAGGGTGCGCACGTAGGCCGTGTGCGTCCGTTCGGCCAGTTCCTTGGCCGCGACCGTGTCCCGCGCGGAGCGCAGGTCCAGGGCCAGGTTCGAGGCGCAGGCCAGGGCGCTCGGATGGTCCTCGCCCACCAGGGAGCGGAAGCGGCGCAGGGTGCCCCGCCCCAGACGGACGGCGTTGTCGATCTCGCCGAGGGCGGCCAGGTCGCCCGCCAGGTTGGTGGCGGCCGCCAACGTGTAGTGGTGATCGCGGCCCAGGCGCGCCTCCAGGGCGGCCAGCGCCGACTCGTTCATCGATCGGGACCGCACGGGGTCGCCCATCAGCCGATACAGGAGGGCCACGTTGCTGGTGCAGCCGTGCTTGTAGGGATGGTCGTGGCCGTAGGCCTGGGCATAGCGCTGGTCGGTGTCCTCGGCCAACTCCAGCGCCCCGGCCAGTTCGCCGGTGGCCCGCCACAGATTGGCCAGGCACATCGCCGCGGCCAGGGTGCTGGGGTGGTTGATGCCGTACAGGCGCAGGTAACGGGAATGGGCGTCCTGGCCGAGTTCGAGCGCCTCGTCGACCTCACCGGACAGGCGGCGGGCGATCGACAGGTCCACCTGGGCGCGCAGGGTACGAGGGTCGTCCACGCCCAATTGCTCGCGTCCGTAGGCCAGGGCGTCCTCGCCCAGGTCGCAGGCCTCGGTGAAGTCGCCGGCCAGGCGCACCGCCTGGGCCATGCCGTTCCAGTACGACAGCAGGGCGGGCGAGCCGCCCACGGGGCCGCTGCGTTTGAACAGCATGTAGGCGCGTTCGTGTTCCTTCTGGGCGGTGGTGAAGTCGCTGGTCAGCGCGTGGTCCAACGCCAGGTTGTTCAGGGCGCGCAGGGTGGCGGCGTCGTTGGGGCCGAAGGCGTCCTCGTACCGGTTCAGTACCTCCTCGTCGTGTTCACGGGCCTTCCAGAAGTCCCCGTGGGAGCGGTAGTCGGCGCCCCGCCCGGAGAGCACGGCCAGGGTGTCCGGATGGTCGGGGCCCAGGATGTCGTTCATCAGGGGCAGGATCGCCCGGTTGATGTCCCGGGCCTCCGAGAAACGGCCCAGGTCCCGCAATCGGTTGGCGTACTTGGCCTGGGCGCGCAGGACGTAGGGGTCGGCGCGGCCGGAATCGGCGGTCCACCTCTCGATGAAGTTGCGGGCGTAGCGGCTCGCGGTCTCGTAGTTGCCCGAGTTGTACAGGAAGTTGAGCATGTTCAGCCCGAACTCGCGGACCTCGGAGAGGTCGGACTCGGCGACCCGGGCCGGACGCATGTGCGAGAGCAGTTCCAGGTAGCGGGCCTGCGCGGCGGAGTCGGTGAAGCTGGTGGGGGCGGCGGCGCTGAGCAGCGACCACACCTCGACGCGGATCGTCTCCTGGGTGCAGTCGTCCAGTTCCTCGCGGACCAGGGCCTGGATCAGTCGGTGCACCTGGATGGTGCGGTTGGTGTTGTCGAGCCGGACCAGGGCGTAGCGGCCGAGCTGCCCGATGGCCTTGCTCAGCCGGATGGGGTCGGCCATCAGCTCGGCCATCTCGGGGCGTACGTGGCCCTCCTCCACGGGGAAGAAGAGGTCGCGGGGGATCGGTTCGGGGCCGAAGAAGGCACAGCAGCGCAGGAGGTCCATCGCCTCGGGCAGGTTCTCCTGGAGCTTGGCCACCGACAACTGCCAGGCGGCCGTCATGGGCTGGGGGTACTCGGGGGGTTTGCCCTCGCGCAGTAGGGGGCCGGTGCGTTCGGAGAGCAGCCCCAGGTACTCCTGGACCGACATGCCGGTCTCGGCCTGGAGCGCCCCCGCCTGTTCCAGGGCCAAAGGCAGGTGGCCCAGGGCCTCGGCCAGTTCGGCGGCCTCCTCGGTCGTGATGCCTCGAGGGATGCGTCTGGTGAGGAATTCGACGCTCTCGCGTTCGGAGAAGACGTTCACCGGCACGGTCTCGGCCACCCCGCCCCAACGGTGGTTGCGCGTGGTGATCAGGACGTGGCCCGGGCCCTGGGGGATGACGTCGTTGAGCTCCTCGGGCTCGTCGGCGTTGTCGAAGACCAGCAGCCACCGCGAGTACGGATCGCCGCGTCGCAGCGCCTCCAGGACCCCGTTGGCGGCGTCCTCCACGCCGGTGACCGCGGGGCCGGGGAGGTTGAGGTGCGGGGCCAGGTGGGCCAGGGCGGAGCGGACCAGGCCGGGCTGGTCGGCCATGATCCACCAGACCAGGTCGTACTCCTCACGGAAGCGGTGGGCGTACTCCACCGCCATGAGCGTCTTCCCGACACCGCCGTACCCGTGCAGGGTCCTGGGGACGATCGGCTCGGGGGTCGGGACCACCGCGGTCACCTGGTTCATCAGTCCGGCCCGGAGTTCGTTGAGCTGCTCGGCCCGGCCGGTGAAGTTCTTGTGACGCGGTGGGACCCTCCCCCACACCTCCGGGAACCTGTTCCTGGAGCGGTCGGGAAATCCCCCCTGTGAAGCGGTCACTCTTATCCTCCGTTTTCACATAGGCCCCACCAGGTTCTCTGTTCTCCGGTGGACGAAAAGACCTGTTGTGGTGTCGTGCCGGTGGATGTTACCCGGGAATGATGTCCGGAAAATAAGAGTAGGCGAAGATGTTAGTAGGGGACAGGTGCGTGGTAGAAACTTCATAAGGCAATCGTGAGAAAGACCTCTCGAAAGGGCGGTGGTCACCGTCCTTTCGTGGATGGCTGTCAAAAGGCGGCGGCACGGAGGAGGGCACATGGTGGAACAGGGGCTCGACGGTGGCGTCGCCCTGGTCGAGATCGGTGAACTGTCCCTCCGCGACCTCGACGGGATCAGTGGTTCCGTGATCGTGGAGGCCCTGCGTTCGGTGCTCGACCCCCGCACCGCCGGTGCCGAGGTGGTCGCCGGGTTCGTCAACGATCCGGAATGAGAAATCGCCCTCGGCGGCGGGAGTGCCCCCTTTCCGTGCCCGAGGTCGTCGACCGCCCGGACGCGGTTCACGTATGTGTCGATTCGGAGATCTTCTGTAGAGAACTCCGAAGAGGGACCACGTGACCGGTCGGGCGGAAAGTCGCGGACAATTCACGGGGTCTCGAAAAGGACCCCGTTCCGTGTCCCTGGAACGGCGCCCCCCACGCGCTGAAATCACCCCCCCTCACCGCCGGCCGGGAGCCGCGTCATGCCACGAGCCGCCCTGGAACGAGCGCGCGGCCCGTTCATCGGGCCGCGGCCCTACCATGCCCGAGACCGCCACCTCTTCTTCGGCCGTGAGGAGGAGACCGCCGCGCTGGTCGACTCCTGGGCCCGCCATCGACTCACGGTGCTCCACGGCGACCACGGGGTCGGCAAGACCTCCTTGGTGCGGGCCGGGGCGGTACCCCGCCTTCTCGACCGCGGGCACACCGTCCTGCCCTCCGAGGATCTGCGCTTCGACCCGGTCTTCCCGTCCTCGATCCTTCCCGGACACAACCCCTACACCCGGGCCCTGTTGGCCTCCTGGGCTCCCTCCGAGTTCCCCACGCGAGGCCCGGGCACCTCGATCGTCGACTTCGTACGCGCGCACGAGAGCACCGATCGGTACGGCCGGCACCGTCCGCTGTTCGCGGTCCTGGACCGGACCGAACTCCTGCTTCGACGCCCTTGCGGCCCCGACCGGTGGCGCAAGGACTTTCTGGACGAGCTCTTCGGCGCCCTGGAACGGGACGACGATCTCCACCTGGTGTTGACCGTCCGCACCGATCATCTGGACGAACTCCGCCGTCTCATGGACAAACACGCGATCTCCCCCGTGGAGATGGGGCTGCGCCCCTTCGCCCCCGACACCGCCCGCTCCGTGGCGAGGAGCTGTCTGGAGGGCGTGGGGTCCCGGATCGGCGCCGCCGAACCCGACCGGTTGGTGGAGGAGGCCCTGGTCCTCCGGGGCCCCGACGGGCGCGTCCGTGCCCGCCGGGACACCATCGAACCGGCCTTGTTGCAGATCCTGGGCGCGACCCTGTGGGAGGAGGCGTCCGAGGACGGTACGACCCTGGTCCCCGACGACATCGAGGTCGACCGGGCCCTCACCGAGCGGTTGGCCGGGGTGCTGGAGGAGGTCGCGGCCGAGCATCTGGTCCCGCCCGACGTGCCCCACGCCTGGCTGCGCAGACTCGTCGCGTCGGGTGGACGAGGGGTGCCAGGGCCGGCGCACGAGGATCCGGACGGCTCCCTCACCCCCGGCGTCGTGCACGCTCTTGAGGACCGGTACCTGGTCGCGACGGGGGAGGACGGCTCCTCCTACGTCCTGCGCCATCCGAGACTGGCGGGCCCCCTCATGGCGTTGGCCCTGTCGCCCTACTCCCGGGGGTTGGCCCCCTGGAGCGATCGGGACCGGCTGGACATCGCCGGGGAGGCGCGCACCCGGGGTGAGACGGCCCTGGCGGCCGAGCACGCCCGCCTGGCGTTGTGCTCGCCCTCGCCCCTCGAACCGGGGGCCCGGGCCCTGTTCACCACGCTCCTGGCCGACCTGGCGTTCGAACGCGGGGACCATCGGGCCGCCGCCGAGTACTACGCGGACGCGGCGAGCTGCCGTGAGGCCGTCGGTGAGGGGGCGGCCGTCTCCCGGCTGATGGTGGCCGAGGCGCGGGCCCGGCTGTTATCGGGCGAACGCTCCAGGGCCCTGTCGTTGCTGACCGCGGTCGGAGGCAGGGCCCACGCCGACCCCAGTCTGCGCACCGGTATCGGCCAGGTGCTCTGGTCGGCCGGGCAGGCCCACTCGGCGCTGGACGTGCTCGGTGCGGCCCTGGTGGGCGGAGGCGGGGTCTCCGAGGCACGGAGGACCCGGGACGAGATACGCGCGGAGCAGGCCGCTCTGGCGGAACGACGGAGGGCTGAGTATGGACCCGGCCGCCCTGGTGGCGCTGATCACCGGCATCGTAACGGCGGCCGGAACCCTCGGGGCCACGGCTCTCGCGGCCAACCGGGCCGCCGCCGTGGAACGGTGGCGGGCCGAGCACAACCTGCGGGTGGAACGGGAACGACGTGAGCACGAACGCCGGCGCGCCCGGTCCCGGGAGGTGCGCCGCCGTATGGACGAGGTGCGGCGCAGCGTGCTGCAACTCGACCTGAGCATGCGGCACATCGCCCAGTTGCGCAGGCACGGGCCGCCGGGGCAGGGCGGCAACGACCTGGCCGAACAGGTGCGCCAGGCCCGCAGCCACGTCTTCGAGGCGGTGATCGCGGTCGAGAGGGTGCGCGACGTGGTGCCGCCGGAACACCAGGAGACGGTGGACGGACTCAGGAAAGCGGTGGACCGGGCTCTGGGACACGTCCAGGTGCGGACGAACCGGAGCGGGGGAGCCGAGCAGGTCCACCAGGCCCTGGCGACGGGGCTTCGATCGCTGGCCGAGGCGCTTCCCGAGACGGGCGGTTCCCTGGTCCGGTGGTCCGAAGGCGAAGAACGGTGAGGCAGAGCGCGATCAGGGCGATGATCACCGTGATCAGGACGACGGTCGTACGGGTCCCCAGGGCCTCCAGGGCGTGACCGCCCAGGAGGAGGCCCAGGGGCAGTGCTCCGCCGGTGAGGAAGCGGACCGTCCCGGTGAGCCTCCCCAACAGATCGGGGTGGACGTTTCTGGTGTGGTAGGTGGTCACGGTGACGTTCATGTGGGCGCCCACGAAGCCGATCCCGCCCCAGACGACGGGGAGCGCCACCGTGGGCCATCCGCCGCCGGCCCGCTCCGAGGCCAAGAGGAGCAGGGCCAGGGCCAACCACGCCCATGAGCACAGCCGGACCATGCGCGCGGGGTCCAGGGTCCTGACCATGTACGGCGCGAGGCAGGCGCCGAGCAGGCCGCCGGCGCCGGTCGCGGCCAGGATCAGGCCGAGGAGGAAGCCGGGGAGCCCCTTCTCGGTGGCCATGAGCATGATGACCAGCCAGACCACCTGGAACAGGGCGTTGGTGACCGTGCACACCACCAGTGACAGGAGGAGGAAGCGGTCTCCGCGCACCAAGAGGAAGCCCTCGCCCAACTCCCGGAACAGGCCTTCCCGGGGGCGTTCGGTCCGGTCGCGGCGGATTCGGGGGAGCCGCGCGGAGGCCCAGAGCGCCAGGAGGCAGGACAGGGCCTCGAACAGCGCGGGGAGCCCGTGGGCCACCCCGTAGAGGGCCCCGCCCAAGGGGCGCCCGACCATCTGGGTGGCGTCGCCGCGGGCCTGGTTCTTGGCCGCGGCCCCGGCCAGTTCGTCGCGTGGGACCAGGTGGGGGACGGCCGCGGAGCCGGCGGTGGTGTACAGGGTCGAGCACACGCCGTGCAGGGCCGAGGCCACGGCGAGCAGGACCACGGGGGCGTCGAGGAGCAGGACGGGGCCCACGAACAGCAGGACGCAGAGGATGCGCCCGCCGAGCCCGGCGATCATGATCCCTCGGGGGTCGCGGCGATCGACGACGAGGCCGACCGGGATGTGCAGGAGCGTGCGGGGGACCATGCCGGCCGCCGCGATCCACCCGGCGAGGGCGGGGGATCCGGTGTGGAACAGGGCCAGGAGCGGGATCGCCAGGCCGAACGTCATACCGCCCAGGCCCGCCAGGGCGGAACCGCTCCACAACAGCGCGAAGTGCCGACGCCAACGGTCGTCGACATGTGTCGGAATGCTCTCCCCGATGTGATGATCCGTTTTCGACATCGTTCTCTGTGCAGGTGGGAAAAATACGGTCCGGAAATCCCCGAAAAGGGTTTCGGGGAGGTGGATCGACAAGCCCGGGGTCCGGTGTGTTCCGGACTGTGGCTCCATGACCAGCGTGTTCGGCGCGGTTCGGAAGGCTCGGGCCATGGTATCCGGAAAAACGCTTCCTTCTTGTTCCGTTGGTGTTCAACGTGAGTCGGCGGTGTGGACGTGTCAACCGGGGAAAGGTGCTTTATTTTTGTTTTTCATGATTTTTCTATTGACCTCGACCACTGTTGAGGTCTTAGTCTCCTCGTCGAACGGAACGACGAAGGAGAGACGTGAACGACCACCGGAACCCGGGCTCGCTCCCCGCCCCCGAGCACATACGCGACCGCCTGGCCGAGGACCGTAACGTCTGGCTGTGCACCTCGCGCGCCGACGGATCGCCCCATGTGGTCCCCGTCTGGTTCGTCCACCTCGGGGAGCGCTGGTGGATCGGGGCCTCCACCCGTTCGGTCAAGGTCCGCAACGTCCTGCGCGACCCGAGGGTGAGCCTGGCCTTGGAGGACGGTGACGCCCCCGTCGTCGCCCAAGGGCGGGCCCGGGTACGCGAGGACTTCCCCGAGGAGGTGATCGCCGCCTTCCACGGCCGTTACGACTGGGACCCTCGCACGCCCTACGGCCCCGATCCGCGGCGCTCCCTGTTGGAGGTCGCCGTCACCCGGTGGCTCATGGCGGGGTCGGCCCCCGAGACCACGCCGAACCCGGGCTGAGCCACGACGTCAGGCGGTCGTCTCCAAGAGGAGGCGATGCGCCTCGGTGGGGTCGGGACACTCCCAGCGGCGGATCAGTCGCTCGACCACCGACGGGGGCACCGGCGCCTCGCGGCGGGCCATCCTGGCGCGCAGGACCTCGGGCGGGGCCTCCAGGGACACGATCTCCACCCGGGCCCGGTAGTCGGCGGCCAGACCGATCACCCGACCGCGCAGGTCCCGAGAGACGTTCGTGGCGTTCCAGACGAAGGAGCGACCCGCGCGCAGATGGGCGCGGGCCCGCTCGAAGGCGGCCGCCGCCACCGGTCGCTGGTCCGCCGTCGGGGCGATCCCCAGTTCCGCGCGCAGGGCGTCCAGGCTCACGACCGGCGGGTCGGGCAGACGGGTCCGGATCCAGTGGTCCTTGCCGGCACCGGGCAGCCCCGACATCATCGTCACGGTCGCCCTGGTGTCGTCGTAGGCCGCGTGGTCCGGATCGCGGTCGGGCCTGCGGAAGAACCGGAATCGGGCGTGGTCGGAGGGGAAGTCGCGGGGGCGGTCCAGACAGCGCTGTTCGGCGCAGTACTCGGCGTACAGTCCGACGTTGTCCAGGACCTCGGCGACGTCACCGCAACGGCGCCCGAGGATGTCGGCGGTGGCCAGCAGGACCAGGTCGTCGTTGCGCGCTGACAGGCTCACCCTGAAGGCGAGCTCTCGCAGGTCGGGGCGTTCCAGGGCCCAGAACGGGAGCTGGTGGTGGCGCACCAGGGCGGCCACGTGCTCGCGCCGGGCGATCGGGGCGCCGGACTCCCACAGGATCCGGCGGACCATCAGGTCGCCCCGCCGCGAGTGTCCGTGCGCGGTCACCCGACCCTCGGCGTCCTTACGGGTGCACAGCGGCTTGGCCACGTCGTGCAGGAGCGTCGCGGCGAACAGCAGGACCCTCTCCTCCTCGGGGCGGGCCCGCCACTCCGCCAGATCGGCCAGGGCCTCGCAGGCCATGCGGGTGTGGGTCTCCACGTCCCCCTCGGCGTGGTGGACCGGGTCCTGCTCCACCCCCGCCAGGGCGCGTACCCAGGGGAAGGCCTCGCGTATCGCGGCCCAGTCCGTCCTCCAGAGCGGGGGAGCGGGGCACAGTTCAGCGAACCTCCGCATAGAGCACCTCCGGGTCGGCGAGTCCGTTGGCGACGACGGGGCGGTCCAGCCAGTGGCTCCCCGAGTCCAGGACGGCGGTGGTGAACTCCGAACGCACCCACTTGTAGCGGTCGACCGTGAGGTCGCCCTCCTCGACCTTGACGTACAGGCCCTCCATCAGGTCCGAGGCGTCGGTCTCGGCCAGGGTCCGTTCCGGGTCGGCGCCGCCGGCCCGCGCGGACGCGGCCAGGGCGTCGCGCCATCGCCGGGTCCGGTACGCCGACCGGCCCACCAGCGCGGTCAGGTCGTCCAGACCGGCCAGGGGGCCGGTGTGGAGGACCGGCACCGAGACCACCGGGGTGCCCGACAGGAGCTCCCGCCGACGCGGGGTCGACAGGAACACGCCCTCCCGGGTGTCCAGCACGTCGAACTCGCAGAAGTAGTGCGGCAGGGCGTCGTAGAACACGGTGTGCTTGGCGTACAGCCACTCCCCGTACATCACGTAGCGCGTGCCCAGCCGGGGCCACAACAGTGGCGCGACCGTCGCGGCCCAGGCCTTCAAGGGACCGAACTGTCGTTCCCGGGGGCCGCCGGTCAGGAAGTGCCCCCTGCTCTGGAGCCGCGGCCTTCCGTCGGAGTCGAAGGACAGCCCTGCGTTGGCCCCGTCGAGCTTCTCCTCGACCACCAGGTGCCGGCCGGTCAGAGTGGAGAAGGGCACCGCGTCCAGGTCGTGGTCGCCGACCTGGAGACGCGATCCGCCGATGTGCCTCGTGCGGGGGTATTTGTACAGCATGGTCGGTTTCTATCGGTCGCGGACGGAGGTCGGCCACCGATTTTCCGCCCCCGACCCCGCTCAGACCAGGTGGGCCCGGGTACCGAGGGAGGCGGAGTCGGCCGCGGCACGCCCCTCGTACCAGCCCTCCGCGTCGGCGGGCCCGCGCACACGGGAGGTGGTCAACGCGCCGAACACCTCGTTCACCGCGGCCTCCACCGCGCGCTCCCGTTCGGCGAACACGGGGACCAGGTCGGTGCCGGTCTCGGTGCCGACCGCCTTCTCGGCGGCCCGCGCCGTCTCGGAGAGGCGTTCGCCCACCCGTACCGCGAAGGCCGACATGAACGAGGACCGGAAGTCCTTCCTCGCCCCACGGCCGGAACGGTCGCGCGCCGAACCGCTCACCCGCATCGCCGTCTCCGCCTGGATCAGGAGCGACGTGTACAGCAGGTCCACCGCCTCCACGTCGCCGGGGAAGCCCATCACGGTGCTCAGACCCAGCTCACGGTGCCAGATCGCCCGACAGTGGTTGGCCTCGGCGATCTCGTTGAGCAGCACGGCCCGATGCTCGTCGTAGGGGGAGTCCACCGGAAGCCTGCGGGCCGAGGTGGCCTCGGGCTCCTCGGGGTCGGCCTCCACCAGGGCCAGGTCGATGCTGTGCCGGGCCATCATCTCCTGGGCCCGCGCGGTCAGGGCCTCGGCCTCCTGCGGGAACTCCGTGGACTCGGCCTTGGCGAGCAGAGCGCGTACCCGTTGCAGCCGCCCCTGGTCGACCGGGATCGAGGGGCGCGCCCCGGGACGGAAGTTCCCCGGGGGCGGCCCCAGGCGGCGCATCGGGGGCAGGGTGCGCAGCAGGGCCAGCAGTCGCAGCACCACCTCGACGACCTCGAAACGCATCAGCCCGTGTTCGGATCCCAGGTGCTCCAAGAGCGCCTCGCCCGAACCCCGGGGCGGGTCCACGTCCAGAGCGCGCACCTGTTCGTTCCAGCGGGGGTCGACCGTGGCCGCGGAGTGGCGTTCCAGGTCCGCTGCGACGACGTCGGCGCAGACGGACGCGGCCAGGGGGCCGGCCTCACGTCGTACGTGGCGAACGGTCTCGGCGGGCTGCCAGCCGCGCGCCCAGGCGTCGGCGATCCCGAACAGCAGGGTGTCGAAGAGCGAGCGCGCCGCCGCCCCGGCCCAGTGGGGGTCCTCCACGTCGGCCAGGCGCGCCACGGCCAGATCGACGCCGCTGCCCTCCTGCCCGCGCACCAGGGCGTCGACCGCCTGGGCGGTCACCTCCACGGGGGTGTCCGAGGGAGCGGGGCCGTCCCATTCCACGCTCGTTCGAGCGTCGCCGCGCCGGCGGCTTTTCCTGCCCACGGTGGTTCTCTCCCTGGTCGAAGGGTGGTTCGGAGCCGACGGACCATCCTACCGGCCGGGGCGGGCCCCCTCAGGGGGCAGGGGTCCCGGAGGCGACCACGACCAGTTCGGGATGGACGGCCTCCGGATCCTCCAGGAGGGGACGCTCCTCTCCGCGCAGGTGGTGGGCGAAGAGCGCGGTGGAGTACTCACGGATGAGGGAGACCCCTCGGGCCGGGTCCAGATCGCCGAACTGGGCCCGCCACTGCTCGGGGGCGAGCAGGTCGCGCAGGCCGAGTTCGTCCATGAACACGCCCTTGTCCAGGACGTTGGAGTGGCCCGAGTCGGTGATCCGGATCCACTGGCGCCATCCGGTCTGCCCGGCCCAGCGCTCGTCCCAGCCTTCCCAGGGGCGTCCCTGGTCGTTGGCGAGCAGGGCCAGCGGACGGTCGATCTCCCCTTCCAACTGGGCGGTGTAGTAGGGGCCGTCGAGGTTCAGGCCGGCCGCGACGCGCTCCTCGTCGAGCAGGCTCTGGGCGACCGCCGCCCCGCCCCAGGAGTGGCTGATCATCCCCACCCGGTCGGTGTCCAGGATCGGGGCCCACTCCCGGGCCGCGCCCCTCTCGAAGGAATCGAGGAGGAAGGAGACGTCGGCGGACCGGGTGAGGGCGCCCGACTCCCATTCCTGCGACAGACAGCCGGCGCACTCCTCGACCAATCCGTCGGGGAACTCCACCGGGGAGGCCTCGTTCCGGTGGTCGATCCCGGCCACCGCGAAACCCTGGGAGGCGAGTTCTTCGGCGAGCCCGGTCGCCCAGACACGGGAGACCCCGGAACCGGGGGAGTACAGGACCAACGGCAGTCCGCCGTCGACCGTGACCGGAGGCGCCTCCGGGACCGCGTGGGTGCCCACGTCCGTGAGCGTCTCCGGGGGGAGGCCCTCGATCCCCAACGCCGCCAGGGTGGCCTCGGCCTCGGCGCGGGTCATATAAGGGGCCCGCTCACCGGTGTTCTCCGGTGTCGGGTACCAGAGGGTCACCATCAGTTCGCGGTCGCCGCCGAGCCAGGGGTCCTCCCGGGTGTCGTCCACCAGGTGCAGGGTGGTGGTGCCCACGGCCAGATCGCCGGTGGGGGCGGGCAGGGACGGCGGGGGAGGGGCGGGGCGTTCGTCGCCCGGTTCGAGCGGGTCGGCCGCCGCCGTACCGGCGGTGGTCAGGGCCAGGGCCAGGGCCAGGGCCCCGATCGGGATCGCGGCCGTTCGTGGGCGGCGATGGTCGCGCATGGGGGTACCGTCTCTCGTCCTCGTCCTCGTCCTCGTCCTCGTCGCGGTCTCGGGCTCCCTCGAAACGCTAGGGAACCGGCGTCGCGGCCCGCGAGGGGGCGGACCGCCGACGGAGGGCGGGCGCGCCGCACCCCTGGGGGTACGGCGCGCACCACCACGAGGGGTCCGACCTCAGGCGTCGGGATCCAGTAGCACGACCTCCAGGGTGCGGGGCCCGTGGACGCCGGCCACCCGGATCATCTCGATGTCGACGGTGGCCGAGGGCCCGCTCACCCAGGTCAGGGGGCGGAGTGGATCCAGCCGCCGCACGGCCTGGGGGACGGAGTCCACGACCTGGTCGGCGCGGACCACGCACAGGTGGTGGTCGGGGACCAGGCTCAGAGCCCGACGTCCTTGGTCCGGTCCGCCGTCCAGCACGATCGTGCCGGTCTCGGCGACCGCCACCGTGCAGGCGGTGACCACGCCGTCGGCGGAGTCCAGCTCGGCCACGTCGCGCGGATCCTCGGGGGAGTCGACGACCCGTTCCACCGAGGTCCGGGACAGCCACTCCTCGGGCAGCCCCGCCGGCACCAGGATCCGGCGGGCCCCGCACCGCTCCAGCGCGGCGGCCACCTCGTCGGCGACCCGGTCCGGGGCCACCCGGCGCACCAGGGCGTTGTAGTCGACCAGCCGCTCCACCAGCACGTCCAGCGTCGGGCCGGCGTCGTGGCTCTCGGCGTAGGGACGCTCCGAAGGGCGACGCTCCACCGGCTCGTCGGCGGGGACGTCGGCCAGCGCCGCCCGTACCCGGGCGAGTACGCGTTCACGGGAGCCGTTCGTCATCGGCCGTCCTCTCGTTCGTTCCACCACTGACGGAAGGAGCGCGCGGGCACGTCCGGGAGGTCGCGCGTATCGGTCCACTTTCCCGCCGGGCCGGGCAGATGGCGTGGCACGACCCCGCGCGCGAGCCCGGCCGCGCGCTGGACCGCGTCCAACGCCGTCGCGGAGCCGAACACGGCCTCGGCCCCGGCCATCAGCGCCTTCTCGCTCACATGTCCCTTGGACTCGGCCACCTTCTCGCGCAGGTGCACCAGGACCTCGGGGATGTCGATGGCCACCGGGCACACCTCGTAGCAGGCGCCGCACAACGAGGAGGCGTAGGGCAGGGCCTCGTCGACCTTCGAGGCCATCCCCTGGAGCTGGGGCGTGAGGATCGCGCCGATCGGCCCCGGGTAGACCGAGCCGTAGGCGTGTCCGCCGACCCGCTCGTACACGGGGCAGATGTTCAGACAGGCCGAGCAGCGGATGCAGCGCAGCGCCTGGCGTCCGACGGTGTCGGCGAGCACGTCGGTGCGTCCGTTGTCCAACAGCACCAGGTGGAAGTCCTGGGGTCCGTCGCCCGGGGTCACCCCGGTCCAGGTCGAGGTGTAGGGGTTCATCCTCTCCCCGGTGGACGAGCGCGGCAACAGCTGCATGAACACTTCGAGGTCGGACCATGTGGGCACGATCTTCTCGATGCCCACCACCGAGATGAGGGTCTCCGGCAGGGTCAGGCACATGCGACCGTTGCCCTCGGACTCCAGGACCAGCAGGGTGCCCGAATCGGCCACCGCGAAGTTCGCGCCGGAGACGGCCACCTTGGACCTCAGGAACAGTTCGCGCAGGTGGACGCGGGAGGCCTCGGCCAGGGCGTGCGGGTCGTCGGTCAGATCCGGGGGAGCGGGGCGACCCCATTCGCCCATCCTCTGGAGGAAGATCTCCCGGATCTGGGCGCGTCCCAGGTGGATGGCGGGGACCAGGATGTGCGAGGGCAGATCCTCGCCCAACTGGACGATCAGCTCGGCCAGGTCGGTCTCGTAGGCGGTGATCCCCGCCGCCTCCAGGGCGTTGTTGAGCTCGATCTCCTGGGTGGCCATCGACTTGACCTTGACCACCTCGGTCTCACCGGTCCGGCGGATCAGCCGGGTGATGATCGCGTTGGCCTCGGCGGCGTCGGAGGCCCAGTGCACCGTGCCGCCCGCGCGTTGGACCGACTCCTCCAATCGTTCCAGGTAGTGGTCCAGATGGCGCAGGGTGTGGGTCTTGATCCGCTCGCCCTCGGCGCGCAGCCGCTGCCAGTCGTCGCCCAGCTCGTCGACGACCCTGGTCCTCTTGGCGCGGATGGTGTGGGTGGCCTTGTGCAGGTTGTGCCGGGTCCGCGAGTCCTCGACGGCCCGCTTCGCGGCCTCGGGAAAGGGGGGCATGCCCAGGAACGTGGCGCTCATGTCCGTGCGTACTCCTTCTCCGTGGAGGCCAGGATCTCGGCGATGTGGGCGGTGCGCAGGCCCGAACGCTGTCGGGACAGCGTGCCGCCGATGTGCATCAGGCAGGAGTTGTCCACCGCGCACAGCACCTCGGCCCCGGTCTCCACCACGTGACGGGCCTTGTCGAAGCCCATGGCCGAGGAGACGTCGCCGTTCTTGACCGAGAACGTGCCGCCGAAGCCGCAGCATTCGGTGGCCTCGGGCAGTTCGAGCAGCTCCAGGCCGCGCACGGCGCGCAGGAGCCGGTAGGGGCGGTCGCCCAGGCCCAGGAATCGCAGGCCGTGGCAGGTGGGGTGGTAGACGACCTTGTGCGGGTAGTAGGCGCCCACGTCGGTCACCTCCAGTACGTCCACGAGGAACTCGGTGAGGTCGTACACGCGCGGTGCGAGGGAGTCCATCCGACGGGCCAGGCGGCTTCCGCTCCGGCTCAGTCTCGGATAGTTGTCCCGGATCATGGCGGCGCAGGAGGCCGAGGGGACCACGACCGCGTCCGCGTTCTCGAAGGTCCGGGCGAAGCGCACCGCGAGCCGGGCGGCGGGGCGCCGGTAGCCGGTGTTGTAGTGCATCTGGCCGCAGCAGGTCTGGTCGGTGGGGAAGACCACCTCGTGGCCCAGGCGTTCCAGGAGCCGCACGACGGCCCGGCCGGTATCGGGGAAGAGTGTGTCGTTGACACAGGTGATGAACAGCGCGATCCGCATGTGCCTCCTTCGTGTCCCGGTCGACGCGGACCGGTCCCACCCGATGATCTGGGACCGTCCCGGAACGGGGCCGCCCGACGCGCCGTCCTTGGGTATTCCGAAAGGCACGCCCATTGGTCCGACCACTTTGCCTCAAGCAAGGGCGGGTGGGCAAGGGAGGGTAGAGTGTCCAAGTGGGAGGAATCCCTCCCGGTTCACGGAAAAAGCTGGAGATGAACGTGGGTGACGGCGCACGTACGCCGGTGGCACAGCGGACGGTCGAGCAGATCAAAGCGATGATCTCCGAGGGAGAGGTAGGACCAGAACAGCGCCTGCCCACCGAGCGCGACCTCTCCGCCCGTCTGGGGGTCTCCCGCGGTTCGGTCCGCGAGGCCATCCGCACCCTCACCACCCTGGGTGTGCTGGAGGTCAGGCACGGAGCCGGCGTCTACGTCACCGCGCTGCGCCCGAAGGACCTCCTGGAGGCCTTCGGCGTGCTGGCAGAGGTCTCCCCGGACCGGACCCTTCTGGAGGTCCTACGGGTCCGACGCATGATCGAACCCGACGCCACCGCGATCGCCGCGGCCCGGGCCACCGACGAGGACCTCGAACGCATCGGCGCCCTCCTCGACCGGCTGGAGGACGCGGACCCGGTCACCTCGCCCGGCGATTCCGGCACCTTCGACCTGGGGTTCCACCGGGAGATCGTGGCCTGCGCGGGCAACGCCACCCTCTCCGCCGTGCACGCCGGGCTCTCCTCGCCCACCCTCAACGAGAGGGTCTGGGCCGGCCACGACGCCGAGGGGATCTCCCACGACCTGCACGAGGACCATCGAAGGATCCTCAGGGCCCTGCGGGAACGCGACCCCGAGGCCGCGCGCGCCACCGCGGCCGCGCACGTGTTGAGGGTGGAGCGCTGGCTGGAGGCCCACGTCCCCGACGGGGACTGAACCCGGGCCTGCGCTCACCCCTCCAGGCGGCGGTCCACCCGCTCGGCGTACCTCTCGGCGTCGAGGAGCCGGGACAGTTCCTCCCTGCCGGCCTTCGGCGGGGCGTCCTCCCCGGTGTCGGGGTCCGGTTCGGGAACCTCCCGGTCCACTTCCGCATCTATACCGAGTGCCCCATGGTCCTCGATCTCCTCGATGCGGTAGTCCTCTGGATGTTCCTCCAGGTACTCCGCCACCGCGGTGTCCTGGTCAGGGGCGCCCACGTCCATCGCGGCGTCGACGTCCTCGATGTCCGCGGCGTCCTCGTCGATCTCTGTGCTCTCGTCTGCGGATTCCGTCACCGGCGACCCCCTCGCCTCGGCTTCCTCTTTCGATCATGCCTGGTCGGAGCGGCGGACGCCAGTGCGACGTGGATCCAGGGCGACGAGGACGAAACGGGGCACGACGCCCACGGAGTAGGCTTCTTCGTCGCTGTCCGACGATCACGAGTACGGAGTTCTCCACCCAGTGACCATGCGCGAACGTGTTCGAGCCACGGTCGACGCCCCCTGGTTCCAGGCCGGTGTCATCCTCGTCATCCTGGTCAACGCCGTCCTTCTCGGCTTCGAGACCTCCAAACGGGTCATGGACGAGCACGGTGAACTGTTGACCAGGGTCGACAGAGCGATCCTCGCCCTGTTCGTCCTGGAGTTGGGGCTGAGGATGTACGCCCACCGGAAGGACTTCTTCAGGGATCCCTGGAGCTGGTTCGACATGGTCATCGTCGGGATCGCGTTGATGCCCGCCTCCGGGCCCTTCGCCGTCCTGCGCGTCCTGAGGGTGTTGCGCGTCCTCCGGCTGCTGTCGGTCATACCGACCCTGCGTCACGTGGTGGCCGGGCTCTTCAGGGCGCTGCCCGGCATGGCCTCGATCATGGTCCTGGTGGCCCTGCTGCTCTACGTCTCGGCCGTGATGTCCACCAAGCTGTTCGCCGAGATCGCCCCGAAGTACTTCGGCGACCTGTGGACCTCGCTGTTCACCCTCTTCCAGATCTTCACCGCCGACGGCTGGGGCACCATCGCCCAGGAGGTCATGAAGGGTCAGCCGTTGGCGTGGATCTTCTTCGTGGTCTTCGTCCTCGTCTCCACCCTGATCGCGCTGAACCTCTTCATCGCCGTGGCGGTGGAGGCGCTCGACAAGGCCGGACACGAGGAGCGCGAGGCCGGTGGCGGAGGGAAGGGCGGGGAGGCCGACGGCGGCCCCGACGGCGACGGGGGCGGACCGGGTGACGGTGGTGGCGGAGATGACGGCGCGCAACGCCAGATCCTCGCCGAACTGCGGGCCCTGCGCGCGGAGGTCGCCCTCCTGCGTGAACACTCCGCGTCGGAGGAGAGCGAACGCAGCGTCGTCCGGCTCTCCGACGTGCGTGGAAGGGCCCATGGTTGACGGCTTTCGTGGGAGGGTAGGGGTCGTAGTCGCAATCGCCGGGAGCGGGGTCGGGGTCGTCCTCTCGATCCCGCGCCCCGATCCGGGCCATGGAGCACGAGGAGCGAACGGATGTCCGCCAGCACACCCCTTCCTCGCACCGAGGACAGCGCCGACACCCCCGGCGGCGTCCCACTGGACCGCAGGGAGGAATGGATCCGGCTCCGTGAGCATCGGGACCGGCTCGGCGCCACCCACCTGCGTGGACTGTTCGCGGACGACCCGGGGCGGGCCGAGCGGTACACGCTCGACGTGGGCTCCCTGCACGTCGACTACTCCAAGAACCTCGTCACCGACGAGACCCTGCGCCTGTTGAACCGCCTGGCCTCGGTCACGGGGGTCGCCCGACTGCGCGACGCCATGCTGCGCGGCGACCACATCAACCTCACCGAGGACCGGGCCGTCCTGCACACCGCCCTGCGCGCCCCGCGCGGGACGGTCGTGCGCACCGACGGCCACGACGTGGTCCCGGAGGTGCACCGGGTCCTGGAGAAGATGGCCGGGTTCGCCGAGCGGGTGCGTTCGCGCACCTGGACGGGGCACACCGGCAAGACGGTGACCCGAGTGGTCAACATCGGTATCGGCGGTTCCGACCTGGGGCCGGCCATGGCCTACGAGGCGCTGCGGCCCTATACCGACCGGGGGCTGGAGTTCCGTTTCGTCTCCAACGTCGACGGCAGCGATCTGAACGAGGCGCTCATCGACGCCGACCCCGAACGCACCCTGTTCGTGGTGGCCTCCAAGACCTTCACCACCGTCGAGACCATCACCAACGCCACGGCGGCGAGGAACTGGCTGCTGTCCGGCCTGGAGGCGGGGCCCGAGGCGATCTCCCGTCACTTCGTGGCGGTCTCCACCAACGCCGACGAGGTCGAGGCCTTCGGTATCGACACCGCCAATATGTTCGAGTTCTGGGACTGGGTGGGCGGTCGCTACTCCTACGACTCGGCGATCGGGCTGTCCCTCATGGTGGCGTTGGGTCCCGAGCGTTTCCGGGAGATGCTCGCGGGCTTCCATCTGATGGACACCCACTTCGCCACCGCGCCGGCCGAACGCAACCTGCCGTTCCTGCTCGGGCTGCTCGGGGTCTGGTACGGCGGTCACTTCGACGCCCAGACCCACGCCGTCCTGCCCTACAGCCACCACATGGCCCGGTTCCCGGCCTACCTGCAACAGCTCGACATGGAGTCCAACGGCAAGTCGACGCAGCGCGACGGCCGCCCGGTCGCCTGGAGGACCGGCCCGGTGGTGTGGGGCACCCCGGGCACGAACGGGCAGCACGCCTACTTCCAGCTCCTGCACCAGGGGACCCGCTTCGTCCCGGCCGACCTCATCGGGTTCGCCGAACCCTCTCCCGACCTGATGGAGGGGCTGAGCGCCCAGCACGACCTGTTGACGGCCAACATGCTCGCCCAGGGTCAGGCCCTGGCCTTCGGACGTACGGAGGCCGAGGTCGCCGCCGAGGGGGTCCGTCCCGATCTCGTGCCGCATCGCACCTTCCCGGGCAACCGGCCCACCACCACGATCCTGGCCGAGCGGCTCGACCCGTCCACGCTCGGGCAGCTCGTCGCCCTGTACGAGCACAAGGTGTTCGTCCAGGGCGCGGTGTGGAACATCAACTCCTTCGACCAGTGGGGCGTCCAGCTCGGCAAGGTCCTGGCCAAGAGGCTCGAACCCGCGCTGACGGAGGGGGCCGACGTCTCCTCGCTGGACCCCTCCACCGCGGCCCTGGTGCGGCGCTATCGCGCCCTGCGGGGGCGCTGACGCCCGATCAGCCGGTGCCGGGCTCCCGGGGCGGGGGAGCTGCACGGCCGTCGTCGACCGCGGCGTCGGCGCCGACGGCGAGCAGTGAGGGGCCGCGCCCGGCCTCGATGTGCGCGGCCATGGTCAGCCTCGCCAGTCGATCGTTTCCGTGGCTGATCGCGTGGTAGATCTCGTGGTGCGCCTGGAATTCCAGGTGGGGGTCCCGGAAGGCCGTCATGGCGAACAGCCATCGGGAACGGGACAGGATCGGTGCCATCAGCTCCGACAGGAGACCATGACCGGCCGCCTCCACGACACTGGCGTGGAAGTCGGCGTTGGCGGTCATGATGTGCTCCAACGAACCCGACTCCGTGGCCTCGGCGGTGGCCTCCATGGCCGCCGTCAGGCCTTCGTGCACGTCCCCCTCGGCGTATCGGCGGGCGGCCCGCTCGGCGGCGAAGGGCTCCAACCGGGTACGCAGGTCGAAGAGCTCGTCGACGTCGTCGGCGGACATCGTACGCACGGTCGCGCCCTTGTGCGCGCTGGTCATGATGAAACCGTCGTGCCTGAGGTTGCGCAGCGCCTCGCGCACCGGGAGCCGGGACACGCCCAGTTCCTCCGAGAGCTCGCGTTCGCGCAGCCGTGCCCCCGGTGCGTACCGGCCGGAGATGATCCCCTCGCGGATGGCGGCCTCGGTGGCCCGGGTCAGAGGGGCCGACCCACCCGATGTCCGTGTCATGAGACCGCTCCCGCCGTGTGCGCTCGATTCACCCCGGCCGGTGCCGGAGGTCCGGGATCAGGCTCCGCGGACCGGGAACGACGGGGGGAAAAGGTCCTCGACCGGGCGGTCGCGACCGTCCCGCTCACTGTAACCGTGACGGAGGAGGTCGAACACCTTCTGTGCCTGTTCCCGGAGCTCGGACAGGTCCACACCGGGGATCCCCCCGTCCCGGACCACCGGGCGTCCGGCCACGAAGGTGTGGGTGACGTTCCTGGCGGTCCCGTTGAGCACCAGGGTGCGCAGGGGGTCCTCCACGACGCCGTCACGGAAGTCGTCCAGGGAGAAGGCGGTCATGTCCGCGCTCGCGCCGGCCTCCAACCGTCCCAGGTCGGGGCGCTTGAGCGCGGCCGCCCCGCCCAGTGTCGCGGCCTCCATGTAGCCGCCGAGGTCGACGGCGCCCGGGCCGTACAGCAGACGTGAGGCGTGAAGGCCCACGTCCATGCCGCGTACCAGGTCGGGCGGGAAGGAGTCGGTGCCGAGCGCCATCGTGACACCGGCGTCCCGGAACTCGTTGAAGGTCTCCAACATGTCCCCGTACCGGAAGGTGGTCAGGGGGCAGTGGATCACGCTCACGCCCGCGACGGACAGGCGGGTGATGTCGACGCCCTCCGGCCCGGTCAGCTTCGAGTTCCGGTCGGTCCACAGGGCGTGGGGGACGAGCAGCCGGTCGTTGAGGAGTCCGGTCCGCTCGATCAGGTCCAGCGGGGTCATGCCGTGGCGCCGGATGATCACCTCGCGCTCCCACGACTGCTGGAGAGAGTGCAGACGGACGAGCAGATCGCGGCGTCCGGCCTCCTCGGCCGTGCGCTCCATGAGACGGGGCGTGAGCGTCTCGATCCGGCAGGGGAGGAGGACCGGTCGGACCAGATCGTCGTCCTGTTCGGCGAGCTCGTCCGCGAAGCGCAGGGCCTCGTCCAGACCGGCCTCGCCGAGCTCGGCGTTCTCGACGAAGGTGCGTTCACCGTCGGCGACGGCGCCGACCGCGGACCTGTACGAGGGACCCAGGTAGCCGCGCAGGCCCCATTCCCGGGTCAGGTCGGCCAGGTGACGCAGCTCGTCGGCGGACTCGTTCCACCCGAGGTGGATCTCCGAGGCGATCGGCATGTAGGTGGTGACCCCGTGCAGGGCGAGCTGCGCGAGCCCGAACCGGCGCAGGACGTCGCGCTGTTCGGGGGTCAGGATGTCGCGAGGACGGTCGCTCCAGTAGTCGACGGAACCGACCAGTTCGCGGGCGTGCGCGGGCTCGTGGTGGGCGTCGAGGATGAGGTGGTCGATGTCGACCAGGGCGTCCAGGTCGATCAGGCCGGGGGTCAGGACCGTGTTCCCCAGGTCCAGGACGGGGGCGGTCGAATCCGGGGTGCCGGTCCCCACTTCGGTGACGACCCCGTCGGAGTGCGCCACGTAGCCGTCCTCCAACCAGACGTGGGAGCCCTCGGAATGCGCCAGTACGTACCTTGCTCTGATGACCTGATCCATGAAGCTTGTATACCACGGGCCTTCTGAGGCCTCTTGGGGTCGTGTATCAAAGGGGCCGAATTTCGAGTTACACCGCTCTTGACAGCGGTTTTGCGCCAACCATAGGCTCCTCGAATATTCAGCGGCTCACCGATTGGTATCCCAGATGCGGGCAAGAAGACAGCAGGCGGAGAAACACGAGAACGTGTCGACCCGCGGATCGGTAGGCCGTGGCGACTGGGTCGTCGCCATCGGGGTGAGCGTGCTCGTCAGCGCCCTGGCCGTCCTGGTCGGAGAGCACAAGTTCCGCGTCGGGCCCGCCGCGATCGTGCTGTTCCCCCTGGTCTGGGTGGTCCTGATGGGCGCCGTCGTCGGCCTCCAACGGTGGCTGCCGCTGCGCGGGAGCACCCGCTCCGCGGGCGAGGCCCTGATCCCGGTCGGCATGGTCCTCTTCCTCGCACTGCTCGGCACCGGGATCGGCCCGTCGATCGGCATGGTCGAGGAGGTCGGCCCAGCCCTGCTGATGCAGGAGGTGGGCCAGCTCTTCGGGACGATCATCCTCGCGCTCCCCATCGCGGTCCTGCTCGGCATGGGGCGGGCCGCGATCGGCGCCACGTGGGCGATCGACCGCGAGTCCTACCTGGCCTACGCCATCGACAGGTTCGGCACCTCCTCACCGGAGTACCGGGGCGTGTTCGGCGTCTGGATCCTCGGGTCGATGTTCGGCGCCGTCTTCATCTCCCTGATCACGAGCGTCCTCGGCGGCACGGGCTGGTACCACCCGCTCTCCCTGGCCCTGGCGCTGGGCGTCGGATCCACGTCGATGATGCTCGGCGGCGTCGGCGCGCTGTCCCTGCTCTACCCGGACCAGGCGGTCGAGATCGCCGCGCTCGCGGCCCTGTCCAACCTGGTCACCAACATCGTCGGCTTCTACGCGGGCGTCTTCATCGGCCTCCCCTCGGCCCGACGTCTCTACTCCTTCTGGTGCCGCGTCTTCCGCCGCCCCGCCCCCGAGATCGAGGAGGCGCGTCTGGTCGCCCGAGGGCGGGTCCCCGAGGGGGACGCCTCGGTGAGGGTGAGGGAGGAAGCGGCCGGGCGGGCGGAGGTCGAACGTCCACAGGACCCCGACATCCCCAAGGGATGGCGTCCGGGCGTCACCGCCTACCTCTTCGCCGGTGCGGCCGGTCTGCTCCTCAACTGGCTGGGGACCGGCGGCTTCCACCCGCGCGACGCCGCGGGCATGGCGGTCCTGCTGCTGATGACGGGCATCGCGATCTTCCTGGCCGGCAA
The DNA here is from genome assembly GCF_000341225.1 of Nocardiopsis alba DSM 43377. Classification (GTDB taxonomy): domain Bacteria; phylum Actinomycetota; class Actinomycetes; order Streptosporangiales; family Streptosporangiaceae; genus Nocardiopsis; species Nocardiopsis alba. The sequence continues at coordinate 150,089 of NZ_ANAC01000019.1, forward strand.
GGTCAAGGCCGTCCCCGCCACGGTCTGGGTCCTGGCCCTCGCCACGCTCGTGACCACGCCGATCTCGCCGGTCGCCGGGGTGATCGCCGACCTCGTCCAGGACCTGGACGTCCTCCTGATCGGTCTGCCCCAGCTCGCCCTCGTCGGTATGACCATGGGCCGGGACCGCACGGCGTTCATGCAGCTGAGCTGGAAGATCGTCGTCGCGGCCGTGCTGACGTTCACCACCACCATCGTCGCCTCCGCCACGCTCGCGGAACTGTTCATCCACCACTGAGCCCCGGGAGAGGGGAAGCACCCACATGCCGCGCGTCATCAACGCCGTCCTGCCCCGCAGGGCCGAACCGGCCACCATCGTCGTCGAGGACGGCCGGATCACCGCGATCGAGGAGACCTCCGCGGGTGGAGGGCCGACCGAGGCCCACGAAGGGCTCGAGGTCATCGACGCGGCGGGCCGGGTCGTCCTGCCCGGGCTGATCAACGCCCACGCCCACATCGACAAGACCCTCTACGGCGGACCGTGGGTCTCGGCGCCGAGGGTCGAGACCGTCGCCGAACGCGTCGCCCACGAGCGACGCCACCGGGACTCCCACGGTCTGCCCGCGCACGAGTACATCTCGTCGTTGGTGGAGACGATGATCGCGGCGGGCACCACCCACCTTCGGACGCACACCGACGTCGACCCCGGGGTCGGACTGCGAGGGATCGCCGCCGTCGCGGAGGTCGCCCGCCACTACGAGGGCGTGATCGACATCCAGCAGGTCGCCTTCCCCCAGGGCGGCCTCATCACCAACCCGGGCACCCTCGACCTCCTGCGCGAGGCCGTGGACGCCGGGGCCTCGGTGATCGGAGGACTCGACCCCGCGGGGTTCGACGACGCCCCCAACGCCCATCTCGAGGCCGTCTTCGACCTGGCCGCGTCCACGGGGACCGCCATCGACATCCACCTCCACGACGGTGGATCCCTCGGTGCCTGGGAGATGGGGCTCATCGCGCGTATGACGGAGGAGTACGGGCTCGCCGGCAGGGTGGCGATCTCCCACGCCTTCGGGATCGCGCACCCGCCCACACAGGCGCGGCTCCTCGAACGGTTCGCCGAGGCCGGGGTGGCCCTCGTGAACGCGGCGGTCTACGACTCCCCGGTGCCGCCGCTGAGGGCGTGCGCGGAACAGGGCGTGCTCCTGGCCGGGGGAACGGACGGCATCAACGATCTGTGGGGCCCCTTCGGTGATGGGGACATGTTGCGCAGGGCCATGCTCATCGCCTATCGGAACTCCGGCCGAAGCGATGAGGAACTGCTGCTGGCGCTGGACACGGTGACCTCCAACGCCGCCCGTGTGCTCGGTGTCGAGGACCACGGTCTCCACGTGGGCGGGCCCGCCGACCTGGTGATGGTCGAGGCCCGGACGGTGGCGCAGGCCGTCGCCCAGGTCCCGCCGCGCCGCCTCGTGATGCGGGCCGGAACCGTCGTCGCCCGTGACGGCGCCCTGGTGGCCGGCTGACGGTACCGTACGGCCGTCGAGGGGAGGCCCCTTCGACGGCCGTTCGCGTGGGCGGGTCCTCCCGGCTCGGGTCTCCGCCCCGGGGCACGACACGCGGATTCGTGCCACCACTTCCGATATGAGGCCCCGACCGTTCTCGAACGGCGCGGGCGCTGGAAACCCCCGCACCCCTCGTGCAAACTCTGCGTAGTGATGCAGTCACACATAGAGAGCGGGGCAAGGGGTACATGACCACGCCGATGGACGTGCCCGAATCGTCCCAGCACGCCGACCCGGAGGCCGTGGCGGCGGGGGCCCGGAACGCGGCGGGCAGGTCCCTGCGCCAGATCGCCTGGAGGCGCTTTCGCAAGGACAAGGTGGGCATGGCCGGCGGGATCGTCGTCCTTCTGCTCATTCTCGTGGCGGTCTTCGCACCTCTGCTCACCGCCTGGTTCGGCCACCCGCCCAACCAGTTCGACCAAGGGCTCGTCGACCCGCTCACCGGGGGAGTGCTCAAGGACCCCGACGACCCCTCCAAGGGGCTGGACCCCTGGGGCGGGATCAGCGCCCAGCACCTCCTGGGCGTGGAACCGGTCAACGGTCGCGACCTGTTCAGCCGCATCGTCTACGGCGCCCGCACCTCACTGCTGGTCGCCACGGTCGCCACCCTCGTGTGCGTGGTCATCGGCACCGTCCTGGGGATCCTCGCCGGCTACTTCGGCGGCTGGGTCGACACCATCATCAGCCGGACCATGGACATCTTCCTGGCCTTCCCGCTGCTGCTGTTCGCCATCGCCCTGGTCGGCGTCATCCCCGACGGGGCCTTCGGCCTGTCCGGCAACAACCTGCGCATCGGTGTCCTGGTGTTCATCATCGGGTTCTTCAACTGGCCCTACATCGGCCGCATCGTGCGCGGACAGACCCTCACTCTCAAGGAACGCGAGTTCGTCGAGGCCTCCCGCAGCCTCGGGGCGAGCAGCGGCCACATCGTCTTCCGGGAGATCCTGCCCAATCTGATCACCCCGATCCTCGTCTACTCCACCCTGCTCATCCCCACGAACATCCTGTTCGAGGCGGCGCTGAGCTTCCTGGGCGTGGGCATCAACCCGCCCATGGCGACCTGGGGCGGAATGTTGGAGAACGCGCTGCGCTTCTACACCACCTCGCCGCACTTCGTGATCATCCCGGGTCTGGCCATCTTCGTCACCGTCCTCGCCTTCAACCTGTTCGGCGACGGTCTGCGCGACGCCTTCGACCCCCGTTCCTCCGACTGACGGCCCCGTGCCGATCGACCGGATCGGCCGCCCGACGGGCCGTGCCCCGCCCGTACGCACCCAGCGAATCCGACCAGGAGGCCAAGGTGAGCATCCATCACTCCACGCGCGGGAAACCGCCCCGGCGGTCCCGCGCACCCCGCAGGGCGACCGCTCCGGCCGCCGTCGGCACCGCCCTGGCCCTGCTCCTCGCCGCCTGTGGCGGTGGTGGCGGGGGCGGGGGAGAGCAGTCCGAGGCCGACTTCAACGAAGGGGAGACCACCGTCGTCAACCCCTCGGACCAGACCGGCGGAACCCTGCGCTACGCCGTCTCGTCCGACTTCGACTCTCCCGACCCCGGTAACACCTACTACGCGTACAGCTGGAACTTCTCCCGCTACTACGCGCGGACCCTGCTCACCTACGTCGGAGCCCCGGGCGAGGAGGGGGTGGAACTCCAGCCCGACCTCGCCGAGGAGATGCCCGAGAGCAACGACGACGCCACCGAGTGGACCGTCAAGCTCAAGAAGGGCCTCAAGTACGAGGACGGCTCCGAGATCGTCGCCGAGGACGTCAAGTACGCCATCGCGCGCAGCAACTTCGGCTCCCAGGCCCTGCCCAACGGCCCCAAGTACTTCCAGGAGCTGCTGGCCGACAGCGAGGAGTACGAGGGCCCCTACGCCGAGGATAACGAACCGCTCGCCGGTTTCGACGGGATCGAGACCCCCGACGACCACACCCTCGTCTTCCACCTGAACACGAGCTTCTCCGAGTTCCCGTACGTGCTCATCCAGCCGCAGACCGCGCCGGTGCCGGCCGAGGTCGACCGCGGCGAGCAGTACCAGACCCGGGTGCTCTCCTCCGGGCCGTACAAGTTCGACGGGGACTACCGTCCGGGGGTCTCCCTGAACCTGGAGCGCAACGAGGAGTGGGACGCCTCCACCGACCCGACCCGCAAGGCGCTGCCGGACCGGATCGAGGTGCAGTTGGGGGTCGACCAGAACGAGATCGACCAGCGGCTGGTCAACGGCGAACTCGACGTCGACCTGGGCGGGGCCGGGGTGGGGCCGGCCATGAAGGGCACCCTCATCACCGATGAGGCGCAGCGCCACAACGTCGACAACCCGCAGACCAACACCCTGCGCTACGTCAACGTCAACACCGTCATCGAGCCCCTCGATGACAAGGCCTGCCGAGAGGCGATCCTCTTCGCGGCGGACCGGGACGCCCTTCAGCGGGCCTGGGGCGGCGACACCGGTGGCGACGTCGCCAGCCAGATCATGCCGAGCGCGCTTCCGGGGGCCGACCCGGAGATGGACCTGTACCCGTCCCCGGAGGGCAAGGGCGACCTCGACAAGGCCCGCGAGAAGCTGGAGGAGTGCGGTCACCCGGACGGGTTCTCCACCGCGATCGGGGCCCGCGCAGACCGGCCCTCCGACGTGGGCACGGCCGAGGCGCTCCAGCAGGCCCTGGCCCGGGTGGGCATCGAGACGGAGATCAAGCAGTACCCGTCCGACAGCTACACCAACACGCAGGCCGGGTCCCCGGACTTCGTGCACGACAACGACCTGGGTCTCACCGTGTACGGCTGGGCCCCGGACTGGGCCAGCGGCTACGGGTTCATGAGCAAGATCCTGGACGGAGACGCGATCCAGCAGGCGGGCAACGTCAACGTCTCGGAGATCGACGACGAACAGATCAACACGTGGTTCGACGAGGTCGTGGCCATCACGGACGCCGACGAGCGGGCGGACATCTACTCGCGCATCGATGAGAGGGCGATGGAGGAGGCCGCCATCCTGCCGGCGGTGTTCGAACGCACCGTCCTCTACCGCCCCACGAGCCTGACCAACGTCTACTACCACGCGGGCTACTCGATGTACGACTACATGTCCTTGGGTACGACGAGGGATTAGGGAACGCCGTATCGAGCGGGGCGGTGGCCGGAGGACCGGTCACCGCCCCGCTCCGTGTCCACTACTTCGAACCGAGGACCATCACGGTGAGGCCGCTCGCGAACTCCACGGTCCTCAGACGTTCGAAGTGCGTGATGTCCAGGCCGTCCAACAGACGTTCGCCGCCTCCGGCGATCACGGGGAACACCCACAGGTGCAGTTCGTCCACGAGTCCGTGCTCGATCAACGTGTGGTCCGGCTCCCCCGTGCCGAACTTCAGGAGGTTCCCGCCGGGCTCCCTCTTGAGCCCCGCGACCCGCTCCGCGATGTCGCCTCGGATGATCGTGGCGTTCCACTCGGCTTCGGTGCCGGTCAGGGTCCGGGAGGCCACGTACTTGGGCATCGCGTTGATGCGGTCGGCGTAGTCGTCCCCGCTCCGCGAGGGCCAGGTCGCGGCGAAGCCCTCGTAGGTCTCCCGGCCGAGGAGGAGCGCGTCCGCCTGGCCCAACAGGGAGGTCGCGTAGGAGGAGTGCTCCTCGTCCCAGTACGGTGCCCCCACCTCTCGGGCGAGGAGAAGACTCCATCGATGGTGACGAAGGTCGACTCGATCAGCTTGCGCATGTCCACTCCGGTATCTCTCGGTGTCTCTCGCCCTCACGACGACCGGGGCGGGCGTGGATCGACACGGGGACGGAATCTTTTTTCGGACGGGACGGGGGAGGGGGCGGGCCCGGGGAGAGGGCCGGCCAGGTGGCCCGGTCGTCGGCCCCGGGCTTCGCGCGTTCCGTGTTCGAGGGCGGCTCTTTTTTGAGTCATGAAAAGTCGGATATGTGGAGGAATGGAAATTCCTCAGAGTGTTTCATTTTCGTGTTCGCGGTGCGTATGTTGCGTGCGTTTCCGATGTGATTAGAAGGGTGCTCGGCGTTCGCTCTTATTCGCGTCGTCGGGGGTCGGTCGTGTTCGATTATTCCGAATGTGGAAGGTGTAATTCCGCGTCTCCCGGATATCCTCTTGATGACCATGGTCATCATCTCGAATTCACGACGGCGGGACCCATCTCCCGCACGCGTCGCCCTCGCCGTCACCGTCGCTCTCGGGCCCCGGACCGAACACCGGACCGGTCCCACCGGAAGGGGCCCTCTCACGTAGGAGGAACCTTTGGTCAGCATCATCGGCAGGTCGGACTGGGGAGCGCGTTCCCCGCGGGACAGGACCACGGTCTCCTGGAGTCAGCGCACCGGGTTCACCGTGCACTATTCCGCGGGTCCGACGAGCCAGACCCCGCGTCAGATCCAGGACTTCCACATGGACTCCAACGGCTGGGCCGACATCGGCTACAACTTCCTGGTCGACCGTTCCGGGAAAATCTATGAGGGGCGTGGCTGGACGGTGGTCGGGGCCCACGCCGCTCCGCACAACACCAGCCATATCGGGGTCTGTTTCATCGGCCGCGACGGCGACGCCGGCAAGGCCGCGAAGAACGCCATCCGAAGCCTGTACGACGAGGCCGTGAAGAAAGCCGGAAAGAAACTGAGCAAGACCTGGCACGGCGGTCTGTCCGGCAACTCGACCGATTGCCCGGGCGCGGACCTTCGCGGGTGGGTCGAGGACGGAATGCCCTCCGCCTGAGCCGGACCCGTGCCCCGATCGAGGGGCGGGGCCCCTCCGCGCCCGAGGGAGGGGCCCCGACGCTCAGTCCTGGTCGGGGGAGCCGTCGTCCAACAGGACGCGGGCCACGGCGTCGTCCGTCACCAGGGTGGAGACCAGACCGCTGCGGAGCACGGCGCCGACCGCCCGCGCCTTGGACTCGTCGCCGGCCCCCGCGACCGCCACCACCTCGGGCACCCGCCGCAACTGGTCCGCGCTCACGCTGATGACCCGCTCGTCCAGGTCGCTGTGGACCTGGTTCCCGTCGATGTCGAAGAGCTGGGCTGACATCTCCCCGCACACGCCCATCGCGGTGTAGCGCTCCCGGTCCTCCGGGGTCAGCGCCTGGAAGACGGTGGAGTTGCGCTCGTCCCAGCCGCCGATGGCCACCACGGCGGTGGTCAGCCGGTCGAAGTGCGCGAACGCGGCGGCGATACCGGGGTCGGCGCGCAGGGTGGCCGCCGTGGCCGCGTCGGGAAGGATGAGCGGGGCGTAGATCGGGTACGCCTGGCCGCCGGCCAGTGTGGCCACGCGACGCACGGTCTCGACCGATCCTCCGGCCTCGGTGTGCTCGGACAGGACGCCGTTGAGCTGGACGACGGTGCAGCGCGGCAGTTCGACCATGTCGGCGCCCATCGCCTGTAGGCCCCGGCTCCAGGCCAGCCCCAGGATCTCGTCGGGGCGTACGATCTCGGACAGGAGACGGGCCGCCACCGAACCCAGGGCCCGGCGGGTGTCCAGGTGATCGTCCAGGGTGTCGACCACTATCGCCCGCCGCAGGCCGAACCGTTCGCGTAGGAGCTCGGAGCGTTCCGCGTCCAGCCGCTCCGGTAGGCGGATGTCGATGTGCACGATCCCGTAGGAGCGGGCGGCGTCGAGGTCGCGCGCGACCTTGAATCGACTCAGGCCGAACTCCTCGGCGATCTCCACCTTCGACCGGCCCTCCAGGTAGAACCTGCGGGCGATCGCGGCGAGTCGCACCAACTCCGCGGGCCCGTTCGGGGCCGTTTCCTGAACTTCCTGCCGCCGCTCGCTCATATGTGCAGGAGTCTACTCGAATGGGCGAACCACGTTGACACAGGCGTCACACGGGCGTTCAATGTTCGAAACATCTGTGACAAAGGTCGCTCAAATGAGCGAACCGAGCATCCGGGAGTAAACCAGACGTGCGCGCCGCCATCATCACCGAACCGGGATCCCTCATCGTGGACGATCGCCCGGACCCCACCCCCGCCCCGGACGGTGTCGTGGTCCGGGTCGGCGCCTGCGGGATCTGCGGCACCGACCTCCACATCGCCGACGGCGAGTTCCCGCCCAGCCCCTACCCGCTCGTCCCCGGGCACGAGTTCGCCGGCACGGTGACCGCGGTCGGGGAGAACGTCACCACGGGGCTGGCCCCCGGGGACCGGGTCGCCGTCGACCCCTCGCTGTTCTGCGGACACTGCGAGTACTGTCGCGCCGGACGCGGCAACCTGTGCGGCAACTGGGGGGCGATCGGCGACACCGTCGACGGGGCCTTCGCCGAGTACGTGGCCGTCCCCGCGGCCAACTGCTACCGCATGCCCGACTCGATGAGCATGCGGGAGGGCGCCCTGGTGGAGCCCCTGTCCTGCGCGGTCCACGGAGTCCGACGCATCGGCGTCGAGGCCGGCGAGCGCTTCCTACTGGTGGGCGCCGGCACCATGGGCCTGCTGCTCCAGCAGCTCCTCCAGCGCTCCGGGGCCCAGGTCACCATGGTCGACCGCAACACCCGACGGCTGGCCATCGCCGAGGAACTGGGCGCCCACGTCACCGCGACCGACGCCGACGACCTGAAGGAGGCGGACTTCGACGCCGCGGTGGACGTCACCGGCGTGCCCCAGGCGATCGAGGCGGCCTTCTCCTCGCTCCGGCGCGGCGGACGGCTGCTCATCTTCGGGGTGGCCGACGAGGCCGCCCGGATGTCGCTGTCGCCCTTCCGCGTCTACAACGACGAGATCACCATCGTGGGCTCCATGGCCGTGCTGAACAGCTACGGCGCGGCCCTGGACCTCATGGCCTCCGGCGCGATCGAGACGGCTCCGCTGCTCACCGACGCCCTGCCCCTGGAACGCTTCCCCGAGGCGCTGGACATGATGCGCGCGGGTACCGGCGTGAAGATCCAGGTCGTCCCCGACGCGTCCGCCTGATCGGAGGAGAGCCAACGTGCGAGCCACCACCAGAACGGCGGCCATGATCGCCGTGGTCGCCGCCGGGGCCCTGCTCACCGGCTGTGCCGGAGCGGGGGCCGTGGCCTCCGGGGACGGGGGCACCCGACTGACCGTCGCGATCGTGTCCAACCCCCAGATGCAGGACGCGATCTCCCTCCAGGATCGCTTCCGAGAGGACAACCCCGGCATCGAGGTCGACTTCGTGTCGCTCCCCGAGAACGAGGCCCGCGCCAAGATCACCACCTCGGTGGCGACCGGCGGGGGCGAGTTCGACGCCGTCATGATCAGCAACTACGAGACCCGACAGTGGGCCGAGTACGGATGGCTGGAGAACCTTCAGCCCTTCATCGACGCCTCCGACGGGTACGACCACGAGGACTTCATCCCCTCGCTGCGCGAGGACCTGTCCCACGAGGGCGACATGTACTCGGTCCCCTTCTACGGTGAGTCCTCCTTCGTGGCCTACCGCGAGGACCTCTTCGAAGAGGCCGGCGTGGAGATGCCGGAGAACCCCACCTGGGACGAGATCGCCGCGCTGGCCGCCGAACTCGACGGCGTCGAGCCCGGGGTCGCGGGGATCTGTATGCGCGGCCTCGCCGGTTGGGGCGAGGTGCTCAGCCCGTTCAACAGCATGCTCAACACCTTCGGCGGTCGCTGGTACGACGAGGACTGGAACGCCGAACTGGACTCCCCGGAGTTCCACGAGGCCGCCTCGTTCTACGTCGACCTGGTCCGTGAGCACGGCCAGCCGGGCGCCGCCAACAGCGGCTTCGGCGACTGCCTGAACCGCTACGCCCAGGGTCGGGCCGCCATGTTCTACGACTCCACCTCCATGGTCAGCACCATCGAGGACGAGAACGCCGGAACGGTGGCCGGTCTCAACGGCTACGCTCCGGCGCCGGTCTCCGAGACCGACTACGGCGGCTGGCTGTACGCCTGGACGCTGGGGATCCCCTCCACCTCCGAGCACAAGGAGGAGGCGTGGGCGTTCCTGGAGTGGATGACCGACCAGGAGTACGTCCGCACGGTCGCCGAGGAGTACGGCTGGCAGCGGGTCCCCCCGGGCAACCGACTCTCGACCTTCGAGGTGCCCGAGTACCAGGAGGTCGCCGGGGCCTACGCCGGCCCCATGCTGGACGGCATCGAGAAGGCCGATCCGCAGAACCCGGGTACGCGTCCGGTCCCCTACGAGGGCATCGGTTTCCTCGCCATCCCCGAGTTCCAGGACCTGGGCACCCGGGTCAGCCAGCAGCTCAGCGCGGCCGTGGCCGGCCGGATCACCGTCGAGCAGGCCCTCGAACAGAGTCAGGAGTACGCCGAGACCGTCGGCGAGACCTATAAGGAGGACGGCCGATGAGCGCCGCGACCGCACCGCCGCGCGAGGCGACCGCGACGCCCTCGCCCTCCACCCCCGCCCGCGGACGTGCCCGTGTCTCGGGGTGGGCGCGCAGGGCCCCTCTGCTCCCCGCCCTCGTGTTCATGCTGGTCGTCACCCAGCTTCCGTTCCTGGCGACCGTCGTGTACTCGTTCCGTTCCTGGAACCTGTTGCGGCCGGACTCCCAGGCGTGGGTGGGCGTGGCCAACTACGCCGCGGTCTTCACCGACCGCCAGTTCCTCGGGGCCGCCGCCAACACGATCCTCATCACCGCCTCCTGCGTGGTGGTGGCGATGCTGCTCGGTATCGGTCTGGCCCTGCTGTTGGACCGCAGGTTCCCGGGCCGGGGCGTGGTGCGCACACTCGTCATCACCCCGTTCCTGATCCTGCCGGTGGCCACGGCGCTGCTGTGGAAGCACATCATGTTCGAACCGGTCTTCGGTCTGGTGAACTTCGTGCTGTCCCCGTTCGGCGTGGAGACCTTCGACTGGGTCTCCCAGGCGCCGGTGCTGTCCGTGGTGGTCGCGCTGGTCTGGCAGTGGACGCCGTTCATGATGCTGCTGGTGCTGGCCGGGCTCCAGAGCCAGGGCGGTGACGTGCTGGAGGCCGGACAGGTCGACGGCGCCAGTTCCTGGCAGAGCTTCGTGTGGATCACCCTGCCGCACCTGCGCCGCTACATCGAGCTCGGTGTGCTGCTGGGTTCGGTGTACGTGGTGAACACCTTCGACACGATCTACATGATGACCCAGGGCGGCCCCGGCACGGCCAGCGCCAACCTGCCCTTCTACATCTATCAGCGGACCTTCCTCGGGTTCGACATCGGACAGTCCGCGGCGATGGGCGTCGTGGTGGTGGTCGGCACCATCATCGTGGCGATGCTGGCCCTCCGGCTGATCTTCCGCACGTTCATGAACGCACAGGAGGCGAGATCGTGACCGCCCGAGCCCCCGAACGAGCGGTGTCCACCACGGCGGGAACGCGGCGGCCGCGTCCCTCGTCGGTCGCGACCCGTCTGCCCGGAGCCGCCCTGACCGTGTTCACCTGGGTGATCGGCCTGGTGTTCGTCGCCCCGGTGCTGTGGTTGGTGCTGACCGCGTTCAAGCAGGAGAACCAGGCGGCGACCAACCCGCCGACGCTCTTCTTCCAGCCCACGCTCGACCGTTTCACGGCCGTGCTGGGCGCCGACTTCCTGCCCTATCTGGGGAATTCGGCGATCGCGACCCTGGCCTCCACTCTGCTGGTGCTGGCGCTGGGTCTGCCGGCGGCGTACGCGCTGTCGATCGCCCCGGTCAAGCGCACCCAGGACGTCCTGTTCTTCTTCATCTCCACCAAGATGCTGCCGGTGGTGGCGGTCGTCGTCCCGATCTACGTCGCGGCCGCGCACCTGTCGATGTTGGACAACGTGTGGACCCTGGTGGTGCTGTACACGGCGATGAACCTGCCCATCGCGGTGTGGATGCTGCGCTCCTTCTTCCTGGAGGTCCCCACGGCGATCGTGGAGGCCGCCCGGATGGAGGGGGCGGGGCTGCCGAGGATCCTGTGGTCGGTGATGATGCCGATCATGGCTCCGGGCATCGCGGCCACGGCCCTCATCTGCATGATCTTCTCGTGGAACGAGTTCTTCTTCGCGGTGAACCTGACGGCGGCCCAGGCGGCCACCGTCCCGGTGTTCCTGACCGGGTTCATCACCAGTGAGGGGCTGTTCGTGGCCCAGCTCTCGGCCGCGGTGGTGATGGCGAGCCTGCCCATCGTGGTGATCGGCTGGACGGCGCAGCGTCAGCTGGTGCGGGGCCTGTCCATGGGCGCCGTGAAGTAGACCCTCGGCGGATCCGACCGATCCGCGTTCCGACGGGACCTCGGGCCCCGTGTCGCACCCCGGTGAGGGGCGGCGCGGGGCCCGACCCGTACCCGGGCTCGGCGTGGCGCGTGGGGCGAAGCCTTGTACACGCCGAACACGAGACGTGATCGGCTGATTTCAGTGGGTTACGGTTTGGCTCCGGGGTGGAGTTCTCCCCGGTCCGGTTCCGGACCCCGGGGCCATGGTCTCGACGACAGAAAGCACGCGCCTTGACGACCTACATCCTGCGCCGCCTCGGCGCCGGTCTGTTGCTCCTGGCCGTGGTCACCATGGTCACCTTCGCCATCTTCTACGTGGTGCCCCGCTGGGCCGGCCGCACCACCGAGCAGCTCGCCACGATGTACGTGGGGCGGGCCCCCACACCGGAGGCGATCCAGGCGACCATCGAACGGCTGGGCCTGGACCAGCCGATCGCGGTGCAGTTCGGGGAGTTCGTCCGGGGCATCCTCTTCGGTGCCCAGTACCAGTTCGGCCGGGACACCATCGAGTGCTCCGCCCCCTGCTTCGGGTACTCGTTCCAGACCTACCAGGAGGTCTTTCCCGAGATCATCGCCCGGCTTCCCGTGACGGCCTCGCTGGCCCTGGGGGCCGGGATCATCTGGTTGGTCGGCGGTGTCGCCGTCGGGGTGATCTCCGCGGTCTGGAAGGGCAGCCTGTTCGACCGTCTGGCCATGGGCGTGGCCCTGGCCGGCGTCTCGCTGCCGATCTTCTTCACGGGGCTGCTGTCCCTGGCCTTCCTGGTGCACTCCTGGGGGCTGTTCACCACCCCGCGCTACGTACCTCTGACCGAGGACCCGCTCGCCTGGGCCCATGGGCTGGTCCTGCCCTGGCTCACCCTGGCGTTCCTGCACGCCGCCATGTACGCCCGGCAGACCCGCGCGGGCATGCTGGAGACCCTCAACGAGGACTACATCCGCACCGCCAGGGCCAAGGGGTTGAGTGAGCGCAAGGTCGTGCTCAAACACGCGCTGCGTCCCACCCTGACCCCCATCATCACCATCTTCGGTCTGGACCTCGGGCTGGTCCTGGGCGGCGCGGTCCTCACCGAACAGGTCTTCTCCCTCAACGGCATCGGCCGCTACGCCGTCCAGGCCATCACCCAGAGCGACCTGCCGGTGATTCTCGGCGTGACCCTGTTCGGCGCGTTCTTCATCGTCATCAGCAACCTGATCGTGGATCTCGTGTACCCGCTCGTCGACCCGCGCGTGCGCATCCACGGCTAAAGAGAGGCGTCCTCCATGAGTCGGTCCCCTGTCGTGCGTGTGGACGATCTGCGGGTGACGTTCCCGATGATGGACGGTGACGTCCACGCGGTGAAGGGTCTCTCCTTCGAGGTGCCCGCCGGAGGCGCCCTGGGGATCGTGGGCGAGTCGGGTTCGGGTAAGAGCGTGACCTCGCTGGCCCTGATGGGTCTGCACCGGGGAAGTCGGGCGCAGATCACCGGCTCCATCGAGGTGTCCGGTCAGGACGTGGTCACCGCCACCGACAAGCGGCTGCGTCGGATGCGCGGTAACGACATCTCGATGGTCTTCCAGGACCCGATGCAGTCGCTGCACCCGCAGTACACCATCGGCAACCAGCTCATCGAGGCGTTGTGCGTCCATCGTCCACAGATCTCGCGGGCACAGGCGCGCTCCCGGGCCGTGGAGTCCTTGGAGCGGGTGGGGATCCACGAGCCGGAGAAGCGGATCAATTCGTATCCGCACGAGTTCTC
>NZ_ANAC01000020.1 GCF_000341225.1 Nocardiopsis alba DSM 43377
CGGGCGTCGCGGCCCTCGCCGCCGGCGGAGGCGCCCTCTACCTGAGCCGCAAGCGCAAGGCCACCGAGGTCTAGGACCGGCTCCGGAAGAAGTACGGGGCCCGCCCCACCGTGGTGTTCCACGGCGGGGCGGGCCCCTTCTCGTTCCCGGGTGCGTCGCCGTTCGCCCGATCGATCGTCAAAGCCCCACGAGGGCCACGAGCACCACCAGCCCGTTGTTGCAACAGTGCAGGACGATCGACGGAACGATGGACTCGTACCGTCGGTGCAGCCATCCCAGCCAGAGCCCCAGGACCAGCGTGTAGGGCATCAGCATGGGCGACACGTGGACGAGGGAGAAGAGCACCGCCGAGAGCACGACCGCGACCCACGGAGCCGCCACGCGGGACAGGGCCCCGTGCGCCGCGCCTCGGAAGAGGATCTCCTCCAGGAAGGGGAAGAGCAGGACGGATCCCAGGGCGAGGGCCACCGCCAAGGGCACCGGAAGGTCCGCCACGAGGCCGGAGGTCGCCGACCCCGATCCCTCCGAACCACCGCCCCCGAGGAGTGAAGCCACCCCGAGGGCGACCCCCGTGGCGAGCGCCGATGACACGATGGCCGCGGGGATCCAGAGCAGGAGGCCGACCGGAACCCGGTTCGGCCGCACCAGACCGACGTCCCTCAGGGTCAGCCGAGGCCCGCGGCCCATGAGCAGAGCACGACCGAGAACACAGACGAGCACCGGTGTGAGCAGGACCATGGGCGTGATCGCCAAGGCCACACGGGTCATGGGCGATACACGTGCGCCGAGCGACAGCGCGCAGGCCGTCCCCAGACCGAGGGTCAAGGCTCCGACCCCGATCACGAGGGCGGCGAGGAGAAACGCGTCCCGCGCCCTCACCCGGGTTCCCGCCAGAGGGACCGCCCTCCCCCGCCCACCGGACGGACCGGAAGGCCGGTCTCTTCGCCGACCGGTGATCCCCGGAGCGTGAGCACCCGATCCCATGATCACTCCAAACCAGACAAAAGGAATTTACAGGCACATACTTTCACGCCTGATGCGCCGTTCCTTCGGATCGACAGCCGTGGAAAAGAGGGTGCGCGACCTCCCGGGCTCTGGGAACCTGAGGCCGGTCCGCTCGGCGCGGACCCCTCGTCCACGAATCGTGCCCCCGGAGCCGCCTCCATGCCCCGACCCGCCATCGCCCTGGACCGGCGTATCGCCCGCCTCCGTGAGATCGCCGAGGCCGAACCCCGACTGGAGGGCGTCCTCCTCTACGGTTCATGGACCCAGGGGGAGGCGGACGCGCACTCCGACATCGAGGCCTACCTGTACGTCGCCGACGAACACGCCGCATCCTTCGACGGCACGGAGTTCGTCTCCCGACTGGCCCCGCTCGAACTGGCCTACACCAACCTGTTCGGTATCCTGGCCGTGATCTTCGACGACCTCATGCGCGGCGAGTTCCACATCGAGGCGGCCGGTTCCGCCATCCCCGAGATCGCCTCGTGGAAGGGCATGATCCACCTCCCCTCCCCCGAGACCGCCGTGCTCTTGGACCGCACCGGTCGGCTCACCGAGGCCGTGCGTCCACTGGTCGAACCGGTCGTTCCGGACCCCGCGCCCACCGCGGAACGGCTCATCGGGGAGCTCGCGAACTGGACGCTCATGACCGGCCAGGTCCTGGCCCGGGGCGAGTACGCCCGGGCCCACGCCGGCCTGGCCGTCATGGTCGCCCCGCACCAGCTCAAACTGGCCCGCCTCCTGCACGGCTCCACCGACCACTGGCTCACCCCCAGCCGTGCGTTGGAGGCCGACCTGCCCGGCGACGTCGTCGAACGGTACGGCCGGACCACCGGTACCACCGATCCCGAAGAGGTGCGGCGAACGGTGCGCGAGAGTTGGACGTGGAGTCGCGAACTCGCACGGGAGGCCGCGGACCGTTGGGGGATCTCGATCCCCGAGGGGCCGCACGAGCGGATCACGGGGTTCCTCGACCGCCTCTGAGCGCCGGAACGACGAACGCCCCGCCCCGGAGGTTCCGGGGCGGGGCGTCGTTCGTACGCGGTCTCTAGGAGACGGCGTAGGGGCTGCGGGCGATGAGCGAACCGTCCCGTTCGGTCAGGGCGCGCTCGACGGCGGCCGCCACCCGGTAGGTGCGGTCGTCGGCCAGCGGCGGCGCCATGATCTGGAAGCCGACCGGCAGGTCGTCCTCCGGGGCCAGGCCGCACGGCACCGACAGCGAGGCGTTCCCGGCCAGGTTGGACGGGATCGTGCACAGGTCGGCCAGGTACATGGCCATCGGGTCCTCGGAGCGCTCACCGATCGGGAAGGCGGTGGTCGGCGTGGTCGGCGAGACCAGCACGTCCACGTTCTCGAAGGCGGCGTCGAAGTCGCGCTTGATCAGCGTACGAACCTGCTGGGCGCTGCCGTAGTAGGCGTCGTAGTAGCCGCTGGACAGCGCGTAGGTGCCGAGCATGATCCGACGCTTGACCTCGGGGCCGAAGCCCTGGGCGCGGGTCAGGGACATGACCTCTTCGGCGCTGCGCGTGCCGTCGTCGCCCACCCTCAGGCCGTACCGCATGGCGTCGAAGCGGGCCAGGTTGGAGGAGCACTCGCTGGGCGCGATGAGGTAGTAGGCCGACAGAGCGGCGTCGAAGCTGGGGCAGGACACCTCGACGACCTTGGCGCCCAGGGACTCCAACAGCTCCACCGTCTCGCGGAAGCGCTGCCGGACACCGGGCTGGAAGCCGTCGCTGTCCAACTCCTTGACGACGCCGACGCGCAGCCCCTCGACGTCGCCCATCCGCGCGGCGTCGACCACCGGCGGCACGGGGGCGTCGATGGAGGTGGAGTCACGCGGGTCGTGGCCGGAGAAGGCCTCGTGGAGCAGGGCGGCGTCGAGCACGTTGCGCGCGAACGGGCCGGGGGTGTCCAGGGAGGAGGCGAAGGCGATCATCCCGTAGCGGGAGGAGCCGCCGTAGGTGGGCTTTCCGCCGACCAGGCCGCACACGGCGGCGGGCTGACGGATGGAGCCGCCCGTGTCGGTACCGGTGGCCAGCGGCGCCTCGAAGGCGGCCACGGCCGCGGAGGAACCGCCGGAGGAGCCGCCGGGGATGCGGGCGGTGTCCCACGGGTTGCGGGTGATCTGGTAGGCGGAGTTCTCCGTGGAGGAGCCCATCGCGAACTCGTCCATGTTGGTCTTGCCGAGGATGACCAGACCGGCCTCGCGCAGCCGTTCGGTGACGGTGGCGTCGTAGGGCGGTCGCCAGCCCTCCAGGATCTTGGAGGCGGCGGTGGTCGGCATGTCCTTGGTGGTGAACACGTCCTTGTGCGCGACCGGCACACCGGCGAGGGGGCCGAGCTCGGCGCCGGAGGAACGTCGGGCGTCGACCTCGCGGGCCTGGGCCAGGGCGGTCTCCCTGCGCACGTGCAGGAACGCGTTGATGTCTCCGTCGACCGACTCGATACGGTCGAGGTAGGCGGTGGTCGCCTCTTCCGAGGAGACCTCGCCCGCCTTGATGGCCGCGCCGAGTTCGGCGGCGCTGAGACCGATGACGTCGCTCATCTACTCTTCCTCCCCCAGGATCCGCGGCACCCGGAAGCGCTGGTCCTCCACCGCGGGGGCGCCGGCCAGGGCTTGTTCGGGGGTGAGGCCGGGCTTGGCCTCGTCGGGGCGGTAGACGTTGGTCAGCGGCAGGGCGTGCGAGCTCGGCGGGATGTCGCCCTGGGCGACCTCCTGCACCTTGGCCACGGCGGTGAGGATGTCACCGAGCTGGGCGGCGAGCGTGTCGAGCTCGCTCTCGTCGAGTGCCAGCCGCGACAACCGGGCGAGGTGCGCGACCTCATCACGGGTGATGGCGGTCATCAGATGAGAACCGTTTCTTCGGCGGACGGGTGATCAGCACAATCCTATGGCGCCCCGGCCACGACGCGGTCCCGTTCCCCGTCCCCGACGGTTCAGGACAGGATGTCGGCCCCCGCCCCTCTCCCGGGGAAGGGGGACGCACGGCTCCGTTCCGGTAGGCCCAGACCACCAGTTGGACCCGGTTGCGCAGGTGGAGTTTGGTGAGGACGCTGGACACGTGCGACTTGACGGTCGTCTCCGAAAGCCCGAGCGTGCCGGCGATCTCGGCGTTGCCGGCGCCGGTCGTGACGTGTTCGACGACGTCGCGCTCGCGGGCGGTGAAGCCCTCGTCCCATCCCGTTCCGGAACCGCCCGCTCCCGCGCGGGGGACCACTCCGTAACGGACGAACTCGCCCACGAGGGTCCCGATCACCGCGGGGTCGAGCACCGTGTCAGGGCGACCACGACGACGTCGGGGGCGAGCCGTTCGGCGTGCGGTCGGACACCTCGCAGTCCAGGGCGGGCTCCCCGGGATCATGCCACAGGCGGGAATTCATTCCCGTCGACCATGGACCACCTTGATTCTATCGAAATCATCCATGCCCACCAGAGGAACGAAAAAGGAGAGCCCGCCCCATCATTCGCCCAGAGAGCCGATCAGATCACCAATAAAATGAGCGAATGATATGAAACAGACTTGGGTTGGCGAGAACCACGTAACCCACCCTTCTCAACCTCACCGAAAACCCCCGATCTCACCTTTCTCGCCCTCCCCGGGTGACGGGGAGAGCGTGGACCCCGTAGACCGCCGACGTCGTACGCATACGCACCCGCTCCGGTGGAACGACCGGCCTCAGGCCCGGGAACTTCTCGAACAGCGTTTTGAGGCCGATCCTCAACTCGGACCGGGCCCGCCGATGCCCCAGGCAGTGATACGGGCCCGCGCCGAAGGCGAGATGCGTCGACGTGATCCGCGAGCCAGGTGAGCGCTCCGGCGAGCACGCGCTCCGAGTCGGACGAGATCGTGGCGTCGGGCCCGGTGCCGCCCACCGCCGCCCCCGTTCTCGAGAGAATGGCTCGTTCTCACGCCCTTGCCCCAGATCGAACATAAATCAACTCTCGATCGAGCACCTCATCCCTGAGAACCGAATATAACGACCTTCTTCGGTGCGCTTCTCCACATCCGAAAGAAGTATTCATCCGCCTTGAGGAGGGGCTCTCCCCCTTCCCCGCCACGAGATCCGGAAGAGCCCGCCGACGCGATTTCCGAGAATCGCCCTCGGAGCGACGATCGACCGCCCTCTTCGGGGCTAGGGTGAGAACACGCCGACACGTTACGCGTTCGGTAAACGGACGCTGCCCTTCACCGAGGGGGCCGCCGTGCTGTCCTGGCCGCGTGGGAACGGAACCGTTCACCGTCTCGCGGGCCAAGGCCCCCGCGCCCCATAGGGCGCTCTTGGAACTTCGCCGGGACCCGGGGCTCGACGAGCCCGTGCACACCGGCACCGACAACCCCATGATCTACTTCCGCATGCCCGAGAATCGCCCCGTCTCCACCTGAGCCGCAGCGGTCGCCCCTCGCAGTCCGTCGTAATGGCCGTCCAGAGCCGTCGACCCTCGATGCGTCCCGGCCTCCACCACCGGAAACCCACAGGACACAAGGGACCCTCGCCTTCTCCACCTCTCCGGACCGCCATGATCGCCCCTCGGCCGGTGGCCGGAAACGGTCAGGCGCGGGGGTGAGCGGGGGCGCCGGTGCCGTGGGCGGCCAGCCACGGCGGCACGTCCCGAGGAGCGAGGGGTTCGGAGAAGTGATGCCCCTGGGCGGCGTGACAGCCGCTCTCGGCGGCGGCACGGGCCATCTCCGCGTTCCGCACCCCCTCGGCGGTGGCGCGCATGCCCAGCTCGCGGACGAGCGCGATCGCCGCCCGTACGACGGTGCGTCCACCGGAGGCCTCGTCGGACAGGCGCGCGGTCAGGGAGTCGTGGATCTTCACCTCGTCCAAGGGCAGCCCCGCCAGTTGGGCCAGGGTGAAATGGCCGGTGCCGAAGTCGTCCAGGGTCAGTCCCACCCCCAGGGCCCGCAGCCGCGCGGCCGCCTCCGCCGCTGCGTCGGTCTCGGCGTCGGCGATGAGGGTCCGTTCGCTGATCTCCAGGACGAGCCGGTCGGCGGGCACCCCGTGCTCGCGCAGGGCGGCGGCGACCGTGTCGGGCAGGTCCGGGTCGAGGAGTTCGCGCACCCCCAGGTTGACCGAGACCGGCAGGGTGAGCCCCTCCTCCCGCCAGAGGGAGAGACGGGCCAGGGTGATGTCCAGGACCTGGACGGTGAAGGCCCGGAAGAGGTTGGAGTGCTCGATCACCGGCATGAACTCGTCGGGGGTGAGCAGGCCGCGGACGGGATGCCGCCACCTGGCCAGGGCCTCCAGCCCGATGGGGCGTCCGTCCGCGAGGGCGACCTTGGGCTGGTAGCGCATCTCCAGGGCCCCGTCGGCCAGCCCGCGGCGCAGTTCGCTGTACATGCTCAGCCGGGCCGTGGAGTTCCGGTCCTTGCCGGGATCGTAGCTCTCCACCCCGGTGCGACCGGACTTGGCGACGTACATGGCGACGTCGGCGCGCTGCATCAGGAGCGGGAAGTCGGGGGCGTCGTCGGGATAGAGGGCGATTCCGGTGCTGACCTGGAGGTCGAAGTCCATGCCGTCGAGGCGGACGGGTTCGGCCAGGGCGCCGCGCAGACGCAGGGCCACCTCGCGGGCGGAGTCGTTGTCGCGCACCTGGGGCAGCAGGATCGCGAACTCGTCGCCGCCGAGGCGGGCCACGAGGTCGTTGGGGCGCACGCTGTGGGTGAGCCGGCGGGCGAGGGTCACCAGGAGCCGGTCTCCGGTGGGGTGGCCGAGGGTGTCGTTGACCTCCTTGAACCGGTCCAGGTCGAGGAGGAGGAGACCGACCCGGGAGCCCTGTTGGCGGGCCCGGAGGATCTCCCGGTGGGCGCGGACGGTGAGGAGTTTGCGGTTGGCCAGGCCGGTGAGTTCGTCGTGGTTGGCCTGGTGGTCGCGTTTGACCAGGAGCAGGACACAGGCGTAGAGCGCTCCGAGGGGGAAGGCGAACAGCGGAACGTACAGCACCGAGTGGGTCATCGCGATGACGATGAGCGGCGACAGGCTGATCAGGACGGCGTTCACGTAGATCTGCTGACGCAGTCCCTTGAACATGACCTGGCGGAGCGGGACCCGCTCGTGCATGGCCACGGCGCACAGCACGAGGGTGCGGTTGACCACGAAGGATGCGGCGCCGGCCAGGGCGATGGCGATGAGCTCGGCTCCGGCGGGGGCCGCGGGGACGATGACGATCTCGGGCAGGACCAGGCGCAGGACGGCGTCGGCCACGCCGAGGGTCAGGACGTACTGCGCGGCGTTGAAGGCGGTGCGATGGGGCGCGTGCCGTCGGACCACCCCCGAGACGGTGGTGGCGACGCATTGGAGGAGGGCGGCGACGGGCAGCCCGTAGAAGATGACGAGCGCGAAGGTGAAGGGCAGGGAGGTGGGAACCCCGTTGCCGGGGGCCTGACCGGGCATGGCGATGGGGGTGAGCTCCCCGAGGACGATCATGCACAGCAGGACCCAGATCAGCGGCTCCTGCCCCAGGAGGAAGAGCTGATCGAGCCCGAGTTCGAAGGTGGAGGCACCGAAGAGGAGCGCCCCGGCGAAGGTGGTGCCCGCCATGTAGAGCCAGAGCGGGGTTCCGACACGGGGACCGATGTCCCGGGTACCGATGGGATCCTTCATCCGCGTCCTCGTGACTGATGACCGTAATCCGGGATACATCCATGTCCGTAACCCGGGTGTTGACGCCCAGCTTACGGGGTTTCGTCACCAACCGTCGCACTACATGAACTATCAGTTAATCATTTTGTTAGCCGGGACGCTCAGACGGAAGCGGGCGGGGCCTTTCCCCGCCCGCTCCGGCGTGTCGTCGCTCGGCCTACTCCGCCTCGGTCTCCTCGGGCGGGTTGATCCGCAGTTTCTCCGCGGCCTCGGGCCCCTGTTCCAGCAGGACCCGGAATCCGGCCTCGTCCAGGACCGGAACACCCAGCTTCACGGCCTTGTCGTACTTGGATCCCGGGGCGTCGCCCACGACCACGAACGCGGTCTTCTTGGAGACCGACGCGGTCGCCCGGCCGCCCTCCTCGGCGACGGCCTCCTTGGCCCCGTCACGGGTGAACCCCTCGAGGGAGCCGGTGACCACCACCGTCACCCCTTCCAGCAGGCGCGATCCCGGCTCATGACCCTCGTCCTCCATGCGCACCCCGGCCGCCGCCCACTTGCGGACGATCTCGGCGTGCCAGTCCACCTCGAACCACTCACGGACCGAACGGGCGATGGTGGGGCCGATCCCGTCGACCGCCGCCAGCTCCTCCTCGGTGGCCTCTCGGATGGCGTCCATGGAACGGAAGTGCCGCGCCAGGTCCTCGGCGGCACGCGGGCCCACGTGCCGAATGGACAAGGAGACCAGCACCCGCCACAGCGGTTTGCTCTTGGCCTCCTCCAACTGCTCGAACAGCTTCTCGACCGTCTTCTTCGGCTCGCCCTTCATGTTGGCGAAGAAGGAGACGACCTTGGGCTCACCGGTCTTGGGGTCGGTCTTGGGCTCGGTGGTGTCCGGGTCCAGGACGTGGGTGCGGATCGGCAGGAGCTGTTCGACGGTGAGGTCGAACAGGTCGCCCTCGTCCCTCAGCGCGGGCTCGGACGGTTCGAGGGGCTGGGTGAGCGCGGTGGCGGCCACGTAGCCGAGCGCCTCGATGTCGAGGGCCTTGCGTCCGGCGATGAAGGCGACGCGTTCGCGCAGCTGACCGGGGCAGGAACGGGCGTTGGGACAGCGCAGGTCGACGTCGCCCTCCTTCTGCTGCCCGAGCGGGGTGCCGCACTCGGGGCAGGTCTCGGGCATGACGAACTCGCGTTCGTTCCCGTCGCGCCGCTCGACCACCGGACCGACGATCTCGGGGATGACGTCGCCGGCCTTGCGCAGTACGACGACGTCGCCGATCAGCACACCCTTGCGGGCCACCTCCTGGGCGTTGTGCAGGGTGGCGAACTCGACCTCGGAGCCGGCGACCACGACCGGTTCCATCACCCCGTAGGGGGTGACACGGCCGGTCCGCCCCACACCCACCTTGATGTCGATCAGCCGGGTGGTGACCTCCTCCGGCGGGTACTTGTAGGCGATCGCCCAGCGGGGCGCCCGGCTGGTGGAGCCCAGGCGCCGTTGAAGGGCGATGTCGTCCACCTTGATCACGATGCCGTCGATCTCGTAGGCGGGATCGTGCCGGTGCTCCTGGTAGTGGGAGACGTAGTCGCGGACCTCGTCCATGGTGGCGACCACCTTGTAGCGGTCGCTCAGCGGCAGCCCCCACTCCCCCAGCAGCCGGTAGGCCTGCGACTGGCTGGTGAAGACCGTGGCGCCGGCGTCCTCGGCGGCCGGCGTGTAGGCGCCGACCCCGTGCACGATCATCGACAGCGGACGGGTCGCGGTGACCCTCGGGTCCTTCTGCCGCAGTGAGCCGGCGGCGGCGTTGCGCGGGTTGGCGAACGGCGCGTGGCTGCCGTCGGCGGCGATCCTCCGGTTGAGCTCCTCGAAGTCCTCGACCGGCAGGAAGACCTCGCCGCGCACCTCCAGCAGTTCGGGGGCCGGGCGCACGCTCTCGTCGAGCCGCTCGGGGATGACCCCGATCGTGCGGACGTTGAGGGTGATGTCCTCGCCGACCCGGCCATCGCCACGCGTGGCGGCACGGATCAGACGCCCCCGCTCGTAGACCAGGTCCACGGCGAGCCCGTCGATCTTGAGCTCGCACAGGTAACCGTCGACCGGGACCTCCGCCGAGGCGCGGTCGGCCCACGCGTTCAGTTCGTCGAAGTCGAAGGCGTTGCCCAGGCTCTCCATCCGCACGAGGTGCTCGACCTCGGCGAAGTCGACGCTGATGGGCGCCCCGACCTTCTGGGTGGGCGAATCCTGGGTGACGAGGATCGGATGACGTTCCTCGATCTCCCGCAGTTCGAGCATGAGTCGGTCGTACTCGGCGTCGGAGATGATCGGGGCGCCCAGGTAGTACCGGTAGCTGTGATCGTCCAGGTCACGACACAGCTCGGCGTGGCGGGCACGGACCTCGTCGGGGACCTCGATGTTGTCGGGCGCGCTCACAGAAGCCTTTCTTGATCGTCCTCGTGGGGGCCGGGTCGGGGGGAGTGAGGGGGAGACGAAGGGGGACTATTTCCGAGGCTCGTCCCGGAGGACCCGGGCCCCGTCCCGGACGGCCTTGAGCGCCGTTCGGGCGTAGCGCGGCGAGGCACCCGCCAGGCCACAGGTCGGCGTGGTGACCACCGCACGGGACAGCAGGTCGGGGGCGACCCCGAGCCGATTCCAGAGTTCGCGTACGGGGTCGACGTTAGTCGCCGGGTCCGACATTCCGGCGCCGTCGACGGACGGGACGACGCCGAGCATGAGACCGGTCCCGGCCTCCACCGCGGTGCCGATCGCCTCGTCGTGGGACCGGTCCAGCAGATGGGCGTCGAGCCCCAGAGCATGGGCCCCACTGCGACGGATCAGGTCGATCGGGACCGAGGGGGCGCAGCAGTGCGCGACCGGGACCGCCCCGGCCTCGACGATCGCGGAGAACAGGGTCCGCAACACCGTCTCGACCCGGACCCGGTCCACCGCGGGCAGGACCCCGTAGCCGCTGGCGGTGGGGAGGGAACCGATGAGGACGGCCGGGAGGGAGGGTTCGTCGACCTGCACGATCGGTCTGGCCCCCGGGACGCGCCCGCGCACGTCGGCGATGTGGGAGAGGACCCCCTCCAGGTGCGATTCGGCCAGGTCGCGCTCGGCGCCGGGGTCGGAGACCAGACGTTGGCCGTTGCGCAGTTCCACCGAGGCGGCCATGGTCCACGGCCCGGCCACCTGGAGCTTGAGCGGCCCCTCGTAGGCGTGCGCGTGTTCGGTGAGGGCGTCCAGGTCGTAGGAGAGGAAGCTCCCGGCCCGGGCGAGGTCGCGTCCGGGAGAGTCGACCACACGCCAGCCGGTGGGCTGGACCTCGATCGGAAGGTCGACCAGAAGCCCCCCGGTACGTCCGATCATGTCCGCGCCGGCGCCTCGTCCGGGCAGCTCGGGCAGGTGCGGCAGGTCGGGGAGTTCACCGAGGACGGTGCGCACGGCCTCGTCGGGGTCCTCGCCGGGCCAGGACCCGACACCGGTGGAGGACGCCGCGGGCCAGGGATAGGGGTGCTGTTGACTCACGTTGCCCAAGGTTAGAGCAACCGGGCCGCTCAGCGGAGGCCGAACACCGGCCCGTCGAAGGTGCTCTCCAGGACGCAGGAGGTGAGGTCGTCGATGACGGCGACGGCGCCCAAGCCCTCGAGTTCGGCCCGGTCGTGGGAGGTGGCCACGGCCAGCACGGTGGCCCCGGAGGCCACTCCGGCCCGGATACCGGCGGGCGCGTCCTCGACCACCAGGCAGCGTTCGGGGGCGTGGCCCAACCGTTCCGCCGCCTTCAGGTAGCCCTGGGGGTCCGGTTTGCCGACGCTCACGTCCTCGGCGGCCACCAGGACCTCGGGGATGGGCAGGCCCGCGTGGGAGAGGCGCTCTCGCATGAGCAGTCGGGTGCCGGAGGTGACGGCGGCCCAACGTTCGGCGGGCAACGCGCCGAGGAGGTCGACGGTGGCGGGCAGCGCCGTCACTCCGGCCACGTCGCCGAGTTCGAGCTCCTCCAACGCGTCCGCGGCCGCCTCGACCTCCTCGGCGGGCAGGAACAGGGCGATGGTGTCCTCGGAACGGCGCCCGTGGGAGACCTCCAGGATCGCCTCGGGGTCCACTCCGTAGCTCTCGGCCCACAGCCGCCAGGTCCGTTCCACCACGGGGGTGGAGTCCACGAGGGTGCCGTCGATGTCGAACAGGACCGCGTCCACACTGATGCGCATGGCCCCACGGTAACCGTCAGGCGGCCTCGATCCGGTCGCCGGCGTCCTCGTTCTCCTCGGACGGGGCCCCGTCGTCCTTCCCTCGGCGCAGTCGGGAGCGCAGGACCAGCGCGGTGACCAGCAGCGCGGCGAGGACGATCACGCCGAGCGCGGTCCAGGGAGAGTTCAGGAAGAGCACCAGCCAGGTGCCGACCAGCCCGGAGATGACCGTGCCCCACAGGCCGGCCCAGGCCAGTCCGCCGATGAAGACGGCGGTGAAATAGATGGGGAAGCGCATGCGCACCGCGCCCGCGGCGAGGTTGATGGCCGTCTGCATCCCGACGGTGAAGAAGCCGAGCGTGACCACGGGCGCGCCGTAGCGGTCGATCCGTCTCTTGGCGGCGTCGAGTCTGGGGCCGAGCCGCCGGCCGAGCCGACTGCGGGAGACCCCCGCTCCGAGACCGCGGCCGATCCAGTAGGTGGCGGGGGCCCGCAGCAGGATCACGACGAGCAGGGTCGCGTAGACCACCCAGAAGGGCTGCCCCTCCAGGAAAGAGAACTGCGGCATGGACCCGACCCCTTCACGCTCGACGCTCTCAACTTTGCATTGCCTTACCTAACTTCGGCAAGGGGCGAGAGCCCGAAACCCGGGTTATCTGTCCTACATTGCCCCTTTTGCTACTGGACCTGCGTCTCCGTGTCCTCGGTTCGAGAGGTGGCGGAGATGGTCGCCGACCCCAGGACCGCGTCACCGTCGTAGACCACCACGGCCTGCCCTGTGGCCACGCCCTTGGCTGGCTCGGCCAGCCGGACCACCAGCTCCGGGCCCTCCTCCGTCTCCCGCTGGAAGACCGTGGCCGGGTACACCTCGCCGTGCGCCCTCAACTGGACGTGACACTCGGTCGGCTCGGTCAACGGGGCGCCACCGCTCCAGACCGGGCGACGACCCACGATCCCGTCCACACGGAGCGAGGCGCGCGGACCCACCGTCACCGTGTTGTTCACCGGCTCGATGGAGAGCACGTAGCGCGGGTCGGGGGCGCCGCCCAGGCCCAGGCCCTTGCGCTGACCGATGGTGAAGGCGTGCGATCCCTTGTGGGTGCCCACCACGTTGCCGTCCTCGTCCTGGATCGGACCGGGACGCTCCCCCAGCCGACGGTTGAGGAAGCCGGCGGTGTCGCCGTCGGCGATGAAGCAGATGTCGTGGCTGTCCGGCTTGTCGGCGACCGAGAGCCCGCGGCGCTCCGCCTCGGCCCGCACCTCGTCCTTGGTGCAGTCGCCCAGCGGGAACATCGCGTGCTTCAACTGCTCGGCGTCGAGGACGCCCAGCACGTACGACTGGTCCTTGCCCTCGTCGACGCTGCGCACCAGGCGACCGTCGATCTTGCGGACGTGGTGTCCGGTCGCCACGGCGTCGAAGCCCAGGGCGACGGCCCGATCCAGCACCGCCTCGAACTTGATCTTCTCGTTACAGCGCAGGCACGGGTTGGGGGTGTTGCCCGCCTCGTACTCGGAGACGAAGTCCTGGACCACCTCGCGGTCGAACTCCTCCGACATGTCCCACACGTAGAACGGGATGCCGATGACGTCCGCGGCGCGGCGGGCGTCGTGGGAGTCCTCGACCGTACAGCAGCCTCGGGCGCCGGTCCGGTAGGACTGTGGGTTCTTGGAAAGGGCCAGGTGGACGCCGGTGACGTCGTACCCCGCCTCGGCCACGCGGGCCGCGGCTACCGCGGAGTCGACCCCGCCGGACATGGCGGCCAGTACACGCAAAGTCATAGTGCAGTCCAGGGTATGCGCCCGGAGACGGACCGGACACGGATCGGTGGAGCGAGGGACGTGTTCGAGGACTCGCCGTCGCGCGCGCGGCGAGGGTACTCGTCCGGTTCTGCGAAAATCGACACATGGCTCTGTTCCGTCGTCGCCGCTCCAACGACTCCACCGATTCCGCCGTCACGGCCACCACCGCCGCCGTGACCGCCTTCTGGGACGCCTGGCCGTCGGTGCGCACCGCGCTGGCCGAGGCCGTGGACTCGGACACCCCCGCACCCACCGAGGTGGCCGAACGGGTCACCGCCCTGGTCAGGGCGATCCACCCCGACCTGGACTGGGAGATCGGGCGGGCCCCGGAACCCCAGGGAGGACTGGACGAGCTGGACATGTCCCCCGACATCGACCCGGCCGAACTCCTGGAGCAGCTCGCCGCCCTGGACGACCCGTCCAGGATCACCGACGCCCCCTCCTACGCGATGACCCTGCGCCCGGGAACCTCGGAGGAGGCCCGGGTCCAGTCCGAACGCTGGTCCCGTTCCGCCCCCGACGACGACCGGTGGCGGTTCCGCCCGGTCCGCCCGGCCGATCACGACCGGCTGACCTCCACCGTTCGCTGGGACGACCACGAGCTCGACCTCTCGCACGCCTCGGTCTCCATGCGGGTCGACCAGGCCGGCGGCCGGATCGACGTGGGCGTGTACCACCCGGACAACATGTTCCTGTCCGAGGAGACCCGCCGGGCCGTGGCCGAGCACGTCACCCTGTTGGCGCTGGGCGAGGACGAGATGGTCCGATGGGTGGGGAAGGTGTCCCCGCTGGACGAGCGCCCCTTGGACCCGCTTCCGCCCACCTCCATGCCCTCCGTCGCCAAACAAATGCGCGACCTGCTCGGCGGCACCGACGGTTGGGTGACGCTGCACGGACGGATCCCGCTCCAGGGCGCGGTGGAGATCATGCTCCGGCACCCGGTGACCCGCCGTGACCTGCCCGCCCTGTCGCTGTTCGTCCAGGTGCTGGTCCCCTACACGAACGCGGACTCCGACCGTCTGCCCGAGGAGGGGTCCGTCGAGGCGCTCGCCGGCCTGGAGGCGCGGCTGAACGAGATCCTCGGCGACAACGGCGCCATGTTCATGCGCCAGTCCGGGGGCGGACAGCGGATGTACGTCTACTACCTGGACCCGGACTCCGGGGTGCTGCCCGAGTTCGAGACCGCACTGATGGACTGGCCGGAGGGCAAGGTGCAGCTGCGCACCCGACTGGACCCCAAGTGGTCCCAGTTCGACCTCGCCCGCCGCCCCTACGTCCGCAAGCTCGGCTAAGGCCCCTCCACCACGCTCGCTCCGCCGCCGCCCGGTTCCGTTCCGGTCGGCGGCGGATCCCGTTCGTCCCCGCGAAAGGGTCGCCGGGGACCGCACGCCGTACCCTCGCCCTCGTGCTCCCGTCGTCCCGCGGGCCCGCCCGCGGCCACTACCCTGAGGCGTCACGGATCCGAACGCGAGAGGTCCCCGGACACGAGGCATGACCTATGACACCCCCCGGTAGCGCCGCTCGCTACGAGCGCGCCAACACGGGACCCGACGCCGAGCGTTGGCGGACCTGGAAGGGCCCGGTCGTCCTGGCCCTGGCCCGGACCTTCACCTCGGCGGCCCGGGTCCTGGAGGCGCTCGCGGTCTTCCGCGGGGACCTCCGGGTGCTGGTGGTGTTCTCCTTCGACGGCACCTCGGCCTTCAACGCCGGCACCGAGGAACTCCTGGAGGGCCTGGAGACGGCCCTGATCCCGTGGGAGCGACGTCTGGAGGTCCGCCCCCACCTGGTGCTCACCGCCACCGAGAACGCGGACATGGCGGACTTCGCGTGCCCGATCGTGGTCCTGCCGCACGGCATCGGCTTCCAGAAGTACGTCCCGGACCATCGCACGCGTCGAGTGCGCCTGTCCGGGGTGCCACGACCGGAGTTCCACGAGGCCGGGAACCTCCACCTCGTGCTCTCGCACCCGGCCCAGCTCGAACAGCTCCGGGCCGCCCGGATCCCCCTCGTCGACCGGGCCCACGTGGTCGGGGACCCGGCTCGCGACCGCCTCGTCGACGACCTGCGGCTACGGGACCGATACCGGGCCGACCTGAAGGTGGAACCGGACCAGAGACTGGTGGTGCTCACCTCCACATGGGGGCCGGAGGGGCTCATCGGAAGCCGCCCCGAGCTGCCCGGCGCCCTCGTCGGCTCCCTCCCCCACGACGACTATCGGGTCGCGGCGATCCTGCATCCGAACATCTGGTTCGCGCACAGCCCCTGGCAGGTCCGGCACATGCTCGCCGACGCCCTGGACGCGGGGCTGCTGCTCATGCCGCCCGACCGTGGTTGGGGGGCGGCCCTGGTCGCGGCCGACTGCGTGATCGGCGACCACGGCAGCGTCACGCTCTATGGAGCCGCGTTGGACCATCCCGTCCTGGTGGCCGCCCGAGGCTCCGAATCGGTTCCGGGAACGGCCGCGTCGGCGCTGTTCGAAACCGCGCCCCGGTTGGAGACGGGCGACCTGAGAGAACAGGTGGAGCGGGTGGTCGAGGGGCATCTTCCAGGCCGCAACAGCGCCGCCACCGAGCTGGCGTTCGCCCACCCGGGGGAAGGGGGGTGGCGACTCACGGCGCTCCTGTACCGACTGCTGGATATGGAACCTCACCGTTCCAGAGGTGACGACGGCACTCGGCGCGCCCTGCCCCCTCCCGTCCCCGACGAGGCCTCGGCCACCGCCCTCGCCTTCGACGTGCACGGTCTGCTCGACGGGGCCGAACTGTCCCTGGAACGTTTTCCCAGCGCCACCCGCCGAACGCCCTCCCCGCCCGCGGGGGCCGTCCGGCACCTGTCCGTCTACGAGACGGAGACCCGGCACGCCCTGGTCCACTCGGCCTCCGTCGTGTGCCGTGTACCCGGTGAACACGTCGGTCCGGCGCGCTGGCCCGAGCGGGCCCTGGAGCGGTATCCGGGCGCCTACGCCGTGGCCCAGGGCACGGGCGAGGGGACCGAGGTCCTGTTCCGCGGCGGCGACCGTCTCCTGGTCCGCTTCGACTCCGATGTGGCCCCGACTCTGAGCGCCGCCGTCCCCTACACCCTGCTACGCGCGGGACGTGAGCCGATCGGCCACCACAAGGTACGGGTGGGTCCGCACCGTCGGGCCTGCTCGGTGGAGCCGCTCACCCGAACCGACTCGTAGTCCGGGAGGCGCCCCCGAACGAGATCAGCCCGAAGGCGGTCCCGATCGGGCGATCCGCTCGGCCACGGAGACGGCCCTGGGGCTCTCCAGTCCCCGGTAGAGCCGCTCGGCCTCGACCAACCGGGCGCGTGCCTCGCCCGGGGCCCCGATCTCCTCGTAGAGATCGGCGAGCAGAACGTACGCCTCGGCCCGGTAGTAGTGCTGATCCCCGACCCCGAGGTCCTCGATGGCCAGGTTCAACGCGGTGATCGCCTCTCGATGCCGTCCGGCCGCGGCATGGGCCTCCCCGAGCCACACCCGACCCCGGGCGCTCATCCGACCATCGGACTCCGAGAGCGCCTCGAACCGTGCCAGGGCGGACTCGATGTCCGTGATCGCCTCCTCCGCCCGACCGGCCCGAACCCCGGCCTGGCCTCGGAAGAGCAGACCGAGAGCCTCACCCCGCTCCGAGCCGGGCAGATCGGAGGCCCGGTTGGCCTCGATACACCGGTCATAGGCGGCGATGGCCGCCTCGGGGTCGGTCTCCGCCAGGTAGCGGCCCCGGAACTCCCACACCGAGGCCCGAAGCATGAGGTCGTCCATCCCCTCGACGAGTTCGGCCGCTCGATCGAGCCGCGCCCCGGCCTCCGCGTGTCTCCCGAGATCGGTCAGAGGGCGCGATCCGAGAGAGAGGAGCCTGGCCTCGGCCGCGGTGTCCCCCACCATCCGGGCCGAGTCGGCGCCGACCACGGCGGTGGTCGCCCAGTCGTGTACGAAACGGTGGTCCAGGTAGAGGGCCGGCGCGAGTTCGGCGAACCGGTGGGCGTGGACGTGCAGCCCCTGCTCGGCACTGCCCAGTACCACCGAGAGCAGTGTCGGGCGTTCACGCAGGAGCCAGGCCTTGGCCGATCCGGTGTCACCGTCGAAGGGATCCTCGGCGCCGGTCAGGATCGACCCCAGATCGAGGGTTCTGAGCCGCTCGCCCCGGGCCGCGAGCTCCGCGAACCCGAGCCGGACCAGGTAGGCGTCGAGCATGGCGGTCAGACGGGCACGACGAGGGCCGGCACCGTCCTCCTCGGCCCGGTCACGGGCGTGGCCTCGGATGAGCTCGTGCCGAAAACGCAGCGTGTGCGTGTCCATCTCCACGAGATCGGCGGCGAGGATCTCCTTCCACCGGCCCTCGTCTCCGAGGAGCGGCATCAGCGCCCGGTCCAGATGTGGACCCGGCCAGTCGCCCAGAGCGCGGTACACGGCCGCCGCCTCCGGCGACAGGGCTCCGTAGGAGGTCTCGAAGATCACGCCGAGGCTCCGACGCAACTCCTCGGCGCTGTCGGGGGCCGACGGGGCACGTTTCATGTCCTCGGCCAGGGCCGCGGCCGAACCGGGCCCCATACGGAACAACCGGCCACCGACGAGGGCGATGGCCAGGGGGAGACCGGCGCACACCTCCAACAGCCGTTCGATCGCCTCGGGGTCCTCGGACTCCAGCGATCGGTCGGCTCGACTCTCCAGGAGGGCTCGCGCATGCTCCGCGTCCAGCGGCACCAGGCTGCGCGGGTGGGCTCCCCTCGGGTCCCCCAGGAGTTCGTCGAGGTCGGGGACGTCGCCGTCGACCAGGACCAGGCTCCCGTTCCCCTCGGGCACCAGCGCCCGTACCTGGGCCGGTTCCCACGCACCCTCGACCACCACCAACAGGCACGGGCGACGTCGGGTGAGGCTCCGGTACTCCTTGGCCCTCTCGGCAGGGGAGGACGGGATCGCCTTCTCCTCCATCCCCAGCGCCCTCAGGAATCCGGTGATCGCGGTGTCGGGGTCCTCATAGAGGCCACGGCGGTACTCGAAGCCGAGTTGGCCACCGCTGAAGTAGTCCTGGTGGATCTCGGCGATCTTGCGGATGAAGGTGGTCTTGCCGATACCGAGCGGCCCCTCGCAGAGGACCACCCGTGGCGAGGAACCGGAGCTCAGGGTCGAGCCGATCCACTCCAGCGGGTCGTGCCGGTTCACGAAGTCGTGGGGCGGCCGCTCGACCTGGAGGGGTCGATGGTCCTTCCCCTTCAGAACATTGGTGACGTTGACATCGCGGCCGACGGCACCGGCCTGGATCGCGGTCCCGCCGACGTCACCGCCGATGGTGCTGCGCACCTGACGGGGTTCGGGGGTGTCGTCGTTCATACCTCTCCCGAGGGGGTCGGAGCAGGGCGCCGTATCGCACGGATCACCCTATCGATCGAAGCCCTTCTCGGGGTCCGACGGGATCGAGGGTGACGGTGGATCTCAGGGGTTCCGTGCTCGTCGCACCCGACCGACGCCCCGTCGTGGCCGAGTGCGGACAGCGCCCTGTTCCGACCCCCATAGGCACCCCAGGGTTCTCTGGCCCCGTTCACCACATTGTCCCCTCCCCTCACATCACGAATCGGACTCTGTGTCGTGCCTCCCTCACCGTCGGTACACGCCGATGACCTGGGACAGCGAGATCCGTGTGATTGATTCCCCGCCCCAAGGGGAAGTGGATCGTCCGAAACCCCCTTCATGGTGGGGGTTCCCGACCAGGTGTCGGGGCATACGACTCATAGGCGTCGCCTGCACGGGACGCGGCTCCCTCGGACCCCGGGAAGGGTGTGGCCGTTGAACGCCAGCCCCCACGACAACGATGACACCGGTGTTCTCCCCACCGACCGAAACCCGACGAACTGGCCGATCAGGGCCGGCGCCGTCCCTCTCCCACGTCGCTCCACCCACTTCCAGGAGAGGGAGATCGGCCCCGTCCTCGACGAGGCCCTCTCCGGGTTCGGTCACCCCACCGACCATCAGGTGCTGACCGGCCCGTCCGGCGTCGGCAAGACCCGGCTGGCCGCCCACCACGCCCGTTCCCTCCTCGGCGAACGGGGCGGGAACCTGCTGGTCTGGGCCGACGCCTCCGACCGGGAGGGCGTGGTCTTCGCCTACGCCCACGCCGCCCGACGGCTCCTCTCCCACTGCCCCGAGGATCCCGAACTGGCGGCCGGCCGCTTCCTCGACCGGCTGCGCGACCCCTCCTCCGGTTCGGGACGACGGTGGCTGGTGGTGTGGGACGACCTGACCGACCCCGCCCGGGTCGAGGACCTGTGGCCGCCCTCCGGCCGGGAGGAGGGGCGGACGATCGTCACCACCCGTCTACCGGCCCGGCTCCTGCCCGCCCGAGGACGACGCCCGGTGGAGGTGGACGTGTACAGCGAGGCCGAGGCCGCCGGGTTCCTCCGCACGGCCCTGACCGAATCGGGGATCGCGCACACCGCCGACGAGGCCGCCGCCCTCGCGACCGGACTCGACCGCCTGCCCCTCGCCCTGAGCCAGGCCGTGGCGTACATGGCCGACCGGGGCACCACCTGCGCCGACTACCTGGAACTGCTGAGGGAACACCCCGGAAGCACGGGCCCCTGGGAGTTGGCCCTCGAACGGGCCGACGCCCACCGACCGTCCGGGATCGCCCGTCCACTCCTGGGACTGCTCTGTCTGCTGAGCCCCTCCGCCACACCCGAACAGGTCCTCGTCTCCCGACCGTTCCGCGAACACCTGGGGCGACGCGTCTCACCCCCGCGTCGACCGGCCGAACAAGAGATCCGCTTGGCGCTGGCCTCGCTGGAACGCCTCCACCTGATCGACCGGGGCACCCCTCTGGTGATCGGCACCCACCACCTCTCCCGCCGCGCGGCCCGTGAACACCCGCTCACCCGACCCGACCGAGAGGGCATCCGCGCCGTCGCCGACGCCCTGGTGTCGGTGTCCTCGGACGGCGCCCCCGGATCGGTGTCGGACCAGCGGGTGAGATCGAGCGTCCGGGCCCTGCTCGCCTGCCCCGAACGGCGAGCGTGGCTATGGGAGGGAGACCCCCATCCCCTGCTCTTCCGTTCCGCCGGCCTCCCACGGGTGGATCGGGAGGAACGGGCGCTCCCCTACCGCGACGTGTTCCTCGAATCGCTCTCCCGCGACCTCCCCGAACGTGTCGAGGACCCCGAACGGATCCGTCGAGGCCTGGAGAAGGCCCGCCGGCACCACACGATCGCGTCCGGCCCCGACGGGGTCGCGACCCTGCGACTCCGGCACGCCCTCGCCTACCTGCGGTCCTGGGCCGGAGACCCGGGCGGGGCGATCCCCCTCTACCGGGACCTCCTGATCGACCTGGACCGGCGGCTGGGCCCGGACCGACCGGAGACCCTGAGCGCCCGGGGCAACCTGGCGGTGTGCCGTGCCGAGTCCGGCGACCTGACCACGGCCGTCGAGGAGGCCAGGGCCCTGCTCACCGACCAGCGACGCCACCTGGGCCCGGACCACCCGAACACGCTCACCACCCTGCACAACCTCGCGCACTGGCGGGGAGAGGCCGGAGACCCGCGAGGCGCGGTCACCGAGTTCGACCGTCTCGTGGAGGTCCGGGCCGAGGTGATGGGCGTCGACCACCCGACGACCCTGGCCTGCCGGCACGAACTGGCCTGCCGGCGTGCCCTCGCCGGGGACACCGAGGGCGCCGCACGCGATCTGGCCGAGGTCGCGCGCGACCGGCGCCGGGTGCTGGGACCGGGCCACCCCGACACCCTGGCCACGTTCCGCAGGCTGGACCGGCTGCGTCGGGAGATCGGCGTCCTGGCCGAGGAGACCCCGAACGGGGGCCCGGACTCCCCCGACAGCGGCGCCCGGAACGAAGACGAGACCGGAGGAAACGGAGGCGGCCACGAGCTCGACCCCAACGACGAGCCCACCGGCCCCCACTTCCTCGGCCGTTTCCGGAAGTGACCCCCGTCAGAGGCCCTCCGCCAAGTGGAGGTCGTCGACCACACGGGCCACCCTGGCGCGCTGAGCGTCGTCCAGCCCCAGGATCGGTCTCGGCAGACTCGAACGACGCGCGAACCCCAGATGTTCGGCCACGGCCGCGATGACACGTTGGCTTCCGCCCGGTTCCGCGAACAGCCCCCAGAGCGGCGCGAGCCGCTCGGACTCCGCCCGCGCCGCCTCCGGGTCACCGTCGCGCACGGCACGGGTGACGCGCAGCGCCACCTCGGGCAGGGTGCCGCCGACGACCGAGTACCAGGCCTCACATCCGGCGATCAGCCCCTCCGCGGCGAAGGCGTCGCCCGAGACACCGATCGTCACGTGCTCGGGGAGCACGGCCCGGACCCCCTCGACGTGCGCGCGGGCCTCCGCCGGCCCGGCGGGGACCCCCGGGATCTTGATCGACGCGATCCCCGGCAACCCGGCGATCCGCGCGTACAACTCGGTGGTGAACGTGAAGTGCGTGGTGCGCGGGTTGTCGTAGACGATCACCGGGACCGAACTGTTCCTCGTGACGTCGTCGAAGAGCCCGTACACGTCGTCGTCGGTCAACGGCTGATAGGTCAACGGCGCCACCAACAGGCCCGACGCCCCGGCCCGCTGGGCGTCCTCGACGTGCGCGAGCACGTGGGAGGTACGCAGCGCGCCCACGCCGACGACCACCGGCACGTCCCCGGCGTTCTCCACCGCCAGGCGGGCGGCCCGGGCCCGTTCCTCCCGATCCAGGTAGGCGTAGGAACCGGTCGATCCGAGCGCGGTGATCGAGTCGACGCCGGCGGCCGCGAGCCGTCGGATCCCGGCGGTGAAGGCGTCCTCGTCGATCCGGTCATCGGCCAACGGGGTGAGAGGAAAGGCACTGAGTCCGGTGAATCTCATGGTCACGAGCCTAGAACGCACCGGCCTGACGCCCCTCCTCGGCCCTTGCTCGATCTCAGTGCACGGAGAAACCGCCGTCGACGAAGAGCGTCTGCCCGGTGACGTAGCCGGAGGCCCCGCTCGCCAGGAACACCGCGGCCCCGGCGAAGTCCTCCGCCAGACCGTTGCGGCCCACCATGGTCCGCTCCGCCAACTCCCGCACCTTGGCCGGATCCGAGGAGAGCCTCTCGTTGAGCGGGGTCATCACGAAGCCGGGCACCAGCGTGTTGCAGGTGACCCCGTACGGCGACCAGGCCTCGGCCTGGGAGCGGGCCAACGCCTCCAACGCCCCCTTGGAGACCCCGTAGGCGCCACTGTTCACGAACGCCCGGTGCGCCTGCTGAGAGCTCACGTGGACGATCCGACCGAACCCCCGCTCGGCCATCCCCGGCCCGAATCGCCGCCCCAACAGATAGGGCGCCTCCAGGTTCACCGACATCGTCGCGTCCCAGACGTCCTCGTCCAGTTCGCCCATCGGCGGCCGCAGGTTGATCCCCGCGCTGTTGACGAGGATGTCCGGCTCCCCGAAGGCCTCCACCGCCCGTTCGGCCGCGGCGCGCACCCCGTCCCGATCACCCAGGTCGGCGCTCACCCAGGCCGCCCGCAGCCCCTCGGCCGTCATCTCCTCGACCGCGGCGACCAGGCCCGCCTCGCCGCGCGCCACGAGCACCACGCCCGCCCCCGCCCGGGCGAGGGACTCGGCGATGGCGCGACCGATCCCGGAACTCCCACCGGTCACCACGGCGACCCGGCCTTCCAAGGAGAACAGGGCGGAGAGATGGCTGTCGACGTTCATGGCCGAACCCTAACCGGCCCGCCCCACAGCCAAAGCACCGCCCTCCGCTCCCTCACCGGATCCCCCGAGAACGAGGGGCATCACGGCCGTCGTCCCGGTGAGAAGCGGCCACCACGCTCTTCACACGTTCTCCCCCGGCCTCTTCTCCTCTCCTATCCTGGTGCAAGGAAGGAACACGGTTCCACCGGTCCTTCCCTCCCCCTATGAGCCGAGAGGTGAACCCCCTTCATGACCCTGACCATGCCGACCGAGTTCGTTGAAGGGATCCAACTCACTGTGATCCCGTTCCGCTCTGACGCGGCCATCGGCACCCTGGGGCTTCCGACCCTTCTTCAGTTGGTTCCCTCCCCCAAGAAAGAAGAGGACAAGCGGTCCATGAAGCACGCGTCCGGTCCTCAGCGAAGGCACGCTGAAGTCCGGGCTCTTGTTCAGCGCATGCTGAAGTCTTCACAAAAGGGGGCGAAATGTAGATTCCTACGCCTCTTACATCGCTTCTGGGTTGAACGGAACTCACGGAGCAGGCTGGTCCACCCCGCCCGTCACTCTCTGGCTGGAAGGTACGCCCGGTGCCATCAGTGATGAACTGATCCCACGCAGCGGAATCCGAACCATCACCGTGACTCCGGGCTCCCCGGTGGTGGCCATCGATGGCGAGACCCAGGTGACCGCCTGGCATGAGCTTTACGACGCCCCTGAGCGTTTCGGTGTCACCACAGATCAACTCAACAGAGTTCGACTCCCCTTCGAGCTGTACTTCGGGCTCGAGGTCACCGATGCACGTCAGATCTTCTACGACCGCAACGTCGAAGGGGTCCCGGTGGCCAAGAACCTCGCCATGTCCATGGATCAGCGTGATATCGGCACCAAGATCGCTCGAAAGATCGCCGAGAGCGTCAAAGTGGAGCACGAAGGACGGATCGTGCCCTTCGCCGATCTGGTCCAGGCCAAGAAGCGGCAGCTGACCAAGGGCGATCCTCAGGTCGTCACGCTTTCCGCTCTCCGGGTATTGGTGATCACCGCTCTCTACGGACGCCAAGGAATCGGTCTCTCCTCCAGCACGGTGCACGAGGATCATCTTCCCCGAGGTTTCGACCTTCACTTGGTCGAGCACGAGTTGACCGCTCTCCTTTCTCAACTGGTCAGCGATCTCTACCCGCACTTCCGGTCGCGTAGCGCCATCTCCGCCCCCGCAGTCCTGGCCGGCCTGGGGGTCGCCGTCCACCAGACGACCAGCTGGAGTACCGGCCATGAACGTATCGGCTTCCAGGAACTCCAAAGGCTGATCGCTCCCATCCGATGGGAGCGCGAAGCCCGCTACTGGCACGGCATCGCCGCCAGTGCCAACGTCTCGGGGGTTCTCAACTTCGCCGGTGGCGCTAAGGATGCCGGTGGCCGTGTCGCCGATGCGATCCTTCACCCCGAAAGCGACTACGGGCGCCGCATTCGCGGGTTCTAGACCGAACTCCTGAAATCCGTCCCCCATCACCCATCATCCCGGGGAGGTCCCGCTCCTCCCCGGCCCGCTGCGGGGTCCCTCGCCCTCACCGCGGTGACGGGCACCTCACAACCAGGGGGCCGCCCTCCGCTCCCCTGTCACCGGATCCTCCATCCGCACGACCGGCTCGTACCTCTCCTGCTCGACGATGTCGCCGCTTTCGTCCAACTCCCGGCGGATGATCCTGTTCCCCAGCGCGTCGTGGACGACCTCTCGTAGCAGGCGTCCCCGTTCGTCCCATCGATGCCACGGCCCCACCGGCCCGTAGAGACCGCCTCCCGGCTCCGGCCCTGCCCGACCCCGAACACGCCCGCGCACGCCCTGCACGATGAGCCCGCCCGATGGAGACCAGACTCGGAAAGGGCCGAACTCGTGGCCTTCGATGAAGGTGTGTGCGCGACATCCTCCGTCCGCATCGGCCAAGACCGCCGTTCCCGTATAGGGATCCCCCGTGTACGTCACCCGGTCGCCGAAGACGAGATCCGTCAGCCGCACGGCCTCCACATGACCTCGGGCACCGGGCTCGTCCGGGTGAGGGGGGACCCGTGGCGACGAGATCGGGGCCTCCTCGCCATCCCGGCTCGACCGTCTCTCCAGGTGCACCAGGCGGCCGGAGGCGTCCCATCTTCTCGTCAGCGTGTCCGTGATCTCCTCGATCAGGTTCCCGTCCTCGTCCCATTCGTGTGAGGGGCCTCGGTCGAGTCCGCCGTAGTAGTTCCCGTATTCGATGAGTCCGCCACTGTCGAGTCGGTAGAAGCAGGGGCCGTCGTTCCGGCCGACCACCACCGTTCGAACGAAGGTGAGATTCGGTCCGTCCCTCTCCAGGAGAACCCCGGTGAAGCCTCCGCTCTCCGTCATGGCATCCGACGCGTCCGGGTCTCCGAGGACTTCGGCGTCCACCGTACGAAGGTGATCGGCGGCCAGGACCCCCACGGGCTCGGGTCCGGCGCCGTCGAAAGACCTTCCGGCGCCGGGTTCCTCGAGATGGCCTGGGGCAGAGGGCGAGTTCATGCGTTCTCCCTATCAGGACCGGCCCGCGCAGGACAGGTGAGCTCGCACCGGAGCCCCTCAGCGAGAGACCGTGCTCCCCGCCCCCGCTCCACGCCTCGACGCCGCCGCGCACCACCAGAGCAGGACGGCCGCCGTGGCCGAGAGCGCCCCGGCGAACAGCGGCCCCCTCTCCCCCAGGGCTTCGATGGAGAACCCGCCGACG
Organism: Nocardiopsis alba DSM 43377; assembly: GCF_000341225.1. Classification (GTDB taxonomy): domain Bacteria; phylum Actinomycetota; class Actinomycetes; order Streptosporangiales; family Streptosporangiaceae; genus Nocardiopsis; species Nocardiopsis alba. The sequence goes on from NZ_ANAC01000020.1 coordinate 25,955, forward strand.
ATCGGTCCGAGGACCGCGCCGAGGTTGAGGGCCACCGTGGCGAAGGAGCCTCCCATGGTCGGCGCCTCGTGCGCGGTGACCATGATCCGCGAGATCAACGTGCTGCCCAGGGAGAAGGACAGCGCCCCTTGAACGAAGAGCAGCGCCCAGAACAGCGGCGCCATGTCGAGTGTCAGCGCCATCAGCGCCCAACCGAGCACGAGGAGAGGGCCGGTCCACACGATCAGCCGGTACCAGGAGCCGTCCCCCAGACGGCCCGCAGCCGTCACCCCGACGAAGGCGCCCGCACCGAACACCGCCGGCACCGCGGGCAGGACGTTCTCGGCGACACCCGCCGGCCCGGAGGCGATCACCAGGAGATAGGTGAAGACGCAGAAGGTGGCTCCGTTGACGAGCACTCCGAGAGCGAGATTCACCTGGAGCGGGCAGCGCGCGAGGACACGTAGTTCACGACCGAGCGGGACCGGCTTCCTCTCCGCACTCGAGGAACCCTTCGGAGCGGCGACGGCCACCCCGCACAGGGCGATCAGGGAGACGGCGGCGATGGCCCAGAGGGAGGCCCGCCAACCGAGCAGGGAACCGATGAGGGAACCGACCGGAACCCCCGCGACAAGGGCCAGCGTGGTCCCGCCCAGGATCACCGAGAGCGCTCGGGCCCGGCGTTCCGCGGGGACCAGGTCGGCCACGGTGGAGAGGGTCACCGCGAGGAACCCCGCGTTGGCCAGGGCCGCCAGGACACGGGTCGCGAACAGGACGTCGAAGTCGCGGGTGAGCGCGCCCACCACGTGGGCGAGGACGAACAGCGCCAGGAAACCGGCGAGGGTCCGGCGTGGGGGAAGTCCACGACCGAGCGCGGCCATCAACGGCGCGCCGATGACCATCCCGATCGCGAAGGCCGAGGTCAACAGGCCGGCGCGGGCCGAGGAGACATCGAAGTCCGCGGAGATCCCGAGAAGGAGTCCGGCCAGGACGAATTCCGAGGTCCCCTGCGCGAAGACCGCGACGGCGAGAAGGTAGAGCAGAGCGGGCATGAGCATCCATCCGAAGTTCGTGAAGGTCACGGGGTGTGCGCTCACACGACCGGCACTTCGGACACGGGGGATCGCCGAGGAAGGCCTCGCCACTCGGGGCCGAGGCTCCAGGGAGACGCCGAACGGAACGGGCCTCGTTCGCCACGGTCGCTCGGCCGGGATCCAGGGGTGTCTCGGGCTACCGGCGGTGTGCCGACAGCCCCGGCTTGGACGCTTCGGGAAGACTCACGTGGAGCACGTTAACGGACACGTCCCCGCCCGGGGAAACGAATTTCCGAGGGTGAACACCCACCGACCGCACCACACGCGTGTGAGAGGCGACCCGTGGCCGCACCTCTGGTCTCATGGGTCCCGAGAGCCCCGACCACCCGCCCCCGCGGCACGACCATGCCGTCCGGCCGCTGTTCCGAGCCAGAGTGAACTTCCAGCCCTTCCACCGGACCGGTCAAGGGTGCGGCGAGCCCGCGGTTCCGGATCCTCACGGTCTCCAGGTCGGTGCGCCGTCCTCCCCCGACTCCACGTATCCGCCGACCACGATCTCCACCGTGTCCGTCCGTTCGGGCTCCTGGCTGTAGGCGTAGGTCACCGACGCCTCTCCCGGCACAGTGGTCGTGACGACGGCTCTGGGCCGACCGTTGTCGTCATCCGAGGCCGTCGGCCCGAACTCGAGTTCGGGCATACGCTCGAGTTCCCACACCGCGTCACCACGCAGGGGGAAGTAGTGGCCCGGGTCGTGCCCTATGACGCATCCGACCGGCCGAAGGACCGTGCTCTCCTCCACACAGGTTTCGATATGTCGTCGGATCTGCTCCGTGGCCTCGTCGGTGACCTCCTCCTTCAGTTCTCTCACTTCCAGAGAGAGCGTCGTCTCCCCGCCCGGACGTACGGCCACCGTCTCCGTGGCCGGTTCGAACATCGGGTGCTCGTAGGTGACCTGGTAGACGCCGATCAACGCGTCCGCGCTGTTGGACGTCAAGGCCATCCGGTCATCCCGAGGTTCGAACGTCGTACCGCCGATGGTCAGCGTTCCGAGCGCGGGGTGCGGGAGGGCGATACTCCCCAGCAGGTGGGGTATGGTCGCCGGGCTGTCCAGCTCCCAGTCCCGGATCCACCCCGAGTTCCTCTGTCTGGTCCGCACTGCGACGGTCCAGAGGTCACCGAACTTCATAGCGGTCACACGCAGCCCCGGAGGCCTTCGGCCGTCCACGGCGTGAGACAGGGCGTCCTTCTCTGTCAGGTCGGGACCCTCCTCGCGCGGTTCTCCCAGCACGATGCCCGGGAGTTCCCATCCCTCCTCGATGGTTTCGGCCGAGAGCAGGCCTGGCGGCCGTTCGGGAGCGAGTCCGGAGAACTCCTCCGCTCGATGCGCATCGATCTCCACCATCTCCAGGATCGTTTCCATGTCCCCTCTGCGTAGTGCGTCCGCGAGGTCCTCGACCGGTCCACGAGGGTCGGTCGCCATCCCGGCGGGGATCCTCCACACCGCCATCGCCGTGAGCAGAACCATGACGGTCCCCAAGGCGATGAGAGGCCGCCGACGTCTCCACCAGGGGCGCCGAACGAGGGGCAACCCGGCCCCGCATTCGACACAGAACAGCGATTGCCTGCGAGCCGCTCCGGCTCCGCACTCCGAGCACAGCCGTTTCTCTCCAGGACCTTGGACCGTCATCCGACGCGGCGTCCCCCTCACCCCCACTCCTCCGTACCGTGTTCAGGGGTGTAACCGCTGACCTTCCGGTATCCGTCGATCAGTCCGGCCGGCCGGGTCTCCACGTGGAGAGGCGGTTCGGATCGCCACCACAGCCAGGCGTTGTGCGGCGGCATCCGTTGGATCGCCTCGATCGGAAGCACCGGACGGTAGGTGACATTGGTCGAATAGCTCTGTCCGGATTCGGGTCGGATGACCGCTCGACGATCCATCGGCATGGGGTCCGAAGATCCTCCGTGCATCGTGACCTCGATCCGACGTTGCTCACCGCTCCACGCCGAGACGTTGCGCAGATCGGCTTCGTTGGACATCCCGCCGTAGATGATCTTGGCTGTGGTGGCGGTGAGGATCGCCTGCTGTTCGTCGGTTCCGTAACGTCCACGCAGTTGGGCCAGGGATTGGGCCGCCCACAAGGTGATGATCCCTCGGCCTCCGCCTTCGGAGACCAGGGCCGGCAGACTCGGAAGCGGCGCGATGTTGGCGACCTCGTCCAAGGCCAACAGCAGCGGCCTGCGCAATCGTCCTCCCTGGAAGGCGGCGATCTCGGCCGCTCGCTGCGCGATGGAGTCGACCAGGCCGACGATCATCGGGGCGACCACGGACTGGTAGTGGCTCGGCCCGACGATGAAGAGCGACGAGTCGGTGGCCAGGAAATGGTCGATGTCCAGATCCACTGCGGAGCAGGATTCCAGCACGCGGGGTTCGGCGGTGGCTTCCAGACAATTACGCGCCACCGAGTAGAACGATCCCCTTTCCCTCTCCCCCAGGAGCCGTGTCGACTCCAGATCGTCGGCCCAACCGACGGCCGAGGTCGAGTGTTCTCTCAAGATCTGCGCGGGCCTGCGCGTCTCTTGAGCGGACAGCCAACGACGCACTTCACTCATGGGGGCTTCGGCCAGGGCCGCGGCGTGGAACAGTCCTCGAAGGATGAGCGCCGCTCCGCTCTGCCAATGTTCGCCGTCCTTGAGTCCGCCGACCGCGCCGGTCATGCCTTGTACCCGGCGAAAGCACACGGTCGGGTCGGCGCATCCGGCCAGCGGCGACCACCTCATGGTCGCGCCCATCCCCTCACTGTCGAAAGGGTCGTAGACGTACACCCTCCCTTGAGGGGCCGCGATATGGCGGCGCCGATCTCCACAGAAACGCAGGATGTCGCCTCGGGTGGTCGTGCTGACCACCGGGCCGGACCAGTGCAGAAGCGTGGGGATGATGACGCCGGAGGTCTTGCCGTACCGAGGCGGCCCGATGAGACCCACCGAGTCCTCGGGGGCCGACCACACCCGTTTGTATCCGTCCGCGGGGTCCAATCCCAGGTATACGCGGTTTCTGAGGTCGAGCCGGGTCGGCGGCAAAGGGGCGAAGAGCTCGGTCATGGGGATCAGTCCTTGAGGATCCGGGAGGCGGGTGGACCGTGGTCGACGTCGGTGGAGCCACCTTCGAGCGTCGGCGTCCTACCGGGTTCCTCCAGGAGTTCCAGACGCAGCTCCGTGGCGGGGTGGGTCGCGAGGATGCTCTGGTCCCACCCGTTGCGTGCTCCGTCGAAGTTCTTGCCCAGGATGGTGAGCGCCGTGTACAGCCCGGGGCCGTAGCCGGCTTCACGCGCCTCCGCGTCGGCCCGGAGTTCGCTTCTTCGCCAGTGGCGGGAGTTGAGGGGCATGATGAGAAACCGGATGGTGAAGATGACGCTCCACAGCAGCACTCTGACCAGTGCGAGCAGGACGGTCCAGTACACGGCCGAGGCCTGCCATCGGTGGGCGAGTTCGTAGAGGAGATAGAGCGGCCAGGCGATACCCCGGTTCCAGGCGAGGCCGAGCGCGTCACCGTGCTTGTAGTGCGCCACTTCGTGAGCGATGACCCCGGAGATCGCCTCGGTGTCGTAGCGGAGGGCCTCGAGCAGCCCTCTGTTCACGATGATGTGATGGATCCCTGCGTAGGCGTTGGGTTCGCGATCGTCGTCCATCAGGAGTCGAGGACGTCGGTCCAACCCCATCCTGGCCGCGGCCCTGGCGATGATCGGTTCGAGGAACTCCGCCTCTCTTCTACTGGGGCGGCGCGCTCCCGTGACACGCAAGCGGCCCGCCTCCACCACCCTGCAATAGAGGACGTAGACGGAGGCGATGGAAAGGCCGGAGACGATCTGCCCGAGGGTCGCACCCAGAGGGAGGAGGGGGTCCTGCGACCACATCAAGGAGTAAGGCAGTAGTACGCCGAATTCGAGCATCTTGAGCCCACCTTTGAAGGTGCCGATCAAACCCCCCACCATCCCTCCCGCGGGGAAGGAGACGTTGGGCATCAGATCCGACATGCTCACCGGCATGGGCAGGACCAGAGAGAAGACCATGTCGAACCGGCTGACCACCCCGGGTCCGGCGATGGTCCCGGAGACCAGACCGCCGATGCCTCCGAAGATCGCCCCGAGAGCGACGAGGAGTACAACGAACGGGATGTTGAACCAGGTCGCGATGAGAGCCGCCCCGTTCCCGATCACGTTGTCGAGCAGGCCGGACGTTCCTCGTCGTGGCGGTCGCTGTGGTCTCGGGGCATGGCCGGCCCGCGAAGCCCGGCTCTGGGGCTCGTCGTCCGGGGGTGGCTCGGTCCCGATGCTCGGAGCGGAGTCATCGAGGGGAGCGGACCGTTCCTTGTCGCCCATCGTCGGCCGAGGGGTCGACCTGATCCGGCCGCTCGGAGGTAGAGCGGGGGCCGCGTCGCAGGCGGGGCAGCGAGCGTGGTCCGCTGAGGACCGCGCTCCACATTGATCGCAGTACATGGGGGATCTCGTCGCGTACGGGAGGGTCAGGGGCGGGGATGCGGAGCTCGTTGGGAGAGGTGTCGGTGCGCTTGGGCCGGGTCCACGAGAGGGACCGGGATTCGATCGGGATCGTGTCGAACACCGGTGCAGTGGTTCAGTTCCCGCGCGAGCGCGTGTTCCAGGTTCGGCAGGTCCTGTTGCCACCAGGCGATGGACAGGTGGGGGGTCTCGGGGTTGTGCCGGTAGGCGTATTCCCAGCTGCGCCGTACATCCAACAGCATCTGAACAGCGGCGGGGTGACGGTACCAACAGGGGTGGAGCACGGAGACGACGCGGGGGTGATGAACGAGTACTCGGCTCATCCAGTCCTGGAGCCGTTCGAGGTGTTCTCGAGCGACGTCGGGGGGCATCTCCGCCCACACACAGGGGGTATCGGCGTTCCGCCCGGAGACAGTGGCACCGGAGGCTTTCGCCATGAGGGCGAGGATCTCGTCGGCGAGTTCCGCCACCTGCTGCTCGAGCCTGGCGACCCTGGCCTCATAGGGATCGACGGTCATAGTCCGAGTCCCGGATCCTCACGGCCCAGGTCTCGGACCGGTCCTCTTCTCCTATCGGGCACCTTCCGCTCCCGGGCGGACTGAGCCTCTCGCGCTTCGCGAATCCGCTGGAGTTTGAGGTCGATGATGTCGGAGGGAGAAGGTCCCTCGGCCGGGGAGGCCGCCGCGGATCCCGTCTCGGAGGTGGAGGAGGCGGACAGGCTCGGCTCCGGCTCGCTCCGGCCACTCGAACCGCTCGACCCGGTGGAATCCCGGACTGATCGCCGATCGCCATCGGTGGAGTCGACGGACTCCGAGCCCGCACGCTGTCCGGTGACGGTGGGGACCGGGCTGCTCTCGGACCCCTGCGAGAGTTCCCGAGCGCTCGAGCGGCCCCGTGGTTCAGAAGCCTGCGGGTCCTTCCGTATCGCGGAGATCGTGTTATCCCGCCCTAGAACGCTCTTCTCGTTCTCCTCCGGGGAGGGAGGCTGCGGAGCCTTCTCACGGTGAAGGGCACGGTCACGGTCTCTGGCTTCACGCAGGGCTTCGGGGATGGAGGTCTCCGAGATCTCGGGCCCCTCTTTGCCCCGGCTCTCCTCAAGATGGCGACCATGCCGCCTCTTCGCCTCCTCCACGGTCTCTCGGACGCGATTATGCACGGGCTCGGCATCTTTTTCAGGACCTAAGCGGTTCGGGTCCTCGAGATAGGAGACCCTGGATTCGAAGCGTTCGGTCTCCTCTGCCGTCGGCTGCCGATCTCGCTCCGCCTTGATGGTGTCGCGGGCACCCAACGGGTCACGCATTCGACCATCGGAACCACGATGGTTCTCATAGAGGATCCGCCCATCACGGTTGGTGACGTATATGGAGTCGACCAGCCCACGGGACTCCAGGTCATGCGCTACTTCGGGAATGTTCCGGTAGAAGTCATCATGCCACCTCCTGCCGACCCAGCGTCCGTAGCCCCTCTCATCTCGCGATGTCTGGTATCTATCGGCGATCCCGAGGAGACTATTGGACTCATGCGACGCCACGAAGGCGACACTGGTGTGATACCCCTCATCGGAGAAGCCTCTCACCCAGGACTCCGCCCATTCCTTTCTTCCCAGCGGATGACTGGCGACGACATCATACTTTGGACTCCCGGCCCTCAAGTGGTCCATGCATCGACGATGCATGTTCGCTGGAAGCATCTGCCCAGCAAGGTCATACCCTTCGAAGCGACTACTTCGCGCTATCTCCTTGAAAAAAGGATGAAATTTAGAGTTATCATCACCATCATAAGAGGCGGTCGATGATCGACCCAAACCATCAACAAGATCATCCTGAGTTGTACTCTTCCCAACCCCAGGCTGTCCCCCTAAAATGATCGCCCTAGGACGATCATAGGCCCCACGATCAGGCCTCTCCAACGGGGTTATATCATCAATCCTTCTTTGAACAGCAATCTCTTTTTCATCTTGACCGATAGTCCAATCGAAGCTCACAGACCATACTCCCGATCAAGGCGATCAGCGATCTTCGGATACTCCTCAAGAATCCGATCTTTCTCATCTTCAGAAAGCAAATGAACTCTCTTTTTTACATCCATGTAGTATTTTCGAAGAGCACCGAACTCCTCTCGCTCATCAGAGCCAGGCTCAGCCCTGGCCTCCAAAAGTTGATAGGCAAGCCACACGCTTTCTATGGCCCCCATCAACCTTTCTTTACGTTCGATCCTGGAGATGTTCTCCCAGTACTTACGAGCTCGCTCTTCGTCTTCCGCCATGAGTCCCCTCCTCGGGTCGGGCGTTCGTACCGTTCCTATCTTGGCCACCGCACCGACAACAGAGGCGGTGGAAGGGTGGCCGGGAGTGGCCATTACCGGGTGAAGAGGGCCGGCATGATCTACGGAACCTCGACTCACTCGGGAGAGGCCGACATCTTCGAAGCCGGCAGGGGGAGAGAGCATTGCCGCGCTCGCGCGTCTCTTGACGAGGGAGCCACCGGAGCCCGGATTGTCGGTTCTCGAGAACTCGCGCTCATCGCAGGCGAGGGCCCGGCACGAAAAATCCCACCCCTCTTCTGGGATGGGTCTTCAAGGCAGCCCATAGACACGTTCAGGGTGGCGCCGCCTACGCGACACCACCCCCGACCGTGTTCGGTTCACCGTGACGAGGCAGGTACGAACGACCGCTGTGGTGCCCTCCCGATCGGGACCTCCGTTCTTCCTACGAGGACAGCCCCTCCCCCGCCTTCCGGCATCGTCTGCTCGGTGGTGCCGCCCTTATTCGCGGAGCCAGGGTTCGGGCAAGGGTGAGCGTTCGGTGAGGGCATCGTTCAGGCGGCGCCAGCACCGTTCAACCTCGGCCAGGGTCTTCCAGGCCTGTGCCGCGCCAGGTCCCCTCCGGAGCGCTTCACTCATGGACTCGTAGCAGTTGGTCGCATAGTCGTACGCGATCCCCCTGCGGAACACCGGAGGCGCACCCCGATCACATCCGAAAACCCGCCAGGTTCGAGGCGGAGGCGCTCCGGCCCTCATCCGGCGATCGAGTTCGGAGAAGAGCCCGTCCACCCGCCTCAGTTCGCGGACGGCCCGCGTCGCACGGCCGGGGGAGGCGAGAAGTCGCGAGATCTCGGCGACCAGGACGTCGGAACGTCCGAGTTCGGGAACCATGACGTGGTCGCGACCATGGTGGCTCATCCGCAGTACGCCTTTCCGGTCGCACCGATCAGGTCCAGGGGAGGCCGGAACCTCCTCACGTAGGGCCGCACCCGGTGAGAACGGCGTCGAACCTCCGAGATGAGCTGGTGGACGTAACCGTAGGAGTCCGCGTGCAACCCGCGCGAGGGTCGCGAAAGCCGCACGAGCACGGCGAAGAGTGCCAGTAGGATCTGCATGTCGTCCTGCCTTCGTTCAGGTCGGCCATGGCCCCGGGGCGTGTGTCCGCACGTCGCCGGGGTTTTACGTTACCTTCCCTTTACTGTACCCCAGTTAACCCCTGTATTCCTAGGTCAACCACTGACTCCCCTGAAAGATGCTCATGAACCCACGTCGACCATGCTCGAGACATGGACCTACCGAGTGGCTACAAGCCGGACACCGAGATCGACAATGAGGCCATGGACCCCGTGTGGGTACAACTGGCCGCGATCCTCGTCGCACGCATAGATGCGGCGATCTATCCGCCAGGAAGAGCCATCCCCTCCCTCAACCAGCTCCGACAAGAGTTCGGGGTCTCCAAGGGCACCATCGTGAAGGCGACGAACCACCTCGCCGAGCAAGGACGGGTACGTGCCGTGCACGGTCGAGGCGTATTCGTCCTCCCGAGAGATTGAAAGAGACCCCAGAGCGCCGAAGGCGCCTTGGGGTCTCTTTCTCTTCGATCCGATATCACCCGAATACGGGGCTCATCCACAGCAAGGGGACGATGAATTATCCCATTCGCCCCCGTGCGTGCAAGCGGAGCGAAGAAAAACCTCGAAATGATCTCCGAATCCCTCGCGGGCGAAGCCACCGCTCCTACATAATCCTTACCGAGGGTGGGGACGGCCCGCCGGAGTCTTTCTACTCGCCTTCGGCGGGCCTACTCCTCCGCCTTCCGGGGCCTACGACTCCGCCGGGGTGTCCGGACGATCGGGGCCGTTCGGCTCATCCGGACCGGAGCCGCCTGGGACGGACGTGGTCGCGAGCTCCTCGGATCCTCCCGCCCGCTCCTGCCTCAGCAGCCCTTCGAGCCGCTCGACCTGGGAGCCCAGCTCGGCGATCCGCTTCAGGACCTCCTTGTGCTGGATCAGCTCCAACTCCTGATCCTCCTCCCAGCGCCCGGCGTTGAACTCCTGTTCCATCGAAGTGACGATCACACCGATCACCAGGTTCAGTAGGACGAACGCGGTGAGCACGATGTAGAGGACGAAGAAGATCCACGCGTAGGGGTGCTGCTCCAGGACCGCGTCCGAGACGTCCGGCCAGTCCTCCGTGGTCATGAGCTGGAACATCGTGTACAGCGTGGTCCCGAGGTCGCCGAAGTACTCCGGAACCGTCTCGCTGAACAGCTGGTTTCCGAGGATCGCCGAGGCGTAGATGAAGATCAGCAGCAGGCCGATCACCGTGCCCATACCGGGCACGGCCTTGAACAGCGCGCCGATGATCTGCCGCATCTGCGGCACCGCGGTGACCACCCGGAAGATCCGCAGGACGCGAAGGATCCGCAACACGGAGAACGGCCCCGTGGCCGGGACCAGCGAGATCACGACCACTATGAAGTCGAACCAGTTCCAGTAGTCCTTCCAGAACCTGCCCCGCCAGGCGTAGAGCTTGAGCGCCATCTCGACCACGAACAGACCGATCGTGATCCGCTCGATCCCGAGGAGATACGGAAGGGCGGAACCCCCGTAGGTGGACCAGCCCAATATCACGGCATTGACCAGAATCACCATGAACATGACATTGGAGAACCAGCGGCTCTCCACTATTTGAGTGATCTGATCACGCCTCAACGTCACATTCCCCTCGACATAGGCACCTTGAATAAGGACAAGGAGCGTACAAATATATCGAAGCGCCTGTTATCGCACAGAAGCGCCTCTCCCCCTTCACGGTGCGCCTCTCCTCCGGCGGACGGGGCGAACCCCTCATGCCGGCTGGTGACGCCACCAGACGAAGGTACGCCCGCCCGGACACCCGATGACCACAAGAGGATGAACAGCACCCCGGTCCCCGAGCAGCGTCCATCGAGCACGGGATTTCGGCCCGACATCATCCACCGCCCTCGCCAAGACCGAACCTCCACCACCGCGACACGTGGGGAAGACGAGCCCCGGAACTCCGGCCCCTCCCCCGAAGCCGTATCGGAGCCGATGCGGTACGAGGCCCGCGCCGCTGATATGTTCACTGCTGGCCTCGGCGGCTTCCCGAGTAGCCCCCTGACCAGCGCCCGCGACCGAGGAAGAGACATGGCGGAGCTGAAGTACTTCACCGGATCGATGAACTCGGGCAAGAGCACCATGGCCCTGCAGGAACACCACTCCCGCGGTGGCGAAGGCGTGCTGTACACGAAACAGGACCGCGCAGGATCGGGGATCATCTCCTCCCGCCTGGGGCTCAAGTCCCCCGCGGTCGAGGTCGGCGACGCACTCGACCTGTACGACGACGTGGCCGAACGCAAAGCGCCCTACGTCATCTGCGACGAGGCCCAGTTCCTCTCGTACAAACAGGTGGGCCAGTTGGCGGGCGTCGTCGACGGTATGGGCATCGACGTCTACTGCTACGGGATCCTGACCGACTTCCAGGGGCAACTGTTCCCCGGCTCCAAACGCCTGGTGGAACTCGCCGACAGGATAGAGGTCCTACCGGTCTACGCCCGCTGCTGGTGCGGCAACCGCGCCACCCACAACGCGCGCGTGGTGGACGGGGTGATGGTGTACGAGGGCGAGCAGGTGCACATCGGGGGCAACGAGTCGTACACGACCCTGTGCAGGCACCACTTCATGGCAGGCGTCGCCTAGCCAGAGGCCGGGAACTCCTCCGCACTCACTCAGGAATCCTGCTTCCCAGTGTTATTTCCAGCTGCGGTCCAAATTTTCGAGCTTCGCTTGAAAAATTAGAGGAACTCACATCATCGGTTGACGAAAGCGATATCATGTAAGTCGCACTTCGCTGCCTCACTACAACAACGTAAATTGACTCTTCATTCTCCTGAAGAGATCCATAGTAGTATCGCGACTCATCACCAAGATCCCCTGAGCCAGATTCAGTGACCGACATTTCTGACTCCACCTGTTCCTGCAGGGAGATCATGTCCTCGGAAGCAAGGTCTTCGCGATCACCCCCCGGAGAGTAGATAATCGCCCTATAGACGAACTCAAAATCCCAAGGAACCATATAGGCACCAGCCGGAGCAAGGGTCCCAGCACACTGATCGGATCGAACAAGGTCCTCCTCGCCCACCCCACCCCCATCGACTCCAGAATCTTCATAGCCAGACCCAGAATCAGTAAAACTAAGATTCAAGTCACGAATAGAAGGGAGGGTTCTCCCACAAAGATCGAACTTATCATCAACGAATTCTTCTCTGGGGGTGACACTCTGGCTTGAAATTGGAGGTTCTTGAGAACTGGGAGAGATACCTTCAGAGACCGTCGAGACCAGAGTACTGAGAAGTCCCACGATCACACCGAAGACCCCGAAGGCCGCGAGGGTTCCGCAGCCGAAGACCGCCAGTGCGGCCTTCCAGCCGTGCAGCCCTCTCTTCGCAGGCTTCTCGCGCTTCGTCTCTTCTCTGATCGTCGTCTCCGACACGGTCACGCCTGCGCTTCCAGCTGGGCCTTCACTTCGGGATGTTCGAGCGGTCGGGTGAAACCGACGATGGCCGCCCGATTCGGGTCATCGTACTCGCGCACCGCGATGGGGCCACAGTTGGTGCACCAGGCCTCGACCATCAATCCATCTCCGACGACCATCCCCATATGGCCCGGCCCCGGAGGCTCTCCGGCGCGGGTCACGTCGAAGAAGACCAGGTCGCCCGGTTGTTCCTCGCCCATCGGAATCTCCGGCCCGAAGGACCATTGATCCTGGGAGACCCGGGGAACCGTCACCCCGATGCTCTCGTAGGCCTTCATGGTCAGTCCCGAACAGTCATAACCGTCCGGCCCGGTCCCGCCCCAGATATACGGCTTTCCTCGCTGGTCGAGGGCCCAGTCGACCACGGCCTGCGTCAATTCGTCGGGGGCTCGGCCGATGGGCGCGCCCTCTTCGTCCAATTGGCAGACGACCGCCGTTCTGATGGAGTCCGTGGTGTCGAAGTCGCCGTCCGAATACCGTTCGGCCCATTCCAGGACGTCGTCCACGTACCACCAGGCACGGTTGTATCCGAAGATCGCCTGACGAACGTCGTCCTCGATCCCGTGCGAGATCAGATAGTCGGCCGCCGCCGGAATGGCGTCCGCGGGATCGTACACGTTGACGATCCCGTCCCCGTTTCCGTCCACGCCGTATCCCTGGTCGGGGCGGTCCTCCACGTCCTGGATCGGCTCACCGCCCCAGCTGTTCCCGGCGGCGGATCCGTCCAGCGAGCCGAACTGCATAGGCCCCGCCGCACCCCAGTCGTTGTGGCCCTCGGTGATACCGGGGCCGTCCCAACGCCCGTGGTGCGATTCGACCTGGCCGATCCCCGCCAGGATGTTCCAGGGGATCCCTCGGTCCTCCCCCGCCTCCCGGTAGAGCTCCAGGTAGTTCTCCGGGATGGAGTCCATGGCGTACTCGCTCGTCCCCGGTTGCTCGGCGTCGGCGTTGGGGGAACAGACCACCCCGCTCGACATCAGGGCGCCGAGTCGACCGGCCTGGTCTCCGATGACCGGGATGAAGATCAGCGCTACGAGAACGACGAACGCCATGGCCACGGCCAGTAGGCAGCCGATCCGGCCGGTCCAGGAACCGCTCGTCTCCGCGGCGGGGGGTGTCCGCTGCCAGATCAAGGTGTCACTCCTCCCCGAACTGTCCGACGTCGGCGGGCTGGAAGTCGAAGACCGCCCAGGAGCCGCCGTCCTTGATCACGGTGACGGCGAACTCGCCCAGGTCCTCGTCGAACTCGGCGTCTCCGGTCTCGGTGATGGACTGGGCCGTGACCACGAAGGTGATCGACCCTGCACCGAAGGTCCGGACCTCCTCGACCTCGGCCAGGCCCCGGGCGACTGCCTCCTTACCGCTCATCTCCTCCCAGAAGGCCCCGGCCCTCTCGGAGTCGGACAGGACCTCGGCGTACTCCTTCGTGGCCAGCTCCTCCATCGAGGAGTAGTAGTCCTCTGGAGGCCGGGAGTAGTCGATGGTCCCGTAGGCCTCGGCGAAGGCCTGCGCGGTCGCCCCGGCGGCCTGGAACTCCGCTTCGCTGAACGGGAACCAGGAGAGGACGTCCATGTCCTCGGCCTCGGTGGTGGTGATCGGCTCGGGAGGGACCGTGGCCAGTCCCCGAGGGCCGGAGGGCGCCCCGGTCGTCTCCTCGAGGGGGGCCGTCTCTCGAGGAGGGGCCGCGGCGTCGTCCTCGTCTCCACCGAAGCCGCCGAGGCTGACGTAGATCCCGAACCCGGCCAGAGCCGCGATCAATCCGATCACGACCATTCGTTGTGTGCGTTCGGGGAGAGGGTTGGGCATGACGGTCTCGGTCGCCTCGTCGTCTACTCGGTCACTCAGTCGTCGTTCAGCCAGAACGGGACGTCGCGTTTACGGTCTCGGGTCGAGTTTCCACCCTCGCCCCAGAACGGGGTGATGGGGGCGTTGTCCCGGCGCTTGTCCGAGCCGCTCAGCCAGCCGCCCTCACGGTCCCCTCGACCGCCGGGCGGGGGCGCCGTCGGGCGGGTCTGGCGCTGCGGGGCGGGGCGCTCCCGCCGCTCCCTCGGGGAGCCCCAGCGAGAACCCTGACCACCGATGTTGCCGCGAGGCGGGGTGTTCTCACGGCCACCGAAGATGCCGCGTCCGGTACTGGGCTCGGGGCGATCGGCGCCGGCCGCCCGAGAGTTGCCGGCGGCACCACCGAGGACGCCGCCGGAGGCGCCTCCGCTCTCGTTCCTGGCGGAACCCGTGCTCCGTCCGGTGGTCCCGAAGACCGAGGCCCAACCGCTGTCCCCGGTACCCGTGTAACCACCCGCGGGGCGAGGCGGGATGGCTCCGTTCGAGCCGCCCCCTGCGCCGCCCGAGAGGCTGGGCGCCTGGTCCGTGGTGCGGGAGGTCCCGTTGGGGCGCCCTCCGGAGGCGGTGGAGGTCGTCGTGGCTCCGCGACGGTTGACGTTGAGCGGGGGCGCCGTCTCGTTGTCGCGGACCCGACCGTACCCCCCGGACCCGCCGGTGCCTCGTGCCCGAACCGGCTCCCCG